>NZ_BOMI01000015.1 GCF_016862115.1 Paractinoplanes deccanensis
GGAGGCGGCGGGCGCCGGCCCCGGCCGCGACGATCGCCGGGACGGCCTGGGCGGGGTCGAGGCGGGTGCGCAGGGTGGGGGTCCAGCCGGCGTCAGGGCTCAGATCGGGTTCGTACGCCGCGTTGTACGCACCGACGAGGTCGACCGGCTGCGGCGCGCGTCCGGACACCTGGACGAGGTTGCCGACCGTGGTGATGCGGGTGCCCCTCCAGTACGCGATCACGTCGGACGCGGGCACATCCGCGCTCAGCCGGAAGTAGTTGTTCTCGGCGTAGATGCTCGACTCGACGCCCACGCCCAGCGAGTAGCCGTACTCCTCGTCGGTGGCGACGTAGAGATTGTTGTAGACGTCGACCTGGCCGAACCGTACCCGTGGCGCGCGCTGGATGACGTTGCCGAAGCGGTTGTGGTGCACGGTGACGCGCAGCTTGCCCACGTCGACGCCGGGCGTGTCGGTCGAGCCGATCAACATTGTCTTGTCGTGGTCGTAGTAGTCGTTCCAGGAGACCGTGATCAGGTCCGAGCCCCGGATGAAGTCGGTCGCGCCGTCATGTACCTGGTAAGGGCGGTTGAAATACAACGGCTGGTCGCTGTCGTGGTTGTTGCCGTCGCTGAACGTGTTGTGGTCGAGCCACACATTGGTCGCGCCGCTCAGCGAGACCAGGTCGTAGAGCGAGTTCCAGTTGCCGGCGGAGCCGTCGGTCGGGTCCCACGCGGGGAAGCAGTCGGCGGCATCGGTCACCTCGAGATTCCGGATGATCACGTTGCTGACGTTGGTGAGCACCAGGCTGCCGTGGTCGAGCCGGCCACCGTTGATCCCGACGATCGTGGTGTTGCTGCCGACGTTGATCCGGATCTGGGCGGACTGATTGCGCGTCGACTGCACACGGGCATCTTCGAGCGGCCCCGACGGCCTGGTCGCGCGCCCCCAGACGGCCGGGTCGTAGGCGGCGAGGAAGGCGTCCAGGTCGTACGCGGGATCGGCGAAGTCGTCGCAGCTCTTGCCCTCGCGCAGGTCGATCCGCCCGCTCACGAGCACGATCTTCGGCGTCGCGTTCTGCCCGTTCGCCGCGGCGTCACCGCCGAGCGCCGCGATGAGCTCGGCCCGGGTACGCACAACCGCCACGTGCGCGTCATCGGCGGCCGACCCGCCGGTGGTCCCGGCGCCCGCGGACCCCCAGCCGTCATTCGCCGGCAGGGTCTCGCGCGCAAGCTTGAGCGCCGCCGGAGGAATCACCGGAGCCGCAGCAGCGCGTGCGGCGTGGGCCTGCGCGAAGGCTGTGTGCAATTGCGCGGATGCTGCAAGCGCCACCGAGGCGGGGGAGACCGCCAATGCCGCGAGCGTCGCCGAGGTGTGGGCGGAGGTGGATGCGGCCAGCGCCAAGGTGTGGGCGGACGCGGGTGCCGGGAGCGCCGAGGTGTAAGCGGACGCGGATACCGGGAGCGCCGAGGTGTGAGCGGATGTGGATGCGGGCAGCGCCGCGGTGTGAGCGGACGTCGATGCCGGCAGCGCCGCCCCAGCGTGGGCCTGGGCGGAGGCGGCTCCGATCGGCGCCGGGGCGGCCTCGTCCGGCGCGGGTGTGGCGCCGGCCGGAGTGGGTGCGGCGGTCAGTGTCACGAGAAAGGCGAGGCCGGCGACGGCCGCGAATCTGGGCATGGCAACTCCTGGGAAGCGGTCGGTGGAACCGCATGCAAAGTGCAGGAAAGCGCTTGCCCGCGACGCTTTCACAGGCGGTGATGGCCGTCAATGGATGCAGCAACGCAGGTTATTTGCATAGATCCGGCGCCCAGCCGTCGGCGCCCCGCAGGAAGGCCGCCGGCGTGTACTCGGCCGCCTCCGCCCGGGAAAGCTGCGGCCGGTCGGGTGACTCGATCGCCCCGGGCCCGTAGTTGCGGTATTCGGCGAATCGGGCCTCCCGCCACGGCCACGTCCCGAAGTCGCTCCACGCCGTGGCGCCGATGTGCGCCGCGAGGAACGATTCCCGGATGACGGTCTGACCGATCGCCGACGGGTCGTTGCTCGGATGCCAGGGCCGCCCGAGAAAAACGGACCCTTCGGGCGCGTCCGACGTGAGCCGGCACCGCGCGAAGAGCAGCCCGTGCGGATTGCCGATCGACGTGCTCGGCGCGGTGACATATCCGGCCGGCGTCGAGGCCCGATCGAGCGAGTGAACGCGGCACCGCTCGAACACCGCCGTCGCCCGCCCGAAGATGAAGTCGACGTCGCCCTCCACGTAGCAGTCCCGGAAGTACGCACGAGCCACCGTCGCCGCGTCGGCACTGTTCACATAGAGCGTGTCCTGGTTGCCGAGGAATCGCACATCCCGAAACACCACCCGATCCGCCCGCGTCAACACCGCGACCGCCTGCCGATTGGTGATCTCCGGGTGCCCCGCCTCGTCGAAAAGGTTGGCGAACGTCAGATTCCGCGCCTCGAACCCGGCCCCGTCAACCGTCACCGACGCGCTGCCCGTCGTCCCCCAGGTGCCCCCACCCGGCTTCGGCGTCCCGTTCGCCCGATCGTCCGCGATCACCACGTCCGCCGGCCGACGCCCCAGCCCGACCAGCTTGATCCCCGGTTTGCTCTGCGGCACCACGACCTGCCCAAGATAGGTCCCAGGCCGTACGCCGATGAGCACCTCCTCGTCGCTCGCCGCATCCACAGCCTCTTGGATTGTGGAAAAGTCCCCCGACCCATCGCCCGCAACAATGAACCGCTGACCCGCCCCCATGTCGGAGAGCCCGCCGTCGTCGCCCGCCGCAAGCCCACCAGCCGACGCCGCAACCCCCGACGCCGCAACCCCCGACGAGGCGAGCCCCGACGCCGCAAGCCCCGAAGAACCGAGCCCCGACGAGGCGAGCCCACCGGCCGCGGAGCCGCCCGCGCCGGTCGCTGAAGCGGCCAGCGCCCCATTCGCCGAGAGGGCGACACCCGCCGAGCTCACGGTGATCGCCCCAGCCGAGAGCCGAAGGAACGTTCGTCTACGCATGCGACACCTTCCGGTTAGCCTGAGGTAAGGCCTTTCCTGGCGCACGCTAGGCAATGACATCGGCAAACGTCAATGAATTGCACCAATCCTGCAAACGCCGGCAATCACGTTCCCGCTACCACCCAGATGAGAGCCATGATCTGCAACAACCCCCGCCAGCGCTGTGGACAACGGTTAAAGAACATTTCGGGCTGTGGACGCTCGCGCGTTGCGAGCGACGGGTTGTGGGCGACGGGTTGTGGGCGACGGGTTGTGGGTGGCCCGGGCGCCGGGACATGTCCGGGCGGTCCATCGCGGGTGCCGTGGACGCCAAGGTGGTGGGTGCAGGTGCGGTGGTTAATGGGCGTCCTGGATGGCGTGCGAGTCGTGGACAAGGCGCGTGCCCTGGATATCTCGGGCTGTGGACCGCGTTGCAGTGGGCGGCGCCGGCGTGTGGGTAGGCCGCCGGCTGTGGAGGGCCGCCGGCTGTGGAGGGCCGCCGGCTGTGGAGGGCCGTCGGCTGTGGAGGGCCGTCGGCTGTGGAGGGCCGCCGGCTGTGGAAGGCCGTCGGCTGTGGATAGGTGCGACCTGTGGATGGCCGGTGGTGTGTGGATGGCGCTGGGAGGGGTCAGCCGCCCGGCTGGGCGAGGGGCCATGTGCTCTCGCGGAGGATCAGCTCCGCGGGGACGTGCTCCACTCGGGGCTCATCGGTGGCGGCGCCGTCCAAGGCCATGGTCATGGCTCGTTCGCCCAGTTCGGTGAGGGGAAGGCGCACCGAGGTCAGGGCCGGGGTCACGTCGCGGGCGATGGGCATGTCGTCGAAGCCGATGATGCTCAGGCGGCGGCCCGCTGTGCGCATGGCGGCCAGGGCGCCCACGGCCATCGAGTCGTTGAGGGCGGCGATCGCGGTCACCTCGGGGTCGCCGGCCAGGATCTCGGTGGTTGCCGCCTCGCCGCCGTCGCGGGTGAAGTCGGCGTGTGACACCTGGAGGGTGCCGCCGAACTGGTCGGCCGCGCGTTGCAGGCCGGCCAGGCGGTCGACCGTCGTCGTCAGGGAGGACGGGCCGGCGATCACCGCTACCGTCCGGTGGCCCAGCTCGAACAGGTGGGCGCCCGCCAGGAAGCCGCCTTCCTCGTTGTCGGGGAGGACCGCGTCGCCGGGATGCTGATGGCGGCCGATCACCGCGATGCGGCCGCCGGTGGCCTCGAAGGCTCGCATGCGGTCGTCGAGCTCGGATGCCGCCGTCGAGTCCAGATAGCCCGAGCCGGCGATGACGATGGCGGCGACCTGGTGGGCGTGCAGCAGGTCGATGTACTCCATCTCGCGGGCGGGGTCACGGAAGCTGTTGCAGATGATGACCAGCCGGCCGTTGGCGGTGGCCACCCGCTGGAGGCCGCGGGTGATCTCGGCGAAGTACGGGTCGGAGACGTCGTGGACGATCACGCCGACGGCGTTGCGGTGGGACCGGGCCAGCATCTGGGCGTGCGCGTTCGGCACGTAGCGCAACTCGGCGACGGCGGCGAGGACGCGGGCGCGCAGCTCCTCGGTGACCGGCTTGGGGCTGCCGTTGATGATGCGGGACGCGGTCGCGGTCGACACCCCGGCATGGCGCGCGACATCCGCCAAGGTCGCCATACGCCTCCCCACGACAAACAACACACGCCGACACCGCAGATCGACGCACGTGGAACGAAGCGCGGCCCGGCAGTTGCCCGGAGGATACCGCCCCGCGCTCTTGCCCGTTCCGCAGCACGCCGAGTACGGTTCCAGGAAAGCGCTTACCTCAGGACTTTTCAAGGCCCCGGAGGCAACAGCATGGATCGAACCACCATCGGCATCGTCATGAACGGCGTCACCGGCCGGATGGGCCTGCGGCAGCACCTGATCCGTTCGATCCTCGCGATCCGCGAGGACGGAGGGCTGCCGCTGCGCGACGGCACGGTGCTCTGGCCCGAGCCGATCCTCGCCGGCCGCAGCGAGGCCAAGCTTCGCGCTCTCGCCGAGCGGCACGGGCTCACCCAGTGGACCACCGACGTGCCGGGCGCGCTCGCCCGGCCCGACGTCGACGTCTACTTCGACGCCCAGGTGACCAGTGCCCGGGTCAAGTCGCTGCGCCAGGCCATCGAGGCCGGCAAGCACATCTACACCGAGAAGCCGGTCGCCGAGAGCCTCGGCGAGGCCGTCGAGCTGGCCCGGTTCGCCGACGCCGCCGGGGTCAAGCACGGTGTCGTGCAGGACAAGCTCTTCCTGCCCGGCCTGCGCAAGCTCGCGCGGCTGGTGCAGGGCGGCTTCTTCGGGCGCGTGCTCTCCGTGCGAGGCGAGTTCGGTTACTGGGTCTTCGAGGGCGACTGGCAGGCCGCGCAGCGCCCCTCGTGGAACTACCGCTCCGCGGACGGCGGCGGCATCACGCTCGACATGTTCCCGCACTGGCACTACGTGCTCGAGCAGATCTTCGGGCCGGTGCGCGCCGTCACGGCCCGCTCGGTCACCCACATCGGCCGCCGCTGGGACGAGTCCGGCGCTCCCTACGACGCCACCGCCGACGACGCGGTCTACGGGCTCTTCGAGCTCGACGGCGGCATCATCGCTCAGATCAACAGCTCCTGGGCCGTACGGGTGAATCGCGACGAACTGGTGGAGTTCCAGGTCGACGGCACCCACGGCAGCGCCGTCGCCGGGCTGCACCATTGCCGCGTCCAGCCCCGGGCCGCCACCCCCAAGCCGGTGTGGGACCCCGATGTGCCGACGGCGCAACGGTTCCGCGAGCAGTGGCAGGAGGTGCCCGACAACGAGGTCTTCGCCAACGGGTTCCGGGCGCAGTGGGAGCAGTTCCTGCGGTACGTCGCCGAGGACGCCCCGTACACGGGAGATCTGTGGGCCGGCGCACGCGGCGTGCAGGTCGCCGAGCTCGGCCTCCAGTCGTCGCGCGAGGGCCGGCGCCTGGAGATCCCGGAGCTGGGCCGATGATCTTCAGCGGCCACGGCCAGGAGTTCCGCCGGAAGAAGGGCTTCCGGTCCCGGATCGCGTACGCTGCCGCACCCGTGACGGCCGATCCCGGCAAGGAGAACATCCCCGGGGCGCCGGCCGCGCTCGACTGGGACACGACGCTGCGCTTCCGGCATCACCTGTGGGAGTACGGTTTCGGCGTCGCGGAGGCCATGGACACCGCCCAGCGGGGCGCGGGCCTCGACTACGCGGCGACGCGTGAGCTGATCCGCCGCAGCGCCGCGGAAGCCCGTACCGCCGGGGGTGCGATCGTCGCCGGCGTGGGCACCGACCAGCTGCCCGCGGGCCCGGCCACGCTCGACGAGATCACCAAGGCGTACCTCGAACAGCTGAGCGACGTCCGCGAGGCCGGCGCCACGCCCGTCATCATGTGCTCGCGCCATCTCGCCGCGGCCGCCCGCGACGCCGACGACTACCGCCAGGTCTACGGCGAGCTGCTGTCCTCTTCGGACGGACCGGTGCTGCTGCACTGGCTCGGCGAGGCGTTCGACCCGCTGCTGGCCGGATATTGGGGCGGCGACGACACCGTCCTGGACATCATCGACGCGCACCGCGACCGGATCGAGGGCATCAAGATCTCGCTGCTCGACGCGGACTACGAGGTCGCGCTGCGCCGCCGGCTGCCCGAGGGCGTGCGGATGTACACGGGCGACGACTTCAACTACCCGTCCCTCATCCTCGGCGACGACCAGGGGCATTCCGAGGCGCTGCTCGGGGTGCTGGCCGTCATCGCCCCGCCCGCCGCCGCCGCGTTCCGCGCGCTCGACGAGGGCGACGTCAACGCGTACGAGGAAATCTTGGGTCCGACCGTGCCGCTCGCCCGGCACCTCTTCGCGGCGCCCACCTACCACTACAAGACCGGCATCGTCTTCCTCAACTGGCTGGCCGGCCACCAGGATCACTTCACCATGGTCGGTGGCGCCCAGTCCGGCCGTTCGCCGCGGCACCTGCTGGCGCTGATGCGGCTCGCCGACGAGGCCGGCATCCTGCCCGACGCCGACCTCGCCACCCACCGTGCCGAGGCGTGGCTCACGACCGTGGGGATGGGGCGATGAGGGGCTTCTCGCTCAACCAGGCCACCACCAAGCGCTGGCCGCTCGACGAGCTCGCCGCGGGCTGCGTGGCCGCCGGGGTGCGCGCGGTCGGCCTGTGGCGTGAGGAGGTGCAGGCGTACGGCGTCGACAAGGCGGCCCGGCTGATGCGCGACTCCGGGCTCACCGTGTCGTCGCTGTGCCGCAGCGGTTTCTTCCACGAGGCCGGCTGGTACGACGAGAACCGGCGCGCCATCGACGAGGCGGCCGCGCTCGGCACCGACACGCTCGTCCTCGTCAGCGGCGGCCTGCCCGGCGCCAGCCGTGACCTCGACGGCGCCCGGCGGCATGTCGGCGACGCGATCGGCGCGCTCGTGCCGGACGCCAAGGCGGCCGGTGTGCGGCTGGCCATCGAGGCGCTGCACCCGATGTTCTGCTCCGATCGGTGTGTCGTGTCCACATTGGATCAGGCGCTCCGGCTCGCCGCGCCCTATCCCGCCTCCGCCGTCGGTGTCGTCGTCGACACGTACCACCTCTGGTGGGACGACAAGGTGTGGGAGGGCATCGCCGCCGCCGGCCGGGAGGGCCGGATCGCCGCCTTCCAGCTCGCCGACTGGATCACCCCGCTGCCGGAGGGCGTGCTGCTCGGCCGCGGGCTGCCCGGCACCGGCTCGGTCGACATGCGGCGCTTCGCCCGCGCTGTGGCCGAGGCCGGATACCAGGGGTGGGTCGAGGTCGAGGTCTTCCACGAGGACGTCTGGTCGCGTCCCGGCGCCGAGGTGCTCGCCGAGGCGTACGAGGGCTATCGGGCGGCCGTCTCGTGACGCTGTACGACTACGTCTGCGAGCCGGAGCTCGACATCCGGCTCGGCCCCCGCCCGTACCTCCATCCCGTGCGCACCCTCGGCGGCACCGTCGTCACCGACGCGCTCTGCTTCGACCATCCGTGGCACCTCGGCGCCTCCCTCACCGTCGCCGACGTCAACGGCTGGAACCTCTGGGGCGGCCGCACGTTCGTCCGCGGCGAGGGCTACGTCTGGCGCGAGGACCACGGCCGCATCCGCCACCTCTCCCCGCACGAGCTCGTCTGGCAGGACGGCAACGGCCGCACGCTGCTGACCGAGCACCGGCGGATTGCCGCGACTCCCGCTTCCGAGGGGTGGGAGCTGTCTTTCTCGTACGCGTTGACGGCCCCGCGAACGCAAGCTGTCAGTCTCGGCAGCCCGGCAACCAACGGACGCACCGGGGGAGCCGGATACGGCGGCTTCTTCTGGCGCTGCCCGCCGGGCAGGGCGGTGTCGTCGGCCGGGAACGGCAGCGACGACCCGGCGCTGACGCTGACGGTCGACGACTCGTACCGACTGGTCTTCAGCGGTTTGGCGGGCGACGACCGCTGGTTCGTCCGCACCGAGGAGTACATCGGCGTGTGCGCCGCCCTGGCCTACACCGACCCACTGGTGATCCCGCCCGGCGACACCCTCCGCCGCGACATCCGTGTATTGATAACGGATGTCCACTGACATCGTCTTCGAGGCGCACTCCCGCAGCGAGGACAACGACCGCGGCAGCCGTGGCCCGGCGCGAGGGCTGGGAATGCAGGCTAGGCCCCGATCTCGGCGGCGATCGGGAGGTGGTCGCTTCCGGTCCGCGGCAGGGCACGGACGCCGGTGACGGTCAGCTCGCGCGCCAGGATCTGGTCGATGCGGGCCACCGGCAGCCGGGCCGGCCAGCTGAACGCGAAGTCGCGCGCGGTCGACACGTGCTCCAGCACCGGGCCGAGGCCGCGGTCGTGCACCGTGCCGTTGAGGTCGCCCAGCACCACGACCCGCGGCAGTGGCTCCGCCGCGAGCGCCGCGCCGAGCTTGACGGCGCCCTCGTCACGGTGAACCGAATCGAAGCCACCCAGCCCCATCCGGACGGACGGCAGATGCGCCACATAGACGGCCAGGTCGCCCCGCGGGGTGCGCGCCACCGCCCGCAGCCCCCGGTTCCAGTCGGCACCGAAATCCGCCGGCCGCAGGTCGACCGGCCCCGCCTCGGCGAGCGGATAGCGCGACCACAGGCCGACCGTGCCCTGCACGCTGTGATACGGATAGGCGGCCGCGAACACGGCCTCATAGGTGGTGACCGCCGGAGCCGTGACCTCCTCGAGGCCGATGAGATCCGGCCCGGCGGCCATGAGCGCCCGCGCCGTGCCGCCCGGGTCGGCGTTCTCGTCGCTCACGTTGTGCTGCACCGCCACCAGGTCGTGCGACCGGTCCCGCGACGGCACCACATAACCCCAGAAGAGCGCGAGCCAGGCGGCCAGCGGCAACGCCACCGCGGGCAGCGCCACCCGGGGCCGCCACCACGCGAGCCCGGCCAGCACCGGAATCGCCAGGCCCAGCCACGGCAGGAACGTCTCGACCGCACTGCCCAGCCGCATCCCCAGCCCCGGCACGAACCGATGCAGCGCCAACACCCCGGCGAGCAGCACCGCCAGCCCAGCCACCACGAACCCCCGCACCGGGCGATCTTCGCAGGCCGCCGCAACCCTCGATCACCTTCTGGGGCGGACGGCGGCCGCCGGTCCACCTCCGTGTGTCTCACGTCGATCGCGGGAGCCGCCCTGGCTACCATGGACGAGCACTGTCGCCCAAGATTCGCTCCCGATCCCGACGATACGGAGAGAAGGGTTCATGACGGTCAGCCACATCCTCGACGGCCTGGCTTGCATCGACCGTGGGAAACTGGACTTCGCGGTGGTGGCGGAATTGTCGGCACCCGAGTCGCCCGGCACAGCGGAGAAACAGAAACAGGCTCTCGTTTTCTTGAAGCCGGAACTGCTCTACAGCGAACCGAGCCGCTCCGCCGCATTGCGGGTCGTCGTCGACGTTCTCGAGCGCGACGGATTGTCGATCCACGGCGCCGCGGTGCTGGGCCCGCGCAGGCTGGCCCGCGTCATTCCCCGTCACTACGGGGTGATCAACTACGTTTCCCAGCGGGGAGCCGAAGCCCTGTCGGCGACCGCCTCGGCGGCGCTGGACAGGGCGTTCGGTGACGACATGCGGGCGGGGGTGCCCGTTCTGGGCGGACACCAGCTTCTGAGCTCGACGAGCGTTTCCGCGCGGCGGCTGGCCGAGCTGATCGACGGCCGAGCGCCCGTCAAGCTCGCTCCTGGTACATACGCGACCAAGGCCACGACCGACGAGGGTGCCGTCATCGTTCTCAACGGGTTCCATCCCGAGCAGTTGGAGCATTACACGCAACCCGAGGCGCGAGTTGTGGCACTCGAGGTCAGGTGGGCCGAGCCCGCCTGGAGTGCTTTCCGGGCCGATGTCGTCGGCGCGACCGATCCGGCGAAGGCGAGCGAAAGCTCCATCCGTGGCCTCCTGCACGGCGAACGGGAGGCGCTGTCCATCGGTGCCGTCACGATCTCCCGCAACGGTGTCCACGGCTCCGCCGGTCCGCTGGAGGCCATGATCGAACTGTCGCGGTTCTTCGGCGTGCCGGCCGCGGACACCGACTTCGGAAGCCGGCTGGCGACCTCCGGCCGCGCGGCGACCAGAGACCTCGTCGTCTATGAGTCGCTCGACCGCGCGATCGTCCAGCAGCTGTTCGACGCCACCGAGGACGTCGAGCCGGACGATGCTGTCGAAATCCTGGGCGACCTGCACGCCGATCGTTGACCAGCACGCTTCGGCGTTCCTTCAGTCGCACCCAGGAGAACAGATCATGCGCGTAGCCATCGGGTCGAAGAACCCCACCAAGGCCGATGCCGTCCGCTCCGCATTCGGCAGCGTCTGGCCGGATGAGCAGTGGCAATTCTCCCTGCATTCCGTCCCTTCCGGCGTGCCGGATCAGCCGCGGTCCGATACCGAGGCTCTCTGCGGCGCACGCAATAGAGCCCGAAACGCGTTGAACGCCGGTGACGCCGACTTCGGCATCGGCTTGGAGGGCGGCCTGCACCAGGTCGCGGACAGGTGGTACGACTCCGGCTGGGCGGTGATTGTCGACCGCGAGGGCCGCGAAGGCTCCGGGACGACGATACGGATGCCGGTACCGCCGCCGATCCTCACGCTCATGGACGCGGGGCTGGAGCTCGGCGCGGCGTGTGACGAGATCTTCGCCGAACGGAACCTCAAACAGCGGGGTGGCTTCTTCGGCGTCATGACGGACGGCGTTCTGGACCGGGCCAACACTTATCGAGACGCGGTGGTGGCCGGCCTCGCGGTCTTCATCCGTAAGGAGCTCTGGGACTAGAGGCGGCACCTGAGGAGTTGCGGATGCGGGACGCAAGGAGACCAGTCGACACCTCATCAATCACGCGTGGCGGATACGTCGCGATCACGGGCGCCATCGCGGCCGGCGCCACGACGCTCTCCACGGTTCTGCACGATCGACTGCACTGGACTCGCTACGAGGACGAGCGTGTGCACACCAGCAACGCCTTTTTCCAGTCCGCCTACGCCGACTTCCCCCGCTGGGGCTTCCACAGTCAGGTCCACTTCATGGTCGCGTCGGCGGAACGCCATGTCTCTCTGCGAGCGCACCTCGACAACCATCTGCCTCCCGGCTTGCCGATCATGGAAGACCGTACGCCTTTCGAGCACACCGGCGCCTACCTGCGGGCTTACCAGAAGACGGGCGGGCTGACCGCACGGGAAAGCGAGCTGCTCGAACGGCTCGGAGAAGCGCTCTCCTCGGTGTACGTGACGCCGGACCTGCTCGTGTTCCGCCAGATCTCCGACGAGCAGATGGTGCGCCGGGTACGCGAGCGAGGCCGCCCGGGAGAAGCGGACGCCAGTGTCGAGTTTCTGGCCGCAGTGCGGGACTCGTTCGAGGAGATGATGAACGGATGGACGCGCAGCTCGTTACTCGTTCTGTCATCGGATGTGGACGTGCTGGACCCGGTGCAGGCTGAGGAGGTCAGCCGCATGATCGACCGTGCCTTGTCCGAGGCGCGCGACCGGCCGGAGGGAGGAACGCAGCGGTGAGCAGCTATCTCCGCTCGGAGCTGGTCAGCGCCATTCAGCATGGCAACATGGTGTTCATCGTCGGCGCCGGCGCATCGATGCACGCCACGAACGGGGTCCCGGAGGCCTCGTGGACCGGCCTTGTCGAAGCCGGGATTCAGCGGTGCGCCGACCTCGACACGTCCCTGCCGAAGACGTGGGCACGGACCAGGCTCAGATCCCTCAAAGGGCCCGACCCGAGCCAGATGATCGCGGTGGCGCAGGAGGTGGAGACCTTCCTCAAGCGCATGCCCGGGCGCCACTACTCGAAATGGCTTTCCGACACCGTCGGCAGGCTGAGGATCGACAATCCGACGCTCGTCGACGCTCTGCTGTCGTCGGGTGCTCCGCTGATGACCACGAACTACGACAGCCTGCTCGAACTCGGCACGAAACGCGAGGCAGTCACCTGGAGCCAGTTCGCGGACATGCAGGCCGAGATGCTGGAACCGGGTAGGTACGTCGTCCATCTGCACGGGCATTGGCGTCATCCCGAGAGTGTGGTCTTCGGATATGACAGCTATGCCGGTGTCATCGGAGACCCGGCATCGCAGGCGTTCCTCCGCGCGATGCTGACCGTCAAGTCGGTCGCGTTCGTCGGATTCGGGCAGGGCATCTCCGATCCCAATTTCACGGCCCTGACGACGTGGCTGACCACCGCGCTCAGGTCCACCGGGGTCGCCCCGGTCATCCTGGTCCGCAATCAGGAGCTGGCGGCCACGCGCGCCCGGTGCGAGCCGCTGGGAATCAATGCGATCCCCTACGGTGACGACTTCGCGGACCTGCCGCTCTACATCGCCGACATGGTCACCGAAGCACGCGTGAACGGCAATCGGGCGGCCACCATCGACTTCGGATGGGACGCCATCTCGGCCAAGTTGATGCGGCTCCAGCGGCGGATCACTCGAAGTTTCGTTCCCGATTTCATCGTCGCGACGTCCGGCCCGGGTAACTTCGCACCCGCCTACTGCCTGGCGAACTGGGGTGACGAGCCGCCGCTGCTGAGCGCGGTGTGCTTTCCCCGGAAGCCGAACCGCAGTGATCGCAACATCGCGTTCGAGGACGTCGCCGATGCCAGCGGCTGGGTCCATTTCACCTCGACCAAGTGGGACGTCTATCTCCCCAATCTGATTCGCCACTTCCCGTCGGGGTCACGGGCCCTGATCTTCGACGACCGGGTCGTGGGAGGCCGCACCCAGCCCGGCATCGCCAAGATACTCGAGGGTTTCGGCTACGAGGTCCGTCGCGCCGCTTTGGTCGTTGATCCCAGCTGTGCGGATTCCGTTGATTTCTATGAGGAGGTAGTTGATGGCGACTTCACTTTCCCCTGGGGCGGGCGGTACGGCAGAGGTGAAAGAACGACTCGCTGAGATAGAGATCGCCCTGAGTCATCTTCAGGCCTTGCAGGTGCAGTACGACCAGGATATGTGGGACATCAACGATCCCGACTTCAGCAAGATGAATCACATCCATCTGCATCTGTCGAAGACCGTCGGGAAGCTGGCCGCCATGGTGGAGCCGATGGATCACAAGAACCACCATGACGGCGATGTGGACGTGCACGCGCTGGCGGCCGTGATCGGGCCCATCGTGGCCGACCTCGTGCTCCACGCCGCCCAGCTCGCCAACCTCACCGATCAGAATGTGGGGGCGGCGCTGCGGTCGCGCTATCGGGACAATGCTTCACGGTTCGCGCCGGCGTCGATCTTCGCCGACCTATGACCGTCCCGCTCGTGTGGCCGGCCCGCTGAGGCCGCCGACGGCTCCCGCGCCCGCAAGCAATACCGCGGCGAGCTCGCGGTCGCCGGCCGTGTCGAGGACATGACCGAGCAGGATCCGCTGGACAACGCTGGAGAAGGAGTGGGATCTGTCCCGCTCGGCCTCGTGGGCCCAGGACCGGATCGTGGCGATCGGCACGGCCCGCATCTCGGTCATGCGCGAAGCCAGTTGGCGCAGACCGGGAAGGGAGCAGATGGCGGGCATCGTCACGTTCGTCAGATCCCCGGCCGCCACGCTCTCGGTCACGGCTAATTCCTCCTCATAGAAATGGAGGGAATTGCAGTGATGCGTATACGTCCCGACCTCGACGCCCAATTCGCGGGCCATCAGGCACTGCAGCGAGGTGAGCAGCGGGATGTCGTACGGCATGACCATGATCGCTGACTGGGAGCGCATGGTGCCGATCGCGCTGAGCCGGCCTCCTCGAAGGAAGAACTGGAGCGACGCGATGCAGGGGATGTCCTTCGTGTCGGCGGTCAGGTCGGCCGGGTCGACGAGGAGCATGATCGCCCGTCGGGTGCTGGGATCGCTCGTCAGCCGGCGCCTGGCCATGGCGAATTGCTCGACGGCTCCGAAGAGGCGCGGACCGGGCGCGCTCCGGATGCAGGCCCCGTCGTCGCTGAAGTTCATCGCCCGCGGGTTCCAGTACCCGATCTCGTCCACGGCGTCGCTGCCCGCCACCGTCCACAGGATGTTCGCCAGCAGGTAGGGCACATGGATCGGGCGCGCGGGCCGATCGATGAGAACCCGGCGGGGATCCTCGAGGGAGAACGTGTAGGCCAGGATCTCGCGGAAGGGGCGGACCGCGGTCCCGTACGACGAGCCGACCGACCGCGCGTCGCTCACTCCAGCGACCCGGTCGGCCTCGAGCAGGTCCCCGGCGACGGCGGTCATCGCCTGTGCGAGGTCAGAGAAGGTCGCCATGCCCCACCGACCGGCTTCAGATCTCGGCCGAGGCGAAGAGCAGGCCCCGTTCCTCGTCGGATGCGATCAGGTCGAGGTGGCTCACGAGGAGGGTCTCGATGTACGACTCGGGAGAGTCGTGCCGTATCGCGGGAGCGCCGAGCTCGTTCGCGAAGTCGGCGACCACGACGTCGGTGCCCCGGGATCTCCAGCTCGCACAACTCAGAGGCCGGAAGCCGAAATGAACCAGGCGCCGCACGGCCGTGCCGAAAGCTCTGATGAGCTCCGATCGCCGTCCGGCGACCGACAGCGCCTCGGGGAACGAGTACGGGATCCGTTCCTCGATCAGCAAACCGCGGCCGACACCGATCAGGCGGGGCACCTCGACTCCGGCCAGGGAAACGGCGTCCCGCCGCATGTTCCATTCGTCGACGACATGCGCGGGCCGGTCGGCCGCGGATGTGCTCGCCTTCACGACGTAGATGCCGGCCGGTGAACCATCGCAGAAGACGTCGAAGTCGAGCGCCTGGACGTCGGGTCCGGCGTCGTACCACTCCGACTCGGCGATGCGGAACTGGCCGGCAGCTGCGGGAACGATCCCCAGGACGATGGTCGCCTCCCGCAGGCTTCCCACCATCGCGATCTGCTGCAATTCAACGGATAGGCTCCACTTGCCTGTGGTCACTGCGCCTCCCCGGAGCCAGCGCCATCGTGGAACCCGAACATACGTGGTCGCAAGGTCCCTGACCACCTACCCATTCTCGCGGGGGCTGCCGGTCGCCGAGCTGCCGTCGCGGGCCGAGGGCGGGACAGGGGACACTCCGGCCGCCGCCGGGTCCTCCGTGGGGAGGGTCGTTGATCGGACAGGATCCTGGCGGCCCGAGCGGTCCTACGCTGGGGCGATGACGCAGGCGGAGAGCAATCTTCCGGCGACGGTGTCGCTTCCCGAGTTTCTCGCGACCCACGAGGTCGGCCGGCTCACGCTCGACGAGCGGCGGCTGATCGTACGGCAGGCCCTGCTCATCCTGGAGCAGAACTACGCGCTGCTCGGCTTCAAGGTGGCCCGCTACGGCATCAACCCGTTGCAGCGGCTGCGGCTGCTCGACCAGCGCCTCGCCCGGCAGGACAACGTCCCCGACCGCGAGCTGCGGCTGCACGAGGAGCTCGTGGCCATCTTCAACTCGCTGCGCGACCTGCACACGCGTTACACGCTGCCGGAGCCGTTCAACGGCGTCAGCGCGTACCTGCCGTTCCTGCTCAAGGAGTTCGTCGAGGGCGGCAAGCCCCACTACCTGGTGGGCCGGCTCCAGGACGGGCCGGCCGAGATCGGCGACGAGTCGTTCGGCTTCGGCGTCGAGATCACCCACTGGAACGGGGTGCCGATCGGCCGGGCCATCGACCGGTTCGCCGAGTGCCTGCCGGGCGCCAACCCGGAGGCCCGGCACGCCCGCGCCGTCAGCATGTTCACCGTGCGGTCGCTCGCGTTCGGGCCGCCGCCGGACGAGGACTGGATCCACCTGCGCTACCTCGACCGGCACGGCAAGGTGGGCGAGACCCAGCTCGTCTGGAGCGTCGTGCCGATCGAGACCACCACCGGCGGTTCGGCCGCCTCCGTCGAGACGCCGCTCGCCGTCGACGCCGAGGGCGCCCAGCTGGCCTGGCTGCGCGCCGCCCTCTTCGCGCCCGACGTGCTGAACGACGGGCAGGCCACCCGGTTGATCCCCTCCGAGATGCCGACGGTGTTCGAGGCCCGGCCGGTGCCCGTCGGCGATCGCGTCGTCGGGCATCTGCGCATCCGCACCTTCATGCCCACCGGCAGCGGCGTGCTCGGCTTCGTCCGCGAGTTCATCCGCCTGCTCGGCGAGCTGCCCCAGGACGGCCTGCTGCTCGACATCCGCGGCAACGGCGGTGGCGCGGTCTACGCCTCGGAGATGTGCCTTCAGGCGCTCGTCGCCCGCCCGGTCGAGCCGGAGCCGTGCCAGTTCGCGGCGACCCCGCTCAACCTGCGCATCGTCCGGCAGAACGACCAGCTGAAGGACTGGACCAAGTCGATGGACCAGGCGCTCGACTCGGGCGCGCTCTATTCGGCCGGCGTCCCGCTCACCTCGCCCGACGATCTCACGTTCGTGCCGCAGTCCTATTTCGGGCCGATCGTGCTGCTCACCGATGCCCGCTGCTACTCGGCGGCGGACATCTTCGCGGCCGGCTTCCAGGACAACGACATCGGCCTGGTCCTCGGCACCGACAACAACACCGGCGCGGGCGGCGGCAACATCTGGCACCACGCCGACCTGATCGCGCGGCTGCCCAACGCCGCCGACTCGCCCTACCGCGAGCTTCCGCGCGGCGCGAGCCTCTCGCTGGTGATCCGCCGCTTCCTGCGGGTGGGACCCAACGCCGGCACCCCGCTGGAGGACTACGGCGTCGTGCCCCGCAAACACCACAGCACCACCCGGCGCGACCTGCTGGAGGACGACGCCGACCTGTTCGCCGAGGCCGTCAAGCTCCTCGGCGAGCTGCCCACCCGCCGTTTCGACGTCGAGCTGGCCGAGACCGGCGGCCGGCTGACCGCGGCCTTCACCGTCCAGGGCATCGACCGCGCCGACGTCATCGTCGACGGCCGTCCCCGCTGCACCACTGACCTGGGTCACGACGAGGGCCCCCTGGAGATTCCCGGCGCCACGGGCGGCCGCGAGGTCCGCATCGTCGGCTTCGACCGGGGCAAGGTGGCCGCCGTGCGCACCTTCACCCGCAAGCCCGCCGGCCTCACCCTGAGAAAGACCTTGGGCGACTGAGGGCGCCTCAGGTGACGGGCAGGCGGCGGCGGTAGGGCGGGACCGACCAGGCCACGCCCATCTCCGACGGCAGGGCCAGGGTGGCGGCGGCCCGGCGCAGGACGTCGTTGATGCCGGTGATGGTGCGGTGGCCGCCGTCGACGGTCACCGTGTCGCCGTTGAGCAGGTGGGGGAGGGGGACCTCGGGCACCGTGAGCGCCTCCAGCACCGTGGTGAAGTCGGCGGTCGCCGCCAGCGGCACCAGCAGCGGGGTGCCGTCGGCGCGGTGGTCGAGCAGGTTGGTCAGCAGGTCGGTGCGGCCCGGCACCTCGGTCAGGGTGGTCTCGCCGGCCAGGGCGAGGCGGTCGGTCGGATATTCGAGCAGGGCGCGGCCTTCCGCGCCGCGGGCCTCGATCTCGCCGGCCACGAAGTCCTCGCCGGCCAGCGTGACGGCGACGAGCAGGTGCAGGCCGCTGTCGAAGGTGATGCGGGCGAACGCCGTGTCGTCGACCTCGATGTCGCGGACCCGGTAGCGCTCCACGGCCAGCTGCCGGGGCCGGCCCGCGCCGGCGGCCGTGCCCGTCGCCAGGGCCTGGACGACGGCGTGGGCGAGCGGGTTGACCAGGGCGCCGTCGACCACGGGACGGCCGTCGACGCTGCGGCGGCCGGCCCAGGGGGCGCGGGCGTAGTAGACGTCGTCGCGCCGCCACGACGCCACCGCGCCGATGCCGGTGAGCCGGCCGAGCGTGGGCAGCGCGTCGCGGAAGCGTGCCCATGCCGTGGATCCGAGCGCCTGGAAGCCGACCTGGCAGGCGCGACCGGACGCCGTCAGGGCCGCGGTGAGCGTGCCGTGCGCGGCGAGCGAGGTCACCGGCGGCTTCTCCAGGAGCAGATCGCAGCCGTACGACAGCGCGTCCAGGGCGATCGGCAGGTGGGTGTGCGGCGGCGTGCAGATCACCACCACCTCGGGCCGGGTCTCGGCGAGCAGCGCGCGGTGGTCGGTGAAGACCGGCGCCTCCGGCGAGTCGACCGGCCGCACGTCGGCCAGGCCCACCAGGCGGGCGCGGCCCGACTCGCGGATGGCGCGGCGGTGCCACTGGCCGTGGCCGTTGGCACCGATCAGCGCGACGCGCGCGGTCATCGCACACCCGCGAGGGTGTCCTCGACGCCGTGTTTGGTCAGGGCCGTCAGCCACGTGACGATCTCGGCCCGCAGGCCGGCGTCGGCGGCGAGGTCGGCGGAGAAGACCGTGTCGAGGCCCAGCATCGCGTCCACCACACCCTCGGGCGTCGACGGGGCCGCGGCCAGCCGGGCCCGGATCCGGTCGGCGAGCGGGTCGTCGAGCGGCAGCGCGCTGCCGTCGTCGGCCGTGCCCTGCACGAAACGCATCCAGGCGGCGACCACCAGCGCCGCCCAGTGGGGCGTGACCCCGGCCGCGCGGCAGTCGTCGATGGTGTGCAGCACCCGCTGCGGCAGCTTCTGCGAGCCGTCCATCGCCACCTGGATGGTCCGGTGCCCCATGGCCGGGTTCTCGAAGCGGGTGAGGACCTCGTCGCCGTACGCCAGGGTGTCGACCCCGGGCGGCGGGGACAGGCACGGCGCGATGTCGTCGGCGACGAGGTGCCGCATCGCCGGGAGCATGCCGGGAATCCGCAGCGCCTCGGCGATGGTCTCGCGGCCGGCCAGCGCGCCGAGGTAGGCGATTGCCGAGTGGACGCCGTTGAGGGCGCGCAGTTTCAGGCGTTCCCAGGGCCGCGCGTCGTCGGTCATCACCGCGCCCGCGAGGTCCCACGCGGGGCGCCCGCCGGGGAAGTCGTCCTCGATCACCCATTGGAGATAGGGCTCCCCGCAGACGGCGGCCTCATCGCGCACGCCCAGAGCGCGCTCCGCCAGCGCGAGCGTCTCCGGCGTGCTCGCCGGGACGATGCGGTCGACCATGGTGCCGGGGAAGGTGACGTTGGCGCCGACCCAGTCGGCGGTCGCCGTCGCGGCGGCCAGGTGGTGCACGAGCCCGCGCAGCCGGTGGCCGTTGGAGGGCAGGTTGTCGCAGCTCACCAGCGCGATCGGCCCGGCGCCGGCGCGCTCGCGGGCGGCCAGCCCCCGGATGAGCAGGCCCGGCACGGTGCGCGGCGGCCGGTCGGTCTCGAGGTCGGCGCGCAGGTCGTCGTCGAGCAGCAGCCGCCCGGTGGCCGGGTCGAGCCGGTACGCCTTCTCGGTGACGGTCAGCGTGACCACCCGGATCGCCGGGTCGGCGAGCAGGGCCACCACCGCGCCCGGGTCGGCCGCGGCCCGGCAGGCGCCGGCGAGCGCGCCGATCACCCGGGTGCTGGTGCCCTCGGGGCCGAGCGTGGTGACGCTGTAGAGCAGGTCCTGCGCGGTCAGCGCGTCGACGACGGCACGGGAGCGCGGCGCGACGCCGACGATGCCCCAGTCGCCGCCGCCCTCGGCGATCGCGTCCTCGGTGAAGACGGCTTGATGCGCGCGGAAGAACGCGCCCAGTCCCAGGTGGACGATGCCGGCGGCGGGCCGGTCGACGCGAGGCCGCTTGGCGGCGGGCAGCGATGCTCTGGTCAGTTCCATGCGGGGCCACCCGGAAAGGAGAACTCGGCGATCGACGAGGGCAACAGGTCGGAGCTGTATCCGGGCGCCGACGGCAGCAGGTAGTGGCCGTCCCGGGTGCGTACCGGATCGGCGAAGTGCTCGTGCAGGTGGTCCACGTACTCGATCATGCGTCCTTCCAGGGAGGTGCCCACCCGCAGATAGTCGAAGATCGCAAGGTGCTGCACCAGCTCGCAGAGGCCGACCCCGCCGGCGTGCGGGCAGACCGGCACGCCGAACTTCGCGGCCAGCAGCAGTTCGGCCAGCACCTCGGGGACGCCGGCGACCCGGCAGGCGTCGACCTGCATGACGCCGATCGCCTCGGCCTGGAGCAGCTGCTTGAAGATGACCCGGTTGGCCGCCACCTCGCCGGTGGCCACCCGGATCGGCGCGACGGCGCGCTGGATGCGGGCGTGGCCGAGCACGTCGTCGGGGTGGGTCGGTTCCTCGATCCAGTACGGGTCGAAGTCGGCCAGCCGTGCCATGTTCGCGATGGCCTCGTCGACGCCCCAGATCTGGTTGGCGTCCATCATCAGCAGCGCGTCCGGCCCGATCTCCTCGCGGATGATCCGGGCGCGGCGCACGTCGTCCTCGATCGGGCCGCCCACCTTCATCTTCATGGCGCGCCAGCCTTCGGCGTACGCGGCGCGGGTCAGCTCGCGCACCTTGTCGTCGGGATAGCCGAGCCAGCCGACGCTGGTGGTGTAGGAGGGGAAGCCCTCCGCACGCAGCAGCGCCAGCCGGTCGGCCATGCCGTCGCGGCCCTTGTCGAGGATCGCCGCCGCCTCGGACGGGGTGAGCGCGTCGTCGATGTGCCGGAAGTCGACGCAGGCGACCAGGTCCTCGGTGGGCATCTCGGCGAGCAGCTGCCACATCGGCTTGCCCTCGGTCTTGGCGCGCAGGTCCCAGACCGCGTTGACGAGCGCGCCGGTCGCCATGTGCAGGGCGCCCTTCTCAGGCCCGATCCAGCGCAGCTGGACGTCGGCCGTGAGCGACCGCAGGAAGTCCAGTGGATCGGAGCTCATGTCGAGAACGGCCGGCGCGAGCGCCCGTACGCACGCCGCGGTTATCTCGTTGCCCCGCCCGTTGGTGAAGGTGAATCCGGTGCCCGTGAAGGGCCCATCAGTGATCAACTCGACGTAGGTGGCCGAGTAGTCGCCCCTGTTGATGGAGTCGGAGCCGTCGCCGGCGGCCGCGGTGGGGAAGCGGACGTCGTGCACCCGCACCTCTTCGATCATGATCCGCCGCCCAGGCGGAAGATGCGCTTGGGCAGGTGGTACGCGAGGTCGGCCATCGTCGCGGCGGCCTCGTCGAGCGGCAGCCGGTCCTGCACGACCAGCGAGGCGAGGTAGGCGGCGTCCACCCGGCGCGCGATGTCGTGCCGCACCGGGATCGAGCAGAAGGCACGCGTGTCGTCCACGAAGCCGGCCGTGTTGTAGAAGCCGGCCGAGTCGGTGACGGCCTCGCGGAAGCGCCGCATCGCGTCCGGCGTGTCGAGGAACCACCAGGGCGCGCCCAGGAAGAGCGCCGGATAGCCGCCCGCCAGCGGGGCCAGCTCCCGGCTGAACGCCGTCTCGTCCAAGGTGTACAGCACGACGGTGAGGCGCGGTTCCATGCCGTACGCGTCGAGCAGCGGCCGCAGCGCGTCGACGTACGAGGTGGCCTGCGGGATGTCACCGCCGACGTCGCGCCCGTGCGCGGCGAACAGTCGCCGGTTGTGGTCGCGCACGGCGCCCGGGTGCAGCTGCATCACCAGGCCGTCGTCGAGCGACATGCGCGCGAACTCCAGCAGCATGTGCCCGCGGAAGGCCTCGGCGTCGGCGGCCGTGGCCTCGCCGTGCAGCGCCCGGTCGTAGAGGGCGGCCGCGTCGGCGGGGGAGAGCGCCACGGTGCGCGCCGTCGGGTGCCCGTGGTCCGACGAGGTGGTGCCGACGGCGATGAAGGCCTCGCGCCGCCGGCGCAGGGCCGACAGATAGCCCGCGTACGTGCCGGTGTCCTCCCCGGCCAGCTCGCCCATCCGGGCCACCGCCTCGGCCCAGTCCTCGCGCTCGACGTCGACCACGTTGTCCGGCCGGAACGTGCTGATGACCCGGCCGCCCGGCCCGCCCCACCCGTCGGCGGCGAGCTTCGCGTGCCGGCTCAGGTCGTCGGTGGGGAACTCGGTGGTCGCGAGCACCTCGATGCCGAAGCGCTCGAACAGGGCCCGGGGCCGGAAGCCGGGCTCGGCGAGGCGGGCGGCGATCGCGTCGTACACGTCGTCGGCGGTCTCGCGGCTCAGCCGGGTGCCGACGCCGAAGACCGTGCGGAACGTGCGCTCCAGCCACAGCCGCGACGGGGTGCCGCGGAACAGGTGCCAGTTCTCGGCGAGCAGCCGCCAGATCGCCCGCCCGTCGGTCTCCACCGGGCCGCCGTCGCGGCGGGGCACGCCCAGCCGGTCCGGCGGGATGCCCTGGCTCAGCAGCATGCGGGTGACGTAGTGGTCGGGCACGATCAGCAGCCGGGCCGGGTCGGGAAACGGCTCGTCGTTCGCCAGCAGGGCGGGGTCGACGTGGCCGTGCGGGCACAGCAGCGGCAGGTCGCGCGCGACGGCGTACAGGTCGCGGGCGATGCCGGCCTGGGCGGGGTCGGTGGCGAACACGGGGTCGGTCACGCTGTCACGTCCTTCTCAAGCAGCTCGGCCTCTCCGAGCAGGCCGGCCACGCGCACGGGCGCCGACTGCTCGAGGCTTCGGTTGGCGGCCAGACCGGTGAGCAGCGCCAGCGCGCCGTCCCGGGCGGTGGCGGAGCGGTGCATCGGGTCGGTGCGGCCGCCGAGCAGCACGGCGGTCATCCGGGCGTCCGCGCCGCCGTGCCCCTCCCGGCTGTGCGGTTGCAGCTCCACCTCGTACGGCGGAGCCCAGAACGGCCGGACGGTGAGCGTCACCGATCCGGACTCGGGCGACGCGCCCTGCTTCACCTCGCCGGCCGCCTCCGGGCTGACGTGGTCGCTCTCGACCACCTCGAGCTCGAGCCGTCCCTTGCTGCCGTTGACCATCAGGCGGTAGCCCTCCCAGGGTGCGTACGCCGTCAGGTGGTAGGTCATCGTCGCGCCGGTGTCGTAGCGGACCAGCACGGCGAGGTCGTCCTCGATGGTGATGCCCGGCGCGAAGACGTTGCGGTCGCGCAGGTAGCCGTCGTCGGCCTCGGCGTCGAGGTAGAGCGCCTTGAGCTTGTCGTTGCCGGCCAGGTCGAGCGCGAACGGGTCGCCGGCCGCGGCGGGGCTGCCGTGCGCCCGGTCGTAGTCGCGGGCGTATCCGTGGCGGCGGCCCTGATCGCCGTAGAAGAAGAGCCGGCCCTGCGCGTACACCTGCTCGGGCCGCGCGCCGAGCCACCAGTTCACCAGGTCGAAGTGGTGGCCGGACTTGTGCACCAGCAGCCCGCCGGAGTTGGCCTTGTCGCGGTGCCAGCGGCGGAAGTAGTCGGCGCCGTGCCGCACGTCGAGCAGCCATTCGAAGTGCACGGAGCCGATCTCGCCGATCTCGCCCCGGGCGAGCAGGCCGCGGACCATCTCGTGCACCGGGTTGAAGCGGTAGTTGAAGGCGACCCGCACCTTGCGGCCCGTGCTCCGGACCGCGTCGAGGATCCGGCGGCAGGACGGCGCGTCGACGGTCATCGGCTTCTCGGTGATGACGTCGCACCCCGCCTCCAGCGCGGTGACGATGTGCCCGGCGTGCGTGCTGTCGACGCTGGTCACGATGAGCTCGTCGACGCGCTCCTTGGCGAGCATCGCGGCGAGCTCCTCGGCCCGGTAGGTGGGCACGGGCGTGGCGAGCCAGCGGTTGTGCGCGTCCATGCGCGACTGGTTCACGTCGGCGAGCGCGACGAGTTCGGCGTTCTCCTCCGCGGTGATCGCCTTGAGGAACATCTCGGCGCGCGAGCCGGCGCCGACGAGGGCGAAGCGTCTCATTCGGGGTCCTCCCCGCAGCAAAGGTTTGCAGGGAAGTTAGACAGATCGATTCCTTGGCGTCAACGATCCTCGTCCGTTTCGCCCGTTAAAGACCTCATAAGAGCGCCTTCCGCGCGTCCGTTTGTCATCTCCCTGCAACAGAACGCCATTGACATGTGTGCAACCGCTTGCATTAATGTCTGTCAACCAGTGACCGGGACCACAGCGATCGCCGCCGGTGAGATGGCATTCGGTTATCCGACGCCCGTGGGGTTTGCGGGTGGCGGATAACCGACTGACATCTCACCGGTTACAAGGCGATCGCCTGCGGAGCGAAGCGAAGCCGGAAGTGGAGGGGTGCGTCGTGTCGGTGACCATTCGCGACGTCGCGAAGGCGTCCGGCGTGCACATCTCCACGGTGTCACGCACCTTCTCGGCGCCCCACCTGGTCAACCCGAACACCCGCAGCCGGGTGCTGGCCTGCGCCGAGCAACTCGGCTACCGGCCCAACCGGGCCGCCCGTGCGCTGATCACCGGCCGGACGTACAACATCGGCCTGATCGTCGCCGACATAGCCAACCCGTTCTTCCCGCCGCTGATCAAGGCGGCCGAGAGCCAGGCCCGCAAGCACGACCACCACATCTTCGTCGCCGACACCAACGAGGACCCGGCGCTCGAGGAGGAGGTGGTGCGCGCGCTGGCCAAGCAGGTCGACGGCGTGCTGCTGTGCAGCCCGCGGATGAGCAACGCGCTGATCGAGCAGCTCAGCCGCGAGGTGCCGTTGGTCGTCGTCAACCGGCAGATCACCGGCATCCCGGCCGTCGCGATGGACGTGGCCGGCGGCGCGAGGCGCGCCGTCGAGCACCTGATCGCGCTCGGCCATCGGCGCATCGCCCTGGTCGCCGGGCCGCGCGGCTCGTGGACCAGCCGCGAGATCCGCCGCTCGGCGAGCGCCACGGCCCGCGCCGGGTCCGCCGAGCTCACCATCATCGGACCGAACCCGCCGACGGAGGTCGGCGGTCTCACGGTCGCCGAGGACGTGCTGCGCGCCGGCGCCACCGCGGTGTTCGCCTACAACGACCTCATGGCGATCGGTCTCATCGAGGGTCTGCTGGCCGCCGGGGCACGCGTGCCCCAGGACGTCAGCGTCGTCGGGATCGACGACATCATGCTCAGCCGGCTCACCCGCCCGAAGCTGACCACGGTGGCGACTCCCACCGCCGCCGCCGGTCGGGCAGCCGTCGACATGCTGCTCGCGCATGGCGACGACCGCCGCACCACCGCTCACGTCCATCTGCAGACCGAACTGGTCATCCGCGACTCGACGGGGCCGGGCCCGGGTCCGCACAGCCCTGCGGACCCGGGCGACGTGATCGCCCCCGGAGGTGTCGCCTCCTAAAAAGGAGTCAGCGTCATGGAGCCCATCACGAGGGGCGTCACGCCCGCTCAACGTACCTCTTCGCGGCACCGGACCCGACGCCGCCTGCTCGCCGCCGCCCTCACCCTTCCGCTGCTCGTCGGCGCGGCGGCCTGTGGCGGCGACGACGAAGGCGGCTCGTCCGGCGACAAGGTCGAGCTCTCCATCTTCTGGTGGGGCGCCGAGAAGCGCGCCGAGCTCACCGAGAAGGCGCTCGACCTCTACACGGCCAAGCACCCGAACGTGACGTTCAAGAAGACCTGGCAGGCCAACCAGGGCTACTTCGACAAGCTCGCCACGCTGACCGCGGGCGGCAACGCGCCGGACATCTTCCAGATGGACGACAACTACCTCTCCGAGTACGCGGAGCGCAACGTCACCCTCGACCTCAAGCCGTACGCCGACGAGGGCAAGCTCGACATCACCAAGATCTCCAAGGGCCTGATCGACTACGGCACCGTCGACGGCAAGCTCGCCGGCCTGTCGATGGGCGAGAACACCCAGGGGCTCGTGTACGACAAGACCCTGCTCGCCAAGCACAAGCTGCCCGAGCCCAAGACCGGCATGAGCTGGGAGGACTTCATCTCCTGGGCGGCGACCGTCTCCAAGACCGCCAAGGTGCCGGGCACCCAGGACCCGAGCGCCGTCTACCAGGCCCTCTGGGTCTACCTGCGGCAGAACGGCAAGGACCTCTACAACGGCAAGACGCTCGCCTTCGACGAGGCCGACATCACCAAGTGGTTCCAGCTCTGGAAGGGTGCCCGCGAGGCCGGCGCCACGCCCACCCCGGACGTGATCCACGAGGGCAACGCCACCGACATCAGCAAGCAGCTCGTGGTCACCGGCAAGGCCGGCACCTCGTGGGTCTGGGTCAACCAGATGCCCGAGCTCAAGAAGAACACCGAGAGCGAGCTGGGCGTCATCGCGTACCCGGGTGACACCAGCGCCCAGTGGGCCCGCGGCTCGATGTACTTCTCGGCGTTCCGCGGCACCGAGCACAAGGACACCGTGATCGACGTGCTCAACTTCCTGGCGAACGACCCCGAGGCCGGCAAGATCCTCGGCACCGACCGGGGCCTGCCGCCCAACCTCGAGGTGCGCAAGACGGTCGCCGAGACGGTGACCGACCCCGCCATGAAGCAGACCATCGCGGTGCAGGACGAGCTGAGCAAGTTGTTCGGCCCCACCTCGCCCGGCGTGCCGCCGTCCGGCCACAGCAAGGTCAAGACCGAGCTGGTCCGCATCGCCGAGGAGGTCCAGTACGGCCGTCAGACGCCCGAGCAGGGCGCCGCGGCCTTCGTCACCGCCGCCAAGGCGGCCATCGGCCAGAGCTGAAGATAGGGCTGTCAACACCGTGACCATGGCTCAGATGCCGGTCCGCCCGACCGAGCCGGTGCCCCCGCCCCCCGCCGCCACGCGGCGGGGCGGCCGGGGGCGCCGGCGCCGGGAGGACGTGGCCGGATACGTTTTCCTCTCCCCGTGGCTGCTCGGGCTGATGGGCATCACCGCGATCCCGATGGTGCTCTCGCTCTACCTCAGCTTCACCGACTACAGCCCGCTGATCGACGTCGGCGAGGCCGAGTGGATCGGGCTCGACAACTACCGCGAGATGTTCACCGCCGACCCGTCGTACTGGCACGCCGTGCGGGTCACCGTCACCTTCGCGCTGGTCGCCGTGCCGCTCAAGCTCGCCGCCGCGCTCGGCGTGGCCCTGCTGCTCAACCGCGCGTTCAAGGGCATCGCGTTCTTCCGCGGCATGTTCTACCTGCCGTCGCTGCTCGGCGGCAGCGTCGCGGTGGCGATCGTCTGGCGCAGCATGTTCAACCGCGAGGGCGCCGTCAACTCGTTCCTCGGCTTCTTCGGCATCGAGGGGGCGCCCTGGGTCAACGATCCGCAGTGGGCGCTCGAGACGCTGATGCTGCTGGCGATCTGGCAGTTCGGCGCGCCGATGGTGATCTTCCTGGCCGGTCTCAAACAGGTGCCCGCCGAGCTGTACGAGGCCGCGGCGGTCGACGGCGCCGGGGCGTGGCGGCAGTTCACGCACATCACGCTGCCCATGCTGTCGCCGGTCATCTTCTTCAACCTGGTGCTCGAGACGATCCACGGCTTCCAGGGCTTCACGTCGGCGTTCGTACTCAGCGGCGGCACCGGCGGCCCGGTCGACTCGACGCTGATGTACACGCTGCACCTCTACAACAAGGGCTTCGTCGAGCTGAACATGGGCTACGCCTCGGCGATGGCCTGGGTCTTCCTGCTCGTGGTCGGCCTGATCACCGTGGTGCTCTTCAACACCGGCAAGTTCTGGGTCCACTACTCCGACAACGAGGAGCGGTGATGAGCTCTACCGTCCTGCCGGCCCCGGGCAAGACCACCACGGCCAAGGCCGCCCGGCGCGGCTCCGGCCAGGCCGTCCGGATCACCGCGCTGGTCCTCATCCTCGCGGTCGTGCTCTACCCGCTCGTCTGGATGGTCGGCACGTCGTTCAAGTCGCCCGAGGAGATCGTCAACAACATCGGGCTGATCCCGCGCGAGTTCACGCCGTCCAACTTCAGCGAAGGCTGGAACAAGTTCGACGTGGCGTTCGGGCGCTTCTTCGTCAACAGCGCGATGGTGGCCGTGCTGACGGTCCTCGGCAACACGCTGAGCTGCCTGCTCGCCGCGTACGCCTTCGGGCGGCTGAGGTTCCGGCTGCGCGGCGTCTGGTTCGCCATCATGATCGGCACGCTCCTGCTGCCGGGACACGTGCTGATCATCCCGCAGTACATCCTGTTCCGGACGCTCGGCTGGGTCGGCGGCGACTGGCCGTACCTGCCGCTGCTGGTGCCGCACTTCCTGGCCACCGAGGCGTTCTTCGTCTTCCTCATGGTCCAGTTCATGCGCGGCATCCCGCGGGAGCTGGACGAGGCCGCGGTGATCGACGGCGCGTCGGCGTACTCGATCTTCCGGCACGTGATCCTGCCGTTGTCGCGCCCGGCGCTGGTGACCACGGCGATCTTCTCGTTCATCTGGACCTGGAACGACTTCTTCCGGCAGCTGGTCTATCTGTCCGAGCTCAAGGACTACACGGCACCGGTGGCGCTGACGCTGTTCATCGACTCGACCAGCGAGAGCTCGGTCGGCCCGATGTTCGCGATGTCGCTGCTCTCGCTGGTGCCGGTCTTCCTGTTCTTCGTGGCCTTCCAGCGGCTGCTGGTCGAGGGCATCAACACGAGCGGGCTCAAGGGATGAAGCACGACTCCTGGCGGGTGGCCGCCGACCTCGCCCTGCTCGGCGTCATCGTGTCGCTGGCCTCGTTGCCCGTGTTCACGCTGGGCGCGGCGTTCCTCGTCGCCGGGGCCACGATCCAGCACCACATCTCGTACGGGCGGTGGCTGACCCTCGCGGAGTGCTGGGCGCTGTTCCGGGCCCGTCTCGCCCGCGGCCTGCTCGCCGGTCCGGTGCTGCTGGCGGTGGCCTGGCTGATCGCGGTCGACGTGGCGGCGCTGTCGCGGGGTGCCGCGCCGGGCGGCCGCATCGCGATCGTCGCGGTGGCGGCCGTCGCCGCCGGGTTCGCCGGCTTCGCGGCTCTGGTGGCGGCGCTCGGGTCGTTCCGCCTGGCGCGGGCCGCGGTCGCGGCCCGGCCGGCGGTGCTCGCCCCGATCGGCGGGATCGTGGTGATCGTCGCCGTGCTGGCGATGCTGGTGCATCCGGTGCTGGTGCCCGTGCTGGTGGGCTACGCGCTGTTCGCCGTTCAGTCCTTCTTGTCGACTCAGTCCTTCTTGTCGACGAAGTCCAGCGCGGCCGCGGCGAACAGCGGGGAGTCGACGACGTTGTAGTGGGTCAGGCCCGGCAGGATGGCGAGCGCGTGCCCGCCCTTCGGCCGGCCCTCGCCCATCCAGCCGCCGTCGCGGTGGCCGCCGTCGAGCAGCCCGAACACCTCGACGAAGTGGCTCGGCGGGCACATGTCGGCGTCCGCGGCGACGATCTGCGTCGGCACGCTGATCTTCTTGACCTCCTCGGTGAAGTCGAAGTCCTGCGCCATCGCCTCGCCGATCTTGTCGAGCAGGCGCGGGAAGTCCTCGGGCCGCGGCGCCACGCGCTGGTACAGCTCGTACATCGGGGTGTCCTTCATGAACTCGGCGGCCGCGGCGCCGACCTGGCCCTGCTGCTCCAAAATCTCCGGATAGGTGGCGCTGCGCCGGATCCCGGCCGACCCGGCGACCACGCGGCCGACCTTGCCCGGGTGGCGGATCGCGAGCTGGAGGGCGACGCCGCCGCCGAGCGAGAAGCCCACCACGTCCGGGTTCTGGAGGCCGAGGTGGTCGATGAGCGCCGCGATGTCGTCGGCCATCGTCCGCACGTCCAGGGGCCGGTCGATGTCGGCGGTCCGGCCGTGACCCTGGAGGTCGGGCAGGATCACCCGGTGGTGGTCGGCGAAGGCCGGCAGGGTCGCCGCGAACATCTCGCCCGAGCCGAGACCGCCGTGCAGCAGGATCAGCGGCGTGCCCTCGCCATGGATCTCGTAGTAGAGGTGGAGACCGTTGACCTCGGCGTACATGGTGGCGCTCCTTCGTTCGTGGTGTGTGCCGGGTCAGACCGGGCCGCCCGCCGGAACTCATCGCTCATCGGCGGGAGAATTTCGGCTAAGTTCTTCTGGGTGAGCGATGTGGCTACCCCCATCGAGGCTCAGCTCGAGGCGTTCCGGCCCGAGCTGACCGGCTACTGCTACCGCATGCTCGGCTCCGGCTTCGAGGCCGAGGACGCCGTGCAGGACACTCTGGTGCGCGCCTGGCGCGGCTACGACAACTTCGAGGGCCGCGCGGCGCTGCGGTCCTGGCTCTACCGGATCGCCACCAACGTCTGCCTGACCATGCTCGGCAGCGCCCAGCGCCGGGTCCGCCCGATGGACCTGGGCCCGGCCGGCTCCGGGCGCGCGGCCGACGCGGGGGAGCCGCGCCCCGAGGAGATCTGGGTCGGCCCGGTCCCCGACGACAAGGTGGTCGACCCGGCCCACGTCGTGGCCGAGCGCGAGTCGATCCGGCTGGCCTTCGTGGCCGCGCTGCAACACCTGCCGGCCAAGCAGCGCGCGGTGCTGATCCTGCGCGAGGTGCTCGCCTGGTCGGCGCAGGAGGTGGCCGACCTGCTCGACACCTCGGTCGCGAGCGTCAACAGCGCGCTCCAGCGGGCCCGGGCCACGATGGCGGCGCAGGAGAGCTTCGACGTCTACCAGCCGCTCGACGAGGACCAGAAGTCGTTGCTGGCGCGCTACGTGCGGGCCTTCGAGGCGTACGACCTGACGGCGCTCACGTCGCTGCTGCACGAGGACGCGACGCTGAACATGCCGCCGCTGCCGCTGTGGCTGCGGGGCGCCGACGACATCACGGCGTGGATGCGCGGCACGGGCTCGGGGTGCGAGGGCTCGCGCCTCGTCCCGCTGGTGGCCAACGGCATGCCGGCGTTCGGCCAATACCGGCCGTCGCTGACCGGACCGGGCCACGACCCGTGGGCGATCACCGTCCTGGAGATCTCAGACGGCCGCATCGCCCGGATGACCAACTTCCTCGACACGCAGCGGCTGTTCCCGTTCTTCGGGCTCCCGCCCCACCTGGAGTGACCCCGCTCCACCCGCCCGGCGCGGCTTGAGCGACGTCGCTTCTTCGGCCTTGCGGTCCGTCGCTCCGGTGCCTGCCCGTCGTTCGGTCGTTCGGCCCGGCCTTGCGTTGACTGTCCCTTCTCCGGCCTTCCGGGTCGCCTGGAGCGGCGCCTCTGCGAGGGCTGTCTGATCGGTATCGCCGGCCGCGGGGGTGCTCGGCTCGAGGAAGGTCTCCAGGCCGACCAGGGTCGCGAGCTCCCGCAGCTCGGGGCGCGCGCCGTGGATCGTCAGGCGGCGGCCGTGGTGCCGGGCGGCGAGGGCGAGCCGGGCCAGCGCCTCGATCGCGATCATGGTCGGCTGGGTGACGGCGCTCAGGTCGAGGACCACATCGCCCTCCCCGGCACCCACGAGCGCGGACAAAAACGAAATATCCGCCTTTGTAGGGCCGTTCGGCAGAGCGATGGTCGTCATACCAGGTACGACCGGTCATGCGCCCGAAACTCATCGTCAGCGCGTACGGATCCGAAAAGATGATCTTTAAACTCGACGGCCGAGCTTTTACGCTTGGCTGATGAGCGAGCGTGTAACCAACTGGGCCGGCAACATCGTCTTCGGCGCGCGGCGGGTGCTGCGGCCCACGTCCGTCGACGAGGTGGCCGAGATCGTCGCGGCCGGCGGCCCGATCCGGGTCCTCGGCAGCGGCCACTCCTTCAACCGGATGGCCGACACCGACGGCACCCTGGTCTCGCTCGCCGGTCTGCCCCGCGTCCTCGAGATCAGCCCCGACCGCCGGTCCGTGCGCGTCGACGGCGGCGTCCGCTACGGCGAGCTCGCCGCCTTCCTGTACGACAACGGCCTCGCCCTCGGCAACATGGCGTCGCTGCCGCACATCTCCGTGGCCGGCGCGATCATGACCGCCACCCACGGCTCCGGCGAGCGCAACAAGAACCTGGCCGCCGCGATCTCGTCGGTCGAGCTGATCGACGGCTCCGGCAAGCCGGCCACCTTCCGCCGCGGCGACGCCGACTTCCAGGGCGCGGTCGTCGGCCTCGGCGCGCTCGGCGTCGTCACCGCGCTCACGCTCGACGTCGTGCCCTCGTTCGAGCTGCGGCAGTACGTCTACGACAACCTGACGCGCGCCGAGCTCGGCCGGCACTTCGACGAGGTCATGGGCAACGGCTACAGCGTCAGCCTGTTCACCGACTGGACCAGCGCCGACGTCAACCACGTCTGGCTCAAGCGGCTCGACCCGATGGAGGGCGCCTGGTTCGGCGCCACGCCGGCCCCCGAGAAGCGCCACCCGGTGCCCGGCATGCCCGCCACGAACAGCACCGAGCAGGGCGGCGTGCCCGGCCCCTGGTACACCCGGCTGCCGCACTTCAAGCCGGAGTTCACGCCCAGCAACGGCTCGGAGCTCCAGTCCGAGTACCACGTGGCCCGGGCCGACGGCCTCGCCGCGCTGGACGCGGTCGCCGCGATCCGCGAGCAGGTGGCGCCCGTGCTCCAGGTCTGCGAGGTGCGCACGATCGCCGCCGACGACCTGTGGCTGAGCCCCAACTACGAGCGCGACAGCGTGGCCCTGCACTTCACCTGGATCGCCGACACCGAAGCGGTCCTGCCCGTGGTGTCCGCGCTCGAGGCGGCGCTGGCCCCGCTGGATCCCCGCACCCACTGGGGCAAGGTCTTCACCACCGACCCGGCGGTCATCCGCGCTCAGTACCCGCGCTTCGCCGACTTCGAGCGCCTGGCGCGGCGCCTCGACCCGAACGGCACCTTCCGCAACTCGTGGGTGGACGCGCTGCTCGGCGCCTGACCACGCTGCCGGGCCGGCCGCGCTGCTCGGCGCCTAATAGCGCTCGCGCTGCACCACGTGGGCGCCGACCAGGTCGAGGAAGGCCCTCGTCGCCCTGGTCGGCGCGAGTGACACGGCCGTGGCCACCGCGAGCGTCCACGTGGCGGCCGGCGGGTTGAGCTCGACCGGCACGACGCCGGCGTCAACCTCGGTGACCAGCGGCGGCACGAGCGCGACGCCGATGCCCGACTCGACGTAGCCGGGGACGGTGCTCAGGTCGCTGACCTCGACGGCGATCTGGCGGGCGATGCCGGCGCCGCGGAAGTCGTTGTCCGTACGCGTGCGGTTGCAGAAACCGGTGGGCAGGTCGATGAAGGGCTCACCGGCCACCTCGGCGCGGGTGACCCGCTCGCGGCCGGCGAGCGGATGGTGGGCCGGCACGAGCAGCCGCGGCTGGAACGTGGTGATCGGCTCGATCCGGATGCCGGGGATCGGGCTCTGCACGCCCACGAAGGCGACGTCCAGCGCGCCGGTGCGCAGGCTCTCCAGCAGCCCGTCCGTGCCGGCCGCGTCGACGCCGAGGCTGAGCTGCACCCGCGGGTAGCGCTCGCGGAAGTCGCGCACCAGGGACCGCAGGTCGACCACGGTGAGGCCGCTGAGGGTGCCGACGCGCAGGCTGCCGGTGACGCTGTCGCGCACCCCTTCGACGGCCGCGCGCGCCTGATCGAGCGAGTCGAGCGCGCGCCGGGCCTCGGGCAGCAGGGCCCGGCCGGCCTCGGTGAGCGTCACCTTGGTGGTGCTGCGCTCGAAGAGGGGAGCGCCCAGGTCGCGTTCGAGGGCGCGGACGCTCGCCGACACGGTCGACTGCACGGCGTGGGTGCGGCGGGCGGCCTTGGTGAAGCTGAGCTCCTCCGCGACCGCGACGAAGAACTGGAGCTGGCGCTGTTCCACCGACCCAGCTTATCGCCGAGGGCGATGAGTGGGATCAGAAGTATTCGTTGGCGGCTGATACCCGGCGCGGGTAGATCTTTGTGCAGACAACATCACGTACGAGGAGTCAGCAGCTCATGAACGTCTTCCTGGCCGGCGCGACCGGCTACATCGGCTCGGCGCTCCTTCCCGCCCTGATCTCGGCGGGCCACTCGGTCACGGCTCTGGTGCGCACCGAGGACAAGGCTTCCGCCGTACGGGCGAAAGGCGCCACCACCGTCGTGGGTGACATCGCGGACCGGGCCCTGGTGAGCCGGCTCGCCGCGGAGGCCGACGCCGTCATCACTGTGGCCTCCCCGGGCGGCGCGGACAGCAGGGACACGGAGACGGCTTTCGCCGAGGCGGTCCTCGCCGGCCTGCGTTCGGGCAAGACCTTCATCCGTACGGGCGGCATCTGGGTCCACGGCTCGGGCCTCGTCGACGAGGACACCCCTCGGGACGCGCCGGCCCTCGTGTCGTGGCGCGAGGCGGTCGACACCCGCGTGCTCCGGGCGCCCGGCATCCGGGCGATCCTGATCGAGCCGGCCGTCGTCTACGGCCACGGCGGCGGCATCCCGAACGTGGCGGTGGCGGCGGCCCGCGAGGGCACCTTCGTGGGGCCCGGCACGCAACACTGGGCGACGATCCACGTCGACGACCTGGCCGAGCTGTACGTGGCCGCGCTCGACCACGCCGAGCCCGGCTCCACGTTCCTCGGCGTGAACGGCCACAACCCGACGGTCGCCGAGATCGGCGAGGCCGCGGCCCGCCGCCTCGGCATCGGGACGCCGGCACCCGAGAGGCCGGAGGCCGTCGTGGAACGCCTCGGCGCCTTCGGCGAGGCCCTGCTCCTCGACCAGCAGGCAACGGGTGACAAGGCCCGCGGCGCCCTCTCGTGGAAGCCGTCGCGGCCCACCATCCTCGACGACATCGCCGCCGGCTCGTACGACGGCTGACAGCCCCACCTCCGCGCCCGGCCCCGAGCCGGGCGCGCTCCGTTCATCCCTCCACCGGCCCGGCTTGCCTTCACCTCTCCACCGGCCCGGCTTGCCTTCACCCCTTCGCCGGCCCGGCTTGCCTTCACCCCTTCGCCGGCCTGGCTTCTCTTCACCCCTTCGCCGGCCTGGCTTCTCTTCACCCCTTCGCCGGCCCGGCTTCTCTTTACCGCTGAACAGAGCGAAGCGGCCGGCGCCCCCACCAGGCGCCGGCCGCTTCAGCCGGGTGGGCAGTCGGGGGAGTCAGTCGGTGGAGGCCGTGTCGGCCGACACCGTGACCGGCAGGCCGGGAGCCGGCGTGGTGCCGGGAGCCTCGCCCCGGGCCACGGCGCCGGGCGCGGTGTCACGGTCGACGCCGGCGGCCGCGTAGGCGTCGGCCTCGTCCAGGGTCTCGGTCTCGAGGAGGCGGTGGGCCAGGCGGTCGAGCTGGTCGCGGTGTGCCCGCAGGACCGTCAGCGCCTCGGCGTGGCACTCCTCGACGATCCGGCGGACCTCGGCGTCGATCAGCTCCTTGGTGGCCGGCGCGATGCCGTCGAGGCCGAAGGGCGACTCTTGGCCGGGCGGCGGCAGGACGGTGACCGGGCCGATGGCGTCCGACATGCCCCACCGGCCGACCATCTGCCGGGCGATGTTGCTGACCTGGTCGAGGTCACTCTCGGCCCCGGTGGTCATGTCGCCGAAGACGACCTCCTCGGCCGCGCGGCCGCCCAGGGCACCGATGATGCGGCCCTTCAGATATTCGGCCGAATATCCGTACCGATCGGTGTTGGGGCTCTGGAAGGTGACCCCGAGGGCCTGGCCGCGCGGGATGATCGAGATCTTGCGGACCGGGTCGGCGCCCGGGGTGAGCATGCCGAGCAGCGCGTGGCCCGACTCGTGGAAGGCCGTGCGGGTCTTCTCCTCGGGGGTCAGCATGAGGCCGCGCACCGTGCCCAGGGTGATCTTTTCGAGGGCGTCGGTGAAGTCGGCGTTCGCCACCTGGTCGTGCTTGCGGCGGGCGGCGAGCAGGGCCGCCTCGTTCACGAGGTTCTTGAGGTCGGCGCCCACGAAGCCGGGCGTGGAGGACGCCAGCCCCTGAAGGTCGACGCCGGGCGCCAGCGGCACGCCGCGGGTGTGCACCTCGAGGATCTTGCGGCGGCCGGCCAGGTCGGGCGGGCTCACGGTGACCCGCCGGTCGAAGCGGCCCGGGCGCAGCAGCGCGGGGTCGAGGATCTCCGGCCGGTTGGTGGCCGCCAGCACCACCACGCCCTCGGCGCCGGTGAAGCCGTCCATCTCGGTGAGGATCTGGTTGAGCGTCTGCTCGCGCTCGTCGTTGCCGCCGAGCGACTGGGAGCCGCCGCGGGCCCGGCCGATCGCGTCGAGCTCGTCGATGAAGATGATCGACGGGGCCACCTTTTTGGCCTGGTCGAAAAGGTCGCGGACCCGGCTCGCGCCGATGCCGACGATCGCCTCGATGAACTCGGACGCCGAGATCGAGAAGAACGGCACCCGCGCCTCGCCGGCCACCGCCCGCGCCAGCAGCGTCTTACCCGTGCCGGGCGGCCCGGAGAGCAGCACGCCGTGCGGGATCTGCGCGCCGAGCTTGCGGTATTTCTGCGGCTCGCGGAGGAAGTCGACGATCTCGGTGACCTCCTGCTCGACCTCCTCGATGCCGGCCACGTCGGCGAAGGTCGTCCGCGGTCCCGACTCGGGCTGGTAGAGCTTGGCCTTGGACCGCCCGAACCCGCCGAGCCCGCCGCCCGAGAGCGCGCCCGCCGACCGCCGCGCGATCCAGACGAAGATGCCGACCAGCAGCAGCGTGGGCCCGAACCCGACGAGCAGCTGCTGCCACAGCGGCGCCGGTGCGTCGGGCGGATTGGCGTTCACCGGGACGTTCTTGGCCTGGAGCTGCGAGAAGAGGTTGTCGTCGGCGAACGACGGCCGCTCGGTCGTGAACCGCTCGACCTGCTCCGACTTCGTCTCGCCGCTCGGCGTGTAGGCCGCTTCCTTCTTGAACTGGCCCTCGATCGTCTCGCCCGTCGAGGTGATCTCGGCGACGTTGTCGGCCTGCACCTGCGACAGGAAGTACGTGTACGACACGGCCGTGCGCTCCGGTGGCGCCAGCAGCACCGACGAGATGATCCAGTTGAGCGCCAGCAGGATGACCAGCGTGACGCCGAACCGCACCCACGACGACCGCTGAGGCTTCTGCGGCCCGGGCGGCGGTGCGGGCGGCGCGCCCTCCACCTTCCACGGGTGGGGGCGGTGCGGCTGGTTCTGCTGCGGCGTTTCGGCGGGCATGTTCGCGAAGCTACCCCCGGCGTATGACGGGAATGCGTTCACGTGACGAGCGTGACTTCCGGCGGCGGGCGCCCCGGCGAGGGGCGCCCCGGCGAGGGGCGCCCGCCGTCACGTCAGTTGTTCAGCGTGCAGGGCGCCAGACCCTCGGCGTTCAGGTTGGGCTTGGCCGCGTTGCGCCCGATGGCGGTCTCGATGCGGTTGATGGTGGCGAAGCGCTTGTCCTCCAGGGGCCCGAGAATGGCGTTCTGGATGAAGTTGGCTCCGCCCTGTCCCACGGTCGAGGCGATGCGGTTGTTGGCTTCCTGGATCTGCGTGTTCAGCAGTTCCAGATTGCGCTGCACTTCCGCCTGAGCCTGCGCCGGAACGGCCGGCAGGTTCGTCAGCTGCGGGCAGTTGACCGTCGGCAGAGCCGCGTTCCCACCCGTGTCACCGCCTGTGTTGCCGCCACCCGTGTCACCGCCTGTGTCGCCGCCACCCGTGTTGCCGCCGCCGGCGCCGGGCACCTCGACTGGTTGCTGCGCCGACGTCCCGCCGTCCTCGTTCAGGGTGCAGCCCGACAATCCCTCGGCGTTCAGGTTGGGCTTGGCCGCGTTGCGCCCGATGGCCGTCTCGATGCGGTTGATGGTGGCGAACCGCTTGTCCTTCAGCGGCCCGAGAATGGCGTTCTGGATGAAGTTGGGCCCACCCTGTCCCACGGTCGAGGCGATGCGGTTGTTGGCTTCCTGGATCTGCGTGTTCAGCAGTTCCAGATTGCGCTGCACCTCGGCCTGGGCCTGCGCCGGAACAGCCGGAAGATTGTTCACCTGAGGACAGTTCACCGTAGGCACTGTCTCCGCCGCCGAAGCCACCCCGAGCCCGACGCCCGTGATGACCACAGCGACCCCCACGACACCCGCGCCGATCTGCCAGCGACGCACGTTCGCACGGGACTTGTTGAACCGGGATCTGTACATTGGGACTGCGCCTTCCGCCATGGGAGAACCGACGTGCTTCCCCCGTCCATACGGGAGCGCTCCCACGGGCGGATCAGCCCTTAAAGATTTCTTAAGACAATCCCTTTCCGGTACGCGGCAGCGGCTTCTCCACCAGCAGAAGCCCAGCCGATCCCAGCCCGGCCCGGCCCGGCCCGGCCGATCCCGGCCCGGCCCGGCCGATCCCGGCCCGGCCCGGCCGATCCCGGCCCAGCCCGGCCCAGCCCGGCCCAGCCCGGCCCGGCCCGGCCCGGCCCACGCCTCCCGCCGCGGTCGGCTGCCACTCAAGGCCACACTCCGCTGCCGGCCCGGCGCGCGTCACGACCGCCCGCCCATCAGACGCCGGCGCCATCTGCATCGCCCGGGTTGCCGCTGTCCGGGAGATGTCGTGCTGCGTCATCCACAGCGTGCAGCCGCTGTCGGATGGGTGGGTCGTGCCCGCGCGTCCACAGCGAGTTTCGCCAGACGCTGTCCATGCGCGTTGTGCCAAGGCGTGTTCACGGTGGCTGTGCCCATGCATGTCCGCGGCGGGTCGTCCCCCACGTGTGTCCACCGCGGGTTGTACCCACGTGTGTCCACCGCGGGTTGTACCCACGTGTGTCCACCGCGGGTTGTACCCACGTGTGTCCACCGCGGGTCGTCCCCACGCGTGTCCACAGTCGGTCGTCCCCGGGCTTGTCCACAGTCGGTCGTTCCCGGGCGTGTCCACCGCGGGTCGTGCCTACCCGTGTCCGCAGCCGGTCGTGCTTTACACGTGTCCACAGCCCGTTTTGTGCGGATTATTCCACAGCGGCCGTCCTGCCCCCGCTGTCCACAGCGGGCCGCGCATGGGTCGTCCACAGCCCGTTTTGCGCGAGTTGTTCCACAGCGCTGGTGCTTTGCGGGGACGAGGTGGTGCCGCGTGACTCGGGCGGGTCCGTCTCGGGTGGCGGTCTTCGGTGAGCAGGGTGACGTTCGGTGTGAGGGCTTAATCGTGGAAGGGCTGCAACAAACCTGCAAAAGGAAGCCATTGACTGGCATGGATGAGCGGTGCCATATTTCGGGTGTTGCGGTTGTGGGAGGCTGCAAATACGCGGGCAATTGTTGCAGGGATCATCCGGGAATTTCCGCGTTGGGGCTGTCGCGGATTCGTCCATCGCTCCAAGGAGAAAAGCTCATGTCAACCTCCCCTCGTGTGCGCCGGCTTGCCGGCGCTGGACTGGCTGCCGCGGTGACGGTGGCCGGAATAGCGGTTACGGTGGCCGACGCTCAGGCGGCCACGCTGTTCTCGGCCGACTTCGAGTCCGGTGGGACCAGCGGATGGTCGAAGTCCGGCGGAACGTGGTCGGTGGTCGCCGACGGGTCGCAGGTGTTGCAGCAGTCCGACGCCGGCAGCGAGCGGGCGCGGGAGTTCGCCGGGGACAGCGCCTGGACCAACTACTCCGTGCAGGCCCGGGTCAAGGCGACAGCGTTCGGGTCCAGCGCCGGCGTGGTGGCGTTGACGGCACGCGCCGCCGGGGCCACGAAGATGTACCGCCTGTCGCTGACCGGGAGCAACCGGGTCCAGTTGGAGGCGATGAACGGCAGCACGGTCAAGGTGCTGGCCGGGCTGAACCAGACGATCTCCCCGAGCAGCTGGTACACGCTGCGGCTGGCGGTCTCCGGCAGCACGATCAGCGGGACCGTCAACGGCGCGAGCGTCGGATCCGCCACCGACACGTCGATCGCCGCCGGGCGCATCGGGCTGCTCACCGAGTCGGCGGCGGGCCGGTTCGACGACGTCGTGGTCGACTCCGCGGGAGGCACGACACCGACATCGTCGCCACCCACCACGACTCCGCCCCCAACTACACCACCCACGACGACGCCACCCACCACGACACCGCCCACGACGCCGCCCACGACGCCGCCCGCCGGCGGGGCTCTCTACGTGGCGCCGAACGGCAGCGCCTCGGCCTCGGGCACGCAGGCGGATCCGACCACGCTCGCCGGCGCCATCACGCGGATCGGGGCCGGCGGGACGATCTACCTGCGCGGCGGGACCTACGCGTTCGCGCAGACCGTCACGATCGCGCCCGGCAACAACGGCACTGCTTCGGCGCGTAAGGTGCTCACCTCGTACCCCGGAGAAGTGCCGATTTTGAACTTCTCGGCGCAGGCCGAGGATCCGGCGAACCGCGGGCTCGCCGTGAACGGCAACTATTGGCACGTGCGCGGAATCGTGGTGGAGCGAGCCGGCGACAACGGCATTTTCGTCGGGGGCAGCAACAACATTTTCGAGCGTACGATCACCCGATTCAACCGGGACAGCGGGCTGCAACTGTCGCGGATCGCCTCGGACACGCCCGCCTCGCAGTGGCCGGCCAACAATCTCGTGGTGAGCGCCGAATCGCACGACAACGCGGACTCCGACGGCGAGGACGCGGACGGCTTCGCGGCGAAGCTGACGGTCGGCGGCGGGAACGTGTTCCGATATGCGGTGTCGCACAACAATATTGACGACGGATGGGACCTGTACACGAAGACCGACACCGGACCGATCGGTCCGGTGACCATCGAGGACTCGCTGTCGTACGACAACGGGACGCTCACCGACGGCAGCCAGGCCGGCAACGGCGACCGCAACGGCTACAAGCTGGGCGGCGAGGACATCGGCGTCAACCACGTGATCCGGCGCAACATCGCCTACCGCAACGGCAAACACGGCTTCACGTACAACCGGAACCTCGGCACGATGACGATCGCGAACAACGTGAGCATCGACAACGCGGAGCGCAACTTCTCGTTCGACGGTGGCACCTCGGTGTTCCGCGGCAACACGTCGTGCCGCTCCGGCAGCGGCTCCAACGACAAGATCGTCGGTGACAGCGACAGCTCGAACCAGTTCTGGAGCGGTACCAACGGCTCCCGGTGCGCGGCGCTGTCCGGCGCGCTGGCCTGGTCGTACGCCTCCGACGGCAAGCTGGTCGTGACCCTCGGCGGCCGAGTCGTCACGCCGTAGCGATGCGCTCGCTGATGTCGGGCCGCCGATCACCCGCAGCGGTGACGGCGGCCCGCATCACGGGACGCGGCCCCAGGTGGGTACGGCGTCGACGCGGCGTGGCCGGCGGCGAAGGGCGGGTCGACGTGG
>NZ_BOMI01000016.1 GCF_016862115.1 Paractinoplanes deccanensis
CAGCCGGGGATGCGGGGTCAGCGCGGTTCTGCGCAGGGACCGGCCGGCGCGAGCATCAGGAGGAGCCGGTCAGGGGGTCCAGCCGGCCAGGTTGTTGCCGGTCTCGCGGGAGATGGCGGAGCCGGTCTCGGGCCACGCGTTGAAGCGGGCCTCGTGCAGGTGGGCGAAGAAGTAGCACATCTCCTCGCAGTCGGCGTCCAGGACGGCTACCGCGGGGTCGTGGCGGACGGCCTCGTAGAAGTCGCGGCCCAGGGCGACGATGAAGCCGCGGGCGTAGAGGAAGCCGTCGTCGGAGCCGTCGGTCACCTCGTGGATGTCGGCGCGGTCGATGTCGTGGAGCTTGCGTTCGAGGACGCGGTCGAGGGCGGTCAGGTCGGCGCTGTTCAGGTCGGTGGTGAGAGCGGTGAGCTCGCGCAGGAAGGCTTCCAGCCAGCCGTCGATGGCGTAGAGCTCGAAGTCCTCGTCGGCGGGGTCGCGCTCGAGCAGGGCCCGGCGCAGGGCGAGCGGCTCGGGGCCCAGGCGCTGCCAGGCGGTCTCTATCAGGCTCCAGAAACGATCCTCGTCCGCCGCCGTCGGCACGCGGCCCGGCTTGTTCAGCGTCTCGTCCACGCGCGGGATGGTAGCGGCCGTCCAATGAGGACGCACAGCGGGTGCCCCGGGGTTGCCGTGCTCAGGGTGTGGAGGGCAGGGCGGAGGTGGCGCGGGAGGTGTGAATGGCGCGGGCCGAGCGGTGGGCGAGTGCGCCCGAGGACGGCGCGGTTGGTGGCGTGCGGCCGGGATTGGTGGGTGGCGGGCGAGGGCGAGGTGGGTGGCGGCAGGCACTGGCGGTGACGGGCGTGGGGGAGGTGGGCGGCGGCAGGCACTGGCGGTGAGGGGCGTGGGGGAGGTGGTGGCGGCGGGCGGTGGCGGGCCGCCGGCGAGGTGGGTGGCGGGTGTGGAGCAGGGCCGCGGTGTCAGGGACGGGGGCGGCTCCAGGTGTGCAGGGCCCACCACCAGCGGACGGTCTCGGGGACGGAAGGGGACTCGGCGAAGCCGGTGAGTTCGGTGAGGCGGCGCAGGCGGTAGCGGACCGTGTTCGGGTGGAGGTGCAGCGCCGTGGCGGTCAGGTCCAGGCGGTGGCTGTGGTCGAGGTAGGCGAGCGCGGTGGTGACCAGCTGACGGTGGAACTCGTCGGCCGGGTCCAGGGCGCTGAGCAGGTCCGCGCCGAGCATGGTGGCCAGGAGGGGCTGGGCGGTCAAGGCTGTCTCGGTGGCCACGTCGGTCACGCGGCACACGCCGGTGGCTCCGCGGGAGCGGGCGGCGCGCAGGGCCTCGGTGCAGAGCCGGTGGGCGGCCGGTGCGTCGGCGAGCGTCACGGGGGGTGTGACGACGATCAGGACCGGGGGGCCGACGGCGCGGCCGGCCGGTAGGCGGGGTGTCAGGCCGGCGATCTGGCCGTTCACGGGGGCGAGCACGCCGCCGGTGCGGGAGACGGCCTCCTCACAGGCGCGCACCCGGGCGGGGTCGGCGACGTCCGAGACCAGGCAGTGGTAGAGGCCGTCCGGGCGCAGGCCGAAGCGGGCCGGGTCGTCCTGAGAGGAGGGGTCGCCGAGCAGGAGCCGGCGCAGGACCCGCATCCGGGTGGCGCGGTCGTCGCGGTCCAGGGTGCGCTCCGCCGTGCGGTGGCCGTCGATGACGTGCTGTTCGAGCGCTCGGCCGTACCGCTCCAGTTTGAGAAGGCCGTGCAGGAGGGCGTCGTCGGGGATGCCCGCCGCCCGGCCCCGGTCCACCGCGATCTCCAGCAGGCGACTGCGGCCGGCGTGCACCCCGGCCAGGAGCCGCACCACCGGTACGCCGAGCGCCGCCTGCTCGGCGCCGAAACGCGCGGCCTGGCTGAAGTCCACCGGAAAGCCGAACTCGGAGTCCACCGTGCCAGAGCCGGCGGTGACGGGCGGAGAGCCGGCGGCGCCGTGTGGGCCCACCGCGTCCGCGGCCCGCAGAAAGGCGTCGAACCCCGCGGCCAGCACGGCCGCCACCTGGCTGCGGGTCGCCGCGCCGGCGTCCGGGGCGCCGGCCTCCACGGTGCCGGCGTTCAAGGCGGCGCGCAGCACCTCGTCCACGAGGTCGTCGTCGGCGGCCAGGTCGCTCACCAACCGCGCGAGCATCGCGACCTCCCTCGGGCCGGTTGTGTGCCGGCCACAACGTGGCCGGTCCGGCTTGGCTGTCGTCCCCTATCGATGCCAGAGATTGTCTTGTTTCGATGTGGTTACCGCAAGGTAACCCCGGGAGGCAGGCATGTTGGCAGGGAGAGCAGCCAGGGCGGCCGCCGCCGTCCTGCTCGGCGCCGTCGCGGTGACGGCAGTGGCGACGCGAGCGGCGGCGCGTGAGGTGGCGGCACCGCAGCAGGTCATGTTCGTCGGCAACAACTGGGAGGGAACCGTCGACGTCATCCGGCCCAGCGGCGACTACGCCAAGCTCGGCCGGCTCGACGTCGTGCCGGACCGGGACCAGCGGATGGCCGAGATCGCGCTCAACCCGGTGCGCCTGGCCTTCTTCCTCGGCATCCGGCTCGGCCCGGGGGAGGGGCACGACCAGCTCGTCGACGACATGTACACGACGCCCGACGGCACCGCCCTCGTCGCCTCGCGGCCCAGCTTCGCCGACGTCGTCTCGATCGACCTGGCGACCGGCGCGATCCGCTGGCGTTTCCCGGTGTCCGGCTATCGCAGCGACCACATGGCCGTGTCGCCGGACGGCCGTTCCGTGGCGGTCTCCGCGTCCACCTCCAACACCGTGCACGTGCTGGACATCGTCACCGGCCGGCAGCTCGGCTCGTTCACGACCGGCGACAAGCCGCACGAGAACATCTACACCGACGGCGGGCGCTATCTCTGGAACTCGTCGATCGGCGAGGTCAACACGTCGCTCGACGACCCCTGGCTCGACTTCACCAAGGGCGACCGGCGCATCACCATCGCCGACACGAGGACCTTCCAAGTGGTACGGACGATCGACATGCGCCAGCGGCTGGACGCGTTCGGGCGGCGTGACCTCTCCGACGCCGTACGGCCCGCCGTTCTCACCCCGGACGAGTCGAAGCTGTACTTCCAGGTCTCGTTCTTCGCGGGCCTGATCGAATACGACGTCGCGAGCGACCGGATCACCCGGGTCAAGCCGCTGCCGCTCAACCCGGCCACCAGCACCGACCGTACGACGTGGGTCAACGACTCCCGCCACCACGGCCTGTCGATCAGCCCCGACGGCGCGAAGCTCTGCGCCGCCGGCACCATGGACGACTACGTGACGGTCGTCGACCGGGCCACCCTGGCCGAGGGCCCGCTGGTCGAGGCGTCCAAGCCCTATTGGGCCACGGTCAGCGCCGACGGCCGCGACTGCGTCATCTCGGAGTCGGGCGCCGACCGGGTCAGCGCCATCAGCTTCGCCACGGGCCGCCGCGTCGCCTCGGTCGCGGTCGGCGACCACCCCCAGCGCGTACGCGTCGGACAGCTCCCCGCGGGCTGGCGGCCCCCGGCTTAGGATCGCGCCCCCGCGTGCCGCCCTCCACGGGATGCCGAGCCGCGGGATGCCGAGCCGCGGGATGCCGAGCCGCGGGATGCCGAGCCGCGGGATGCCGAGCGACTGGACGCCGAGCTATTGAACGCCGAGCAGGCGGTGGCCGACGGCGATGGACTCGCCGGAGATGGCGGCGGCGGGGCCCGAGCAGAGGAACGTCACCAGGGCGGCCACCTGTTCGGGGGTCGACTCGCCGCCGGTCGCGGGCGCGATCGCCGACGACGGCGCGGCCGTGACGACGCCGGGGTTGACGACGTTGACGGTGACGCCGGAACCGGCGTACGCGTCGGCGAGGACCTTGGCGGCGGTGATGACGGCCTGGTTGCGGACGGCGCCGGCGACCGACAGGGTCAGGTGGGCGCCCTGGCCGCTGATGTTGACCACGCGGCCGAAGCCCCGGTCGCGCATGCCGGGCAGGACGGCGTTCATGACGCGCAGATACCCCATGGCCTTGGCGTCGACGGCGGCGAGAACCTCCTGGGGTTCCCCCTGCCGGGCGGGGTCCAGGGTCTGTGCGGGTGGGGCGGCGGCGTTGACCACGATGTCCACTGTGCCGGCTCGCTCGACGGCGGCTTTCACGGACGCCTCGTCGAGTGTGTCGACGATGAGGCAGGCGACGTCGCCGCCGACGCTCTCCGCCGCTTCGGCCAGGCGTGACCGGTCCCGTGCGGCGAGTATCACGCGGACGTCCTCGGCGATCAGGGCGGTGGCCACGGCCCGGCCGAGGAGGCCGCTGCCGCCGATGATGAGGGCGGTGCGGCCGGCGATTCCGAGTTTCATACGAGGGCCTTCTTTCCGGATCGTTCGGTCATGGTGTCGGACAACGTGTCCGATCTTGCCGTAGATGGTGCGGCGGTTGCCAAGTGACGTCCGGCACCTGGGCGACGAGGGAGGGAAAGGGCGAGGCCCCCGGCGCGGTGCCGGGGGCCTCGGGTGGAGCGCCGGTGCGGGTCAGTGGCGGCCGACCAGCTCCGGGGTCGGTGCGGCCGGCGAGACCGGTGCCGCGTGGCGGCCGCGGGGGCGCATGAAGCGGGGCGCCCACCAGTTCTTCGCGCCCAGCAGGGTCATCAGGGACGGCAGGACCACCGCCCGGATGATCGTCGCGTCGAGCAGGATGGCGGCGGCCAGGCCGATGCCGAGCTGCTTCATGTCGATGGTGCTCAGCGTCGCGAAGATGGAGAACACGGCGACCATGACGATCGCGGCGCTGCTCACCGTGCCCGCCGAGCCGGTGATGCCCTCGGCCACCGCCTCGCGGGTCGGCACGCCCCGCTGCACGGCCTCGCGGATGCGGCTCACCACGAAGACGTGGTAGTCCATCGACAGGCCGAAGAGGACCACGAACAGGAACAGCGGCAGCCAGGTGACGATCGCGCCCATCGAGGTGAAGCCGAGCAGCCCCTCGGCCCAGTCGCCCTGGAAGACCAGGACCAGCAGGCCGTACGCGGCGCCGGCGGAGAGCAGGTTGAGCGCGATCGACGTCAGCGCCACCACCACCGAGCGGAACGTCCACGCCATCACCAGGAACGTCAGCACCAGCACGAAGCCGGCCACCAGCGGCAGCGTCCGCCAGACGTGCGCCGCGTAGTCCTCGCTCTCGGCCACGCCGCCGCCCACGGCGTAGGTGGCGCCGGGGATGCCGGAGAGGGCCGCGGGCACCAGGGTCTCCCGGAGCTCGTGCAGCGAGTCGGCGGCCTCGTCGCTGCGGGACGCGTACGGCGTCGCCACGTCCAGGACGGTGATCGTCTTGTCGGCGGAGACCTTGATGTCCGGTCCGGTCTCCTCGATCGGCGCGAACAGCTTGTTGCCCTGCGTGCTCTCGGACAGGCGGGTCAGCGCGGCCTTGACGTCGGCCGCCGCGGACGCGGGCGCCGAGACGACCACGTCGTGCGTCGTGCCGTTGCTGGGATAGGCGGCGGTGAGGCGGTCGTACGCCTGCATGGCCGGGGTGGTGCGGGGCAGGTCCTCGGTGCCGGGGAACTTGAGCTTCATGCCGAGCGCGGGAGCCGCCAGCGCGAGCAGCGCCAGCACGCTGACCAGCAGCGTGGCGGCCGGCCAGCGCAGCGCCGGGCTCAGGATGCGCCGCCACACGCGGCCCTCGGACGACCGGTTGGTGAGGCGCCACAGGAACGGCACCCGCGGGCGGTCGACCCAGCGGCCCAGCTTGGCGAGCAGCGCCGGCAGCACGGTCAGCGAGCCGATCACGGCGACCGCGACCACGAGGATCGAGCCGACGGCGAGCGAGGAGAACACCGCGTCGCGGGCCAGGAAGAGGCCGGCCATGGCGATGATGACGGCGGTGCCGGAGACGACCACCGCGTGCCCGGAGGTCTCGGCGGCGATCTCGACCGCGTCGACGTGGCCGCGGCCCTTGGCGCGTTCCTCGCGTTCGCGGCGGACGTAGAACAGCGAGTAGTCGATGCCGACGGCCATGCCGATCAGCAGGATGACGCTGTTGGTGGTGTCGGTGGACGGGATCAGGTGGGACGCCAGCGTGGACAGGCCCATCGCGGCGGCCACCGACATGAGGGCCAGCAGCACCGGCACGCCGGCGGCGATCAGCGCGCCGAAGACCAGGATCAGGATCGCCAGGGTGACCGGCAGGCTGAGCAGCTCGGCGCGCTGGAAGTCCTTGCCGAGCGTGTCGTCGAGCGCCTTGCCGATGGTCGGGCCGCCGACGGACTCGACGCGCAGCTCCGGGTGCTTGTCCTGCACCGAGGCGACCGCCGTGTGCAGCGGCTCGACCCGGTCGGAGGCGGTGTCGGGGTCGCCGCTCATGGTGATCGGCACGAGCAGCGCCGAGCCGTCGCGCGCCGGGATCGGCTCGCCGACGGCGGAGACGCCGGTCGTGGTGCGCAGGGCCGCGGCGGCGTCGGCGGCCGCGGCGTCGGCGGCCGCCTTGTCGAGCGCGCCGGACCGGGCCGTGATGAGGACGTTGTCCTCGGCGGGCGCCTCGTTGAACTTGCCGCGGTCGATCATCACGTACGCGCGGCCGGCCTCGCCGATCGCGCTGTCCTCGGCGGTCGCCTCCTTGGTGCCGGCGGCGTTGCCGGCCATGAAGCACACCGCCACGAATGCCACCCACAGCGCGATCGCACGCCACGGATGCTCGGCGCTCCACCGCGCCACGCGTACCGTTATCGGCCGCTTGCCCATCGAGATCCCCCTGGAAAAGTTTTCTGTGTCGAAGCTGAAATTAGGCAGCGGGAGAGCTGGGAACATCCGGGCCGAACCCCCGTCGTACCCGGATGGGGCCGGCCCGGGAAAGTGTCGGATGAGCAGCACAGACGGCCCGCCAAAGGTGCCGAATCGGGCGCCGCGCCCGGAAAAGCCTCAGGGCTTTCCCCGGAATGCCCCTGAGGCGGAGATCGGCTACCGTCGGCCGGATGAGACAGCGAATATGGTCGATGGTCGTTGCGGCGGCAACGATCGGCGGTGTCCTCTTCGGACTTTCAGGGCCCGCGAACGCCGTCGCGAACGGCGAGCCCGTGCCCATCGGCAAGTACGCCTTCGCGGTCAAGCTCACCATGACCGGCATCCCGACGGCCGACGGCGGCAAGCGCAACAGCGCCTGCTCCGGCGCCCTGATCTCGGCCCGCTGGGTGATCACCGCGGGCCACTGCTTCCGCGACGCGAACAACGTGCGCGTGGAGTATCCGGTCGCCGACCTGACCACCGCCACGGTCGGCCGCACCGATCTGACGGACACCACCCGCGGTCACGAGATCGAGATCGTGGCCGTGCGCCAGTCGCCCACCGCCGACGTCGCGCTCGCCCGGCTGGCGGAGCCGGTGCGCGACATCCGCCCGCTGCGGGTCGGCCGGACGGCGCCCGAGATCGGCGCGATCGTGCGGCTCACCGGCTACGGCTCCACCACCAGCGTCAACCCGGCGCCGGTCACCCGCCTCCAGACGGGTCAGCTCGAGGTGGTCGAGCTGCGCGACAACGTGACGGGCCTGCGGGGGTACGCTCCCGCGCCGGACACCACGCCGTGCCCGTACGACTCCGGAGCGCCCTTCTTCACCAAGCGCGGCGAGCTCGTGGCCGTGGTGAGCACCGGCCCGTCCTGCCCGCACACGGGGGTCGAGACCGCCGCCCGTACCGACAACATCGCCTCCTGGATCAAGCAGATCGCCCGATAGGCAAGGGTTCGCCGGCCGGTTACGGGGAATGACCCCGTAGCCGGCCTTCGTCATGTGAGGACCACCACGGTCGGTTACCGACCAAGGTGGTCCCTAACCGACTACTCTGGTCCCCATGCCTCGGCCGACGAAGCAGCAGATCGACGACGAGATCCTCGAAGCAGCCGCCTCCCTCTTCGCGCGGCACGGCTTCCGGGAGACGTCCGTGCAGCGCATCGCCGACGCGGTGGGCTACTCCAAGACCGGGCTGCTGCACCGCTATCCGACCAAGGAGGCGCTCCAGCAGGCCGTCATCGACAAGGCCCTGAGCGCCGTGCGCGAGATCGCCGACCAGGTCGAGGGCATGCCGGCCGGTCCCGAGCGCGACCGCGCGGTCCTCACCGAGACCGCCCGCCTCGCCATGAGCCTGCCCGGCACCCTCGCGCTGCTGCTCTCCGCCCTGCAGAGCGAGCCCGACTCCGACGTCGGCCAGGCGCTCACCGAGCTCGGCCACGGCATCTTCGCCGCCTTCGCGCTCGACCCCGAGCGCGACAACGCGCGGGCGATCCGCGTGGTCGGCGCGCTGGGCGCGCTCGTCCTGCTCGGCATCACCATGCGTGACAAGCCCCTGGTCGTCACCCTCGACGACCTCATCGCCGTCAGCTACGACGCGCTCGGCCACAGAAACGCCCACTAATCAAGGGAACCCTCATGGCAACGTTGCTGCATCGCCTAGGACTGGGCTCGGTACGACACAAGGCGATCGTCATGGTCGTCTGGCTGGTGGCGCTGATAGGTCTCGGCGTCGGCGCGGCCACCCTGTCCGGCACAACCGTGAACACGTTCGAGATCCCGGGCCAGGAGTCGACCGTCGCGCTCAAGCTGCTGCGCGAGCGGTTCGGCGCGGCCTCGGCGGGCGCGTCCGCGCAGGTGGTCTTCGAGGCGCCGGCCGGCGGCAAGATCACTGACCAGGCGAACGCGGCACAGGTCGCCGCCACGGTCGAGAAGCTGGGCAAGCTGCCGGGCGTGCTGTCCGCGACCAACCCGCTCAACCCGCAGGCGCCGACGGTCTCGCGCGACCAGAGCACCGCGTACAGCACGGTCAGCTACGGCGTGCAAAACTCCGAGATCACCGTGGAGGAGCGGGAGGCGCTCACCGCGGTCGTCGAGGAGGCCCGGTCCGGCGGGCTGACCGTCGAGGCGCGCGGCGACGCGACCCAGGAGTCCGGGGCGGACATCGGCGGCACCGGCGAGATCCTCGGTGTGGTCGTGGCGCTCGTCGTGCTCGCCGTCACGTACGGCTCCCTGGTCCTCGCCGGGATGAACCTGCTGACGGCCCTGGTGGGCGTGGCCATCGGCGCGCTCGGCATCACGACCCTGAGCGGATTCGTCGACCTCCAGTCGACCACCCCGATCCTCGCGGTCATGCTCGGCCTCGCGGTCGGCATCGACTACGCGCTGTTCATCGTCACCCGGCACCGGCAGGAGCTCAGGCGCGGCCTGCCCCCGGCGGAAGCGGCGGCGCTCGCGGTCGGCACGGCCGGCTCCGCCGTCGTCACCGCCGGCCTGACCGTGGTCATCGCGCTGGCCGGCCTCTCGGTCGCCGGCATCCCGTTCCTCACCGAGATGGGCCTCGCCGCCGCGGCCACCATCGTGGTCGCCGTCCTCGTGGCGATCACCCTGCTCCCGGCGTTCCTGGGCGCGCTCGGCATGCGCGCGCTGCCGAAGAAGGCCCGCTCCCACCCGGCCGGGGCGCCGGTGCGCGACCGCGGCTTCTTCCGCGGCTGGGCCGGCATGGTCACCGGCCGGCGGGTGATCAGCCTGGCCCTCGCGGTGATCGCGCTCGCGGTGATCGCCATCCCGTTCTTCTCGCTGCGCACCACGCTCATCCAGAAGGCCGCCGACGGCAGCAGCGCGGCCAAGGCCGACGCGATCATCGCCGAGCGCTTCGGGCCGGGCTTCGCCGGACCGCTGCTGGTGCTGGTGGACGGCTCCGGCGCCCCGGCGTACGCGGCGACCGTACAGCAAAAGGTCCAGACGCTGCCGGGAGTCGCGGTCGTGGCCGCACCCCAGCCCAACCAGGCGCAGAACGCCGCCCTCATCACCATCATCCCGACGTCGGGCCCGGAGGACGCGGCGACGCTCGACCTGGTCCACTCGATCCGCGACGACGTGGCGGACGGGCCGGACGCCAAGGTGTACGTGACCGGCACGACGGCGGTCAGCATCGACGTGTCGGAGAAGCTCGACCAGGCCCTGCCGCGCTACCTGATCCTCGTGGTCGGCCTCGCGTTCATCCTGCTGGTGCTGGTCTTCCGGTCGCTGCTCGTGCCGGTCGTCGGCGTGCTCGGCTTCCTGCTCACCATCGGCGCGGCGCTCGGCGCGACGGTCGCGGTCTTCCAGTGGGGCTGGCTCTCCGCCCTGGTCAACGCGCAGACCACCGGCCCGCTGCTGAGCCTGGCACCGATCATCATCGTCGGCATCCTGTTCGGCCTGGCGATGGACTACCAGGTCTTCCTGGTCTCGCGCATGCACGAGGCCCACGCGCACGGCGCCGCCCCACGCGACGCGGTGGTCACCGGCTTCAAGCAGGCGGCCCCGGTGGTGGTCGCGGCGGCCACGATCATGTTCTCGGTCTTCGCCGGCTTCGTCCCCGAGGGCAACGACACGATCAAGCCGATCGCCTTCGCCCTGGCCATCGGCATCCTCTTCGACGCCATCGTGGTCCGCATGATCCTCGTCCCGGCCGCGATCGCCCTGCTCGGCCGCTCGGCGTGGTGGCTGCCCCGCTGGCTCGGCTGGCTCCCGGTCGTCGACGTCGAGGGCGCGGCCCTGGAGCGCGAGGCCCCGGCCAGGCGCGACACCCCGGACACCGTCCACGCCTCCTGAGGGCGATTCCCACCCACGTGCCGTCACCCGAGGCCCCCGGCTCCGCGCCGGGGGCCTCGCCCTGCCTGCGGCGTTCGCCCGCCGCGCTCCGGGGCGCGCCGTTCACCCGGTAGGCGCGACAACCGAGGTCTCGAGGATGGCGGCGTCGAGCAATGCGCTGCATCGGGTCGCGGCTCTGGATGCCTGACAAGGTGACCTCCTGCAAGTGGCGCCTGGCTCGCAAGGCGCAAGGTGGGTCGCCACGTGTCGGGCCGGACTGCCGTCCGCGTTGCCCGAACCGAGAGCGTCGTGAGAACGGCGCATGGGGTCGTCTACTAGACAAACCTCCCGGATTGTCAGATCGACAATGCCTGTGATCGGAGTATCGACGTCGATGGACGAAATCATGGCCGCCGCGGAGATCGCTGATTATCTTGGCGTTAGTCGGCAACGTGTGGCTGTGCTGGTGGATCGGGCGGACTTCCCGGAGCCGATCGCGCATCTGTCGGTGGGGCGGATCTGGCGAACCTCCGAGGTGCGGGAGTGGGCGGCTCGGCGGCCGAACCGGATCCAGGAGGACGAGAAGCGGTAGGTGAGCGCCCGACCGATATCGTAAATATCCGAACTAAGCGGCCAAATCTCCAGCGTGACCGCCGTCCGGTTGCTGGAATTGAGGGCATGTGGCCGGATTCTGAAGTCGAGTCGAGCGGGTTACCCGGTGCCGAGGTTCGGCGTGCCCTGGAGACCTGGCGCGAGGGACTGGTCGACCTGACCGGCGCCAACCCGCTTCTCAACTTCGCCCGGATCGCGCAGACCTCGGTCGAGATCACCGGCCCGTCGCCCAAGGCGATCGTCAAGGTCCTGCAGGAGGGCGGCGGCTTCGCCTTCGAGGACGACGGCTCGGCCGCGCACGTCCTCCGCACCGACCTGCCGGCCGAGGTGCTGGGCGCGCTGCTGCACCGGTTCTACCGGCGCTCGCGCCAGGAGCTTCAGGACCGCGGCGTCTCTCCGCTCTACCTCGGCGTGGGGATGCTGCACTGGGCCGACGACGACGGATCCCCGTACGAGAGCCCCATCCTGCTGGTCCCCGTCGAGATCGACCCGGCGGGGCCGCGGCTGGTGGCCCGGCCCGAGGACCCGATCGTCAACCCGGCCCTGGTGATCAGGATGGCCGAGCTCGACGTCGAGATCCCCGAGATCAACTCGCTGGCCGAGCTCGACGTGACGGTGCTCTGGGCCAAGGTCGACGTGGCGATCGGCGAGCGCCGCGGCTGGTACGCCGACGAGACCATCGTGCTCGCCTGCCTCAGCGTGCACCGCGAGGCGATGTACTACGACCTGTACGAGAACGAGCCGCACATCGTCGAGCACCCCGTGGTGCGGGCGCTCGCCACGCACGACGCGGACCGCGCGTTCGCCTTCGAGCCGATCGCGCCCGAGAAGATCGACCAGGCCGCGCCGCCCGAGGACGTGCCGCTGCTGCTCGACGCCGACGCGTCGCAGCGGGTGGCCGTCGCCGCCGCGCTCGCCGGGCGCAGCTTCGTGCTGGACGGGCCGCCCGGCACCGGCAAGTCGCAGACCATCGCGAACATCGTCGGCGGGCTGCTGCACGCCGGCAAGCGGGTGCTGGTCGTCTCGGAGAAGGCCGCCGCCCTCGACACCGTGCAGCGGCGGCTCACCGGCGCGGGCCTCGGCAACTACCTGCTCGCGCTGCACAGCAACCTGGTCGGGCGGCGCGAGGTGGCCACGGCGCTGGCGAGCGCGCTCGAGACCGACCCGCCGGCGCTGGCGACCATGGACCCGATCGACCGGCGCGCGGTGCGCGAGCGGCGGGAGCGGCTCAGCGCGTACGCGGAAGCCCTGAACCGGGTCCGGCAGCCGCTCGGCCGCAGCCTCTTCGACGTGCTCGGGGTCTGCACCCGCCTGCTGGAGGCGCCCGCGGCGCCGGTCGCGACCCTGAACCCGCAGGACCTGACCGCCGAGTCGCTCTACCGCATCCGCGACGCCGTGTCGCGGCTCGGCCGGGTGAGCAGCGAGAGCTACCTGTGGCGCGAGGCCGTCGACCGGGAGCCGCTGGACCCGCGGCTGCGGCTGGCGCTGGCCGCGCTCACCAAGCTCGCCGAGGCGGTGATCGCCAACTCGACGCTGGCCGACGCGTTCGACCTGCACGAGCCCGCCGGCGCCGCCAAGCTCGCCGCGCTCGCCGGGCACGCCGCCAAGCGGCCGCCCAAGGTCGAGGAGGAGTGGCTGACCATCGAGACCCTGGCCCCGGTGCAGAAGGCGGCCACGGACCTCACCCACCATCTGGCCGCGCTGCGCTACGGCGGCATCCCCTGGGCCGAGCTGCCGTCGGCCGACGACCTGACCGGCGTACCGGATCTCTCCGATCTCGTGCCGGAGGCCGTCGACCTGGGGCCGCTGAACGCCGCGCAGGCCGACCACCTGGCCAACAAGTTCGCCGAGGAGGCCGACCGGCTGGAGAGCCGGCAGGAGAGCCTCGACCGGGTCACCGCCCGGCTCGGCCTGCCGAACGTGGTCACCTTCCCCGACTCGGCCCGCGTTATCACGATCGCCGACCTGATCGGACGCGAGCACAAGCCCGAGCCCGAGTGGTTCGAGCCCGGCGGGATGGCGCGGGCGCACGCCGCCGTCCGGGCCCTGCGGCTCGCCGTCGAGGCGGTCGCCGACGCCGAGTCGCAGGCACGCCGGCACTTCAACGAGGAAGTGCTCAACGAGCCGGTCACCGAGATCGCCGACCGGCTCACCCGGCACCGCGGCCCGCGCAAGCTGCTGCGGCCCTACCGGCGGGCCAAGGACGCGGCGGTCGAGGCCGCGAAGCCCGAGGTCAAGCCCGCCGAGGCGATCGCGAACGTGGAGGACGCCGCCGCCTGGAAGCAGGCGCTGGAGGACCTGGCCGACGCCGAGGCCGAGCACGCCGAGATCCTCGGCAGGCACTGGCAGGGCCGCGAGACCGACTTCGCGGCGATCCAGGAGGCGCTGCACAACGCCGACGAGGTGATCCGCGAGGTGCCGGCCGACGCGCTGCCCGCCGTGACCGTGCACGTCTGCGCGCCCCGGCCGAACAGCGCCCTGCTGCGCATCGTCGGCGAGGCCCGCGACGAGTTCACCCGCTTCCGTACGACGCTGCGGCCGGCACCGGCCCGCGCGCCCCGGCCCGAGCTGGGGGAGGGGCCGATCGCGGACGCGGTGAGCTGGCTGCGCGCGCACATCGCCCCGCTGCACGCCGCCGCCGAGATGATCCGCGCCTACAGCGTGCCGACCGGCCGGGACCTGACGCTGGCCGAGGCCCGCGACATCGCCGACCAGCGGCAGGCGGCCACCGACGCCGAGACGGCGATCTGGGCCGACGCCGCCGCGCACGCGGCCGTGCTGGGCTCGGTCTACCGCGGCACCAAGACCGACGACGAGGTGATGAACGAGGTCGTCGCCTGGACCGCGCACGCCCGGCGCGTGCTCACCGGCGAGGACGCCCCGCTCAGCCCCGCGCAGGCGCACGCCCTGATGGAGGCGCACCCCACCGAGGGCCTGCCGGCGGCGGTGGCCGGCTGGGAGTCGGCGCGCGGGCAGGTGCTCGACGCGTTCGGGCCGTCCCGCCACGCCGAGATCGTCGAGCGGCTCGGCGACTACGACAGCGCCCGCGACTTCCTGGTCGAGCTGCTGCACGACACCGAGGGGCAGCACGAGTGGTTCCGCCACCAGGACGCGCGCAGCGTGCTGGTCGAGCACGGGCTCGAGGGCGCGCTCGACTACTGCGGCGACAACGACATCCCGGTCGAGCGCCTGTGGCCCGTACTGGAAAGGGCCTTGCTCCGGGGGTGGGCCGACGCGGTGATCAGGGACGATCCGGGGCTGCACCCGACGACAGCGGAGGAGCGGTCGCACCTCGTCGAGGTGTTCCGGCTGCTGGACAACGAGCTCACCGGCGCGGCCCTCGCAGACATCGTGTACGCGGTGGAGGCGCGCCGCCCGTCCTCGTCGGCGACCGGCGAGCCCGGGATCATCCGGCGCGAGGGCAACAAGCAGAGCGGCCACCTCGCCGTGCAGGAGCTGCTCGCCCAGGCCCGGCACTCGGTGCAGGCGCTCAAGCCGTGCCTGCTCATGTCGCCGCTCGCGGTGAGCCGCTACCTGCCGCCCGAGATGGAGTTCGACATGGTCGTGCTCGACGAGGCGTCGCAGGTGACCACGGCCGACGCGATCAACTGCATCTACCGCGGCGACGCGCTCGTCGTCTCGGGCGACCACCAGCAGCTGCCGCCGACCTCGTACTACGACCGGGTCGAGGACGACGTCGTCGACCATCCGTCGATCCTGGAGCTCGCCCGGGAGACCTTCCCGGTGCTGCACCTCACCTGGCACCACCGCAGCAGCCACGAGGCGCTGTTCGCCTTCGCCGACCTCGCCTACTACCACGGGCGCCTGGTGAGCATGACCCGCGCGTACCCGCAGGAGCCGGACCACGGCGTCGAGATGTACCTGGTCGACGGCGTCTACCGGCGGCAGACCACCTCGGACAACCCGATCGAGGCGGACGCGGTCGCCGAGCGGGTGCTGCACCACTACACGACCCGGCCCGGGCAGACGCTCGGCGTCGTGACGCTCTCGGTGGCGCAGGCCGACGCGATCGACGACGCGGTCCGGCGGGCGGTTGCCGAGCGTCCCGACCTGGAGCACTTCTTCACCGACGACGACCGGCTCACCGGCTTCTTCGTCAAGAGCCTCGAGGCGGTGCAGGGCGACGTCCGCGACGTGATCATCCTGTCCGTCGGCTACGGCTACGACGAGAACGACAAGATCAGTACGAATTTCGGCGCGCTCAACCGGCCGATGGGCTGGCGCCGCCTCAACGTGGCCATCACCCGCGCCTCCCGCCGCATCGAGGTGGTGTCGTCGATCCGCTCCGGCGACGTCCCCGACATGGGCAACGAGAGCGTGCGCCATCTCAAGGCCTATCTGGAGTACGCGGAGCGCTCCGCCGCCACGCTCGGGCGCGAGATCACCGACCGCGAGGACGCGTCGCCCTTCGAGGACGCGGTGTCGGCCGTGCTCGTCGAGTGGGGACATGTCGTACGCCGTCAGGTCGGCGCGGCGGGCCACTGGATCCCGCTGGCGGTGCTCCACCCCGGTCAGGAGAAGGACGTCTTCGCGCTCGGCATCGAGTTCGACGGCCCCGAGTACGCGAAGATCCCGTCGGTCCGCGAGCGCGACCGCCTGCGCCACGAGGAGTTGCGCGAGCTCGGCTGGCACCTCCATCGCATCTGGTCGGTGGCCTGGTATCAGGATCCGGCCGCCGAGCAGGCGCGGCTGCGGGACGCGATCGAGCGGGCGCTGGCCGACCCGGTCGGGGTGGACGAGCTCGCGGCGCCCACGCCGTACCGCGCGATCGCCGGCGAGCTGCTGGGTCCCGTTCACTCGGAAGTAGACGTACCTCAATCGAGTGAATAGCCCTTATTTGCGCATGGTGATCTCTTGCCCGGGTAGGCGTGCCCGTTCATGAACACCCGTCGTTGGCCGGACATGCGCGTCCGCCACCCGTTGCCCCGCCACCACTCCCATACCGGCGGCAGTGTGGAGGTGAGCGCGGATGTCGACTGCGCGCTCACCCTCGTGACCGTCCGTGGCAGCTGGAGCAACGCGCTCCGGCGTGACGTCTTCGTGTGCCTCAAGAAGGCGCTCGGCGAACATCCCACCGGGCTCGTCGTGGACCTGAGCGCCCTCGACGACCCGCACGCGTCCGGCCTGACGACCTGGCTGACGATGTCGCAGGTGGCGGGCGCGATGCAGCCCCCGGTGCGGATCGTGGCCTGCCTGCCGTCGGCGACCGTGCTGGCCGACCGGCTGCACCGGCTCGGCGGCGCGAACTTCCTGCCCACCTTCGAGACGGTCGCCGAGGCGCGGGCGGCCTGCCTGGCAGGGGTGCCGGCGACCGACCGGGTCCGGTTGCAGCTGCCGCCCGACCCGGACACGCCGGCCCTGGCGCGCAACCTGGTGACCGAGGCGTGCGGCGCGTGGCGGCTGCCGGACGTCCTCTACCCGGGCCGGCTGGTGATGAGCGAGCTGGCGGCGAACGCCGTCGAGCACGCCCGCACGCAGATCACCGTGGTGGTGAGCCGCCGCGGCAACGGCCTGCACCTGGTCGTGCGCGACCGCGACCCGCGCCTGCCGCGGATCATCGAGCCGCCCACGCCGCCGGTCGACCGATGGGAGGTGCGGGGTATGGGCCTGCGGGCCGTGCAGGCGGCCTCGGCGGGGTGGGGAGCGCTGCCGTGCGCCGAGGGCAAGATGGTCTGGGCGACCATCCGCCCCCGGTAGCGGCTCTACTTCGTCTTTGCCGGGACCCGGCCGTTCTCGCTGAGCCGGTCGGCGTCGGTCACCGACACCTCGTCCGCGGGCGGGGCGTCGGCGAGCCGTGCCCGCTCGAACGGGTTGCCGTACTCGTACATGGCCTTTCTCGCGAAGGCCTGCTGCTCGGTCGCCACCCGCTCGGACCGGCCCCGGCCGAGGAAGCTGACCGCCCAGTGCAGCACCGTTGTGAACCGGTTCTTGAAGCCGACCAGGTAGAACACGTGCACGACGAGCCACATCACCCAGGCCAAGAACCCGGACAGCCGGATCTTGCTGCCGATGCTGGCGACCGCGGAGAACCGCGAGATCGTCGCCATGCTGCCCTTGTCGAAGTACTTGAACGGCTCGCCGGCCGGCTTGCGCTTGAGCCGGCCCTTGATCGTCTGGGCCGCGTACTTGCCGCCCTGCATGGCGACCTGCGCGACGCCGGGCAGCGGCCGGCCCGTGGACGGGTCGGTCAGGTTCATCATGTCGCCGAGCACGAAGATCTCGGGGTGACCCGGCACCGTCAGGTCGGGGTTGACCATGATGCGCCCGGCCCGGTCGGTCTCGGCGCCCGCGGCCGCGGCGATCTTGCGAGCCAGCGGGGGAGCGGCGACACCGGCCGCCCACACCTTGGTCATCGACGGGATGCGCTGGTGGCCCCGCTCCGACTCGACCTCGATGCCCGTACGGTCGACGTTCACGACCTTGGTGTTGAGCTCGACCTCGACACCCAGCCGGTGCAGCTGCTGAAGCGCCCGGGTCGACAGATGGTCGCCGAACGTGTTGAGCACCGCGCCGACCGCGTCGATCAGGATGATGCGCGCCTTGCGCGGGTCGATGTGCTTGTACTGCCCCGGCAGGTTGCGGTGGGCCAGCTCGGCGATCTGACCGGCCATCTCGACACCGGTCGGGCCGGCGCCGACCACCACGAAGGTGAGCCAGCGCTCCTGCGCCTCGGGATCGGTCTGGAGGTCGGCGATCTCGAACGCGCCGAAGATCTTGGCGCGCAGCTCGAGCGCGTCGTCGATGCTCTTCATGCCCGGCGCGTTGTCCGAGAAGTGGTCGTTGCCGAAGTAGGACTGCGAGGCGCCGGCGGCGACGATCAACGTGTCGTACTCGACCGTGTAGTCGATGCCCGGGCCGGCAACAGTAATGATCTTGTTTTCGGTGTCGACGTCCTGCGCCCAGCCGAGCTTGACGTCGACGTTGTCCTGGTTGCGCAACACCTCGCGGATCGGCGGGGCGATCTCGCCCTCGGACAGGACGCCGGTGGCCACCTGGTACAGCAAAGGCTGGAACAAGTGGTACGCGGTGCCGTTGATGAGCGTGATGTCGACGTTGGCATTGCGCAGCGCCTTGATCGCGAAAAGACCCCCGAAGCCGGCGCCGATCACTGCCACCCGATGCCGCTGCATGGACACTCCCTCGGTGCTCGGTGACTCGTCTAGTAGAGCACCCTGAACAGGCTCAGTATGCCGTGAGAACCGACACTGTGGAGCGCCCGCCGCAAACTGCACGACGGGCACTGATCATCAGCTTGCCCAGCGCAGCGAGGGATTAACCCGCCCGCTCCAGTCGAATATCGCCATGTTGTCCCAGCCGTCTCCGGTACCGTTGATATTGGCGGGGTCCCATCCGTTGCCCTTGATGGCATACCAGGTGGGCTCCCAATAGAAGACGCCCACCGCGCCCGCGTTGCGCGCGGTGTTCTGCACCCAGGTGAACTGCTGCGCCTGCCCGGCCCAGGTCGCCGGGATGTTGTCGCACAGCGTCGTGCCGGGGATCGAGTTGGGCTCGCCGTCGGCGTCCGCGGTGGTGAACATGTACGCGGTCTCGGCGATCACCACCGGCTTGCCGTAGCGGCTGCGGACGTCGGTGATGACGTTGTAGAGGTTCGCCAGCGACCCGTGCCACATACAGTAATAGGACAAAGCGGTCACGTCCCAGGTCACGCCCTGTGCCTTGATGCCGTCGTAGAACCAGCGGGCGTTCGCCATGCTGTCCGCGTCGGCCGTGTGGATCCAGACCTGGGTCGCGCCGTTGCACGCCTTGACCGCGTTGTAGCCCTGCTTGAGCAGCGCGGCCAGCGGGGCGAAGTTGTTGTTGACCACCTGGCCGCGGGGCCACAGCATCCCGACGTTGATCTCGTTGCCGACCTGGACGCTGTCCGGGGTGGTGCCCTGCGCCTTCAGGGCGGTGCAGACGTCGTACGTGTAGGTGTAGACGTCGGACTGGAGCTGGGCCAGGCTGTGCGAGGCCCAGGCCGCCGGCGGATATTGCTTGCCGGGGTCGGCCCACGTGTCGGAGTAGTGGAAGTCGATCAGCAGCTTGAGGCCCTTGGCCTTGATCGACCTGGCCTGCTGGAGCACCTTGGCCTTGTTGTTGTAGCCGCTGGCCGGGTTGTTCCAGATGCGCAGCCGGGCGTAGTTGGCGCCCGCCGACTTCAGGATGTCGTACGGGTCGGCGGCCGCGCCCGACGCGTTGTAGTACTTGCCGCCGAGGTCGAGCGTGCGCTGCAACGACGACACGTCGGCGCCCAGCATGGTGAGGGTGTTGGCCGCCTGGGCCGGGGACGGGGTGAGCACTGCCGCGAGCACCACGACAGCGGCGATCAACCGTTTCATCTATTGCTCCTTCACGACGAAGGACGGGCCGGCGCCGGGGGAGACGCCGGGATGGAGCCCGTGACGCGGGAGACGGTGGAGCCGTTACGCGGGTGAGGAAGCGCGGATGACCAGGGTCGTCGGCACGGTGATGGACAGCGGGGTCCGGCCGGCGATCACGTCGGTGAGGAGGCGGACCATCTCCTCGGCCACGCGGTCGAGGGGGTGGCGGACCGTGGTGAGCGGAGGCTCGGTGGTGGCGGCGAGGCCCGAGTCGTCGAAGCCGACCACCCGCACGTCGCCCGGGACCTCCCGGCCCGCCTCGCGCAGCACGCGCAGCGCCCCGTCGGCCATGGCGTCGGAGGCGGCGAAGACCGCGTCGAGGTCGGGGGCCTGCTCCAGCAGCTGCCGCATGGCGGCGGCTCCGCTCTCGCGGCTCCAGTCGCCCTGGGCTATGCGGGACGGCTCGATGGTGACGCCGTGGGCGATCAGGGCGTCGTGGTAGCCCTGCAAGCGGTCGACGCCGCCGGCCGTGTCCTGGGGGCCGGTGATCGTGGCGATGCGGGTGCAGCCGGCCCTGATGAGGTGGTCGACGGCGGAGCGCCCGCCGTTGCGGTCGTCGGCCATCACCGAGCTGATCACTTGCTCGTAGCCGAGGACGCGGCCGCAGGCGACGATCGGGACCTCGGCCCGCACCAGCTGGCTCAGCAGCGGGTCGCCCGAGTGCGGCGAGACCAGCAGGACGCCGTCGACATGGCCGCCGGAGAGGTAGGCGATCGTGCGGGTGCGCTCCTCCGGGGTCGAGGCGATCATGAGGATGAGGGTGAGCTCGCGGTCGGCGAGGGCCTGTGCCACGCCGCGCAGCAGCACCGAGAAGTTCGGGTCCTCGAAGAGCAGGTGCTGCGGCTCGGTGAGCAGGAACGCGATGGAGCCGGACCGGCCCGTCGCCAGCGAGCGGGCGTGCGGGTTGGCCGTGTAGCCGGTGCGGGCGATCGCCTCGCGCACGGCCCGGGCGGCGTCGGGGCTGACCCACTCGCGGCCGTTGAGCACGCGGGAGACGGTGGCGTAGGAGACCCCGGCCTCGCGAGCGACGTCGCGGATGGTGGGCCGTTTGCGGGTCGGCACGTTGGGGATCATAGCTACGCCTTGACCGCGCCGGCGCCGAGGTCGACCCGCCAGTAGCGCTGGAGGCCGAGGAAGAGCGCCACCAGCGGCACCACCGACAGCAGCGCGCCGGTGACCACCGACGTGTACATGGCCGGCTGGGTGGCGCCCTGGTTGAGCAGGCCGCTCAGGCCCACGGTCACCGGGAAGAGCTTGTCGTCGCCGAGCATGATGAACGGCAGCATGTAGTTGTTCCAGATGGCCACGAACTGGAAGAGGAACACGGTCACCAGCCCGCTGCGCATCATCGGCAGCACCACCCGGACGAAGGACCGCCAGTCGCCGGCGCCGTCCATCCGGGCGGCCTCCAGCACCTCGTTCGGCACGGTCGCGGCCGCGAAGATCCGGCACAGATAGATGCCGTACGGGGAGATCATGCTGGGCAGCAGCACCGACCAGTACGTGTTGGTCATGCCGGCCTTGGCGAGCAGCAGGTACTGCGGCACGGCGAGGATCACCGCGGGCACGAGCACCCCGGCGAGCACCAGGTTGAAGACCAGCGACTTGCCGCGGAAGTCGTACTTGGCCAGGGCGAAACCGGCCATCGCCGAGACCAGCGTTGAGGCGGCCGCGCCGACGCCGGCGAACAGCGCCGAGTTGGCCATCCAGCGCCAGTAGAGCCCGTCGCGGTAGCTGGTGAGGAACGCGATGTTGTCGAACAGGTGGGTGCTCGGGGTGAACGTGAACGTGGTGAACAGCTCGCTCGCGCTCTTGGTCGAGGCGATCAACACCCACAGGACCGGCATCAGGCAGTACGCGGCGCCGAGCAGCAGCAGGATCGTGGCGGTCGGGCTCGTACGGCGATGGCGCTGCACCCGCGGCGCGGTGGTCGCCCCGGTGGTCGTGGGCACCACGGGAACGGTGGTGACAGCCATGATCAGTTCTCCTGACTGAAGGCCCGCGAGCCGACGAGCTTGAGGAAGCCGTAGGAGATCACGAACGTGGCGAGCGCGATGATGACCGAGGTGGCCGCCGCGGCGTAGATGTCGTTGCGCACGAACGCGTCCCGGTAGACCTTCATCAGCGGGGTCCAGGTGGTCGAGATGGTGTTGCTCAGCGGGCGCAGGGTCATCGGCTCGGCGAAGACCTGGAGCGTGGCGATGAGCGAGAAGAGCGTGGTCATCACCAGCGACGGCGCGATGATCGGGATCTTGACGCGCAGCGCGATCTGGATGTCGCCGGCGCCGTCGATGCGGGCGGCCTCGAACAGCTCGGTGGGGATCGCCCGCAGCGCCGTGTAGAGCACGATCATGTTGAAGCCGGTGCCGCCCCAGATCGCGATGTTCGCGACCGCGTAGAGCACCCAGGACGAGCTCAGGGCGTCGGGCGCGGTGATGCCCACCCGGTCGAGCACGTCCACGATGGGGCTCACGCGCGGCAGGTAGAGAAAGCCCCACAGCAGCGAGGCGATGACCGCCGGCACCGCGTACGGGAGGAAGATGGCCGTGCGGGCGAAGGTGCCCACGCGCGTGCGGCCGGCGTCCAGCAGCAGCGCCAGGATCAGGGCCAGCCCGAGCATGCAGGGCACGACGATCAGGCCGTACGCCCCCACGCGCAACACGCTGGGCAGGAACTCCGGATCGGTGAGCGAGCGGGTGTAGTTCTCCAGCCCGGCCCAGATCTCGGTGCGCGAGCCGGAGCCGAGGCCGAGGCCGCTCACCCTGACGCGGCGCAAGCTCAGGTAGCCCGCGTACACGATCGGTGCCGCCAGGAAGAGCCCGAAGAGCACCAGGGCGGGGGCGAGGAAGAGATAAGGTGCGCCGGTTCGGCGGCGGACGGTGGTACTCATCGGGACTCCTTCTCCGGGCCGGGGCTCGGGAAAGCCCCGGCTCGAAAGCCTCAGCCGGCGACCTTGAAACCGGTGTTCTTCAGGTCGTCGAGGGTGGCCTGCTGCATGGTCGCGAGGGCGCCGGCGAACTCGGCCGCCTTCTTCGACTCGGCGGCCTTGCCGAAGGCGTCGTTGTACGAGCTGTACGCGACGTTGACGTTCGGCCCGTACGTGAACGGCTTGGTGATCTTGCTGGCCTCGGCGGCGACCGCGTAGAAGTCGGGCTGGTTGCTGAAGAACGCCGGCGGCTCGGTCAGCGCGGCGGCGGAGTCGACGCTCGCGGGGTAGACGTTGGCGGTGCCGGCGAGCAGCTTGATCGCGGCGGGGTCGCTGTTGAGCCACTTGACGAACTCGGCGGCCTGGGCCTTGTGCTTGCTCTGCGAGGTGACGCTGGTGGCCGAGCCGCCCCAGTTGCCGGTCGCGGGCGCGGCGGCGTCCCACTGCGGGAGCTGCGCGACCTTCCACTTGCCCTTGGTGGAGGCGGCGTTGCCCTCGAGCACACCGGGGCCCCAGACCGCGGAGAGCCAGCCGACCTGGGTGCCGTCGTTGAGGGCGGCGTTCCACTCGGGCGTGTACATCGGCTTGTTGTCGATCACGCCCTCCTGCACGAGGCCGCCCCAGTAGCCGGCGACCTTCTGGGTGGTGGCGTCGTCGATCGCCACGCTCCACGAGTCGCCGTTCACGCCCCACCAGCTCGCGCCGGCCTGCTGGGAGAGGCCGGCGAACCAGCCCGGGTCGTTCGAGGAGAAGGTGCCGAGGTACTGCTTCGCGTCGGCCTTGTGGATCGTGCGCGCCGCGTCGGCGTACTCGTCCCAGGTCGCCGGGGCCTTGATCTTGAGCTTGTCGAAGACGTCGGAGCGGTAGTAGAACATCATCGGCCCGGAGTCCTGTGGCACGCCGTAGACCGCCTCGGAGCCGAGGGTGACGGCGGCCCAGGCACCCTCGGGGAACTTCGCCTTGAGGTCGCCGGCCTCCTTGGCGATGTCGGCGAGCGCGTCGGCGGAGACCAGCGTCGGGATCTTCTGGTACTCGGCCTGCATGATGTCGGGGGCGCCGCTGCCGGCCTTGATCGCGGTGAGCAGCTTGGCGACGGCCGGGTCGCCGCCGTCCTGCTTGTTGACCGTGACCTGGATGTTCGGGTGCGCCGCGTTCCAGGCCGCGACGACCTTGTCCATGTTCGGCGCCCAGCTCCAGTAGGTGAGCGCGACCTTCTCGTTCGGGTCCGCCGTGCTGTCGCTGTCGTCGCCGGAGCTGCACGCGCTGGTCATCAGAAGCGCCGCGACCAGCGCCCCGGCGAGCAAGGGGATCTTCTTCATGGGGGTCCTCCTCTTTTCCGGAGACGTGCGTCACCGGACGAGCCCTGTGACCGGTTACAGTGCTGCTCCGTTGCGCGGATGTCAAGGTCTTGATTCCATCCCGTTTCTTCGAGGTATCGTGCGTGCTCACCTGGCTGTGACCGGTTACAGATCGCATCGCTCTCGAGGAGTCGCCGTGCTGTTCGTCGCGCACCAACCCTGGTCGTCACCGCTGCGGCGGCCGCGGATGAGCAACGAGGTCGACCGGCGGCCGGGCGTCGCGCTGACCAGCCGCTCCCTGCTGCGCGACGGGGTGCCGGTCATCCCGGTGTCGGGGGAGTTGCACTACAGCCGGGTGCCGCGGTCGCGGTGGGTCACCCGGCTCCGGCAGATGCGCGCGGGCGGGGTGACCGTCGTGGCCTCGTACGTCTTCTGGCTGCACCACGCCCCGCGGCGCGACGCGGTGTCGTTCACCGGCAACCTCGATGTCGCCGGGTTCGTCCGGACGTGCCGTGCCGAGGGGCTCGACGTGGTGCTGCGGATCGGGCCGTGGGTGCACGGCGAGAGCCGCAACGGGGGCTTCCCCGACTGGGTGCAGCAGGCTCCGGTGCGGCACCGCACGGACGATCCCGCCTACCTGGCGCTCGTGCAGGAGTGGTTCGGGCAGCTGGGCACGCAGGTCGCCGGGCTGGACCTGCTCGGCGTCCAGCTCGAGAACGAGCTCTACGACCAGCCCGGCCACCTGGTCACGCTGAAGCGCCTGGCCCGCGCGGCCGGCCTGTCCGCGCCGCTCTGGACGGCCACCGCGTGGGGCGGCGCCGACCTGCCCGCCGGCGAGGTGCTGCCGCTGTACGGCGGCTACGGCGACGGCTTCTGGGTGGACGCCGACGCGCCGTGGGACCCCACGTTCCGCGACCACTACTTCTTCTCGCACGTCTGGGACGACCCGGGCATCGGCGCCGACCTGCGCCGCGCCCAGCAGATCGGCGCGGCGCAGCCCCGTACCCCCTCGCCGTGGTTCCCGCCCGCGACCTGCGAGCTCGGCGGCGGCATGGCCACGGCCTACCACCGCCGGCCCCGCCCGAGCGCCCTGGACATCGCGGCGATCGCCCACTGCAAGATCGGCAACGGCTCGGCCTGGCAGGGTTACTACATGTACGCGGGCGGCACCAACCCCGGCCCCGGCCTCCAGGAGTCGCACGCGACCGGCTACCCGAACGACATGCCCCCGCTCGGCTACGACTTCCACGCGCCGATCGGCGAGGCCGGCCTGCTCTCCGAGACCCACGCCCTGCTCCGCCACCAGCACGCGTTCCTGGCGGCCTTCGGCCCCGCGCTGGCCGACATGCCGTCCAGCCTGCCCGCCGTGCGCCCGTCCGGTGTGGAGGACTCGTCGACGATGCGCTTCGCCCTGCGCAGCGACGGCTCGTCGGGCTTCCTGTTCCTGTCATGGCACCAGCCGCACGTCCCGCTGCCCGTCCACGAGGCCGCCCAGTTCCGCGTCGCCCTGGACGGCGCCGAGCTGGTGCTTCCCGCGTCGCCGATCGACATCCCGCCCGGCACGCTGGCCCGCTGGCCGCTGCGCCTGCCGGTCGGCGACGGCCGCCTCGACTGGGCCACGGCCTCGGCGCTGACGATCCTCCCCGGCGACGTGCCCACCCTCGTCCTCCTGGAGTCGGCGGGCGTCCCGGTCTCGTACGCCGTCGACGGCGAGGTCTCCGCGGTGGCCCCGTCGCTGTCCCCGATCCGCCTCGGCACCTTCGACCTGCTCGTGCTGCCCGCGGCCGCCGCCTCCGCCGTGTGGGTCGACGGCGACCGTCTGCTCCTCTCGGAGGCCGAGCTGCGCTGGGGCCCCGACGGCCGCGTGGAGGCCCTGAGCCCTTCGGTCCAGGTCTACGACCCCACGGCCGGCGGCTTCGCCGACCTTCCCCTGCATGCTTCCGGCGGTGCCTCTCTCACGCACACGATCACCCCCGAGGCGGTACGCCCGGCAGCGGTCACCGTCCCCGTCGCCTACGGAAAGTTCGACGGCCGCCAGTCCGCCCCCAGCCCCCAGGTCTTCGACGACCTGGCCGCCGTCCACCGCCTGCCCGTGCCGGCCGTGCCCTCCGGCGCCGACCCGTTCCTGCGCATCGACTGGGCGGGCGACATCGGCCAGCTCCGCGTCGACGGCCGCCCCGTGACGGACCGCTTCTGGGACGGCTCACCCTGGACCGTCAACCTGCGCGACGTCGGCTGGACCCCGGGGGCGGCGCTCACCCTGCACCTCCTGCCCCTGGCCGCGGGCTCGACGATCTCGCTGCCGGCCGACGCCCGCGATCGCCTCCTGGCGGCCGACGGTCAGCTCTCCGCCATCGACGCCGTAACGCTCTTCGCCCACACGACCTGGCGTGAGTAACCCGGTCGAGGGAGCGCACCCTGGCGCCTGACCCCCTTGCCTTGCCCTTCGTGAACTGGCAACTTGCAGGTCATGCAAGATACTGTGCAGGATGTGCAAGCTCGATCGCGGCTGTTGCCGCTGCTGCGCTCCCCGGTGCTGGGCGAGTTGCTGGCGTGGATCTACCTACACCCGGAACAGACCTACTCGGTCTCCGAGCTGGCTCACCGGTTGCGCGTGTCCCAGTCCACCGTCAGCCGGGAAGCGGACCGTCTCACGGAAGCCGGCCTGGTCACGCAGGAGCGACGGGGCAACCTGCGGCTCCTGCGCGCCGACCTGGACAACGTCCTGGCCCGCCCGCTCACCGAGTTGCTGGCCCTGACCTACGGCCCGGTGGCAGTCCTGGCCGACGTGCTCACCCCGATAACGGCCGTCGAGGCGGCCTATATCTACGGATCGTGGGCCGCCCGCCACGCCGGCGCGCCGGGGCCACCCCCAAGAGACGTCGATGTGCTGGTGATCGGTGACGCGGACGACGACGACCTGGCCGACGCCGCCAGAGCCGCCGAACACCGGCTGGGCCGCGAAGTGAACATCCACCGTGTCTCCCCGTCCCGCTGGCGCGCGGCCACCGACGACCCGTTCCTCGCCTCGGTGCGCTCCCGTCCGCTGTACCCGCTCATCGAGCAGGGGCGCCCCGCATGAGGTGGGGCCAAGGCCGAGAGGCCATCGACGGCATGCTGACCCGTGGTGAACTGGAGCGCGTCCCCGCCAGTCGCGCCCACGCCGACGTCCTTCTGACTCAGGCGCGCCGCCACCTGGCTTCGGCCGGCGCCATTGCCGCGACCGACCCCGCCGGCGCGTACCAGCTCCTGTACGACGCCGCTCGCAAGGCGCTCGCCGCAGTGTTGGAGAACGAGGGCATGCGAGCCACCAGCAGAGGCGGCCACATTGCGGTCCGGGACGCCGTGTCGTCGCAACTGGACCCGCCGCTCGGCGCCGTGCTCCGCCCGTTCGACCGCCTGCGCCGGCCGGGTCGAGGACTGGCCCTCTCCGGGCGCGGTCAGGCGATGCGGCGGACGCGGTTGATGGTCAGGCCGTCCTCGTCGAGGAGGCCGGCCATGATGTCGGCGAAGTGGGTCAGGTGCGGGGTGGCCAGGTGGGCGTCCAGGTGCGCGGGCGTCTCCCAGTTCTCGTAGAAGAAGAACTTGCCGGGGTCCTCGACGCTCTGGTGCAGGTCGTAGTTGACGTAGCCGGGCTCCTTGCTGGTGGGCTCGATCAGGGCCTCCAGCGCGGCCCGCAACTCCTGCTCCTTGCCGGGGGCCGCCTTCATGTAGGCGATGACCGTGAGGAGGTCGCGGCGGTCGTCGGTGGGTGTGGGCATGGTGGCCTCCGGTGGTGGACTGTCCCTGACGTGGACGCTAGGGCTTGCGTGTGATCGGCGCCACAGAACGGGCATAGGTTGGGGTCATGAGTGAGTCTGCGCGGCGCGAGGTCGCGGGTGTGATGGCCGAGGCGGCGGCGAGCTGGCTGGGCATGCTGGACGACGGGCAGCGGCGGGTGGCCGTGGGGGACGTCGGCGGGGGTGAGCGGCTGCGCTGGTTCTACACGCCGACCGATCACGGTGGGCTGACCGTGCACCAGCAGCGGCCGGCGCAGCAGCGGGCGGCCATGCGGCTGGTGGCCTCGGGGCTGTCGCGGGCCGGCTACGTCACCGTGGCGACGACGATGGGGCTGGAGAACATCCTCGACCACACCGAGGGGTTCGTGGCCCGCTTCGACCGGGAGCGGGGCCGCGATCCGGGGCTTTACTACCTGCGGGTCTTCGGGGAGCCGGGCGGCGAGGGCACGTGGGGGTGGCGGTTCGGCGGGCATCACGTCTCGCTCAACAACCTGATCGTGGACGGTGAGCTGGTCTCGACCACGCCGTGCTTCATGGGGGCCGACCCGGCGACGTCCGAGTTTCTCGGTGGCGCCACCAACCGGCCGCTCGGGCGGGTGGAGGATCTGGCGCGGGAGCTGGCCCGGTCGCTCGGGCCGCGGGCGATCCTGTCGGCCAAGGCGCCGTCCGATCTGGTGACCGGCAACCGCAGCGAGATCGCCGACGGGGACCGGGTCATCCCGCTCGCGGGGATCTGGCGCGACGAGCGCTTCCCCGACCCGGCGGAGTGGGCGAAGCTTCAGGCGGCGAGCGACGCGATCGACGAGCGGGCCGGCTACGGCGAGGGCGAGCACCGGGCGCTGGAGTACACGGCCCGGCCGAAGGGTGTGTCCGCGCTCGAGTTCGGCGTGGAGCAGCGCGATCTGCTGGCGCGGCTGGTCGGGACGTACGTCGAGCGGGTGCCGGTGCCGACGGCGTACGACCTCGACGCCCTGTATTTCGCCTGGGCCGGGTCGACGGAACCGGGGGCGCCGCACTATTACCGCGTGCAAGGGCCGCGGATGCTGCTCGAATGGGACAACACGCAGCGCGACGCGAACCATGCTCACTCGGTGTGGCGTGACCCCTCGAACGACTTCGGGCGGGATGTGCTGCGCGCGCACCGCCAGGCGCACCACTAATTTCAAATACCGCAAATATCGACTGGTTTAGATGGAAGGTCTGACGCTTAGGGACCTCCGAACATCGATGCGTGTGGTTGTCTGCCCCCGGCTATCCACGGGGGAGGTAAGCATCGATGTCCGTTCCTGCCGTCATCAGCACGCGCGCCCGCCGGACGGCGGCGTTCTGCGCGTTTCTCCTGATCTTGACCCTCGCACCACCGCTCGCCTGGCACCCCGCCAGAGCGGAGCCGGGCGACACCCCGCAGGTCACCGCGGGTGCCGCCCCGGAGCAGCGCGGGCTGCCGGCCAACGCCGCGCCCAACGAGCCGGTCGCCGAGAACGAGCGGCCGCCCGTCGTCCCGCCGGTCGTGCGGGCCGGCGGCGCACCCGAGAAGATCAGCGCGCGCGGCCTGGCGCAGGCCCGGCAGGCCGCGCCCGGCGAGGCGGCCAAGGACCTGCTGCTGCGCCCCGGCTACGTGGTCGGCGACACCTCGCTGGTCGTGCTCTTCAACCTCGCCGACGAGTCCTTCGACACGTGGCGGGTCGACCTGTTCGACGTCGGCACGGGCACCCGGCAGGAGTCGGTGACGCTCGGCAAGGACGCGCTGGCCACCAGCAAGTGCCAGCAGCCGCGGACGTACTGCAAGTCGCTCGGCACGGCCGAGGGCTGGACGCTCGACACCGGGCGGCAGTACTTCGCGACGATCACCGCGATCTACCCGGACGGCGAGGTGCCCTCGGCCGCCTCGGACCAGGCCACGCCGCGCGCCACGATCGACCCGCCGTCGGTGCCGGCGCGGCAGGCGGCCGGCTGCAACTGCTCCGGCGCGCTCGGGCAGACCGACGCCAGCCAGGCCATCCGCGCCATCGGCGTGAACACCGGCACCGGCGCCTTCACCCGCATCGAGAAGGACCTGTCGCTCACGTCGTTCGGCGTCGCCTTCGACTCGGCGCGCGCCTACTCGTCGGCCAACACCGGTCCCTCCGCGTTCGGCCCGGGCTGGGCCTGGGCGTACGACATGAAGGTCACCGCGGCCGAGGGCGGCGCCGTGGTGCGCGCGGAGGACGGCTCGGACGTCCTGTTCGCCGCGGACGGTGACACCTTCGTCCGGCCGGCCGGGGTCCGCTCGAACCTGCGGCGCGCCGGCGACGGCTGGGAGCTGGTCACCCGCAACAACATCGTCTACGCCTTCGACGCGCAGGGGCGGCTCGCCTCGGTGCTCAACCCGCGCCAGCAGGGCCTGCGGTTCGCGTACGGCACCGACACGATCACCGTCACCGACGCGTCCGGCCACAAGGCGCTCGTGCGGCTGAAGAGCGGGCTGATCTCCTCGGTGGCGCTCGAGGACGGCCGCAACGTCCAGTACGAGTACACGAACGGGCTGCTCACCAAGGTGCGCGACGCGCGCGGCGAGATCTGGCAGTACCGCTACGACGGGGCCGCGCGGCTGACCAAGGTCGTCGACCCGTACAAGGTCGTCACGCTGACCAACGAGTACGGCACGGACGGCCGCGTCGCCCGCCAGCTCGACGCGCTCAACTCGCCCACCGCCTTCGTGTGGAACGCGGAGAAGCAGGAGGCCAAGACCACCGACGCGGACAACGTCGTGGTCTGGGACGGCTACAAGGGCAACGTCCTGCTCTACTCGCAGCGCGGCAACGGCGGCGTCGACACCCACCGCTACGACGGCAAGCTCAACCGCAACCTGGTCGTCAACGCCGGTCAGAACCAGCACGAGACCGAGTACGACGCGGCCGGCAACCCGATCACCCGGTGGGCGCCGCAGAAGCGGTTCAACGAGAAGGTCACGTACGACGCCCGCAACAACCCGACCACCCACGTGGACGCCAACGGCGAGACGTGGCGCGACGAGTACAACCAGTTCGACGAGCTGGTCAAGACCACCGACCCCGAGGGTCACTCGATCACCTACGCGTACGACGACCGGGGCCTGCCCACCACGCAGACCGACCAGCGCGGCAAGGTCACCCGCTTCGAGACGATCCCGGCGGGGGAGCGCAACTCCGGTCTCATCGCGGCGACCGTCAGCCCCGAGGGCCGGCGCACCGAGAACGTCTACGACAGGACCGGCCGGCGGACCATCGCGATCGACGGGCGGCGCAACAGCGAGAAGTACACGTACGACGAGCAGGACCGCAACGTCGCCGTCTTCTCGCCGGAGAAGCTGCACCCGGTGCTGTCGGTCTTCGACGCGGCGGGACGGCTCGCCAAGCTGACCAGCCCCGAGGGCGTGTCCACCACGTACAGCTACTACCCGACCGGGCAGATCAAGGTCCAGGCGACCGAGCGGGTGACGACGAAGTACACCTACACGGCGGCCGGGCGGCGGCTCACCTCGGCGATCGACATGAAGGACTCGCCGGACCTGGTGACCAGCTGGGCGTACAACCCCAAGGGCCTGGTCGAGTCGGTCACCTCGCCGCGCGGCAACGTGCCGGGCGCGAACAAGGCCGACTTCACCACCACGTACGTCTACGACGCCAACGACAACCCGATCCAGATCCGCCGGCCCTATCCGGACGGCAAGGTGGCCGTGAAGGACATCGCGGTCGACGACCTGGACCGCACCGTCGCCACCAAGGACGAGCTCGGCAAGACGTCCTCGTTCGGCCGCGCCAACAACGGCGAGGTCACCGAGGCGACCGACGCCCTCGGCCGCAAGATCTCGCTGTCGTACGACAAGGCCGGGCGGCAGACCGGGATCACCGACGCCAAGGGCGGGCAGGTCAAGACCGAGTACGACCCGGCCGGCAACAAGATCAAGGAGACCTCGGCGACCGGCGGCGTCACCACGTACGAGTACGACGGCGACGGCCTGCTGATCGCGACCACCGAGCCGCGCGGCAACGTGGCCGGCGCCGACAAGGAGCGGTTCACCACCCACTACGAGTACGACGCGAACGGCAACCAGACGAAGGTCGTCGACGCGCTCGACCAGGAGACCCTCTACAAGTACGACGACGCGGACCGGCTGATCGCGAAGGTCGACGCGAACAAGCACACCACCCGCTACTCGTACAACGAGGACGACCAGCAGCGCACCGTCACCGGCGCCGACGCCACGCTGGGTCAGTCGACCCTCTACACGTACGGTCCGGACGGCGCCATCCAATCGGTGACCGACGCGCGCGGCAACACCACGCGGGTCGATTACGACGAGGCCGGGCGCATCGTCAAGTCCACCGATCCGCTGGGCCGCAGCACGTACGCGGGCTACGACGCCGACGGCAACAAGGTCAGCACGCTGTCGCTGAACACGCTCGAGGTGCCCTGGCTGATCAGCGACGAGAAGAAGGCCGAGCGCACGGTCGTCGACACGTACGACATCGTCGGCCGCCGCACGCAGAGCGCGCTCGGCTCCAAGGGCCCGGTCTACAAGTGGGGCTACGACGCCAAGGACCGCATCACCTCGTACGGCGATCCGCTCGGTGTGCGGGAGGTCGCCTACGACGACGAGGACCAGATCACCTCGGTGGTCCGCAAGGAGGCGGGCCGGCCGGACGAGACGTTCACGTACGGCTACGACGAGCGCGGCAACATCACCTCCCGGCAGTACCCGAACGGCACGAACGTCACGTTCGGCTACGACGCCGACAGCCAGATCACCTCGCAGACCGCCGGCGGGGCGAGCTGGAGCTTCGGGTACGACGTGGCCGGCCGCCGGACCAGCACCACGCTGCCGTCGGCGACCGGGCTGGTGGAGAACCGCTCCTACGACCCCGCGGGCCGGCTCACCGCGGTCGGCACCGAGCGCACCGGCGACCCGGTGCCGGGCGTGCAGGACCCGGTCTCGCGCTACGACCTGACCCTCGACGCGGTCGGCAACCCGACCCGGGTGATCACGACCCGGGGTGGCGTCGCCGAGTCGGTGGCCTACGCCTACGACGAGGCCGATCGGGTCACGTCCGCCTGCTACGCGGTGGCCTCGTGCTCCGGCACGGCCAAGCCCGCCGGGCGCATCGACTACACGTACGACCTGGTCGGCAACCGCACGAGCCAGAAGCGCTCGGGCACGGCGGGCAGCGACCTGACGACGTACCTCTACGACGACGCCGACCAGTTGCGGACCGAGACGCTGCTCGCCGCCGGTCACAGCCGGTTGACGACCTACGACTACGACGAGCGCGGCAACCAGGTCAAGGCCGGCGGTGACAAGTTCACCTACAACCTGGACAACTCGGTCGCCACGGCCACGATCAACAACAACAAGACCAGCTTCGCGTACGACGCCACGGGCCTGCGCCTCGCGTCGACCTCCGCCGCCGGCACGCAGCGCTGGTCGTGGGACGTGGCCGGCACGTTGCCGCAGATCGCTGTCGACGCCGTGGAGGGCGGCGCGACCCGGTCGTTCGCCTACGGGCCCGACGACGAGCCGCTCGCGCTGCTCGACTCGGCCGGCGCTCACAGCTACACGCACGACTGGCTCGGCGGTGTCGCGAACATGCTGACCCCGTCCGGCACCGTCGAGCAGGGCTACGACTACGACCCGTTCGGCAACCCGCGGGTCGGCGAGTCGCTGGCCGGGCAGCAGGTCCCGGAGGGCGGCACCGCCAACCCGATGCAGTTCCACGGCGCCTACCAGGACAACAGCACCGGCTCCGGGAACTACTTCATGCGGGCCCGCAACTACGACCCCGGCACCGGGCGGTTCGCCACCCGCGACCCGATGCCGGTCGGGCAGGCGGCGGCGTCCGCCTACCCGTACGCGGCGAGCAACCCGCTCGCGTTCACCGACCCCACCGGCCTCATGCCGGCCGAGGGCGACACCGCCTCGACGGCCACGCCGGCCGAGGGCACGACCGTCGACCCCGGACCGTCGCCCGAGGACATCGCCAAGGCCAAGCAGCTGCAGTCCAAGAGCACGCTCGACGTGATCCTGGAGGCCGGCGGCCAGATCCTGATGGAGTTCCTCGGGATCAACGACATCATCAACTGCCTCAAGGGCGACCTGGGCGCCTGCGTCTCGATGGTGATCGGCGCGCTGCCCTGGGGCAAGATCTTCAAGGCCAAGAAGATCGGTGAGGCGATCTTCCGCGCGGGCAAGGCCGTCGTCACGTTCTTCCAGGAACTGAAGTGGGCCAAGGCCATCATCGCCGGAGCCGAGAAGGCGGCCGAGGCGGCGAAGGCGGCGGCGGCAGCCGCGGCCAAGGCGGCGGCCGAGAAGGCGGCGAGAGCCAAGGCGGCGGCCGAGGCGGCGGCGAAGAAGGCCGCGGCCGAGGCGGCCGAACGGGCCAAGGCGCTCGCCGCGAAGGCCAAGGCCAAGACGAAGAAGGGCGCCGGCGACGCGCAGGACGGGCCGAGCTGCCCGATCCCGCGGCGGCACAGCTTCACCGCCGAGACCCGGGTGCTGCTCGCCGACGGCAGCAGCAAGCCGATCGCCGAGCTCAAGCCCGGCGACACGGTGGCGGCCTCGTCGACGTCGCCCTCCTCGCACGCGGAGGCCCGCCAGGTCGCCGCGACCATCCGCACCGACTCCGACAAGGAGTTCGTCGACCTCAAGGTCGGCTCCGGCGAGATCACCACGACCGGCACGCACCCGTTCTGGTCCGAGACCCGCAAGGCGTGGGTCGAGGCCGGCGAGCTGCGCAAGGGCGAGGTGCTGCGCACGTCCACCGGCGACCTCGTGCAGATCAGCGGCATCAGGACGTACGAGGACGAGAAGCGCACGTACGACCTGACGGTCGACGGCCTGCACACCTACTACGTGTACTCCGGCGACACCGCGGTGCTCGTGCACAACTGCGGCGGCTCCGTCGGCGGCCACGACGCCACCTGCGCCTGCGCCACCGGTGGCCCCGTCTCCGGCCCGCGCAACGCGCACCTGGCCGGCGGCACCCACCCGAACACCGGGGTGCCCTTCGACAACCAGGGCTTCCCGGACTTCTCCGCCCACGTCGACCCGAGCGTCCCCGACGTGTTCATCACGCTGACGGGCGACTCGAAGAAGGACTTCCGATTGGCGGACAAGGCGGCAGGGATCAAGGCGAAATACCGGAAGGGCAAATGGACGTGGCATCATCACCAGGACTGCGGGCGCATGCAGCTGGTCGACATGACGATCCACGCACAGACCGGCCATACCGGCGGCGCCTCGATCTGCTGACCCTTCCGGCCCCGCTGGCGGAGACCCTGCTGGGGGAGACCCTTCTGGGAGAGACATGACGAACCCGTTCGAGCCCGGTCCCTCACACTGGACCGGGCCGGCGGTCGACGACGACATGGTCCGGCGCGCCGAGCAGACGCTCGGCTACCGCCTGCCCACCGCCTACGTCGACCTGCTGCGCCGCCAGAACGGCGGCATCCTCGAGGACAACTGCTACCCGACCGAGTTCCCCACGTCGTGGGCCGAGGACCACTTCCAGATGGACGTGCTGCTGGGCATCGGCCACCCGGAGGGCGCCGACGCCCAGTCCGCCACGCTCATCAAGGAGTGGGGCTACCCGCCCGTCGGGGTGGTCATCGGCATCACGGCCTCGGCCGGCCCCGACACGGTCATGCTCGACTACACCGACAACGGCCCCACCGGCGAGCCCAGCGTCGTCTACGTCGGCGCCGACCACGTCAAGCACCGCGTCGCCGACACCTTCGAGGAGTTCATCGCCGGCTTCGTCCCCGAGGAGGAATACGAGGAGGACGACGAGGACGAGTAGCGGCGGGCGGGCGGGAGCTCAGCGGTTGTCGCCGCTCCCGCCCAGCACGCCGCGGCTCTGCCGGGCGGCCAGCTTGGCCAGGTTGCCGGCGGCGATGCCGTCCAGCGACAGGCCGAGGTAGTCGGCGAGCACGGCCACATACCAGAGCACGTCGCCGAGCTCCTTGGCGATGTCGTCCCGGTCGATCAGTGCCTCGTCGCTGCCCTGGTCGCGGATCCACTTCTTGAACTTCTCGGCGACCTCGCCGGACTCCCCGGCCAGCCCGAGCACCAGATGCAGCAGCTCGTTCTTCTTGTCCCGCGGCGCCGCCGTCCGCAGGGCGCCACGCTGATAGTCGTCCAGCTCCATGACCGACCATTGTCGGGCCCACGCCCCGGCCGGCCGTCGCCGCCCCAGCACGTCGGACACGACGCTGGTTGGCGGCATATGCCTCGCAGCGCTGCGGTGAGCGTTCTCGGTGGCAGCGCGACGACAGCCCGCAAGTCACCACCGTCCTGGAAGGTATCCGGGTGCCTCGTGCTGTCGGCCGGCCGCGGACACGTCCGCTCGCCGGTTTCTGTCGTACCCCCGCCTTACCGTGATGGCCATGGATGCGACCCAGAGCAACGACACGATGGCGGATAGTGCTCCCCTCGGCAGGATCGCTGCGGTGAAGGCGCAGTACCCGAACGCGTACGAACCCTGGTCGGCTCTCGACGACACCCGTCTGGCGGCGGGCTACAAGTCGGGCCTCGACTTCGATGCGCTCGGCGCGCAGTTCGGTCGGCAGCCGTCGGCGGTCAAATCCCGCTTGCAGAAGATCGCGTTGGAGAGGCTTCGCAACGGTGAGATCTGATTGAGGGGGCCCATGGCCCCTGCCGATCCGGCCAACCGGAGGCCTCCGGTCAGCGGTTGCCGCCGCGGAAGATGCGCAGGAAGAACAGGAAGACGTTGAGGATGTCGAGGAAGATGGAGGCGGCCAGCAGCGGCGCCGACTCGACGGCGGAGGAGCGCCGCAGGCGCTGGAAGTCGACCATGATGAAGCCGGCGAAGATGATCAGGCCGAGGACCGAGTAGATCAGCGAGCCGTTCGGGATGTTGACGAAGATCAGCACGATGCCGAAGACGAGCAGGGCGAGCAGCGCCCAGAAGCAGAGGCGCGCCAGGGCCGTCAGGTCGCGCCGGGTGGCGTAGCCGGCCGCGCCGAAGGCGGCGACGAAGAGCGCCGTCGCCGAGCCGGCCTGCCACAGCGCTTGCGGGTCGGTGTCGGCGTAGTAGACCAGCGTGGGGGCGACGGCGACACCCATCAGCAGGCCGAAGCCGGCCAGCAGCACGACCGTCGTCTGCCGCGAGCGGCGCACGGCGAACTGCATGGCGATCAGCGCGGCGAACGCGCCGAGGTAGGCGACGAAGGCCGCGGCGCCCGGCAGGTCGCGGCCCAGGTACGCGCCGAGGGCGAACAGGCCGGTGGTCGCCGCGACGTAGCCCATGGTCCTGGCGAACAGGGTGTGGCCACGGTCGCGGGTGGCGATCCCGGCCGCGCGGTAGGCGTAGGTGTCGTCCATGGTCGCCACTGTGAACCGGGCGGCCCGGCCGGGCACCCTCCGCCAGGGGTGAGATGGCTCAGGGCGCGCGGTGCTCGATCAGGCCGACCAGGTTGCCCTCGGTGTCGCGTACGAAGGCCTGGACCTCGTCGGTGCCCGCGGGCCCCAGCCTGTCGTCGTCGTGGGTGAAGATGACGTGCGGCTCGGTCTCGACCGTGGCGCCGGCCGCGCGGAGGCGCTCGACGGCGGCGCCGGCGTCGTCGACCAGGTAGTAGTGCAGGGCGGACGGCGCGGCCGTGTCGAGCAGCAGCCGCTGGCCGTCGAGGTCGAAGAAGACCAGCCCGGGCGGGTCGAAGGTGGCGACCGGCGGCGCGCCGAGCAGGGCGGTGTAGAAGGCGGTGGCGCGCGGCAGGTCCGCGGCGTACTGGGCTATCTGCGCAGCTCTCATACTGTGATTGACTAGCACACATGGTGAGCGCGGGGGCGGCTGCGGGCACACGGCCGCGCAATCGGCGGCAGCTCATCGTCGAGGCGGCCGGGCAGGTCTTCAGCGAGCGCGGCTATCACGCGGCGTCCATGGAGGAGATCGCGGCCAAGGTGGGCATCAGCGCGGCGGCGCTCTACCGGCATTTCCCCAACAAGTACGCGTTGTTCGCCGAGTGCGCCGACGTCATGGTGGACCGGCTGGTCGCCGCGGTGGACGAGGCGCCGGCCGAGGCGGGGCTGGCCGACGTGCTGGCGACGGTCACCCGGGTGACGGTGGCGCATCGGGCGTCGGGCGGGCTCTACCGGTGGGAGGCCCGCTACCTCGGGCCGGCGGACCGGCGGCTGCTGCGCGCGAAGTTCGCCCACGTGGTCGAGCGGGTGACCGACCTGGTGCGCCGGGAGCGCCCGCCGGGTGACGAGCGGCTGCGGGCGGTGGCGGCCCTCGGCGCGATCGGGTCGGTGACGATGCACCACACCTCGATGGCCGAGCGCCGCATGGAGGAGCTGCTGCTCGCGGCGGCGGCCCAGGTGGTGGCGAGCGATCCGGGCGCGGCCGCCGGCAGCGCGGGCTCGGTCGAGCTGCCCGCGCAGCCCGTGCCGCGCACCCGGCGCGCCGAGATCCTGGCGGCCGCGGTGCCGTTGTTCGCGCGGGACGGCTTCGCCACCGTCACCAACGCGCAGATCGCCCAGGCGGTCGGGCTCGCGCCGTCCGCGATCTACCGGCACTATCCGGGCAAGGTGGACATCCTGGTGGCCGCCTGCCTCCAGGCGGCGGGGCTGCTGGAGCTGGCCGCCGAGCGCAGCCTGCGCCGGGCGCCCGGCCCGCGGGATGCCGTGGTCGCGCTGACCGCGGCGTACGTGGCCTACAGCTTCGAGCACAACGCGCTGAACAGCGTCGCCGAGGCGGAGATCCGCGGGCTGCCGGCCGACCTGCGCCGGCCGCTGATCACCGCGCAGCGCGAGCACATCGCGGTCTGGGAGCAGCAGTTGCGCGCGGCGCGGCCCGAGCTGGACGCGCGCCAGGCGCGGCTGCTGGTGCACGCGGGCTTCGGTGTGGTGGTGGAGGCCGGGCGGGCCCTGCGCTGGCAGGACACGCCCGGCCACCGGGACGCGGTGACCGCGCTGGCCACCGGCGCCCTCATCCCCTGATCGGTCTCACGTGCCGGGCCGGTTGTGGGTCGGGATCGTGATCGGGGTCTGCGTCGCCGAGGTGCCGTTGTTGAGGAAGAGCATCGCCAGGCCGCGCACGAAGCGGTCGAACAGCGAGAAGCTGTTCGGCATGACCGGGGACAAACCCTCGCGGAACAGGACGTACGCCGGCCAGCCGACCTCGATCAGCGTGCGGGACGCGTAGTCGCGGGGCAGCCGCAGCCAGTCGCCGATCTCGTCGCTGAGCAGGTAGCGCGCGAACTCGCGCTGGAAGCCCCGGGTGACGCCGAGGTCGACCTGCGAGGTGAGCCCGAGCAGGATGTCGGCGAGGTCGATGCCCTCGGGCGTCGGGGCGAGCAGCGGCGTCAGCGCGTAGTGGGACTGCTGCTCCGCGGCGGCCCAGGTGGCCGGGATGAAATCGTCGCGCACGCCGAGCAGGTGCAGCGCGACCTGCCACATGTGCAGGAAGGCCGCGTCCTCGGCGGACGAGATGCGGATGCCCCAGGACTTCATCGTGCGGCGCACGAAGGTGCCGAGGCTGTGGAAGGTGATCAGGATGTCGCCGTTGCTGATCGGGATGAAGTCCTGGTCGTCGGTGACCGCCCGCCACGCCGCCGACTGGGGCAGCAGGTGCCGCACGGCGGCGTGGGTGAGGCGGGTCTTGGTGGACGTGACGACGAAGTGCCCGCTGGGCTGGAACGCGTCGGGCGCGCTCAGGTCGTACCCGTAGGTGAACGTCTTGGCGGCGCGCGCCTTCATGTCCGAGCCGCCCTCGGACCAGTAGACGTTGCGGGCCTCGCGCGGGATGACGGTGCTCATGATGCCGCTGCCCAGGCCGTACAGCAGGAAGAGGTACATGCTCATGCGCTTGTTGAACTGCGCGGCGCGGGTGAGCTTGGTCTGGTCGGCCCAGGAGGGCAGGGTGTTTACCTGCTGGAGGTACGAGGTGAGCGCGGCCGGCACGCCGGCGGGCAGGGGGTCGCCGTTGCGCACCCAGGCCCCGAACGCGGTGTTGACCGCCGGGATCTGGCCGTTGTCGAGGAGCGAGGCGACGAGCGGGTCGGTGGCGTCGTCCCAGACGCCCCACGGGTCGGTGACCTCGTCGATCCCGGTGATCGAACCGGCCGACGACCACGCCCACGCGGCGGAGGGTGCCGCCACGCCCGTAAGGCCCAGCGCGGCGCCGAGGGTCAGGACGCGTCTTCTGCTGAGATTCTGCATTCTCTTACCTCATTCCAGCGAGGGCTCCAGCAGGCACAACGATCTTGTGTTGACGATCATCAATGTGTGATTTCTCATTAACATAGCGGCTTGCCGCCGCGCGGGCCAGCTTTGTTTCGGGCCGATTTCCGGATCTTTTCTTGACAACGTTGTCAGGGTGGGGTGAAGCTGGCGATCTTCGATGCAGACTGGGATACACAGTGGAGTGGGTATGAATCCTGTCCTGCCCCGACGGTGGGTGGCCGTCGCCGGCGCGCTTCTGTTACCGATAGGCCTGTTCGGCATCCCGTCCGCGGCGGGCGCCGCGGTCAAGCCGGGCGACTTCGGCTCCTCGTTCGAGACCGGCGAGCAGCAGCCCGCGGTCAGCACGGCCGAGGTCGCGGGCGGCAAGCCGGTGCAGGGCAACCTCACCGGCTCGATCCGGAGCCTGCTGCCCGGCAGCGTGCTCGACCAGGTCACCGCGGTGACCGCGAGCGCCGAGAACCCGCCGAACGAGACGGCGGCCAAGCTCACGGACGGCGACACGTCGACCAAGTGGCTGGCGTTCAACCCGACCGGCACGGTCACCTACCGGCTGGCCCAGCCGGTCACCGTCGTGAAGTACTCGCTGACCTCGGCGAACGACGCGCCCGGCCGCGATCCCAAGGACTTCACGCTCCAGGGCTCCGCCGACGGCTCGGCCTGGACCGACCTCGACAAGCGCGCCGGCCAGAGCTTCGGCGGGCGGTACGCGACCAACACGTACACCTTCACCAACACGACGTCGTACGCGTACTACCGGCTCGCCATCACCGCCAACTCCGGTGACTCCCTCGTGCAGCTCGCCGACTGGGACATCAGCGACGGCTCGGACGTGCGGCCCCCGGCCACGCCGATGGTCAGCGAGGTCGGCGCGGGACCGGTGCGCGGCGCCAACATGCTGCCCAAGGCCGGGTTCACCGGTGTCGCGTCGCTGCGGTACGCCGGCGGCGCCGAGGCGGACGGGCGCTCGTACGCGACCAACAAGCTCTTCGACGTGAACATCCCGGTCGGGCCGAAGTCGCGGCTCAGCTACAAGATCTTCCCCGAGCTCACCGGGGAGAACCTCCAGTACCCGTCCACGTACGCGGCCATCGACCTGCACTTCACCGACGGCACCTACCTGAGCCGCCGCTCGCCGGTCGACCAGCACGGCAACGCCCTCACGGCGGCCGGGCAGGGCGCGGCCAAGGCGCTGTTCGCCGACGAGTGGAACGCCGTGCAGTCGGACCTCGGCGCGGTCGCGAACGGCAAGACGATCGACCGGATTCTGCTCGCCTACGACAACCCGGGCGCCACCGCGTCCACCCGGTTCCAGGGCTGGATCGACGACGTCACCGTCACCGGCACGCCGGCGCCGATCAACGGCTCGGTCCTCACCAACTACGTCGACACCCGCCGCGGCACCAACGCGACCGGCGGCTTCTCGCGCGGCAACAACCTGCCGATCTCGGCGCTGCCGAACGGCTTCAACTTCCTGACGCCGGTCACCAACGCCACGTCGGACTCCTGGGAGTACGAGTACCAGCGCGCCAACAACGCCGCGAACCTGCCGATGCTCCAGGGCCTCGCCGTCTCGCACGAGCCCAGCCCCTGGATGGGCGACCGCAACCAGATGTCGATCATGCCGGTGCCGGCCGGGGGCAACCTCACCGGGCAGCCGAGCACCCGGGCGCTCGCCTTCAGCCACAACGACGAGATCGCCCGGCCCGACTTCTACAGCGTCGAGCTGCAGAACGGCCAGACCGCGCGGATGTCGCCCACCGACCACGGCGCGATCATGCAGTTCGCCTTCCCGGCGGGCTCGGCCACCGGCAGCCTCGCCTTCTACAACGGCAATTTCGCCTTCGCCGCGGACGGCACCTTCACCGGCTGGGTCGACAACGGCAGCGGCCTCTCCGCCGGGCGCAGCCGCATGTTCGTCTACGGCGCCTTCGACCGCGCCCCGGCCGGCACGGCGGCCACCTCGGCCACGTTCGATCTGGCGGCGAGCACCGAGGTGACGGTGCGCTTCGCGACCTCGTTCCTCTCGGTCGACCAGGCGCACAAGAACCTCGACCTCGAGGTCGCCGGCAAGAGCTTCGACCAGATCCACGCCGCCGCGACCGCCGCCTGGCAGGACCGGCTGGACCGGATCTCGGTGCGGGGCGCGACCGAGACGCAGCTGGTCACGCTCTACTCCAACCTCTACCGGCTCAACCTCTACCCGAACTCGCAGTCGGAGAACACCGGCACCGCCGCCCGGCCGCGCTGGCAGTACGCGAGCCCGGTGTCGGCCCCGGCCGGCACGTCGACAGCGACCACGACCGGCGCGAAGATCGTCGACGGGCAGATCTACGTCAACAACGGCTTCTGGGACACCTACCGCACGGTGTGGCCGGCGTACACGCTGCTCTACCCGGAGATCGCCGGCAAGATCGCCGACGGTTTCGTGCAGCAGTACCGCGACGGCGGCTGGGTCGCCCGGTGGTCGTCGCCCGGCTACGCCGACCTGATGACCGGCACGAGCGCGAATGTGGCGCTCGCGGAGGCGTACACCAATCATGTGAAGCTCCCCGACCCGCTGGCCGCCTACGACTCCGCGGTGAAGGACGCGACGGTGGCCTCCGGTCGCAGCGCCGTCGGCCGCAAGGGCATCGAGACCTCGCTCTTCCTCGGCTACACGCCGACCACCACGGGCGAGTCGGTGTCCTGGGCCCTTGAGGGCTTCATCAACGACTACGGCATCGGCACCATGGCGTACGGCCTGTCGCGTGACCCGGCCACCCCGAAGGCGCGACGGGCGCAGCTCGCCGAGGAGTCGAAGTACTTCCTCTCCCGGGCCCGCAACTACGTCAACCTGTTCGACCCGAAGTCGAAGCTCTTCCAGGGACGCGACGCCGCGGGCACCTTCGAAGACGGCGACCCGCTCGACTGGGGCGGCGTCTACACCGAGACCAACGGCTGGAACTTCGCCTTCACCGCCCCGCACGACGGCCAGGGCCTGGCCAACCTGTACGGCGGCCGCGCGGCCCTGGAGAACAAGCTCGACGAGTTCTTCGCCACCCCGGAGAAGGCCGACCACCCCGGCGGCTACAACGGCATCATCCACGAGATGCTCGAGGCCCGCGCGGTCCGGATGGGCCAGCTCGGCATGAGCAACCAGCCCTCACACCACATTCCCTACATGTACGACTACGTCGGCGCCCCGGCGAAGACGCAGTCGCTGGTCCGCGAGATCCTGCGGCGGCTCTACGTCGGCAGCGAGATCGGGCAGGGCTACCTCGGCGACGAGGACAACGGCGAGATGTCGTCCTGGTACATCCTGAGCTCGCTGGGCCTCTACCCGCTCCAGGTCGGCTCGTCCGGCTGGGTGATCGGCTCGCCGCAGTTCAGCCAGATGACGGTGCACCGCCCGGGCGGCGACCTCACCGTCAAGGCCAGGAACAACAGCACCAAGAACGTGTACGTGCAGAGCGTCAAGGTCGACGGCCACAAGCAGACCAGCACCACCATCGACTCGTCGGTCTTCCGCAAGGGCAGCACCATCGAGTTCACGATGGGCCCGAACCCGTCGTCGTGGGGCTCCGCGGCCAAGGACGCGCCGCCGTCGCTGACCAAGGGCACCGAGGTGCCGAAGCCGTTGCAGGACACCACCGGCCCCGGCCTCGGCACCACCAACGCGGCGCAGCTGTTCGACGACTCGTCGGCCACGCAGCTGACCTTCGACACGGCCACCCCGACGGTCACCTGGGCCTACCGGGGCGGCAGGCAGACGCCGACCTACTACACCCTCACCTCGGCCGCGGTTGCGGGCGACCCGGCGGACTGGAAGCTGCAAGGGTCGAAGGACGGGATCACCTGGACCACTGTCGACTCCCGCAAGGGCGAGGTCTTCACGTGGCGCAACCAGACCCGGCCGTTCGAGATCGACAAGCCGGGCCGCTTCGCCCACTTCCGCCTCGTCGTCACCAGGACCACCGGCGCCGCCGCTCCTTCTCTCGCCGAGATCGAGCTGCTCGCCGGCGGCGACGTCGAGCTCGGCGGGGGAGCGGTCACCGTGGACGCCGCCGCGACGGTGCCCGCGACGTCCGGCACCACGGTGTCGGCCCCGCTGGCCACGGTCACGGGCGGCACGGCGAGCGGATACCGGGCGACGATCGACTGGGGTGACGGCACGCCGGCCACCACCGGCACGACGGCGCTCAGCTCGCGGGCCGTCTACAGCGTCAGCGGCTCGCACACGTACGACAAGCCCGGCTACTACCAGGCCGCGGTCACGGTGACCGACGGCAGCAGCCAGAGCTCGGCCACGGTCGGCGTCGACGTGGCGTACGCGCCGGCGGGTGGTCTCGTCCGTTCCTTCGACACCGTCTGCATCGGTGACGACGGGGCGCGGGCGGCCAACTGCGACGCGAAGAACTGGGCCTACTCCCGGCAGGCCCTCGCGGCGGCGGGCGTCTCCGCCGGGCAGCCGCTCACGGTTCCGGGCACCGCGCTGCGGTTCACGCTGCCGTCGACGCCGGCCGGCCAGCCCGACAACGCGACGGGCAACGGCAAGACGATCACGCTGAACCTGCCCGCCGACGCCAAGAGCATCTCGTTCATCGGCGCCGGCACCCAGGGCAACCAGAGCACGACGGGCGTCTTCCGGTTCAGCGACGGCACCACGGCGAACGTCCCGATCCAGATGAGCGACTGGACCCTCGGGGGCAACCCCAACGGCACCCCGTCGTACGGGAACATCGTCGTCGCCAAGTCGGGGTACCGGCTGCTGGGCACGAGCCGGGACAACGCGCAGCCGTTCCTGTTCGCCACCGCCCCGTACCAGATCCCCGCGGGCAAGACGCTGGTCTCGGTGACCCTGCCGGCCCAGACCGGTGACCCCGGCTCGGCCGGCCGGATCCACGTGTTCGCGGTGGCCGACGACGGCACGGCGCCCGCCGCGCTCGAGCTGACGGCACCGGCCGACCAGAAGACGACCGCCGGCACCGCGCTCACCGCCCCGCTCGGCACGACGACCGGCACGAACGCGCGGGTCCAGTGGGGCGACGGCACGGCTCCGGCGGACGCCACGATCACCTCCGGCGCGATCAGCGGGACCCACACCTACGCCCAGGCGGGCACCTACACGGTGCACGTGACGGCGTGGGACACGCTGTCGAGCAAGACGGTCACGTTCACCGTGACGGTGGCGTCCTCGGCGAAGGCGACGGCAACGACGCTCGAGCCGGCCGCCCCCGCCGCCCGGCCCGCCTACGACCCGCAGGTCTCCCTGTCGGTCGCGTCGGGTCCGCGCGGCACGGCGATCACCGTCGACGGCTCGGGCTTCGCCCCGAACGAGACGGTGACCGGCACCTTCGGTGACGGCCTGACCAGGACGACGTTGCGGGCGAACGCCGACGGCATCGTCACCGGCGAGACCGTCAGCGTCCCCGGCACCGCGACCCCGGGCCCGGCCGGCGTCACCCTGTCCGGCGCCGCCTCGGCGGCCAAGGCGGAGGCGCCCTTCACGGTCACCCGCTGAGAGATCCCGCTGGCGAGCCGGCCCTGCCCCCGGGCCGGCTCGCCGGCGGTCCCCGGCGCCCGCGGCGTGGGATCAGCTCGTCCAGCGGAGGAAGCGCTCGAACAGCTCGCTGACCGGCCCGCGCGGCATGTCGAGGGCGGCCGCCTCCAGCCTGGCCCACATCTGGGTGCGCAGCATGATCGGGGACAGTGCCGTGGCCAGCCGCTCCCGCGCCGGGCCGCACGGCCACGGCTCGCCGCAGGTCCGGCAGCGCCAGCTCGGCCGCTCCTCGACGTGCTCACCGTTCACCGCGCGGCCCGCGCCGGCGGTCGCGCGCACCGACAGCTCTCCTACGTTCGCTCCCACCATTTCGCCCTCCCCGGGCACGAGGAGCAGCACCCTCACCCCCATCAGACCATCGAGGGTCGTGAACACCGAAGAAGTGTCCACGATGAACATCGAGTAATGTGAACACATGGGTGAGCCGGCGTACCGAGACATCGCCAACGCCATCCGCGCCGACATCGAGGCGCGCCGGCTGGTCGAGGGCGACCGGCTGCCGACCGTGCGCGAGCTGGCCCAGCGCTACGGCGTGCCCACCGGCACCGTCTCCAAGGCCGTGGACGTCCTGCGCGCCGACGGGGTGCTCGTCGCCAGGCACGGCCGTGGCCTCTACGTCCGAGCCTTCAAGCGGCTGCTCCGCTCGTCGCCCGGGCGGCTTTCGCGGACCTGGTGGGCCGGGGGCAAGGCCATCCAGGACCACGACACCGCCGACCGGCTGCGCAGCGTCGACGTGACGGTCCAGGAGGCTCCCGCGTCCGAGGGCATCGCCGAGGCGCTTTCCGTGCCCGCGGGCGCGGCCGTGCTCACCCGGGCGCGCCGCTTCGTCGTCGACGACCGCATCGTCATGACCGCGACCAGCCACCTGCCGCTGGACGTGGTGGCCGCGGTGCCGGCGGTCGCCTACACCGGCCCCGGGCCGGGCGGCATCTACGCCCGCATGGCCGAGGCCGGTCTCGGACCGGAGACGTTCCGGGAGGCGCTGGTCTGCCGGATGCCGACCTCCGCCGAGGCCGAGGCGCTGGCGCTGCCCCCGGGGGACGCCGGTCATCCAGATCACCCGGTTCGCCTACACCGGCACCGGGCGCTGCGTCGAGGTCAACGAGATGGTGCTGGACTCCAGCGCCTACGAACTGGAGTACGTCTTCGGTGCCTGATCATCGAGGCCGGCCGGGTCGCGCACCTGGACGATGCGCTGCTCTTCGAGCTCCATGGTGGCCTCCGGACCGCACGCTATCCGCGCCGGCCGCGCCGGGAACAGGCGGACCGCGTGCTGGATCTCGGACAGGGCTGTCAGCGCTGCTTGTGCAGCCGGATGGTGGTGCCGGACGGGCTCGTGTGGATGCGGACCAGGTCGCACAGGTTGTTGGTGAGGACCAGCCCGAAACCGCGGTAGCGGATGTCCGGCGGCACGATGCGGCCGGCGAGCGGGTCCGTCAGGTGGCCGTTGTCGTGCAGCTGGCAGACGACCAGGCCGGGTTCGGTCCAGTACGAGACCGTGCCGCGCCCGCCGGCGTGCCGGACCGTGTTCGCGGCCACCTCGCTCACGGCCAGCACCAGCTCCTCCGCCCGGTCCTCGGGCAGGTGCGCGGTGGCGTGCCGCCGGACGAAGCAGCGGACGGCGGCCGGTGTCTCGCCGTACACCAGCGTCGCCGCGTGCGCCGGGGGTACCGGCAGCGGCTGGTTGAAGGCGGCGGCCGTCACCACCGGATCGGCGTACCGGTCGCTGTCGCGCGAGACGCCGTTCTCGATCATCGTGGGATGGGTGGCCCACGCGTCCGCGACCACGGACGGATCGAGCCGGCGCACGTCGTACGGGCACAGGATGGTGGCGTCCCGGCCGTCGAACGCCTCGTTGATCAGCGCCTCGTGCGCGGCGCAGGCCGGGTACTCCATCGCCGACCGGCCCCGCCAGATCGGCTCGCCGACGATCGAGACCCGGCGGCCGGGATGGTCGGCGGCGAACCGGAGCAGGACACCCGGGATGATCCAGCCCGGGTTCCGGCCGGCCACCGCCATGTCGGCGAAGGCGACACGGTCACCGAGGTCCGCCAGCGCGCCGCGCAGGAGCTCCAGGTTCGTCCCGGGGACGGCGATCAGGACCGGATCGCCGTTCGCCACGGCGGCCCGGGCGAATCCGCTGACGGCCGCCACGTACTCCTCGCTGCGCGCATACAGCAGAGCCGGATGGTGGAAGCCGATGACGGTTCGCATCCGACAACTCGACCTGGGGGGACGGCGGCGGCAGCGCACGCTCTGTGCGACTGCCGGAAAATCGTGCTTTGCCTCAATGCACCGACAGCAGGGCCGACAAGCGTTCGGCGGCCAGAGGCGTACCGGCGTGCATCTCGGCGCGCAGCGCGTCGAGGTCGCCGACGCGGGTCAGCCCGTCGACGAGGTGGCGAGCCGCGCCGGGCCGCCCGGCGTCGGAGCGCTCCCGCAACTCGGCCCAGTGGCCGCGGCCCGCCAGCAGGGCGTTGAGCCGGTCGTCGGCGTCGGCGAGGCCGTCGCGGATCACGGCGGTGACCAGCGTGCGATGGCACGCCCCGTGGACGGCGTGACGCAGCCGCTCGGCGGGCGGGAGCCGGGCGTGCAAGCTGCTGGCGATGTCCGGGCGGCCCCGCCGCGCGGCGCTGTCGGCCAGCTCGAGCGTGTCCTCCGGATGATGGTCGACCAGCGCCCGCCACACCCCGTCCGGCAGCGGCTCCCCCCCCC
>NZ_BOMI01000017.1 GCF_016862115.1 Paractinoplanes deccanensis
CGCCCGCCACACCCCGTCCGGCAGCGGCTCGGCCCGCCGGCGGCGGCGGGCGTGCTGGTGCAGGTAGTCGGCGGTCCGATAACCGCAGACGGAGGCCATGTCCGCGCTCACCGGCGTGAGGCAGGCGGCGGCACCGTGCAGGCGGGTGGTGGCGTAGTCGAGAGCGCGGTCGAGCCAGTCGCGCGGTGCGGCCGCTCGCTGGGCCGGGGTCAGATAGCTGGGCGCGGCGGCGGCCAGGAAATCGCGGGTCGCCGGGGTGCGCGCGCCGGCCCGGCGGGCGTCCAGCGCGGCCGTGATGACCGCCCGGCCGGTGCACTGCCGCGGATCGGTGGTGTCGGCGCCGGACCAGCGCCGGATCAGCTCGGGGCCGGCGGCGAGCACCTGGGTGACGCCCGCGTCGGTGCTGCTCAGGGCGAGCCGCAGCCGGTCGTCGCCGGCGGCCACGTGCTCGGCCCGTCCCCGCTCGGCGGCGCTGAACGCCTCGGGCACGTCGATGACGTGCGCCAGCGCGAGAAGGGTGCGCTCGTCGGCGTACACGTCGGGTTGTCCGGGGTTTCTCGGCGCGGCTCGGCAGTTGTACTCCTCCGGCCACAGCGTGCCGACCGCGATCGCCCCTGCCGCCAGCGCGGAACGCATCCGGTCGGCGGGCAGCGGGCAGCGCTGCCACTCGTCGAGCCACAGCACGGTCCGCGGCCCCGGCGTGCCGCCGCTGTCCGGGAGCAGCAGCCACCAGTCCGGCAGTGTCTCCCGTACGGCCTCGAACAGGGCCCGTGTCTTGCCGGTCGACGAGCCGCCACGCAGGAGCACGAAGGCACCCGGTCGCAGCGTCCTCCGCAGCTCGGCGTCGAAGTCTCTGGACACGTACGCGGGAAGCTCGCCGGCCGCGCCCGGAGTCTGGATCGACGGGTGCACGCCGAGCTGCCGGGCCCCCGCCGCGCGCGCCCGGACCGCCCCCGCCGGACGGCTCAGGTGAGCGGCCGCGGCCCGGTCCCGCGCCTCCAGCCAGGGCCGCTGGGCCGCGTGGCCGAGGCCGCAGGCGGTCAGAAAGGCGGACAACGTCTCGCGGGTCGGCGCGGACTTGCCGGTGAGCAGGTCGCCGAGGGTGCTGTGCCGCAACCCAGGGTGCGCCCGCGCGAGCGCCTTGTACGAGCGGGCGCCGCGCAGCGCGTTCAGCGCCGCCACGAGCTCGTCGCGGGTGTGCACGGTGGCGGGGTCCGGAGCGGGCACCGCACCACGGTAGGCGCGCGGCGCCGCTGCCGGAAAGGCCCGGGCCGCCGGGTTCACCGGTCCGGGCGGGTCCGGATCGGTGGCCGGACCCGCCCGCCGGCTGTGAGCCTCGTGCCGCCGATCACCGGGCCGAAGGGAACACGATGCACGAGCACCTTGAGATCGCCGGCGACGTCCTCGCCGTGGCCGCCGGACTGCTGTCGCTGTTCAGCCGCCGGTGTGCAGCTCGGTGCCGTGCTTGTCGTAGGCGGCCAGGCCGGTCAGCTCGGCCGGGGGCCGTCCCTGGGCGAAGTCGAACCAGAAGATCTGCGCCTTGTCCGACGCACCGAAACCGGTCCATGCCGTCCGGTGCGCCTCGACGACCTGTCCGGTGGCGGCGTCCCTGGCGGTGATCTTGGCGGCGTCGCCGACGTAGTAGCCGAACGTGGGTGTGGTCCGTCCCTCGATCAGACGCCCCGCCTGTACGGCGTGGAAGCCCGGCGCCATCCGCCCCGCACCGGGATCGCTGCTGACGATCTCCCGCCGGAAGTCGTCGATGGTGCCGGTCCTCGTACGGCCGAGCACGAGGGTGAAGGTGCGGTCCAGATCGTCCGGGTCGTTCGTCTCGACGTAGAGGATCCACTGCCGCCCGTCGGCCCGCTGACCCGTCTCGACGACCACACCCAGTACCCCGGGAGCCGAGGAGTTGTCCGCCGACGGCACCGGCGCCGAGGTGCCCGCCACCGGAAGCCCGGCGGCCGGGCCACCCAGGACGGCCAGCTGGCTGCCCCCGATCAGCAGAGCGGCGACGGTCAGCGCGGACGCGCCGCCGACGGCCACCCGGCGGCGCCGCCGCATCCGGCCGCCGGCGGCCATCACGTGCGCCAGGTCCAGTGGGGCGGGCTCGAAGTCCGGCGGCGAGTGCATGGCGTCCTTCAGGTCCTCCAGCTGCGTCACAGTCCCACCCCTGCTTCCGTCTCGGTGCGCGCCGGCGGCACCAGGCCGGCCGTGATGCGCAGTTTCGCCAGGGCTCGCGAGTTGAGGCTCTTCACCGTGCCCGCCGACAGGTCGAGCTCGCGGGCCACCTCCGCCTCGCTCGCGTCGAAGAAGTGCCGCAGCACGATCACCGCCCGCTCCCGCGGTGACAGCGCCTGGAGCGCGCCGATCAGCCAGCGCCGCTTCGACACCACGTCGGCGACGTCCTGCGGCGCCTGCCGCTCCGGCATGATCTCCGTCGGGTACTCCCGCATCGGGCGCCGCCACTGGTCGGTCAGCAGGTTGGTCAGCACCGTGCGGGCGTACGCGTAGGGGTCCTTGCGGCGGACCCGCCCCCAGGCGGCGTACACCCGGACCAGCGCGGCCTGAGCGGCCTCCTCGGCCTGGTGCTGATCGCCGGTCAGCAGGTACGCGGCACGCTGCAGGCGCGCCGAGCTCGCCTGGGCGAACGCGACGAAATCCTCGTCACCGCGCGCCATACGAAGCCTCTTTCCGTTTCATGAGCACCAAGACGAGCGAACCGTCGATTCGGTTGCACCCACCTGTGCCTGGCCGATGCCGGGCTTAACCGGCGCCGGCCGGGGGATAACTGGTGGTCTCACCGTAAGGAGCAGCTGATGGAATACCGCACCCTTGGTGGCACCGGCACGGTCGTGTCCACCCTGTGCCTGGGCACGATGACGTTCGGCAACGAAAGCAGCGAGGAGGTGTCGCACGCCCAGCTCGACCGCTTCGTCGAGGCCGGCGGCACCTTCATCGACACCGCCGACGTGTATTCGCGCGGCGTGTCCGAGGAGGTCATCGGCCGCTGGCTCGCCGCCCGGCCCGGCGCACGCGACCGGCTTGTCATCGCCACCAAGGGCCGCTTTCCCATGGGTGACGACCCGAACTCGGCCGGGCTGTCCCGCGTGCACCTGTCCCGCGCGCTCGACGCGAGCCTGCGCCGCCTCGGCGTCGAGACCATCGACCTCTACCAGGCGCACGCCTGGGACCCGCTGACCCCGATCGAGGAGACCCTGGCGTTCTTCGACGACGCCGTGCGCGCCGGCAAGATCAGGTACGTGGGGGTCAGCAACTTCCTCGGCTGGCAGCTGCAGAAGGCGGCGATGATCACCCAGTTCCGCGGGCTGGCCCCGATCGTCACCCTGCAGCCGCAGTACAACCTGCTGGCACGGGAGATCGAGTTCGAGCTCGTCGACGTGTGCCGCAACGAGAACATCGGCATCCTGCCCTGGTCGCCGCTGGGCGGCGGCTGGCTCACCGGCAAGTACCGGCGCGACGACACGCCCACCGGCGCCACCCGCCTCGGCGAGGACCCGGGCCGCGGCATGGAGGCGTACGGCCCGCGCAACTCCGACACCCGCACCTGGCACATCCTCGACGCGGTCCGGCAGGTGGCCGAGGCGCGCGGCGTGTCGATGTCGCAGGTGTCGCTCTCCTGGCTCGCCGACCGGCCGGCCGTCACCTCGGTGATCCTCGGCGCTCGCACCGTCGAGCAGCTCGAGGACAACCTCGGCGCCGCGGGCCTGCACCTGTCGGAGAAGGAGACCGACCTGCTCACCGAGGCCAGCGTCCCCGTGGTCGGCGAGTACCCGTACGGCCGGCAGGGCGTCGCCCAGCGCGACCGCAAGATCTGAGAACACGCCGGCCGCGCCGGACATCAGGAGATATCCGGCGCGGCCGTCGCGACCGCGGTTGTCGCTCAGGGTTTGAGAACGATCTTCTCGCAGTTGTCCTGCTTGTTCTTGAAGATGTCGTAGCCGTGCGGGGCCTCGTCGAGGGGCATCCGATGCGTGATGATGCGGGTGGGGTCGATGTCGCCGCGTTCGATGCGTTCGAGGAGCGGTCTCATGTAGCGCTGCACGTGGCACTGGCCGGTGCGCAGGGTCAGTGACCGGTTCATCCAGGCGCCGGCGGGGAACTTGTCGAGGAAGCCGCCGTACACGCCGATGACCGAGACCACACCGCCGCTGCGGCACGACATGATGGCCTGGCGCAGCGCGTGGGGCCGTTCGGTCTCCGACCGGACGGCCTGCTTGACCCGGTCGTACGCGGCGATGTGCCCGCTGCCGTGGGTGGCCTCCATGCCGACCGCGTCGATGCACTTGTCCGGGCCGCGCCCACCGGTGAGCTCCAGCAGCTGCGAGCGCACGTCGACGTCGTCGAAGTTGACCGCGATGTGGCCGGCCTGCTCGGCCATCCGCAGCCGGTACGGTTCCTTGTCGATGGCGATGACCTTCGCGGCGCCGAGCACCCGGGCGCTGTCCATCGCGAACTGGCCGACCGGGCCGGCACCCCACACCGCCACCACGTCGCTGCGCTGGATGTCGCACATCTCGGCGCCCATGTAGCCGGTGGGCAGGATGTCGGACAGGAACAGCACCTGCTCGTCGGTCAGGTCGGACTCGATCTTCAGCGGGCCGACGTCCGCGAACGGCACCCGCGCGTACTGGGCCTGGCCGCCCGCGAAGCCGCCGGTGAGGTGGGAGTAGCCGAAGATCCCGGCGGTCGGGTGGCCGAACATCTTCTCCGCGATGCCGGCGTTGGGGTTGGAGTTCTCGCAGCAGGAGTACAGCTCGGCGGCGCAGGCGGCGCACGCGCCGCACGCGATCGGGAACGGCACGACCACCCGGTCACCCACCCGCAGCCTGTCCGCGGGGACGCCGGATCCGACTTCGATCACCTCGCCCATGAACTCGTGGCCCATCACGTCGCCGTCCTGCATCGTGGGCACATACCCGTCGACCAGGTGCAGGTCCGAGCCGCAGATCGCGGTGGAGGTGATCTGTACGATGGCATCGCGCTTGTTGAGGATCTTGGGATCCGGTACGTCGCGGACCTCGACCTTGTTGCGGCCCGCCCAGGTGTTGGCCCTCACCGGCCGGCTCCCTTCGCGAGCTCGGCGTCCGACAGCGGTTGCGCCGGACGCTGCGGGAACTCCTTGCGGGCCCGTTTGCCCCACGGGGCGCCGTCGGAGCGGACCACCTCGCCGGTCTCCAGCACCTGCTTGAGCCGGCGCAGGTCGTCGTCGAGCTGCTGATGAGGTTCCTCGCCGAAGTACTTCGCGACGGCCTTGCCGACCGCGCCGCCCGGAATGTCGTACACCAGCACCACGTGCACCTCGGTGCTGACGCCGTCCGGGGCGGCCACGAACCGGACGGTACCGGCGTTCGGCACGTCGGCGTTGCCGGTCGAACGCCACGCGATCTTCTCGCCGGGTTCCTCGTCGGTGATCTCCGCGTCCCACTTGACGTCCTTGCCGAACGGTGCGTCGGCGGTCCAGTGGCTGGTCCGATCGCCGGTGGTGCGGACCTGGTCGAGATGCGCCATGAACGTCGGCAGGTTCTCCAGATCACGCCAGAACGCGTACACCTCCGACGCGGGTTTACGAATGGTCGTCGTGGCCGTCAGCTCCATGGATGCTCCTTTGCGTGCGCCCCGCACCGTCGGCACGGCGCCGGTTCCGTCGGCCCGGGTGGCCTGTACGGCGGTCAGCAGATCCAGCACGGTGATCCCGGCGACGGCGCCGGTCACGGCGAGCAGCCGTCGCCGGCGGCGCCCGCCTCGGTGGGCGAGCGCCATCCCCAACGCGGTCAGGTCCATCGCGTCACCCACCACACGGGTCCACGCCCAAACACTCTTGCGCCGGCTCGTCAGGAGCCCGGCCGCGTGGACCAGCTCCCGCGCCCCGACCAGCGGCACCACCGCCCGCGAGGTCGCGGAGTCGTCCACGCCGCTCATCCGGCGCACCGTGTCCGGTGCCGCCAGCTGGGCCACGCCCAGGCCGAGACTCATCCAGCCGAGCCCGCGGCCCCGCCGCCGCACCTCCTCCTGCCTGTCGTTCGCCGCTTCTCGGGTTGCTACCTGCGTCACGGGTTACCTCCGTGTGGATCGGCCCCCGCCAACGTTGCGGTGCACTGCGACCAGGGCGCGTCTGATCGGCTCGGGCTACCCGACGACAAAGCCCCTAAACGGCCATGCGCCCCCGCAAAAAGTCGCACCAATGTCCGGTGGACCGAGGCATGTACGCGGCCAGATCGGGAAGACCGGCGGTCCGGGAACGCGCCCGGCTATCGGCGAGGAGCTGCGATGACCGCCAGCGATCAGCACCGTCCGGAGATCGTCGTCGGACTGGTCGCCACTCCGCCGGATCACCCGGCCCTGGTCGCCACGAGGCTCACCGCCGAGCTCGCCGACCGGCTCGCCGACCAGGTGGACGCCGACGTGCGATGGACCGTCCGGGATGGCTGGGGTGAGGTGGCGCCGCGCCGCGACGGCGGTGCGGAGGCGCTGCTCGACGACCTTGCCCAACGGCGAACCGATGAGCGGTGGGATGTCGCGATCTGCCTGACCGATCTGCCACTGCACACCGACCGGGTGCCCCTGATCGCTCAGACCTCCACCCAGCGCCGAGCCGCGATGGTGTCCTTGCCCGCACTGGGCCTGCGTCAGCTGCCAACCGTGCGTGCGGTCGTTCCGGATCTCGTGGGCCAGTTGCTCGCCGGCGCACCCGGCGGGCGGCGCCCGGCACCCCGGCGGACACCGGCCGACCTGACGAGCCGGGTCGCCGCCATCCACCGGGCGATCGGGGCGGCGGACGCCGGGGACGTGCGGTACGTAGCCTCGCGGGTGACCGGCCGGGTGCGGCTGCTGACCGGAATGGTCAGGGCCAACCGGCCGGGGCGCGCGCTGCTAGGCCTGTCCAAACTTCTCGTCGGCGCGTTCGGCACGGCCGCGTTCGCGCTCACCACCAGCACCATCTGGCAGATGGGCGATGCGCTCGGCGGGCTCCGCCTCACGGTCATCATGCTGTTGGGGCTGACCGGGCTGGTGGCCTGGCTGATCATCTCGCACGGCTTGTGGGAGAAACCGGACCGGCACACACCGGCCGAGCTGGCTCGGATGTTCAACCTCGGCACGATCCTCACCCTCGCCCTGGCCACCGCGGTGTCCTACGTCGTGCTGTTCCTCGGAACGCTGTTCGCCGCAGCGCTGTTGATCGATGCATCCGTACTGGAACAGACCCTGCAACGGCCGGCGCACACCACCGACTATCTGACGCTTGCCTGGATCATCAGCTCCCTGGCCACCGTCGGCGGAGCGATCGGCTCCGGGCTGGAGGACGAGGAGACCGTCCGGACCGCCGCCTACGGACGCCATCCCGAGCCCAGCGGCCGGCACGCCGACGAAGAACGGTAATCCGGCGTCCGTTCAGCTCCGCGGCCCTGTCAGGCACCCGCCATCGCCGGATGCAGGACGACCTTGGTCCAGCCGTCGTCGCGCTTGTCGAAGTGCTCGTAGGCCTCCGGTGCCCGGTCGAGGGGCAGTTCGTGGCTGACGATGAACGACGGCTCGGCCTTGCCGCCGGCGATCAGGTCGCGCAGCTGCCGGTTGTACTTCTTGACCGGAGCCTGGCCGGTGCCGATGTGCTGGCCCTTGAACCAGAACATGCCGAAGTCGAAGGCCAGTTTGCCCTGCTTCGCCAACTCGTCGCCGGCACCGGGGTCCTGAGGCACGAAAACGCCGACGGTGCCGATCGTCCCGGTGAAGCGCACCGAGGCGACCAGCCGGTTCATCGTCAGGTTGGCCTGCTCCTGGCCGTCGGGCTCGTGCGCCTGATAGCCGACGCACTCGCAGCCGTTGTCCGCGCCCAGTCCCATCGTCTGCTCGAGAACGGCCTGCACCGGGTCGACCTTCGAGTCGTCGATGGCGATCGCGCCGATCGACTCGGCCAGGCGCAGCCGGTCGGGGTGCCGGTCGACAACCATCACCTTGCTCGCGCCCCGGATGGTCGCCGACAGGGCGGCCATCAGACCGACCGGGCCCGCGCCGTAGATGACCGTCTGGTCGCCGGGCTTGACACCGGCCATCTCGGTGGCGTGGTAGCCGGTCGGGAAGATGTCGGCGAGCATCACATAGTCGGTCTGGCGCTGTTCGGCGTCCTCACCCAGTCGCAGGCAGTTGAAGTCGCCCCAGGGCACGCGCAACAGTTCGGCCTGCCCGCCGCCGTACGGGCCCATGTCGGCGAAGCCGTACGCGGCGCCGGCCATCTTGAGCTCGGGCTGGGCGGTCAGGCAGTAGTTCGTCAGCTGACGCTCGCAGTTCTTGCAATGCCCGCAGGAGATGTTGAACGGCAGGACCACCCAGTCGCCCACCCGCACCTTGTCGACGCCGTCGCCGACCTCGACCACCTGACCCAGGTTCTCGTGCCCGAACCAGCGACCGGGCTCGAAGTCGGTCCGGCCCTCGTACATGTGCAGGTCCGAGCCGCAGATATTCGCCGACGTGATCCGTACCAGGACGTCGGTCGGCCGCTCGATCCGCGCGTCCGGCACCTCCTTGACGCTGACCTGGCGCGGTCCCTCGTACACCACTGCCTTCATGACTGCCTCCTCGTAGCGCTGCCTCCCTCCGCCCCGGGCTCGGGCCGGGGTCTTCATTACATACAGGCGGCGGATCGCCCCGGGCGGGTATCGGGATCTCTGCCGGCCGCGAGGGCGATTCGGCCACCGACGCCACGACGGCCCGCCGCGGGGGCCTCGCCGGAGGAACTGGCAAAATCGCGGCATGAACGGTCCTGAGCTGGTCCTCGTGCTGCGCTATCGCAAGGCGGTGACGTACGGCTTCCACGTGCTGCTGGGCGCGCTGGGCGAGCACGAGACCGCGACCCGGTACGAGGTCCGGTTCGGCGAGACCGTGGCGGCCACCGCCGAGCACATCCGCGACGCGGCGGCCACCGGCGCGAAGGTTCTGGTGCTCTGGTCCTTCTACTCGCCGGACGCCGCCGCGCTCGCCGAGGAGCTCGCGCACATCAAAAAGCTCGCCGACGGCCCGAACGTCACCCACCTGGCCGGCGGGGTGCACGCCACCGCCGAGCCCGTGCAGACCCTCGACGCCGGCTGGGACATGGCCGCCATCGGCGAGGGGGAGTCGACCCTGCTCAGCCTCGTCGACGCCAAGGGGGACCCGGCGGGCATCACCGGCCTGGCCTACCGCGATGCCACCGGCAAGCTGATCAGGACCGGCAAGGCGCGGCAGTTGCCCCTGGAAGAGTTCCCGGGGTTCGCGCTGAAGTGGGGCAGGTTCAACGCTCTGGAGATCACCCGCGGCTGCGTGTACGCGTGCCGGTTCTGCCAGACGCCGTTCATGTTCTCGGCCCGGTTCCGGCATCGCAGCGTCGAGAACGTGCGGTGGCACGTCGACCGGATGCGCGACCGGGGGCTGCGCGACGTCCGCTTCATCACGCCGACGGCGATGAGCTACGGCAGCCAGACCGAGGACCCGAACCTGGCGGCGGTGGAGGAGCTGCTGGCCTCCTGCAAGGAGGGCATCGGGCCGGACGGGCGGGTGTTCTTCGGGTCGTTCCCGAGCGAGATCCGGCCCGAGCACGTGAGCCGGGAGGCGTTGCGCCTGGTCAAGAAGTACTGCGCCAACACCAACATCATCGTGGGGGCGCAGTCGGGCTCCGACCGGGTGCTCGGCACGGCCAAGCGCGGTCACGGCGTCGAGGAGGTCCGCCGGGCGGTGCGGCTCGGCGTCGAGGAGGGCTTCCAGATCAACGTGGACATGATCTTCGGGATGCCGGGCGAGGACCAGGGCGACGTGGACGCGTCGCTGGGCCTCGCCCGCGAGCTTGCCGACCTGGGGGCGCGGATCCACGCGCACACCTTCATGCCGCTGCCGGGCACCCCGTGGCGGGACGCGCCGGCGGGCGACGTCGACCCCGAGACGATCCGCGAGGTGGACCGGCTGTCGCAGCGCGGGGCCCTCTACGGCCACTGGCAGAAGCAGCGCGACCACGCCGTCCGGCTCGCGGCGGCCGCCGAGGCATACCCGAGGCCGGGGCGCAGCCGGACGCTGCTGCCCACCGTGCCCCGGGAGCCCTAGAAGGGGCGGTCGGCCGGGCGGTCCCAGCCGTCGCAGGCGTCCTCCTCGTCGACCTGGTCGCGCAGGACGTCGAGCAGGTCGGGGCCCTCGTGGCCGGTGTCGACGGAGCGGCCGGTGAGGCCCAGCTGGGTGGCGCAGTCGCGGCCGAAGCCCTTCACCATGCGGTCGGCGCGCGTGAGGTGGCCGCAGCGCGGGCAGCGCCGCATCACGGGAGCGTCCGGAGTGACCATCGTCCCTATTATCGGCGAGCCGGAGGCAAGTCGTGCGGATCTTCGGGTGCGGGGTTAGGGTCTGAGGCGTGGGCGTGCGCACCTGGATCGAGGGTTGGCCGGTCTACCGGCAGCTGACCGGGACCGACCCGCTGGGCCGTGGCGCCGCCGCGAAATCCGACGGGTCGCGTGCCCTGGAGAGCCGCACCGAGACCGCCGACCGGGTGGCCAAGTCGGTCTGCCCCTACTGCGCGGTCGGCTGCGGCCAGCGCATCTTCGTCAAGGACGAGAAGGTCGTCCAGATCGAGGGCGACCCGGACAGTCCGATCTCGCGCGGGCGGCTCTGCCCCAAGGGGTCGGCCAGCAAGAGCCTGGTCACCAGCGACCGCCGTCAGCAGCACGTGCTCTACCGCCGGCCCTACGGCACCGAGTGGGAGCGGCTCGACCTCGACACGGCGATGGACATGATCGCCGACCGGGTGCTCGCCGCGCGCGACGCGACCTGGGAGGAGAGCGACGCCGACGGCCGGCCGCTCAACCGCACGCTGGGCATCTCGAGCCTGGGCGGCGCGACGCTGGACAACGAAGAGAACTACATCATCAAGAAGCTCTTCACCGCGCTCGGCGCCATCCAGATCGAAAATCAAGCCCGTATTTGACACTCCGCCACCGTTCCCGGTCTGGGAACCTCCTTCGGCCGTGGCGGGGCCACCGGATTCCTCCAGGATCTGGCGAACGCCGACTGCATCATCATCCAGGGCTCCAACATGGCGGAAGCGCACCCCGTGGGCTTCCAATGGGTGATCGAGGCCAAGAAGCGCGGCGCGAAGATCATCCACATCGATCCTCGCTTCACGCGCACCAGCGCGCTGGCGCACACCTTCGTGCCGGTGCGGGCGGGCGCGGACATCGCGTTCCTGGGTGGGGTGATCAACTACATCCTCAGCAACGAGAAGGACTTCCGGGAGTACGTGCTCGCGTACACCAACGCCTCCATGCTCGTCAGTGAGGACTTCCAGGACACCGAGGAGCTCGACGGGCTCTTCTCCGGCTTCGACCCCGAGACCCGGGCGTACGACCAGAGCAGCTGGCAGTACGCGGGCCAGCAGGACCACGGCCAGGAGGAGGGCGAGTCGCACGTCGACCGGGAGACCGCCTCGGGCCTGGAGCAGGAGTCGCACGGCCCGCCCATCCCGGCCGACGTGCCACGCGACCCGACGCTGCAGGACCCGCGCTGCGTCTACCAGGTGCTCAAGCGGCACTACGCGCGCTACACGCCGGAGGTCGTCGAGCAGCTCTGCGGCGTACCGCGGGAGAAGTTCCTGGAGGTCTGTGAGGCCTGGACGGCGAACTCCAACCGGGAACGCACGACCGCGCTGGTCTACTCCGTGGGGTGGACGCAGCACAGCGTCGGCGTGCAGTACATCCGGACCGGGGCGATCATCCAGCTGCTGCTGGGCAACATGGGCCGCCCGGGCGGCGGGGTCATGGCGCTGCGCGGGCACGCGAGCATCCAGGGCTCCACGGACATCCCGACGCTGTTCAACCTGCTGCCCGGTTACCTGCCGATGCCACACTTCCAGCAGCACGAGACCTTCGACCAGTGGATCGACGCGATCCGCCACCCGGAGCAGAAGGGCTTCTGGGCCGACGCGAAGGCGTACGCGGTCAGCCTCCTGAAGTCCTATTGGGGCGACGCGGCGACCGAGGAGAACGACTACGGGTACGGCTGGCTGCCCCGCCTGACCGGCGACCACGGCACGTACCAGCAGGTCCTCGACATGATCGACGGGAAGGTCAAGGGCTACTTCCTGCTCGGGCAGAACCCGGCGGTCGGCTCGGCGCACGGGCGCGCCCAGCGGCTCGGCATGGCCAACCTCGACTGGCTGGTGGTCCGCGACCTGTTCATGATCGAGAGCGCCACGTTCTGGAAGAACGGGCCCGAGGTGGCGACCGGCGAGATCGTGCCGGAGCAGTGCAAGACCGAGGTCTTCTTCATGCCGGCGGCCTCGCACGCCGAGAAGGAGGGCACCTTCACCCAGACCCAGCGCATGCTGCAATGGCGCGAGAAGGCGGTCGACCCGCCGGGCGACGCGCGCAGCGAGCTGTGGTTCTTCTACCACCTCGGCCGCAGGATCCGGGAGCGCCTGCGCGACTCGGACCGGGCCCGCGACGCCGCCGTCAAGAACCTGACGTGGGATTACGGATCGTCCGACGAGCCGGACGCGGAGCTGGTGCTCAAGGAGATCAACGGGTACGACCTGCGCACCGGCGACCTGCTCGGCTCGTACACGCAGATGAAGCCGGACGGCTCCACCTCGGGCGGCTGCTGGATCTACACCGGCGTCTACGCCGACGGCGTCAACCAGGCGGCGCGGCGCAAGCCGGGCAGCGAGCAGAGCTACGTCGCGCCCGAGTGGGGCTGGGTGTGGCCGGCCAACCGGCGCACCCTCTACAACCGTGCCTCCGCCGACCCCGACGGCAAGCCGTGGTCCGAGCGGAAGAAGTACGTCTGGTGGGACGCCGGCAAGGGCGAGTGGACCGGCGACGACGTGCCCGACTTCGAGAAGACGAAGCCCCCGTCGTACCGCCCGCCCGAGGGATCCACCGGCGTGGCCGCGATCTCCGGCGACGACGCGTTCATCATGCAGGGCGATGGCAAGGGCTGGCTGTACGCACCGAGCGGGCTGATCGACGGCCCGATGCCGACCCACTACGAGCCGGCCGAGTCGGGCGTGCGCAACCCGCTCTACGGGCAGCAGGCCAACCCCACCCGCAAGGTGTACGACCGCACGGACAACCTCACCAACCCGAGCGCCCCGGACAGCCGCGCGGCCGTGTTCCCGTACGTCTTCAGCACCAGCCGGCTCACCGAGCACCACACCGCCGGAGGCATGAGCCGCCAGCTGCCGTACCTCTCGGAGCTGCAGCCCGAGATGTTCGTGGAGGTCTCGCCGCAGCTGGCCGCCGAGCGGGGTCTCACCCACCTCGGCTGGGCGCACATCGTGACCGCGCGGGCGGCGATCGAGGCCCGCGTGATGATCACCGATAGGCTCAGGCCGCTGCGCATCGAGGGGCGGACCGTGCACCAGATCTGGATGCCCTACCACTGGGGCGGCGAGGGCGTGGTCACCGGCGACTCGGCCAACGACCTGATCGGCATCACGCTCGACCCGAACGTGCTCATCCAGGAGAGCAAGGTCGGCACGTGCGACATCCGGGCCGGGCGCCGGCCGTCGGGTCCGGGGCTGCTGGCGTACGTGCGGGGCTACCGTCTCCGCGCGGGGCTGGAGGACGAGAGTGGGAAGTAACAGCCTGTACGGGCCGATCGACCCGGCCACCGACGCGGGATACGTCGACCCTCCGCCGCGCATGGGCTTCTTCACCGACACGTCCGTCTGCATCGGATGCAAGGCGTGCGAGGTGGCCTGCAAGGAGTGGAACCTCGTCCCGGACGACGGCTTCAACCTGCTGGGTCATTCCTACGACAACACGGGCGGCCTGAGCGCGAACTCGTGGCGGCACGTGGCCTTCGTCGAGCAGCCCTTCGCGGGTGACGCGCTCGCCGAGGCGGCGGGCACGGGCACCCAGTTCCTCGGCATGCCGCTGTCCGACCTGCCCGGCAAGGCCACGCCCGGCCCGCGCGGCGACTTCCGCTGGCTGATGATGTCCAACGTGTGCAAGCACTGCACGCACGCCGGCTGCCTGGACGTCTGCCCGACCGGGGCGCTCTTCCGCACCGAGTTCGGCACGGTCGTCGTGCAGCAGGACATCTGCAACGGCTGCGGTTACTGCGTCTCCGGATGCCCGTACGGCGTGATCGACCGGCGCGAGGGCGACGGGCGCGCCTGGAAGTGCACGCTCTGCTACGACCGGATCGGCGACGGGCTCACCCCGGCCTGCGCGAAGGCGTGCCCGACCGAGTCGATCCAGTTCGGCGAGCTCGACGAGTTGCGCGAGCGGGCGGCGCGGCGGGTCGAGGACCTGCACGAGCAGGGCGTCGCCGAGGCCCGCCTCTACGGCCACGAGGAGGACAACGGGGTCGGCGGCGACGGCGCGTTCTTCCTGCTGCTGGACGAGCCCGAGGTGTACGGCCTGCCGCCCGACCCGGTGGTGGCGACGCGCGACCTGCCGAGGATGTGGAAGCGGGCGGGCCTGGCCGCGCTGGCCATGGCCGCGTCCGCGGTGGTCGCGTTCGCGGGGCGGCGCGGATGAGCCCGCGCGGCGGCGGCGACCGGTCGATGGTGCCCGAGGCGGAGTTCCGCTCCTACTACGGGCGGCCCATCGTGCGCCCGCCGGTCTGGACCCACGACATCGCGTCCTACCTGTTCACCGGCGGGCTCGCGGCCGGCTCGGCGCTGCTCGCCGCGGGCGGCCAGGCGACCGGCGACGCGACCCTGCGGCGCGTGGGCCGGACGGTCACCCTGGGCGCGCTGGGCGCCAGCACATACTTTTTGATCATCGACCTGGGCCGGCCGGAACGATTCCACCACATGCTGCGGGTGGCGAAGCCGACCTCGCCGATGTCGATGGGCACGTGGATCCTCGCGTCGTTCGGCGGCGTGGCGGCGGTGGCCGGTGCCGCCGAGTTCGCGCCGCTGCTGCCGTCCCGGCTGCTGCGCCGGGTGCTGCCGCCGGCCGGCGACGCCGCGGGCTACGGTGCCGCCGTGCTCGCTCCGGCGCTGGCCACGTACACGGCCGTGCTCTTCGCCGACACGGCGGTGCCCAGCTGGAACGCGGTCCACCCGGAGCTGCCGTTCATGTTCGCCGGCAGCGCTCTGGCCAGCGGCGCCGGGGTCGGCCTCATCGCCGCACCCGGCAAGCCGGCGCGGCGCATGGCGGTGCTCGGCGCCGCGATGGAGCTGGCCGCCGGACATCGGGTGGAGCACGGGCACGGGCTGCTCAGCGAGCCCTACCGTCAGGGCCGGCCGGGCAAGCTGCTCCAGGCCGCCCGGCTGCTCACGGCGGCCGGGGCGGCGGGTGCGGTGCTGGGCCGCCGCTCGCGGGCCGTCTCGGCGCTGTCCGGGCTCGCGCTGCTGGCGGGCTCGGCGCTCACCCGGTTCGGCGTCTTCGAGGCGGGCGTGGTCTCGGCCAAGGACCCGAAATACACCGTCGTCCCGCAGCGCGAACGCCTCGCCGCCAAGACCGAGGTCACCGGGCAGCCGTGACCTCGCGCTGCTGCCGCTCCAGCTCGCCGTAGATCTCGATCTTCACGTCGAGGACCGCGAGGTCGGCCTGGAGCTCGGCGATGCGGGCCAGCACGCGCTCGCGGTGCTCGATGAACAGCCGCAGCCGGTCGCCGACCGTCTCGTCACCGGCGCGCACCATCTCCGCGTACCGCCGCATGTCGCGCACCGGCATGCCGGTGGTGCGCAGCCGGATCAGCAGCTGGAGCCAGCCCAGATCGGCATCGCTGTAGCGGCGGCGGCCGGCGCTGTCCCGCTCGACCGGCGCGACCAGGCCCTCCTGCTCGTACCACCGCAGCGTGTGCACGGTGAGCCCGACGCGGTCGGCGACCTCGCCGACAGTGAGTCCGTACGCCATGGGTCAGAGCCTCCCCCTTCGAGTGCACTCCAAGTCAAGCGATTATCTGCAGCGTGATCCCGTCCCGGGCCGGGATCAGCTCGCCGATGACCGGGCAGCCCGGGATCTCGCCGGCCACGAGCAGCCCGCCGGAGGTCTGCGCGTCGGCCAGCAGCAGCAGCTCGTCCTCCGCGGTGGCGCCGGCGTCGAGGTGCGGCCGCACCCAGTCGAGGTTGCGGCGCGTCCCGCCGCTGACGAAGCCCTCGGCGAGCGCCCGCCGAGCCCCGTCCAGGTACGGCACGGCCTTCGCGTCGACGCGCGCCGTGACCCCGCTGGCCCGGGCAAGCTTGTGCAGGTGCCCGAGCAGCCCGAAGCCGGTCACGTCGGTGGCGCAGACGACGCCCCGCTCCAGCGCCAGCTGGGACGCCTTGTCGTTCAACGTGGTCATGGCCGCGACCGCCTCGGGGAAGACCTCGCCGGTCGCCTTGTGCCGGCTGTTGAGCACCCCGACACCGAGCGGCTTGGTGAGGGTGAGCGGCACACCGGGCCTGCCGGCGTCGTTGCGCATCAGCCGCCCGGGGTCGGCCAGACCGGTCACCGCCATGCCGTACTTGGGCTCCGGATCGTCGACGCTGTGCCCGCCCGCCACGTGACAACCGGCCTCGGCCGCCACGTCGAGCCCGCCGCGCAGCACCTCGGCCGCGAGCTCCATGGGCAGCACCTCGCGCGGCCACGCGAGCAGGTTGACCCCGACCACGGGCGTGCCGCCCATCGCATAGACGTCGGAGAGCGCGTTGGCCACGGCGATGCGCCCCCAGTCGTACGCGTCGTCGACCACCGGCGTGAAGAAGTCGGCGGTCGCCACGATCGCGGTGCCGGCCTGGATCCGCACGACCGCCGCGTCGTCGCCGTCGTCGAGCCCCACCAGCAGCTCACCCGGGCCCCGCGGCGTCGTCACACCGACCAGCCCCGCCACCACGGACTCCAATTCTCCCGGCGGGATCTTGCAGGCACATCCGCCACCGTGGGCGTACTGCGTCAGACGAGTCACCGCCCCACTCTGGCATGCCCCGCGCGCCGCCGCCCACCCGCGGCGCTAGGGTGTCGGCGGAGGCGTTCAGGCGGCTGGTGCCCCTCCCAGTCTTCAAAACTGGTGTGACCCGGCATCCGGGTCAGGCGGGTTCGATTCCCGTCCGCCTCCGTTTCCCTTGCCGCACGCAGTCTGATTATTTGCGTGCGACTCAGCCGGGCGTCCTTTTTGCCGACGGGACAGGTGTAGCGGTCCGAACGAGCCGTTTTTCCGTCGTGGCCAAGAGGTGAGTCAGCGTGCCGCTGATGTCGTGGTTCCAGAACTTGAAGGTGGCCGCCAAGCTGGTTGTCAGCTTCGGCGTGGTGTGCGCCCTGATGATCGTGATCGGCGTGATCGGCGTCATGCGCCTGGGTGAGACGAACGATCGCACGGAGGCGATGTACAACAACAACCTGCTGGCCATCGCCTACGCCGGCGAGGTCAAGGCCGACCTGATCTTCATCCGCTTCAATCTCACGAACATCCTCATCTCGGACACGGCCGCCGCCAAGCAGAAGGCGCAGACCCAGCTCGAGGGCTATGCCGAGGACATCGAGAAGCAGTGGGCGGCGTACCAGGGCACCGGCATCGTGGGCCGCGAGTCGCAGGTGCAGTCCTTCACCGAGAACCTCGCCACCTACCGGGACGCCATCGAGGACCAGCTGCTGGCGCTCGCCCAGGCGGGCAACACGGCCCAGTTCGTGAAGGTGCGGGCCGCCGTCGCCGACGACGCGATCACCGCGATGGTGACGGCGCTCGAGGAGATCAACGAGATCGAGCGCAACGCCGCGGCCCAGTCGCTGGCGGAGTCCAAGGACGCCGCCAGCAAGGCCGAAGTCCTGATCATCTGCCTGATCGTCTTCGCGGTACTGCTCTCGGCGCTGATCGTGTGGGTGGTCAGCCGGGCCATCGCCGGTCCCGCGCAGCGCACGGTCGCCGTGCTGAGCGAGCTGGCCAAGGGCGTCCTGGACCAGCGCCTCGAGGTGCGCAGCCGCGACGAGATGGGCCAGATGGGGGAGTCGCTCAACACCGCGCTCGAACGGCTGACCACCTCCATGCGGGAGATCGGCGTCAACGTCGAGACGCTCGCGTCGTCGTCGGAGGAGCTGTCGGCGGTGGCCACCTCGGTCAACGAGTCCGCGCAGATGTCGGCGGCGCAGGCGCAGGGCGCGTCGTCCGCGTCCGAGCAGATCAGCGTCAACATCTCCACCATCGCGGCCGGCTCCGAGGAGATCGGGGCGTCCATCGCGGAGATCGCGCGCTCGACGTCCAGCGCCGCGGAGGTGGCCGCGGGCGCGGTCTCCACGACCGCGGAGGCCCGCGACATCCTCAACAAGCTGGGCGCCTCCTCGGCGGAGATCGACGACGTGGTCAAGCTGATCACCAGCATCGCGGAGCAGACGAACCTGCTGGCGCTCAACGCCACCATCGAGGCGGCCCGCGCCGGCGAGATGGGCAAGGGCTTCGCGGTGGTCGCGTCGGAGGTCAAGGACCTGGCTCAGGAGACGGCCCGCGCCACGGAGGACATCGGGACCAGGGTGTCGGCGATCCAGGCCGACTCGCAGGCGGCGGTGGTGGCGATCAACGCGATCAGCGAGGTCATCCAGCAGATCAACGACACGCAGACGGCGATCGCGGCGGCGGTCGAGGAGCAGACGGCGACGACCGCGGAGATGAGCCGCAACGTCAGCGAGGTCGCGGCGGGGTCGGCGGAGATCAGCGCCAACGTGAGCGGGGTGGCCCAGGCGGCGGCGGAGACCACGAACGCGGCCGCCAACACCGAGCAGACGTCGGCCGACCTGGCCCGGGTCGCGAGCGCGCTGCAGGCCAACCTCGGCCGGTTCCGGTACTGACGCCGGTCAGCGGTCGAGGGCCCGCCGGACGGCGCTGGCTCAGCGGTCGAGGGCCCCGCCGGACGGCGCCGGCTCAGCGGTCGAGGGCTCGCAGGACGGCGTCGGTCGTGGCGCCGTAGGCCAGGTGGGGGAGGGCGTCGCTGAGCCAGTCGGCCGCGGACCAGTCGCGGGGGTCGGTGACCCGCATGGCGGCCATCGACAGGTTCGTGGCGGCCATGGCCGTGGCGCCGATCAGCACGCTGCCGGCGAGCGGGCCGGGGCGCAGGCCGGCGCGGCGCAGCAGGCCGAAGGCGGCGCCGATGGCGGCACCGGTGACGATGCCGGAGAGGCTGGCGAGACCCGTCACCCGGTGGGCGCGGGTCTCCTCGTCGCCGGGCACCGAGACGGGCAGGGACTCGATCGACTGCTCGGGTGTGGTGCTGCCCGGGCGGCCGCGCACGGCCATGTCGAGGTAGGTGACGGCATTGAGGGCCGCGGTGCCGGCTGCCCCGGCCGCGGCCCCGGCGAGAAGACCCGTACGCATGGGACGTCAGGTGCCCGTTCAGGTGTGGGCGAAACCGCGCAGGGCCCGGTGCACGTCGGCGTCGGTCAACTGGGTGAAGTCGTCGTACCACTGACCAACCGCGCGGAACTGGGGCGGGGCGCTCAGGCAGATGACGGTGTCGGCGTCGCCGGACAGGGCGTCGCGGGCCGGCGGCGAGCAGACCGGAACGGCCAGCACCAGGCGGGCCGGGTGGTGGCCGCGCAGCCAGCGCAGGGCCGCGCGGGCGGTCACACCGGTGGCGAGGCCGTCGTCGACCACCACGACCACCCGCGCGGTGGGGTCGGGGACCCGGCGGTCGCCGCGGTACTCGTGGGTGCGGCGGGCCAGCTCGGCGCGCTCCTCGGCGACCGCCGGCGCCAGGTCGGCCGGGGTCAGCCCGAGCGCGTGCAGGGCCGGCTCGTCGAAGACCGGTGGGCCGTCCTCGGCGATCGCGCCGATGCCGTACTCGGGGCGGCCGGGCGCGCCGATCTTCCGGGCGATCACCACGTCGAGCTCGGCGCCGATGCGGGCCGCCACGCGTACGGCGATCGGAACGCCACCGCGAGGCAGGGCCAGGACCAGCGGCGCCGGGCCGGGATGGCGGGGGACCTGGGCGGCCACCGCGTCGGCCAGATGGCGCCCGGCCTCGTCGCGGTCGGCGAAGAACAGGGGCGTGCCGTCGCTCATCGAAGATGCGTGCTGAACCACGTTGCGGCCTCCTCGGCTACGGTGTCGAGGGCTCCGGGCTCCTCGAACAGGTGCGTGGCACCGGGCACGACGCGCAGCTCCGCCCGCGTGGTCATCGCGTTGCGGGCCTGCTCGTTGAGGTCGAGCACCGGCTCGTCGCGGCCGCCGACGAGCAGCAGGGTCGGCTGGGTCACCTGGATCAGGGCGGGGCCGGCGAGGTCGGGGCGGCCGCCGCGCGAGACGATCGCGCGTACCGGGCGAGGCCGTGCCGCGGCGCAGACGAGCGCGGCCGCGGCGCCGGTGCTGGCCCCGAAGAGACCGATCGTCCGGTCGCGCGTCTCCGGCGCGGCGACCAGCCAGTCCACCAGGCCGATCAGCCGGTCGGCGAGGAAGCCGATGTCGAAGCGCAACTCCCGGGTCAGCTCGTCGCGCACCTCCTCCTCGTGCGTGAGCAGGTCGACGAGGAGCGTGCCGAGGCCGAGCCGGTTCAGATGGTCGGCGACGGCGCGGTTGCGGGGGCTGCGCCGCGAGCTGCCGCTGCCGTGGGCGAAGAGCACCACGCCGTACGCCCGGTCCGGCAGGGTCAGATCGCCGGCCAGCTCGGTGCCGGCCGCGTCGAACGTGCGTTCGTGCGTCACGGTGGCCATGCCCCGGGCATACCCGGGGCATGGCGTCCTATACGTCCGACTTAGTCCGTCACGGCCGGTCGTCTTTCACCGCGGCGAGCACCAGGTTGAACCCGGTGTCCGCGGCGACCACGGGATTGTCGAAGCCGGCGGCGGCCAGCAGCTCCAGGCGCGCCGTCGGCCCGCCCTGGGTGCCCAGGCCGTAGGCGCCGGGCTGGCTCAGCGAGCCGGGCGTGCACAGCGCCGTCGACGCCGCGTAGTTGGCCCGCGCGACCGGATTGCCGACCACGGTGGTGAAGTCGTCGACCGACCAGGGCTCCACCGCGACCAGGATGCCGCCCGGCGCCAGCGCGTCGTAGGCCGCCCGCAGCGCCGCCGGCGGGTCACCCAGGTCGTGCAGCGAGTCGAAGAACGCGACCACGTCGAACGGGCCGTGCCGCCCGATCTGGTCCGCCTCGGCGACGTGGAAGGTCACGCCGTCCGTCAGCGCCGCCCGCGCGTTCACGATCGACGCCTCGTGGTTGTCGAAACCGGTCACGGTCGAGGCCGGCCAGGTGGTGGCGACCAGCCGGGTCGCGACGCCGTGCCCGCAGCCGACGTCGGCCACCCGGGCGCCGTTCTCCAGCTTCTCCACCAGGCCCGGCACGGCCGGGAACCACTGCTGCGCCAGGTGGTTGACATAGGCCGTACGGAAGAAGCGCTCGATGCCGTGATGCAGGCAGCCGGGCATGTCCGCGTAGGGCACGCCGCCGTCGCCGCGGAAGGCCTCCTCGAGCCGCGGCAGGGTGAGGAAGTAGCCGGCGATGATCTCGCCCCCGCCGACGACGTACGCCGGGGAGTCGACGACCGAGAGCGCCAGCGCGTGCTCGATCGGCAGTTCGAAGGTCTCGCCGTCGCTGGTCACGTATCCGGACACGGCCTGGGCGCGCAGCCATTCGGTGACCAGCCTCGGATGCAGCCCGGTGGTGGCCGCCAGCTTGGCCGGCGTGACCGGACCGGCCCCGGTCATGGCCCGGTAGAGGCCGAGCCGGTCACCGATCACGGTGAGCGCGGTGCTGCCGGCCCCGGCGAAGTCGGTGAGCAGTTGTCCCGCGAACGCTTCGACGCGGGCCTCGTCGATCTGGGTGTCAGTCATGCCCTCGACGATGCGGGGCGCTCCTTGCCGGGCCCTTGCTGGTGCCTTGCCAGGGCGGCAAGCGCATAGTCGGCCGCGGTGGCGCTGTCCATCGGCGGGTGGTCCCCGTCGGCGCGCAGCTTGGCGAGCCGCTCGCGGTCCGGTCCCATCACGGCCGGGGCGTACGGGTCGACGTCCGCCGCGGCGACGAGGGCCGCGGCCGTGCCCGCCTCGCCGAGGTCGGCGAGCAGCTCGGCGGTGAGCCGCAAAATCGTCCACACCTGGGCGGTCATCCCGGCGGAGCGCACGGCGGCGATGGTGCGGGCGCAGGCGTCGACGGCCTCGGCCCGCCGCCCCAGCCGGATGAGCACGGCGGCACGCGCAACCCGCGCGATGTTGGCCTGATAGACCAGCTGGGCCCGTTCGCTGCGGAGCAGGGACTGGTCGTACGAGGTGAGCGCGGCCCGCGGATCGCTCGCCGCCAGCAGCTCGCCGACCGTGAACGGCTCGAACCCGTCGAGCGGATCGCGCGGCAGCCCACGCCCCTCGGTCTCCAGCCAGCGCAGGCCGGCGGCGGAGTTGCCGTGGTACGCGTCCATCAGCGCGGCGCAGCAGATGGCGGTGACCCGCTCCCACGGCGCGGCGCCGGGCTCGTCCCGCAGGGCGAGGGCGTCGGAGCGCACGTCGTCGATCCGCCCCGCGAACATCGAGTTGGCGATGCGGGCGAGCAGCGCGGACACCCGCATCGGATGCCCCGGCGGCAGCACGGCGATGGCGGCGCCGAGCAGCCGTTCCCCCTCGGCGAGATTGCTGTCGAGCCACACCCCGATGCCGGCGGCGTAGGCGCGCAAGGCGTCCGTCTCACTCTCGACCGTGGCGGGCGCGTCGCGCACGAGCTGCGCGGTGAGGCCGGGATCGGGCGCGCTGGTCCAGGCGGAGGCGGCCCAGGCCCGCAGCCGGGCGCCCTCGTCACGCTCGCCGAGCCAGGTGATGGCCTCCTGAAGGTTGCCGAGCTCGCGCCGCAGCGCCGGCGTGGTGTGCGGGTTGCGGGTGCGCTGCCGCTCCACGATCGCGGTCATGAAGTCGAGCATCCACCGCGCGTGCGCCTCGCGCGCCTCCGCCTCGGCGCTGACGTGGGCGTCGCCTTTCCCGTGCCTCGTGGGGGCTGCCTGTTTCTCGCCCTCCGCGTTGATGTGGGCGCCGCCTTCCCCGCGCCTCTTGGAGGGCGCTTCTTCCCCGCGCCTCTTGGAGGGCGCTTCTTCCCCGCCCGATTTATCCCCCATATCGCTTGAATGTGTTTTGTCGGTTGTGGTGTTTTGGGGGCGGTGGGCGGAAGCGGCTTGCTCGCTCTCCAGGTGGGACAGGCCGACGTGGCGGACGGTGTCGAGCAGGCGGTAGCGGGGTGGGTCGGCGTCGACGTCGCAGACGACGAGGGAGGCGTCGACGAGCTCGGCGAGCAGGGGCTCGGCGTCCGCGGCGAAGTAGGGGAGGGCGTCCAGGCCGAAACCGCCCCGGCACACCGCGAGCCGGTCGAGCAGCCGCTGCGCGGCCGGGTCGAGCAGGCGGTAGGACCACTCGACGGTCGCGGACACGGCGGTGGCCCGGTCGCCGCCGCGGGCCGGCTCGAGGACCTGCAAGCCCTCGCCGAGCCGGTCGCGCAGGTGGGCCAGGCCGAACACCGCCTCGCGCCGGGCGGCCAGCTCGACGGCGAGCGGCAGCCCGTCGACCAGGCGGCACACCTCGGCCGCGAGCTCCCGGCTGCGCCCGTCGGCCGGGAAACCGGACCGCAGCAGCGCCGCCCGGTCGCAGAAGAGCGCGACCCGGTCCTGTTCGGGCAGCGGGCCGAGGCGCAGCACGCGTTCGCCGGCCACGCCGAGCCGCTGCCGGGAGGTGGCGAGGACCCGCACCCGAGGGCAGCGCACCAGAATCTGGTCGACCAGGTCGCGGACGGCGTCGAGCAGATGTTCGCAGTTGTCCAGCACGAGCACGGCCGGCGTGCCGCCGAGCCGCTCGGCGATGGCGGCGACGGCACCGCGGGGTGTCGCCCGCAGCCCGAGCGCGCCGGCGACCGCGGCGGCGACATCGGCCGGCACCGAGCGCTCGGCCAGCTCCACCACCAGCTCGTCGCCGGTGAGGGCCTCGGTCGTCAGCCGGGTCTTGCCGACACCGCCCGGCCCGACGACGGTGGTGAGCCGGTTGGCGGAGAGGGACGCGCGGAGCTCGGCCATCTCGTCGCGCCGGCCGAAGAAGCGGTCGGGCGTGGCCGGGCGCGGGCGGCGCACGGCTGGGCGCAGTGCCGGGTCCTCGGCGAGAATGCGCTGCTGGAGCTCGTCGAGGGCCGGGGAAGGGTCGACGCCGTGCTCGTCGACCACGCGCTCCCGGAAGGACCGGGCCACGGCCAGCGCCTCGGCGGTGCGGCCGGTCTGGTGCAGCGCGCGCATCCACAGCAGGTGGGCGCGCTCGCGCATGGGCTCGGCGGTCGCGTACGCCTCGATCTCGGGCAGGGTCTCGGCGGCCCGGCCCGCGGCGACCCGCCGTGCCAGGCACTCCTCGCGCAGGTGACGCCGCCACTCGGCGAGCCGGGCGACCTCGGGGGCGAAGGCGAGCCGGTCGGCCACGTCGGACAACGGGTCGCCGCGCCACAACCCGAGGGCCTCGGCGAGCGTCCCGGCGGCCTGCTCGTCACCCTGCCCACCGGCGGCGGCGACGAGCCGCTCCACCCGGCTCGTGTCGATCGCGTCCGGCGGCAGGGCGAGCCGGTAGCCGCCGGGCTCGCGCCGGATGGCGTCGCTGCCCGTGTGCCGCCGGAGCCGGGAGACATAGCTGTGCAGGTTGCCGACGGCGTTGTCCGGCGGTTCGTCACCCCAGAGCGCCTCGATCAGCTCCCCGGTCGGCACGACCCGCCCCGCCGCGAGCGCCAGCCGCGCCAGCACAATGCGCTGAGGCGCCCCCGTGAGCGCGGCCGGCCGCCCGTCGAGACGCAGCTCGACCGGCCCGAGCAGCCCCACCTCGACGGTCACGCGCTCATTCTGGCGCCGCCCGAAACCACCCCGCAACGACGTATGCCGACGCTGTTCCGACACAGCGACCCCGCTCACGCCCCCTCGTGCCACGCCGCTTCCCGCCCCGCGTGCCACGTCGCGTCTCGCCCCGCGTGCCACATCGCGTCTCGCCCCGCGTGCCACGTCGCGTCTCGCCCCGCTGGCATGATCAAAGACGGTGGCGCCGGCGGGCGGTAGGTTGGCCGGAGGCGATCCGCGAGGGAGAGACGGTGGCTGAGGATCCGCACGCGACTTCGAAGGATCCACGCCACGCGCCCGACCCGCGGCGGCGCGTGCCCCGCACCGATGTGGTCCTGGCCGATGCCCGCCTCGTGGCCGCCGCCGAGACCGTGGGCCGGGCCGCCGTGAAGGCCGCGGTGGTCACGGCCCTCCAGCGGGTGCGCGACGGCGAGATCGCCCCCGCCGAGGCCGTCGACGCGGCGCTCGGTGTGCTGCCGCGCGGGCCGCGCCCGGTCCTCAACGCCACCGGCGTGGTGCTGCACACGAACCTCGGCCGCGCCGCGCTCTCGCCCGCCGCCCGTGACGCCGTGGTCGCCGCCGCCGGCCACACCGATGTGGAGCTCGACCTCGAGACGGGCCGCCGTGCCCGCCGCGGCCGGGCAGCCCTCGCCGCGCTGGCCGCCGCGGTGCCCGCCGCCGGCGACGTACACGTGGTCAACAACGGCGCCGCCGCCCTGGTGCTGGCCGCCACGGCCCTCGCCGCCGGCCGCGAGATCATCGTGAGCCGCGGCGAGATGGTGGAGATCGGCGACGGCTTCCGCCTGCCCGACCTGCTCGAGTCGACGGGCGCCCGCCTCCGCGAGGTCGGCACCACCAACCGCACCACGCTGCGCGACTACGAGCGCGCCATCGGCCCGCAGACGGGCTTCATCCTCAAGGTGCACCCGTCCAACTTCGTCATCCGCGGCTTCACCAGCGACACCCCCATCGCCGCGCTGGCCGCCCTGGACCCGCCCGTGGTCGCCGACATCGGCTCCGGCCTGCTGCGCCCCGACCCGCTCCTCCCCGGCGAGCCCGACGCCGCCACCACCCTGACCGCCGGCGCCGACCTCGTCATAGCCAGCGGCGACAAGCTCCTGGGCGGACCGCAGGCAGGACTGCTCCTCGGCGAGGCCCCCCTGATCGAACGCCTCCGCCGCCACCCCCTGGCCCGCGCGCTGCGCGTCGACAAGCTCACCCTGGCCGCCCTGCACGCCACGCTGACCGGCCCGCCCACGCCCACCTGGCAGGCACTACGCACCGATCCGTCCTCTTTGCACGCCCGCACCGAGACCGTCCGCGCCCGCCTGGAGGCCGAAGGCGTCCCGGTCACCCTCACCGAGTCGCCGGCGGTGGTCGGCGGCGGCGGCGCCCCCGAGGTCACGCTCCCGTCGTGGTCACTCTCCCTTCCCGAGCCGTACGCCGCAGCGCTGCGCACAGGCGCCACCCCCGTGGTGGGCCGAGTCGAACGCGGCCACCTCCTCCTCGACCTCCGCTGCATCCCGGCCGACGCCGACGACCAGCTCATCACCGCCGTCCTGGCCGCCGCCAAGGCCCTCGACGGCACGGCGCCCGGCGCGGGGAAGTAGCCGTGCACGTCATCGCCACTGCGGGGCACGTGGACCACGGGAAGTCCACGCTGGTGCGGGCGCTCACCGGGATGGAGCCGGACCGGTGGGCCGAGGAGCGGCGCCGCGGCATGACGATCGACCTCGGCTTCGCCTGGACAGGGCTGCCGTCCGGCGAGACGGTCGCCTTCGTGGACGTGCCCGGCCACGAGCGTTTCGTGCCCAACATGCTCGCCGGCGTCGGCCCGGTCCCCGCGGCGATGATCGTGGTCGGCGCCGACGAGGGCTGGATGCCGCAGTCCGCCGAGCACCTGGCCGCCCTGCACGCGCTGGACGTACGGCACGGCCTGCTCGTGGTGACCCGCAGCGACCTCGCCGACCCCGAGGCGGCCGCCGAACTCGCCCAGGCCGAGATCGCCACCACGTCGCTCGGCGAGGTCGAGACCGTAGCCGTCAGCGGCGTCACCGGCGCCGGCCTCGACGACCTGCGCGCCGCCCTCGACCGCCTGATCGCCCAGCTGCCCGCCGCCGACCGGGACGCCCCCGTGCGGCTCTGGATCGACCGCGTCTTCACGGTCAAGGGCGCCGGAACCGTCGTCACCGGAACCCTGGGCGCCGGCCGCCTCCGCACCGGCGACGAGCTGACGCTCGGCGACGCCACGGTCCGCGTCCGCGGCCTGCAAACCATGGGCAAGCAGGCCGACGAGGTGGCCGCCGTGTCGCGCGTGGCCGTCAACCTGCGCGGCACCCCCCGAACCGACCTCCGCCGCGGCGACGCCCTGCTCACCCCCGGCCGCTTCCGCTTCACCGACCTCATCGACGTGCGCCTGCACGGCGACCCCGTGTCGGCCCTCCCCGCCGAGGCCACCCTGCACGTGGGCTCCGCCGCCGTCCCCGTGCGCCTCCGCCCCCTCGGCACCGACACCGCCCGGCTGCGGCTCTCCCACCCCCTCCCGTTGCGCATAGGCGACCGCGCCCTCCTCCGCGACCCGGGCCGCCACCACGTAGCCGGCGGCGTCACCGTCCTCGACGTCAACCCGCCCGGCCTCAAACGCCGAGGCGCCGCCGCAGCCCGCGCCGTCCAGCTGACCGACATGGACGGCCACCCGTCCCTGACGTCGGAGCTGACCCGCCGCCTCCTCATCCGAGCCACCGACCTGGCCGCCATGGGCGTTCCCCTCCCGCCCCCACCCGCCACATCCGCTGGCGCCGTCAACCCGGCCGCCCACGATGCGGCCGCGCCCGACCGGGCCGCCCTGGCCGCGGCCGCGCCCGACCGGGCCGCCGCCGATGTGGCCGCCCTCGACCCGGCCGCCCTTGAACGGGCCGCTCTCGACCCGGCAGCTCCCGATACGGGCGCTCCCGATACGGGCGCTCCCGATACGGGCGCTCCCGATACGGGCGCTCCCGATACGGCCGCTCCCGATACGGCCGCTCCCGATACGGCCGCTCCCGATACGGCGCCCGCCGACGCAGGTGCCGGCGAGCCCAGCACCGCAGCTTCCGGCGGCCAGACTGCGGCGGGCGGTAACCCCGCGGCCCTCGCCCCCGTGGCCGGCGACTGGTATGCCGACCCCACCCACTGGGCGCGGCTCGGTGAGCGGCTCACCGAGGAGGTGGCCGCTTATGCCCGCGACCATCCCCTCGAGCCCGGCATGCCGATCGAGGCCCTGCGGCACCGGCTCGGCCTCCCCGACAGGGCGCTGGTTTCCGCCCTCGTCCGCCCCCCGACCGTGATCCGAAACGGTCGTGTCACCACCGGCGCCGCCCATGCGCCCGATGACCTGGTGACGTTGATCGCCAAGGCCTTCGACGGCCTTGGCCCGTTCGCCGCGCCCGAGGCCTATGACCTCGCCGCGCTCGGCCTTGGTCCGCGCCAACTCGCGGCCGCCGAACGCACCGGCCTCGTCCTGCGCCTCACCCCGCAGGTGGTGTTGCACGCCGACGCCCTCGCCGAGGCGACGCGCCTTCTCGCCGGGTTGCCGCAGCCGTTCACCCTGAGCGAGGCCCGCCAGGCCCTGGGCACGACCCGCCGGGTCGCCGTGCCCCTTCTCGAACTGCTCGACCGCAGAGGCCACACCCGCCGCCTGCCCGACGACCGCCGCACGGTGGCCACAACGGCGTGAAAGCGGGCCGGGACCGCTGCCATCCGTGAGGCTGGGGCTGCTGCCATGGCAGGAGGTCGGGTCCGTTGCCATGGCGCGGCCAGGATTGCCGCTACGGCAGGACGCCGGCTGCCGCAGATGCCCCAGGGGTTCGGCCGTCCGGCGTTGTCCCCTCCCTCCGAAATAGCGTCCCGGATATGCCGCCGGCTGTTCGGCGCTCCTCACGGCGGCCCAGCGTCCGCACGTGGACGTGGGGGCCGGTTGGGCGGTGTGGGTGCACGCTGGCGAGGTGGTGCGGGGGCCAGCGCTCGTGGCGGTGACGGATCGGCTGCGGTGGGCCGGCGCGCTGGACACGTGGTGAATGGGTCGGGCGCTTGTGGTGGATGGTGGGCCGGCGCGCTGGACAGGTAGTGGGTAAGGCGGGCGCTTGTGGTTGCGAGGGTCGCGGGTGAGCGTTCCTCGCGAGAGCCTGTGGCGGTGGTCAGGGCCTGGCCAGGGCTGTCACCTCGACCTCCAACACGGCGCCGGGGAGGAACAGGCGGGAGACCTCGACTGTGGTGCTGGCCGGTGGGTTTTCCGGGAAGAGGCGGCGGCGGACGGCGCCGTAGGCGGGGAGGTCGTCGAGGCTCGTCATGAAGGTGCGGATGTGCATGACGTCGGCGAAGGTGGCGTTGTGGGCGGCCAGCAGGGCGCCGATCAGGGCGAAGATGTGCTCGGCCTGGGGACCGGCCTCGCCGGGAGAGACGACAGTGCCGTTGTCGTCGACGGCTACCTGGCCGGAGAGGGTGAGCAGGGCGGCGCCGCCGGGGAGGTCGGCCCGGGCCACGTGGGCGAATCTGTCGCCGAACGGGGCGGCGACGGTGGGCGGGTTGTCGAGGGTCAGGTTTGCCATGGCGAGGACGCTACGGGCGGACGAGGCATGCGACCAGCGAATGTCTGGCATGGGTGGCATGCGTGTCTAGCATGGGTCGGCGTGGAGACTCAGTTGCTCGAAGTGTTCCGGACGGTGGCCCACGCAGGGTCGATCACGGCGGCGGCCAAGCAGCTGCAGTTCACGCAGTCGGCGGTGTCGCGGCAGATCGGTGTGCTGGAGGCGGAGCTCGGGGCGCAGGTCTTCGACCGGCTGCCGCGCGGGGTGGCGCTGACCGAGGAGGGACGTGTGCTCCTGCCGCACGCGGAGGCCGTCCTGAACAGGCTCTCGACGGCGAGAAAGGCCGTGGCGGAATTGCGGGAGCTCGGCGCGGGCCGGCTGCGCGTGGGCGCGTTTCCGACGGCGGTGGCGGCGCTGGTGCCGCGGGCGATGGCGACGTTTCGGAAGGCGTACCCCCAAGTCGCGCTCGGTCTCGTCGAGGGATTGACCCCCGCCTTGCTGGAAAGGCTCGCCGAAGGCGAAGCCGACGTGGCGGTGGTGAGCTCGTCGCCGGCGGGGCCGATCGACACGGACAGGTTCACGCTGCGGCACATTCTCGACGAGCGGCTGATGGTGGCGGTGGCGCTCGACCATCCGCTGGCGAATCGGCGGAGGGTACGGCTGGCGGAATTGGCGGACGACCCGTTCATCGCGGGGTCGGCGACGGCGGAGGACACCCTGTTGCGGGCGAGCCTGCCGCACGGTTTCCAGCCGCGTATCGAGATTGTCGCGGCTGAATGGACCGGCAAACTCGGATGCGTCGCGGCGGGGCTCGGGGTGGCGCTGGTGCCGGCGCTCGCGTTGCGCGGGACGCCGGCGGACATCGCGCTTCTGGAATTGCATCCCGACGAAGAACCGACGCGCCGGGTCTATGCGGCAACGGTGGCGGGGCGCTCGGTGCCGCCGGCGGTTTCCCGCTTCTTTCGGCACCTCGCGCACGCCGTACCGGCCGTGTGAACTAAGAAGTTCGGGTCAGGCGCCACCACAGGGAGGGCGATTCGGTCGCGCTGTCGGTGCGCAATTCCACGCGTACGCCGGAAGCCTGCACCGTGCCGACCGGCTGCGCGGACGTGACCTCGGCGTCCGGAGCCGCGGTGGTGACCTTGAGGGGGACGGTGAGCCCCGGCCAGCCGACGACCTTCAGGGCCTTGGCGGGGCGGACGGTCGTGGTGGCGCCCCACGCGGTCTCGACCTGGCCGACCGGGTCGGTGGCGAGCAGCGTGTACTCCTTGACGACCTTGGCGACGGCCCTGAGCAGGGCCTTCACCTCCTGATTGACCTGGGCCAGCTGCTCGGGGGTGTTCGCGCCGGGCTGGTTGAACACGGCACCGACCAGGGTCAGCTTGCGGCCACCGACGGTGAGGTGGGACGCGAACACGAGGTTACCGCCGGCCTCGTCGGTGGAGCCGGTCTTGATGCCGAAGACGCCGTTCACGCCGAGCATGTCGTTGTAGTTCCGGATCGTGCCGACCACCGGGATCTCCGCCTCGGTCATCGCGACGATCTCGGCGAAGACCGGGCTCTTGAGGGCCGCCCGGGCGAGGATGACCTGGTCGGAGGCGGTGCTGACGGTGGTGGGCAGATAGCCGCTCGCGTCGGTGTAGTGGCTGTCCTTCATGCCCAGCTGTTCGGCGGCGGCGTTCATCTTGGTCAGGAACGCCTCCTCCGAGCCGGCGTCCCAGACGGCGAGCTGGTGGGCGATGTTGTTCGCTGAGGGCAACATCAGGGCCTCGAGGGCATCGCGCTCGGTGAGCTGCTCGCCGACCTCGACGCGGACGAGGGACTGGTTGCTCGCGATCCGCGACTCGTAGTCGGCCACGTCGGCCGCGGTCACTGTCAGTGTCGGGCCCTCCTCGTCACCGGTCAGCGGGTGGTCGCGCAGGATCACATAAGCGGTCATGACCTTGGCGACGCTGCCGATCGGCGCGGCCTCGGTGCTGCCCGATCCGCCGATCCGCCCGAGCCCCTCGATCATGAGCTCGGCGCTGCCGACCTCGGGCCAGGGCAGCTTCGGCGCGGCGCCGGGGATCTTCATGGTGGCGGCGATGCTGGTGGTCAGGGTGGCCGCGGGCAGCGATCGGGTGAGCTGGAGCGTGGCGCCGGCGCCGAGCAGGACAACCAGCAAGATCACCGCAAGGAGTACGGGAAGAAGGCGGCGCTTCGGCTTCGCGGCGGGGTGCTGGCCACCGCCGTAGACGGTGGAACCGGGCCGCGCGGGCGGCACCGGCGCGCCGGGCGAGGTGACGGGGGTCGCCGGCGAGGCGGCGGGGGTCGTGGGCGAGGTGGCGGCGACCGTCGGCCGGGCCGGTGGCGTGACGGTGGCGGACCCGGAGGCGGGCGGAGTAAGGGCAGGAGCGGCACCCAGGGTGACCGGAGGCACCGCGGAGATGGGCTGAGTAACCTCGGCCGGTGGCCTCGTGAGGGGCATCGCGGTCTGGGCGGCGGGCTGGCTGGGCGCCGTGGGCCGGGCGAGAGGCATGGCCGTCTGGGCGTCCGGCTGGGTGGGCGCCGTGGGCCGGGCGAGAGGCATGGCCCTCTGGGCGTCCGGAGGGGTGGCGGGCTGGGTGGGTGCCGTGGGTCGGGCGAGAGGCATGGCCGTCTGGGCGTTCGGCTGGGCGGGCGCCGTGGGTCTTGGGAGGGGAATCGCCGTCTGTGCAGCGGGCATCACGGGCCGTGCGAGAGGCATCGTGGCCTGCGCCGGAGGTGGGTTCTCGATCGCGGGCCGCGCCGAGGGCATCGTGGTCTGCGCCGGGATTGTGGCGTTTTGCGCCGACGAAGTCGTGACAGTTGGCCGCGAGGCCGGGGCCGGGGCTGAGGCGGAAGCCGGGGCAGAGGCGGGCGTTGTGGGCTGCTGCGTGGCAGAGGCGGGCGTTGTGGGCTGCTGCGTGGCAGAGGCGGGCGGTGTGGCCTGCTGCGAGGACGAGGCCGAATGCTGGGTCGCCGATGGACGGGGGAGCGGCATCGCGACCTGAGCCGGGGGTTCGGGTGCCGTCCGCGGTGCGGCGATCAGCGGCTGCGTTACATCGCTCTGCGGTGAGGGCGCGGCATTCTTCGTTGCGGGCGTGGGTTCTGCCTTTGCCGGCACGGCCTGGAAGGGAAGGGTGACATCGCTGTCAGGCGAGGCGGTGGGTTGCGCAGTGGTCGCCGGATGCTGTGCGGCTTTTGTCCCATTGGGGCTGGGTGACGGCTTGCTCGCTGCGGGCGCTGAGGTGAACGCCTCGGTCGGCTCGTCCTCGGGGGGCGCTGACTCGCCCCGCGTGGCGGGAGAGCTGGGCGCCGCGGTGGGCTCGTCCTGCGGTGTGGGCGCAGGCTTCTGCGCGGGCGGAGAGGTGAACGCCTTGGTGGGCTCGTCCTGCTGCTGCGTGGAAGGAGAAGCGAACGCCTCGGTCGGTTCATCGTGCACCGAGGACGCCGGTTCGCCCTGCGCCGGCGTTTTGGTGGTCGCCTTGGGCGGGGCCGAGACGGTGATGGCCTGGGTGGCGTCGGACTCCGCCACCTGGGACGCGGCCGTGCCGGTGGCCGGCGCGGATGAGGCCGGCGTCGCGGGTGCGGGTGCGGGGCCGGTCGCGGGTGCGGGGGTGCTCGCGGATGGCGCCGTGTGAGCGGGCGCAGATGGCGGCGTCGCGGGAACGGGCGCGGATGAGGGCGACGCGGTGGGCGCGGGAGCAGATGGCGGCGCTGCGGGACCGGGCGGAGGCGGCGGCGACGCGGCAGCCTGCGCGGACGGGGGCTGCGCGGACGATGGCTGCGCGGCAGGCGCGGGCGGCGACGCTGGAGGGCTGACCCCCGGAGCGGTCGGCTCGGCGTGGCCCTCGTTCTCGTCCGCGGACGGGCGGGTCTCGTCGGTCGGCTTCGGCGGGTGGGTCATCTCTCTCCTTCCGGTCCCGGGTGCCCGGGCGTCCGGCAAGTATTGCCGGAGCGCGCCACTCTTCGTCGCAGTGATTGCGCGGACGTGTGTTTCACCGCTACCTGTGAGGGATGGCAGCCGTCACCCGCTCGCGGACGCGACGTGTGGGGACTGTGCTGACGGCGTACGGCATGATTTGGACGTTTTTGATCCTTAATCTGCTGATCGTCGAGTTGATGTTCCTCAATCCGAAGACGCCGGCGCACAACACGCTGACGTCGGCCGGGCGGTTTCTCGGGCTGCATCTCGGTTTTGTGCTGGCGCTCCAACTGCTGCTGATCGCGCGCCTGCCTTTTCTCGACCGGCGGATCGGCATGGACCGGCTGACCACATGGCATCGGTGGACCGGATTCACCATTTTCTGGCTCGTCGTCCTGCACCCGACCTTTGTGCTGCTCGGCTATGCGGAGCTCGACGACATCTCGTTCCTCGCCGAGATTGCGAACCTCGCCAAGCAGATGCCGGTCCTGCTCGGCATGATCGCCGCCGGCCTGGTGGGTGTCGTCGCGATTTCCTCCGTACGCCTCGCCCGGCGCGCTCTTTCCTACGAGGCCTGGCACGCCGTCCACCTGGTCGTCTACGCCATCGTTGTCCTGGCGGTCATTCATCAGGTGTACGAGGGCAGCGCCTACAAGAGCAACGAATTCACCCAACTCTATTGGTGGGGCCTGTGGGCGTTCGCGATCGGCGCGCTGCTGACCGGTCGGGTGGTCGTTCCCCTCGTACGGAACGCGCGTCACCGCCTCAAGGTCGCCGCCGTGATCTCCGAGTCGCCGGACGTCGTCTCCGTGCACCTCACCGGCCGCAACCTGGGGGAGTTGCGCGCCCGCCCGGGCCAGTTCTTCCTGTGGCGGTTCCTCGGTCACAACGCGTGGTGGCAGGTGAACCCGTTCTCGCTCTCCGCGGCGCCGGACGGTCGCTCGCTGCGCCTGACAGCGAAGGGCATCGGCTCCACGAGCGCGGGTCTGCGGCAGCTGCCGATCGGCACGCGGGTGTTCGCCGAGGGCCCGTACGGGGCGTTCACCTCGGCCCGGCGCGTGCGCGAGGACGCGGTGCTCATCGCGGGCGGCATCGGTGTCACCCCGATCCGCGCCCTGCTCGAGGACGAGACCCTCACCGGCGACATCGTCGTCCTCTACCGCGTGCGCACGCCCGGCGAGGCCGTGCTCCTCGGCGAGCTGCAGAACCTCGCCCGCCTGCGGCAGGCGCGCCTCCACCTGCTCACCGGGCGCACGGGCGAGGGAAACCAGCCGTTCAGCGCCGGCAACCTGCTCGGCCTGGTCCCGGACATCGCCCAGCGTGACGTCTTCGTGTGCGGCCCGGCCGCCATGACGAACGCGGTGTTGCGCAGCCTGCGACAGCTGGGAGTCCCCGCCCGGCAGCGTCACGCCGAGACGTTCCGCCTGGCGAGCTGACGGTGACATGATCGGCCTCATGGCCACGGACACAGCACACGTCGCGGAGCGCATCAACCGCCCGGCCGACGAGGTCTACGCATACGCCTCGAACCCCGCCCACCTCCCGCAGTGGGCCCCCGGCCTGGGCAAGGCCGTCGAACAGATCGACGGCGACTGGTACGTCATCACCGACGGTGGCAACATCAAGGTCACCTTCGCCCCGCCGAACGACTACGGCGTCCTCGACCACTGGGCCACGTTCCCGGACGGGCAGACCTTCCTCAACCCGCTGCGCGTCGTCCCCTACGGCGACGGCTCCGAGATCGTCTTCTCGGTACGCCGAGCCCTCGGCACCTCCGACGCCGACTTCGCCCGCGACACCTGCCTCGTCGCCGCCGACCTGGCCCGCCTCAAGGCCATCATGGAATCCCGGCCCCTTTGACCTGCAATTTGCAGGCTTTATCGTGCAACCTGCATCGATGTTCATTCGCCGTCGAAAGCTTGACGGACTGTCGCCCACTCGTCACACAATTCTTCTGGGACCGGCTGAGTTCTCGAGGAAAAGTGGGTCCGGCGATGAGGAGCGATGAGCCCGTCGGCAGCCGGTCGGCCGGTGCCCGAAAAACGCCGGTTCTCTGGATCGTGTTCGCGGTCCCCATGCTGACCGGGGTGGTGCTGTTCACCGGAATCGGGATGGTCTGGCTGCTCGGCCGGCGAGGTGACGACACGACATGGGACCGATGGAGTGACGTCGGCGAGGCGTTCGGTGTGATGAACTCCGTGGTATCGGCGATCGCTGTGGCAACGGTCGTGATCACCTGGTCGCTTCAGCGCCGCGAGTTCCGCGAGCAATACGAGGAATTGGCAGTGCAGCGCCGGATCCTCGAGGGAACGGAGTCGGCGTTGCGCCGCAGTGCCGAGGTGGGCATCCGAGGGCTGCACGTCGGGTTGATCGGTATGGCACTCGACAACGAGCACCTCGCTGATGTGTGGCCGAGGGCGTCGACACCCGCGAAGATATGATCAGCAATCTGCGGTATCTCTTTGCGAGCCCGAAGATCCGTGCCTTCTGGGGTGACACGCGGGACGGCAGGCACACCATCTATGTGGACAACACTGCGGAAGCTACCTTCGCGTCCGCGGCCGACGAGATCTGGCGCGAATATGAAGCTGTTCTGTCCTGGGGCCATGTGCGCGACAAGACGAGTCTCGAGGACGAAGCTTCACCTGCTACGGCAGGTCGTTCGCGGCCGCCAGCAGAGTCTCGCGAGTGATGACGACGATGCTCTCGTACGGGGCGACGCCGGCGTCGGGCGGTAGTTGATCGCGCAGCTCGTCGGTGCGATTCGTGCCTACGACAGCGAAGTTGCCGTCGGCCATCTCGAAGATATCGGGGCACGTGATGTTCGTGGCGCTACCACGGGCCTATCGCGTTCGCGTTCGTTGTCGCGCCGGCCTATTTTTCATCCGGACGAGACAAATAGCGGTCCGCGACCGCGGCGGTGATGTCCATGACGCGGCCGGCGGCCAGGTTTTGGGCCAGGCGGATGTACTGGGCGTGAGACCAGACCAGCGGGGTCGCCGAATAGGTGGGGGTGCCGGGGATGCGGCCCGGCGGGGGCTTCTGGTCCCAGACCTGCTCGGGGAGCATGCCGCCGGGGCCGGTGGCTCGGGCCATGTCGGCCAGGCGGGTGCGGGCGGCTCGCGGGTTGCCGGCGGCGATCTCGTAGTCGCCTCGTTCGCCGCTCAGCAGGGGCCAGGCCCGGCCGCGGGTGAGCAGGGAGTCGTCGGGCAGGTTGTACTCCCACTGGGAGCCGTCGAGCTTCTCGCCGAAGCCGTCGAAGGAGGCTCGGTGCCAGAAGAAGCCGTTCGGCGTACGGACGCCCAGCTGTTGATCGACCACGCGCAGCGAGTTGCGGATGTCGGCGTCCGAGGCGGGCAGGACGCCGAGGCGCACCAGCTCCAGGAACGACGGGTCGACGACGCGCCGCTGGTCCACGTTGGACGGGCCGCTGTCGCCGATGTTGTACGTGGTGCCGGCGTTCGGGTTGCCGTCCTTCGTCAGGCGCAGGAAGTACGGCTTCGCGGAGTACGGGCCGGTCGACGTGACGGTCCACGCCTTCACCCGGGCGCGCCACGCGTCGGCCGTCACCAGGTAGCGCGCCGCCGAGGCCTCGTCGCCGTTCGCGCGGGCCAGCGACGCGGCGCAGACCAAACCCGCGATCTCGGTGGCGATGGTGTTGGGGGAGTAGCCGGACTGGTTCTCCCAGCGCTCCTGCGGGGTCGCCGGCGCCTGCTCGTACGACAGCAGGAAGTCCGCCGCCCGCTTCACGTGACTCCACGTGTCCGCGTCGGTGCGGCCCAGGCGGTACGCGAGCACGATCGGCAGCGCCACCTCGTCGAGTTGCAGGCCGCCCCACACGGGGGTGCCGTCGACCTGCGAGTTCTGCGGGAACGAGCCGTCCGGCTTCTGCTGCACGCCGAACAGGAAGTCCAGGGCGCGGTTCGCCCCCGCGCGGTCACCGGCGGCGATCAGCGCCAGCGCGATCTGGTAGAGATCCCGGGACCAGACCAGATGGTACGGGCCGGAAGGGTCATCGGTGCCGAACGCCCACGGCGCGGCGGGCGCTGCCACGTACGCGCCAGGATTGATCTTGTCCTCGCTGGCCGCGAGGATCATCGCGGACGTGCGGTACAACCTCTGCTCCGCGCCGCTGAGCCCGCGCGGCGTCGCGCTGAGACCCTGCAAGTACTTCTTCCATCCGTACGCGTAAGAGCGCGCGACAGACGCGAAACCGCGACCGAGCGACTGCGTGGCGGACGCGAGCGCACCCTGCGCCGAATCGCCGAAAGCGATCGCCAGCGTGGTGTGCCGGTGCGCGACGGCGCCGGTCTGCACCAGATTGCCCGGCTCGGCCGACGCGTACCGCCAGTCCATCCGCCCGTCCCGCAGGTCGGTGCGGCCGTCGCTGACCCCGGCGAACCCGTTCGACGTCGCCGAGAACGGCGGCCACGCGGCGAACGCGCTGGACACCCCGCCGTCCGTGGCGACCAGCGAACGCCCGGAGGTCGAGCCGGCATCGCCGCCGCGGGAGTTGCCGAGCGCCGGGTCGTAGACGGCGTACAGCCGGCCCTGCCCGGAGAACGCGAGATCGACCAGCACCGTCGAGCGCTGCGGATCGACCGTGTACGCGGCCACGAGCCGCCAGCCGCGCCCGCTCAGCGTCTGCCGGAAGCTCAGGCTGTCCGGGTCGCTCTGCTCGGTGGTGACCCTCGACGGCGCGACGACCCGGCGGCCGTCCGACACCACGAACGACAGCGCCCGCGCGCTCGGCCCGCCGATCGTCGGGTAGAAGATCTCACCGAGGCCGCCCTCCCGTTGCACGGTGGCCCAGACGCGGCTCTCCTGCGTACGGGAGGTGAGCAGTCCTGATTTGTCCGCGGGCAGGTATTGCTCGTCGACGCCCGGAGCACCCGGAGCCATCGGCGCGAGCCCCAGGGCGGCGGTGAGCACGACAGGCAGCATCAGCGGCGTCATATCGATGGGTATACCCCTGGTGACCGAACCATGCACGCCGAGCGTTCCGGTGGACAGCGGGCCCGGCGAGGAGAAGGCTGGTCCAGGCACCATCGAACGGAAAGAGGTATGACATGCAATACCGGCAGCTCGGCCGTACCGGCCTGCGGGTTTCCAGCTTCACCCTGGGCACGATGGGCTTCGGCGGCACCGGCTGGGCCACCCCGGTCGGCCAGATCGACGTCTCCGGCGCGCGTGAGCAGATCGCCATCGCGCGGGACGCGGGTGTCAACCTCATCGACACCGCCGACGTCTACTCGGCGGGCCTCTCCGAAAAGATCCTCGGCGAGGCGCTCGGCAACGACCGCGACCAGGTGCTCATCGCCACCAAGGCGCGCATGCCGATGGGCGACGGCCCCAACGACGCGGGCCTGTCCCGCCACCACATCGTGCGGGCGGCCGAGGCCAGCCTGCGCCGGCTCGGCACCGACTACATCGATCTCTACCAGGTGCACGAGTGGGACGGGCAGACGCCGCTCGAAGAGACCCTCACCGCCCTGGACGACCTGGTACGCAGCGGCAAGGTCCGCTACATCGGCTGCTCCAACTACGCGGCGTGGCAGATGATGAAGGCGCTCGGCATCTCCGACGCCCGGCACCTGGAGCGGTTCGCCAGCACCCAGGTCTACTACTCGCTGCAAAATCGCGACATCGAGGCGGAGATCGTGCCGGCGGCGCTCGACCAGGGCGTGGGCATCCTGGTGTGGAGCCCGCTCGCGGGTGGCCTGCTCTCCGGCAAGTACCGCCGCGGCGTGCAGGCGCCGGCCGGCAGCCGCCACCTCAGCGAGTGGTCCGAGCCGCCGGTCAACGACGAGGACAAACTGTACGACACGATCGAGCTCGCCGTGAAGATCGGCGAGTCGCACGGCGTCTCGGCGGCGCAGGTCTCGCTGGCCTACATCGCCCAGAAGCCGGGCATCACGTCGCTGATCGTCGGCTCCCGCACCCCCGAGCAGCTCCGCGACAACCTGGCGGCGGCGTCGCTCGAGCTGACCGCGGACGAGGTCAAGGCGCTGGACGACGTGAGCGGGGAGCCGCTGCGCTACCCGTTCTGGCACCAGCGCAACACGTCCTCGGACCGGCTGTCGGCGGCTGACCTGTCGCAGATCGCGCGGCACCTCTGAGGTAGCACGAGGAGGCCCGCAGCTGCGCGTTGTTGTGGCTGCGGGCTGACCACATGCGCGAGTGCTTGCGGCTGCGCATTGCCGTGGCCGATGCGCGTTTGGCTCGGCCGGCCGGCTGACTGGTCGCCGCGACTGCAACGTCCACGGCTGCGGAAGGACAGCGGTTGTCACGGAATGTGATACTCGGACGTCGTCGGCGGAGACGGCCAAGTCCTGGCGTTGGAAAGCGGCTCGCGTCCAAACGAACGACCGCTGGGCCTCGGCAAGTTCCTTTGTGAGGCGAGCGCGATCTGACGGCGATTGGTGATCGAGGGCTTGACCAACGCATGGCGTCGGGTGGAAAACGATCGCCGCCCGGTGAAGTCGGGCGGCGATCGTCGGGTGTGCGGTCAGGCGAGGACGGCGGCGATCTCGACCGACGGGAGGCCCAGGGCGGCGCCCACCTCGGCGTTGGTGAGCTGGCCGGCGTGGGTGCTCAGGCCCAGGGCGAGCGCCGGGTCGGCGTTCAGGGCGGCCCGCCAGCCCAGGTCGGCGAGCTTGAGCGCGTACGGGAGGGTGGCGTTCGTCAGGGCGTAGGTCGACGTGTTCGGGACGGCGCCGGGCATGTTGGCGACGCAGTAGAAGACCGACTCGTGGACCTTGTAGACCGGGTCCTCGTGGGTGGTGGGGTGCGAGTCCTCGAAGCAGCCGCCCTGGTCGATGGCGATGTCGACCAGCACGGAGCCGGGCTTCATGCGCTTGACCAGCTCGTTCGAGACGAGCTTCGGGGCCTTCGCGCCGGGCACCAGGACGGCGCCGATGACCATGTCGGCCTCGACGAGGGACTGCTCGATGGCGTACGACGAGGAGACCAGCGTCTTGACCCGGCCGCCGAACTGGGCGTCGATCTGGCGCAGGCGGGCGATGTTGAGGTCGAGCACGGTGACGTCGGCGCCCATGCCGAGCGCGATCGTGGCCGCGTTCACGCCGGAGACGCCGCCGCCGATCACGGTGACCTTGGCGGGGCTGACGCCCGGCACGCCGCCGGGGAGCACGCCGCGGCCGCCGCTGTTGCGCATCAGGCTGTACGCGCCGACCTGCGGGGCGAGGCGGCCGGCGACCTCGGACATCGGGGCCAGCAGCGGCAGCGATCCGTCGGCGAGCTGCACCGTCTCGTACGCGATGGCGGTGGTGCCGCCGACCAGCAGGGCCTTGGTGCCCTCGGCGTCGGCGGCCAGGTGCAGGTAGGTGAACAGCACCTGGTCCTTGCGCAGGCGGTGGTACTCGGAGGCGATCGGCTCCTTGACCTTGAGCAGCAGGTCGGCCCGCGCCCAGACAGTGTCCGCGTCGGCAACGATCTCGGCGCCCGCGGCGGCGTAGTCCTCGTCGGTGATGGCGGATCCCGCGCCGGCGCCGGCCTGGACGAGCACGTCGTGCCCGCGGCGGACGAACTCGGCGACCCCGGCGGGCGTGATCGCCACGCGGTACTCGTGGTTCTTGACCTCGGTCGGCACACCGATCCGCATTTTTGCCCGTCCCTTCCTAGCACCGTTGCTCTTGGCGTTAGGGTGAATGATGTGCTGTACGGACGCAATGACGGCGAATAAGATTCTGCGTGAAGCCGCGCGGCGGAGGAAGATGCGGATCGAGGGCCCCTGATGACCGACCAACCGAAGGATCTTCGAGTCCTGGATCACATCGACCGGGAACTGCTGGCCCTGCTCGAAGCGGACGGCCGCATGCCCAACAACGCCCTCGCCGAACGGGTCGGCATCGCCCCGTCCACGTGCCTGACCCGCATCCGGCGCCTGCGCGAGATCGGCGCGATCCGCGGCTTCCACGCCGACGTCGACCCGGCCTGGATCGGCCGTCCGATCCAAGCCATGATCGCTGTACGGATCCGCTCGGAGTCCCGCGACGCGATCGGCAAGTTCGCGTCGTCGCTCGCCGACATCCCGGCGGTGCGCGACGTCTACTTCGTGTCCGGATCGTACGACTTCCTCCTGCACGTGGCGGCCGAGGACGTCGAGGATCTCCGCGCCGTCATCACCGAGCGCCTGAGCGGCACGCGGCTGATCGCGGGCACCGAGACTTACCTGATCTTCGAGCATCGCCGCGGCCAGGGGTGAGCGGTCGCCGATTCGGTGGATAGAACGTTCGTTCTGCCGAAGGGGCGGGTGTCGTGGCGCTCGGGTTGGGTGGATAGAACGTTCGTTCTGCCGAAGGGGCGACGGCGCTGCGAGAGCCGCCCGGAGCGCGCCGACAACCCCGGGCTGCTACCGCGCGGAACGGGTCTGCACCTGGGGCAATGCTCAGCAAGTCCGGGCCGCGGCCGAGCCTAACTGACAGTGGGTCGGGCGAGCTGAGGACGGGCGGAAATGGTGGACACCCTGGTCGCGAGGCAGGAGCCGATGCGGGAGCGCGCGCACGAGCGCGTGCTGGAGCAGGAGCGGCTGGCCGCCCTCCGCGGCTACCAGGTCCTGGACACGCCGCCCGAGAGCGACTTCGACGACCTCGTCGAGCTTGCCGCGCAGCTCTGCCGGACGCCTACCGCGGCCATCAGCCTGGTCGACGAGCATCGGCAGTGGCTCAAGTCGCGGGTGGGAGTCGGCGCCTGTGACACCACTCGGGACGAGTCCTTCTGTGCGTACGCCATGTTCAGCGACGGGGTCATGCAGGTGCCCGACGCCCGGCTCGACGCGCGTTTCCGGGACAACCCGTCGGTGACCGGTGAGCCGGGCATCGTCTTCTACGCCGGCGCCCCTCTCGTCACCGCGAGCGGGCAGGCCCTCGGCGCCCTGTGCGTCATCGACCACGAGCCGCGCCTGCTGACCCCCGAGGAGTGTGCCGGGCTGCGGACGCTGGCCCGGCATGTGATGGCTCAGCTGGAGCTACGGCTGCACGCGCTGCGGCTCGATGCCCGGCTGCGCGACGCCGACCGGGTCAAGGACGAGTTCCTGTCGCGGGTGACCCACGAGCTGCGGACGCCGCTGACCTCGATCAACGGATACCTGGAGTTGCTGGGCGACCGGGAGGGGGCCGACGCCGAGTTCGTGGCGCGGATCCGGCGCAACTCGCGGCGGCTCACCGCGCTCGTCGACGACATGCTGCTTGCCGCGCAGGACAGGCTTGTGGTGCGGCGGCGGGAGCTGGACCTCGCCGAGCTGGCGCGGACCGCCGTGCGGCGCAACGTGGGGCTGGCGCTCACCCGGTGCCTGGACCTTCACGCCGATGCGCCGCTGCCCGTGCCGGTCCAGGGGGATGCCGAGCGGCTCGGGCAGGTGCTGGAGCGGCTGCTGCTCAACGCGGTCAAGTTCACGCCGCGCGGCAGCATCACGGTGCGTGCCTACGCACGGGAGCGGGACGCCGTGCTCGAAGTGCGGGACACCGGCATCGGGATGAGCGCGGAGGAGAGTGCCCGGGCGCTCGCCCCGTTCCGGCGGTCGGCCGCGGCCGAACGGCACGAGGTGCAGGGCGCCGGCCTGGGGCTGTGCATCGTCAAGGCGATCGTGGACGCGCACGGCGGCACGGTCCGGATCGAGAGTGAGCCGGGCCGCGGTACGGCGATCGTCGTGACGTTGCCGATGACGTAGGCGCTACTGTCGGTGCAATCTCGGCTTGCGTGAACCGAAGGAACGCCTGTGTCTCTCCCGAAGCTCGAGCCCGCCCCGGCCGGCGGGCAGTTCGCCGCGGACTCCGCGTACCAGCAGTTGCGGGACGCGATCCTCGACGGTGACATCGGGCCGGGGCGGCGGCTCGTCGAGGAGGAGCTGGCCGGCACGCTTCAGGTGAGCCGCACCCCGGTGCGCGAGGCGCTGCTGCGGCTGGCGCAGGAGGGCCTGGTCGCCCGCACCCGGGGCTGGGTGGTGCGCGACCACTCGCCGGAGGAGGCGCTGCAGATCGTGCAGGCGCGCTCGGCCGTGGAGAGCGCCGCCGCCCGGCTCGCCGCCGGCCTGGTCACCGAGGCCGACCTGGCGCGGCTCGGCGAGCTGGCCGACGAGATCGACCGGCCGGGTGCCACGCTGCGTGAGCTCAACCGGCTCAACCGGCAGTTCCACGGGCTGATCACCGCCGCGTGCGGCAACCCGCTGCTCGTGCAGTTCGCCCAGCGCACCAACATCAGCCACTGGACGTTCAGCGGCACCTGGCTGATGTCGCCGCAGGACGCCGCGGCCGTCAACGCCGAGCACCGCCAGATGATCGAAGCCCTGACGCGGCGGGACGGCGAGGCCATGGAAGCCCTGGTCAGGGCCCACATCGGCCGGACGATCCGGATCCTCGAACAGGCCGCGATCTCTCACTGATCGAGAAATTCGACAGCCGTTATCCCGCTGTAACCGGTTCTGTATACGGTCTCGCATACGAACTCGCCTACAGAGGGAGGGCAGCGTGAGCGCTGTCGATCGCCGTTCCATAACCGCCGTCCTCGCCGCGACCGTGCTGGCGGTCGCCGGCTGCTCCAGCGGCAGCGACGAGCCCGGCAACACACCCGCGGCAACCGGAGGACAGGGCCCGCTGAAGATCGGGTCGGTGCTGCCGACCACCGCCTACGCCGGCGCCGGTGAGCCGCTCGTGGCCGCCGTCAACCTGGCCTTCTCGGACATCAACGAGGCCGGCGGCGTGCTCGGCGGCAAGGCCGAGCTCAAGCAGGTCGACTCCACCGACAACAACGACACCGCCGGCCAGGCCGTGGACAGCCTGGTCACCTGGGGCGCGGACGTGGTCGTCGGCGCGTACGGCTCCGGCATGACCGGCGCGATCGTGCAGAAGGTCGTCGACTCGGGCGCCGTGCAGATCTCCGGCTCGAACACGTCGTCCAAGCTCACCGGCATCAACAAGCAGTACTTCCGCACCGCGCCGACCGACGCGCTCGAGGCCGCCAAGCTCGCCGACCTGATCGTGCAGGACGGGCACGGCACGGTCGGCATGATCGCCCAGAACGACGCGTGGGGCCAGGCGTTCCAGAAGGAGCTGACCGAGGCGCTCGACGCGGCCGGCGTCGAGGTGGTCGCGGCGCAGCAGTTCAACACCACCGACACCGACTTCAAGGCGCAGATCGACGCGGTCTCCGCGGCCAAGCCCGAGGCCGTCGTGCTGCTGGCGTACGCGTCCTACGCCGGCACGATGATCGAGTCGCTGGTCGGCACGCGCGGCTACACCGACAAGAACCTCTACCTGTCCAGCTCGACGCTGGGCGAGTACACGATCAAGCCGGAGCTGCTGAAGGGCCTGCGCGGCTTCCTCAGCGCGCCGAGCCCGGCCGTCTCCGCCGACTTCGAGGCGCGCCTCAAGAAGATCGACAGCAAGCTGACCGCGTTCGCGTACGCGCCGGCGACGTACGACGCCGTGATCGTCAGCGCCCTGGCCGCGATCGCCGCGAAGAGCACCGACGGCAAGGCGATCGCCGCGAAGCTCCCCGAGGTTTCCGGCAGCTCCGGCAACGGCACCAAGTGCACGGCCTTCAAGGAGTGCGCCGACCTGCTCGGCCAGGGCAAGGTCATCGACTACGACGGCCTGAGCGGCGGCCTCAAGTTCGACGGCTCCAACGATGTCACCGAGACCGAGTACCAGCTCAACGTCTACGGGGCCGACGGAAAGTACGCGCCGCGGCAGTGAGACGTCTACTCATGGCACTCGCGCTCCTGCTGGCGGTCCTCGCGCCGGCGGGAGCGGCTCATGCGGCGCCCGGCGACGACCAGTGGGGCTTCCGCGGCCTGGTGCGCGACGGCGAGCGCAAGCCGGTCACCGGCGCCGCCGTCGCGGTGGAGTCGGACGGCGAGGTCGTCGGCACCGACGTCACCGACGCCCGGGGCCGCTGGGAGATCCTCGGCCTCGCCGGGCCCGGCACCTACACCGTCGTGGTCAAGACCGGCGGCAAGACGTACGAGGTGGAGAAGGAGCTCGTGAGGTCGGGCACCACCCTGCCCGTGCAGAACCTGGTGATGTCCACCTCGGACGCGCCCGCCGTGCAGGCGTCGCTCGGCGACAAGCTGGCACAGCGCGCGGTCTCCGGGCTCAACCTCGGCCTGCTCATCGCGATCGCCGCGATCGGGCTCTCGCTGGTCTTCGGCACGTCGCGGTTCACCAACTTCGCGCACGGCGAGAACGTCACCTTCGGCGGGATCATGGGGTACGTCTTCGCGTCGCTCGCCCACCTGCCGCTGCTGCTCGCCGCGGCCGCCGCGACGGTGGCCGGCGCCGCCTTCGGCTACCTGCAGGACCTCGGGTTCTGGCGGCCGCTGCGGCGCAAGGGCGTCTCGCTGGTGACCCTGATGATCGCGAGCATCGGCGCGGCGCTGGCGCTGCGGAGCCTCTTCCAGTTCCTGTACGGCAACGGCACGCGCTCACTGACCCGCGAGGACTGGGGCACCGTCCGGCTCGGCCCGGTCGTCATGCCCGCCACCAGCTACGTCGCGATGGGCATCAGCGTGGCGGTGCTCGTCGCCGTCGGCGTCTGGCTCAAGCGCGGGCGGATCGGCAAGGCCACCCGGGCGGTCGCGAACAACCCGGCGCTCGCCGGTGCCAGCGGCATCGACGTCGACCGGGTGACCCGCATCGTCTGGGTGCTCTCCGGCGGGCTCGCCGCGCTGTCCGGCGTGCTGCTCGGCGTCTTCAACCAGGTCTCCTACGACATGGGGTTCAACCTGCTGCTGCTCATGTTCGCCGCGGTGATCCTCGGCGGCCTGGGCACCGCGTTCGGCACGCTCGCCGGCGCGATCGTGGTCGGCCTGTGCACAGAGATCCTGGTGCTGTGGATCCCCGCGGACATGAAGTACGTCGGCGGGCTCGCCGTCCTCGTCGCCGTCCTGCTGGTGCGCCCGCAGGGCCTCTTCGGCCGCCAGGCCCGGATCGGCTAGGGGGCCGCCATGGACTGGATCCTCAACTCGCTGCGCGAGATCATCACGCCGACCACCGCCGCGTACGCGCTGGCCGCGATCGGTCTCAACATCCACTTCGGGTTCACCGGCCTGGTGAACTTCGGCCAGGCCGGCTTCGTCGCGATCGGCGGGTACGGCTTCGCGATCAGCGTGACGCAGCTCGGCCTGTCGTGGCCGCTCGCCATCGCCGTGACGCTGCTGCTGGCGGTCGGCTACGCGCTGCTGCTCGGCATCCCGACGCTGCGGCTGCGCGCCGACTACCTGGCGATCGTCACCATCGCGTGCGCCGAGATCATCCGCTTCACGCTGAACTCCAGCGCGTTCGCCTCGGTGACCGGCGGCGCGAACGGGCTCTACAACGACTACTCGGGATGGATCACGGGCGCGAACCCGTACCCGCAAGGTCTGGTGCACCTGGGCCCGTGGACGTTCACCTCGACGGACCTGTGGATCGCCACGGTCGACTGGGCGGTGGTCGCGGTCGTCGCGGTGGGCGTGTTCCTGCTGATCCGCAGCCCGTGGGGGCTGGTGCTCAAGGGCATCCGCGAGGACGAGCACGCGATGCTCAGCCTCGGCAAGAACGTCAACCTCCACAAGCTCCAGGCGCTGGTGATGGGCGGGGCGATCGGCGCGCTCGCCGGCATCCTCTACGTGCAGCCGACGTCGGTGCAGCCGTTCGACTTCGCGTCGCGGATGACCTTCAACATGTACACGATGCTGATCCTCGGCGGGGCGGCCACGGTCTTCGGCCCGATCCTCGGCTCGATGATCTTCTGGGTGGTCATGCGCTTCACCGACGAGCTGGTGAACGCGGGCGTCGACGCCGGGCTGCTCGACAACGCCACGCAGGGCAGCCAGCTGCGGTTCGTGCTGGTGGGCGCCGCGCTGGTGCTGCTCGTGGTCTTCCGGCCGCAGGGCATCCTCGGAAACCGGACGGAGCTGAGCTTCGATGCCAAGTGACGCGATCCTCATCGCCGACGGCGTGCACCGGCACTTCGCCGGGGTCACCGCCGTCGACGTCGAGCACGTCGAGATCCCGCGCGGTAGGATCACCGCGCTGATCGGGCCGAACGGCGCGGGGAAGACGACGTTCTTCAACCTGCTGACCGGGTTCGACCGGCCGCAGCGGGGCACGTGGTCGTTCGACGGGACGCCGGTGCAGGGCCTGCCGCCGTACCGGGTGGCGCGTCTCGGCATGGTGCGCACCTTTCAGCTGACCAAGGTGCTGGGCCGGCTGACCGTCCTCGACAACATGCTGCTCGGATCGAACCGTCAGCCGGGCGAGCGGCTGCGCAACGCGCTGCTCGGCGTCGTCTGGAAGAAGCAGGACAGGACCGACCGCGAACGGGCGCGCGAGATCCTGGCGCGCTTCAAGCTCGACGGCAAGGCGGACGACTACGCCGCCGGCCTCTCGGGCGGCCAGCGCAAGCTGCTGGAGATGGCGCGGGCGCTGATGAACGAGCCCACGCTCGTGATGCTCGACGAGCCGATGGCCGGGGTGAACCCGGCGCTGACCCAGTCGCTGCTGGGGCACATCGCGGACCTGCGCGAGCGCGGGATGACGGTGCTCTTCGTCGAGCACGACATGCACATGGTCCGCAACCTCGCCGACTGGGTGGTCGTCATGGCCGCCGGCCGGATCATCGCGGAGGGCACGCCGGAGTCCGTGCTCTCCTCCGAGGCCGTGGTCGACGCCTACCTGGGCGCCCACCACGACACCGACCTTCGCTCGCTGATCGAGGAGGACGCGTGATCGAGGTGAAGGACCTCGTCGCCGGCTACCTGCCGAACGTCGACATCCTCAACGGGTGCGACCTCACCGCCGCGCCCGGCGAGCTGGTGGGGATCGTCGGCCCCAACGGCGCCGGCAAGTCGACGCTGCTCAAGGCCATGTTCGGCCAGGTACGGGTGCGGTCCGGCAGCATCGTGCTGCGGGGCGAGGACGTCACCGGGGTCAAGCCCGACAAGCTGGTCGGCCGCGGCGTGGGCTTCGTGCCGCAGACCGACAACGTCTTCACCGGCCTGACCGTCGGCGAGAACCTCGAGATGGGGATCTTCCAGCGTCCCCGCGCGTTCCGGGAACGGCGGGACGCGGTGTGCGCGCTCTTCCCCGACCTCGCCGGCCGGCTCAAGCAGAAGGCGGGCGCCCTCTCCGGCGGCGAGCGCCAGATGGTCGCCATGGCCCGGGCCCTGATGACGGACCCGTCGGTGCTGCTGCTCGACGAGCCGTCCGCCGGCCTGTCCCCGCAGCGCCAGGACGAGGTCTTCCTGCACGCGCACCGGATCCGCAAGTCCGGCGTCGCGGTCGTCATGGTCGAGCAGAACGCCCGGCGCTGCCTGCAGATCTGCGACCGCGCGTACGTCCTCGACCAGGGCCGCAACGCCCACACCGGCACCGGCCGCGAGCTGCTGCACGACCCCCGGGTGATCGAGCTCTACCTCGGCACCCTCGCAGGAGAAGGAGACCACTAGATGGACGCCGTGCTGACGGTGCCCGAAGCACACAACGAGCCGGTGCTGAGCTACGCGCCCGGGACCGCCGAGCGCGGCTCGCTGGAACGGCGCCTCGCCGAGCTGGCCGGCGAGCGGGCGGAGCTGACCATGACGATCGGCGGCCGCACCCGGATGGGCGGCGGTGCGCCGGCCGACGTCGTCCAGCCGCACCGCCACGCGCACGTGCTCGGCGTGACCCGCCATGCCACGCGCGCCGACGCGCTCGACGCGGTGGCCGCCGCGGGCGAGGCCGCTCCCGGGTGGCGCGATCTCTCGTACGAGGCCCGGGCCTCGATCTTCTTGAAGGCGGCCGATCTGGCGGCCGGGCCGTGGCGGGACACGCTCAACGCGGCGACCATGCTCGGGCAGTCGAAAACCGCCATCCAGGCCGAGATCGACGCGGCCTGCGAGCTGATCGACTTCCTGCGGTTCAACGTCCACTTCGGGCGCAAGCTCCTCGCCGAGCAGCCGGCCTCGGCGCCCGGCACGTGGAACCGGCTGGACCACCGCCCGCTGGAGGGCTTCGTCTACGCGATCACGCCGTTCAACTTCACCGCGATCGCGGCCAACCTGCCGACCGCTCCGGCGCTCATGGGCAACACGGTGATCTGGAAGCCGTCGGTCACCCAGCAGCTCGCCGCGCACCACACGATGCGGCTGCTCGAGGCGGCCGGCCTGCCGCCCGGTGTGATCAACATGGTGACCGGGGACGGGCTCGCGGTCTCGGACGTGGCGCTGGCCCACCCCGACCTCGCGGGCATCCACTTCACCGGCTCGACGCGAGTGTTCCAGCACCTGTGGGCGACAGTGGGCGCCAACCTGGGCACCTACCGCTCGTATCCCCGGCTGGTGGGGGAGACCGGCGGCAAGGACTTCATCCTCGCCCATCCGTCGGCCGATCCGGCGGCGCTGGCGACCGCGATGGTGCGGGGCGCGTTCGAGTATCAGGGGCAGAAGTGCTCGGCCGCCTCGCGGGCGTACGTGCCTCGCTCGCTCTGGGCGGCCGGCCTGCGCGACCGGGTCGCGGCGGAGACCGAGGCGCTCTCGTACGGCGACGTCACCGACCTGAAGCACTTCGGCGGCGCCGTGATCGACGCGCGGGCGTTCGCGCGGCACGCGGCGGCGCTCGACCGGATCAAGGCGGCGCCGTCGTGCACGGTGCTGGCCGGCGGCACGTACGACGACGAGGTCGGCTATTTCGTGCGGCCGACCGTCGTGGAGTGCACGGACCCCGCCGACGAGCTGTTCACCACGGAGTACTTCGGGCCGATCCTCGCGGTGTACGTCTACGACGACCTCGACGAGGTGGTGCGCCAGGCCGACGCCGCCAGCCCGTACGCCCTGACCGGGGCGATCTTCGCGCGGGACCGGGGCGCGCTGGAGGACCTCGGCCGCCGGCTGCGGTTCGCGGCGGGCAACCTCTATCTGAACGACAAGCCGACCGGCGCCGTGGTGGGCCAGCAGCCCTTCGGCGGCGGCCGGGCGTCGGGCACCAACGACAAGGCCGGGTCCTGGCACAACCTGGTGCGGTGGACCTCGCCCCGGACGATCAAGGAGACGTTCGCGCCGCCGACCTCGGTCGCCTATCCGCACATGCGGTAAATTGTATAAGTGCTGTTACATTGCTCCGGTGGACCTTCTGGACAGCAACCACTGGAGCGACCTGCACGCGCTGCTCGCGTCGCTGGACGCGGACATCGCCGAGCTCTACGCGGCGCGCGAGATGGCCGAGGTGCGCACCCGCTTCGTCGGCCCGCTCATCGCGCTGCACCGCTTCGGGCCGATGACCATCCGGGCGCTCGCCGAGAAGCGGGGCGTCAGCCACTCGGCGATGAGCCAGACCGCGGCGGCGATGACCAAGGCCGGCCTGGTCGAGAGCGTGCCCGGCACCGACGGGCGGACCAGGCCCATCCGGCTCACCGCCCGAGCCGCCGAGATCATGCCGTTTCTCGTCGCCGAGTGGCGCGCCACCGAGGCGGCCGTGCGCGAGCTCGACGCCGAGCTCCCGTACTCGCTCACGCAGGTCACCGCCGACCTGCGTGAGCTGCTCGCCCGCCGGCCGTTCGCCCGGCGCCTGCGGGACCACCTAGGATGAGGGCGGCGCTCGCGGACCTCAGCCCGCTGCGCGAGAACCGCACGTTCCGGAGGCTGTGGCTCGGCACCACGGCCTCCGGGTTCGGCGGCCAGTTCGGCAGCTTCGCGACCGTCTACTACATCTGGGACCGCACCCACAGCGCGGCGATCGTCGGCCTCGTCGGCCTCGCTCTCGGCGTACCCCTGATCGTCCTGGCCCTGGCCGGAAGCGCCTTCGCCGACCACGTCGACCGGCGCAAGCTCGCCCTGCGGTGCACGGCCGGGCAGATCGTGGTGAGCGCCGCGATGACGGTGGTGGCCTTCACCGACCTCGGCGGCGTGCCGGCGATGCTGCTGCTGATCGCGGTCTCATCGGCCCTCGGCGGCCTCAACGGCCCGGCACGCCAGACCTTCGTGCCCGCCGTGCTCTCCGGCGAGCGCCTCGCCGCGGGCCTCGCCCTCAACCACCTGTCGTTCCAGCTGGCGATGCTGCTCGGCCCGGCCGCGGCCGGCGCGCTCACCGCCGCCGCCGGGGTGGGATGGTGCTTCGCCTTCGACACGCTCACCTTCGGCTTCGCCCTGGTCGGCCTCGCCGGCCTGCCGTCCGGCGTTCCCGCCGCCGAGGGCCGGTCCGGCGTGCGGGCGGTCCGGGCCGGTCTGTCGTACGCGGTGCGCACGCCCCAGGTGCGCGGCGCCCTGCTGGCCGACCTCGCCGCCACGGTGCTCGCCATGCCGTTCGCCCTGTTCCCGGTCATCAACGAGGAGAAGTTCGGCGGCCGCCCCGAGGTGCTCGGCCTGTTCGCCACCGCCGTCGCGGTCGGCGGGGTGCTCGCCTCGGTGCTCTCCGGCCTCGCCACCCGTCACCCGCGCCCGGGCCTGATGCTGCTCGCCTGCGGCGCGGTCTGGGCCGTCGCGCTCGGCCTGGCCGGGCTCAGCGGCAGCCTGCTCGCGGTGCTCGGCTTCCTCGCGATCGCCGGCGCGGCGGACACGTGGGCCGTGGTGTCGCGCGGCACGGTCGTGCAGAGCGCCACACCGGACACGTACCGGGGACGCGTGGCCTCCCTCGAGCACATCGCGGGCGCGGCCGGACCGCACCTCGGCAACCTGCGCGCCGGCCTGGTCGCCTCGCTCACCTCCGGCGGCGTGGCCCTCGCCCTCGGTGGCGCCCTGGGCCTGCTCGGGACGGCGCTGATCGCCTACGCCACCCCGGCCCTGCGCCGCTACCGGTTGCCCGCCTGACCCGGGCCGCCCCGCCCCGGTTGGCGGGGCGGCCCCGGCGTCAGATCCAGGGGCGCACGACGTTGCCCATGATGATGTCGGCGCCGGTCCAGTTGTAGTAGATCGAGAAGTGCATGGCCGCGCCCACGTTGTTGGTGTCGCAGTAGAGCGGCCGGTTGCCGTTGCTGGCGTGGATGCGCACGCAGAAGCGCAGCCCGTCCGAGTTCTTGTCGGCGACCGCGATGTCGTAGTGGTCGCCGGAGATCCGCTGGATGTGCGCGCCGCCGCGGAGCACCCCCGAGCTGTAGAAGTCCCAGTCGCCGCTGTCCCCGATCGGGCCGGCCGCGAGGGCCGGGGTCGCGGTCAGCGCGAGCGCGCCGAGGCCCAGCCCGGTGGCCATGGCTGCCTTGCGGATGATGTGTCGCATGTGCCCTCCCTGTGTCGGCTTGCTGTGAAAAAGACGGTAGGGGCGCTTCCGGGCGGCGGCGAAGCGATCCGGCGCCGCGGTGGACAACGTTGCCGGGCCGGCCCGCCCCGCCTGCCGCAATGCCGACTCACTTGCGCCGGTCGATGGACAACAGGGGACAATCCCCAAAGGACGACCGCCGGCCGACCACGTGGGGGACCGAGGGTGCCGAGATCGCAACAGCCGCTCGACGGGAACGATCCGGTGGTGCGTTTCGCCCGGCGGCTCCGGGGCGCCCGCGAACGGGCCGGGCTGACCCTGCGGCAGCTCGCGGCGGCCGCCGGATACGCGCGCAGCACCCTGTCGCTCGCGGAGAGCGGGAGCCGGCTGCCCGGATGGGCGGTCACCGAGGCGTACGTCCGGGCCTGCGGCCAACGGGACCTCTCGCGCTGGCGCGGCTGGTGGGAGGCGGCGGACGAGGCCGGCCCCGCCCCGCAGCACTCGCCGGTGCCGTCCGGGCCACAGTTGCTGCCGGCGGACGTGCGCGGCCTGGTGGGGCGGGCCGGTGCACTCCGGGCGCTCGACACGGCGGCGCCGGTGGTGACCGTCTCGGGGCCGGCCGGGGTCGGCAAGACCGCGCTCGCCGTGCACTGGGCGCACCGCCGCGGCGAGCGCTTCCCGGACGGGCGGCTCTACGTGAACCTGCGCGGCTTCTCCGGCGGCGAGCCGATGCCACCGGACGAGGCGCTGCGCATCCTCCTCGACGCGCTCGGCGCCCCGCCCCGCCAGCAGCAGGCGAGCCTGGACGCGCTGGCCTCCAGCTATCGAGGACTGGTCGCGGGCAAGCGGCTGGTCGTCGTGCTGGACAACGCGCGCGACGCCGCCCAGGTGCGCCCGCTGCTGCCCGGCACGGACACCGTGCGCACCCTCGTGACCAGCCGCAACCAGCTCACCGGGCTGTCCGTCACCGACGGGGCGCAGCCGCTCGCCCTCACCGCGCTCAGCGACGCCGACGGCCGCGCCCTGCTGGCCGCCCGGTTGACGGGCGCCGAGCTTCCTCCCGACCCGCCGAGCGGCGGGCCTGCCGGTGGTGCGTCTTTCGGCGTCCGGCCTGCCGGTGGTGCGTCTTTCGGCGTCCGGCCTGCTGGTGATGCGTCTTTCGGCGTCCGGCCCGCCGGCGGTGCGTCTTTCGCGGGCCGGCTCACCGGTGCGGATGCTGAGGCGGTCGACACGATCGTGCGGCGGTGCGCGGGGCTGCCGCTCGCGCTGAGCATCGTGGCCGCGCGGGCGCGGCAGACCGGGCATCCGCTGGCCGGCCTCGCGAGCGAGCTGGCGGAGGGCGATCACGTGCTCGAGCCGCTCACGGCCGGGGACGCGGCGACCGACCTCCGCACGGTGTTCTCGTGGTCGTACGCGGGGCTCGGTCGGGCGGCGGCGAAGCTGTTCCGCATGCTGTCGCTGTGCGCGGGACCCGACGTGCCGGAGGCGGCCGCGGCGGCGCTGGCCGGGACGGACCTGACGCGATGCCGGCGCGAGCTGGCGGAGCTCGTGGACGCGAGCCTGCTCGAGACCCCGGCGCCCCGCCGCTATGTTCTGCACGACCTGCTCCGGGCGTACGCCAAAGGCCTGGTCTGTGAGAACGAGGACGAGGAGACCCGCCGCGCCGCGGTGAGCCGGATGCTGGACCACTGGCTCGCGACGGCGCTGGCGGCCGACCGTCTGCTGCGGCCCGAACGCGACCCGATGCCGCTGGCACGCCTCGGCCCGGAGATCAGCCCGTTCGCCGATCGGGACGAGGCGACCGCGTGGCTCGACGCGGAGCTGCGCTCGCTGCTGGCGGCCGTCGAGCAGGCGGCGGCGGAGGGGTACGACGCGCACGCGTTCCAGCTCGTCTGGGCGCTCAACTCCTATCTGCGCCGGCGAGGCCACTGGCCGGAGTGGGCCCGATCGTGGCAGCTGGCCCGCGCGGCGGCGCAACGACTCGGCCACCCGGCCGCGCAGGGCCTGGCGCTGCGCGGCCTCGCCCACATGAGCAGCGTCAACGGCCGCCCGCAGGAGGCGCTCGCGGCGCTGCGCGAGGCGGCCGAGCTCTACCGCCGGGCCGGCGACCTGACCGGCGAGGCGCAGACGTGCCTCCAGCTGTGCACGATCGACAGCGAGTACGGCGACCCGGAGGTCGCGCTGGACCACGCCCGGCGCGCCGAGAAGCTCTTCGAGGCGGCCGGGCACCGGCGCGGCGCGGCCTCGGCGATGAACTTCGCCGGCTGGATCCTCGCCCAGCTGGGCCGGCACCGCGAGGCGGCGGAGCTCTGCGCGAGATCGGTCGAGCTGCACCACACTCTGGGCGCCCAGCACGAGGAGGCGCTCGCCCTGGACAGCCTCGGCCACGCGCTCAGCCACCTCGGCGAGCACGAGGAGGCGATCGCGTGCTGCCGGCGTTCGGCAGCCCTGCACCGCGAGCTCGGCAACCGCGTCCAGGAGGCCGGCGCCCTCGACAGCCTCGGCGACGCCCACGCGGCCGCCGGCGCCGCCGACGAGGCCCACCGAGCTTGGCGGGCGGCCTACGACACCCTGCGCGAACTCGAACACCCCCAGGCCGACATGGTCAAGGCGAAGCTGTCCCACCACGACCCGCCGGCGGCTATCGGGCCGCTCTGACCCGGCTCCGGCCGCGGCGACGTGGACGCACCTGCGCCATCGCCGGCGGCGTGGTGGGCGAGCCGCGCCGGCACTGGCGGCCCTGCCTCGGCTTGGCCGGCCGCCGCCGAACCCGCGATGTGAGGCACCGCCACCCCGGCAGCGCGCCCACCACACAGCCCACCCTCCCAAAGGGGGACCCCCACCACGAGAGCCATCCTCCCGAAAAACGCGTGATCAAGCCGCGTCGGCTGTGGACAACGGCTGCTGTGGACAACGGCTGCTGTGGACAACGGGCCGTTGGCGAAGCGGCTCCGCTCGCCGGTCTTGATCCGCTGGACGGACTCTGTGCGGCGGGTCGGTTCAGGGCGCGCGGTGGCGGCGGAGGCGTGGGCAGCGGTGCCGGTTTGGTTCGGGACGTCCGCGGTGGCGGCAAGGGCATGGCGGCGGTGCCGGTTTGGTTCGGGACATCCGCGGTGGCGGCAGGGGCATGGCGGCGGTGCCGGGTTTGTTCGGGACGTCCGCGATGGCGGCGGGCGCGTGCGGGTGCCGGATGGGATTGGACCTGCGCGGTGGCGGGGTGTGTGCGGTCGTGCCGGCCTGCGGCCGTGGCGAGGTGTGCGGCGGTGCCGAGGGCGTCCGCGGTGGTGCCGAAGGCGTGCGGGCATGCGCGGTTGCGACGGGCCGGCGAAGGACGATGCGTCGCCGGGCCGGTAAGGGGTGGTGCGACGGCAGGCCGGTGAAGCGGCCCCAGCAGGTCGGTGCAGGGCGTCTGCGGTCCCGGCGCCCCTTCGCCGCGGCTACTCGAAGCTCTGGTACATCAGATGCAGCCCCACGCGCCCCAGCGTGGGGTGCTGGAAAGCGCCCGGCACAGTCCCCAGCACGGTGAAGCCGAGGCGTTCGTACAAAGCGACGGCGGCCTGGTTGGAAGCGGCCACCGCGTTGAACTGCATGCCCGCGTACCCCTCGGAGCGAGCCCACGCGAGGGCGTCGCGGCACAGGAGCGTGCCCACCCCCTGACCGCGCGCGGACGCGGCGACCATGAAGCTCGCGGTGGCGATGTGGGCGCCCGGGCCTGCCCGGTTGGGGCCCATCTTCGCGGTGCCGAGGACGCCTCCGCCCGTGTCGGCGGCCACCGTGGTGCGGCCGGGCGGGCGTTCGATCCAGACGGCCCGGGCTTGGTCGGGGGACATCGCCGGGTCGTACGGGAAGGTGTCGGCCGCCGTGATCACCTCGTGGATGATCGGCCAGACGGCGGGCCAATCGTGGTCGTCGAAGTCTCGGAGCTGCACGCGCCAGACCGTAGCGGCGCCGCGGGCCGGGCGCGACCACATTATGGCGGGCTGCGCGGGGCAGGTACTTTGTGTCGGGCGCGACCTCCGATCGCGCGGAGGAAGGTGCCACGCGATGACGACCGAGCGGAACAGGGCGACGGGACGGCCGACGCTGGAGGAGGTCGCCGCGCGCGCCGGTGTGGGCCGCGGGACGGTGTCGCGCGTGGTGAACGGCTCGGCTCAGGTGAGCCCGCGGGCGCGGCAGGCGGTCGAGGAGGCGATCCAGGAGCTGGGGTACGTGCCCAACCGGGCCGCCCGCACGCTGGTCACGCAGCGGACCGACTCGGTGGCGCTGGTCATCTTCGAGTCGGGGGAGCGGTTCTTCGCCGAGCCGTTCTTCGGGCGGATCGTGCAGGCGATCTCGTCGGTGCTGGTGGCGCGCAACCTTCAGATGGTTCTCATGATCGCGCAAGCGCCGGAGGAGCGCCGGCGGCTCGAGGGCTATCTGACGCGGCAGCACGTCGACGGGGCGCTGCTGCTGTCGCTGCACGGCGACGACCCGCTGCCGGCCGTGCTCGAGGAGCGGGGTGTGGCGACGGTACGGGCGGGCAAGCCGACGTACGCGGACCGCGGCACCTACGTCGACGCCGACAACCGGGGCGGCGCGCGCGAGGCCGTGTCCTACCTGTGGTCGCAGGGCCGGCGGCGGATCGCGGCGATCACCGGGCCGCTCGACATGACCGCCGGCATCGGGCGGCTCGAGGGCTACCGCGACGTGGTCGGGGACGGCCCGGTGGCGTTCGGTGACTTCAGCGAGGAGAGCGGCGCCGCGGCGATGTACCGGCTGCTGGAGCAGTACCCGGACCTCGACGCGGTGTTCGCCGCCTCGGACACGATGGCCTCGGGTGCGATGCGGGTCCTGCGCCAGCACGGCCGCCGTGTCCCGCAGGACGTCGCGGTGATCGGATTCGACGACTCGATCGTGGCGCAGCACACCGAGCCTCAGCTCACCAGCGTCGACCAGCCGATCGCCGAGATGGGCCGCGAGATGGTGCGCCTGCTGCTCGCCAAGATCGACGGCGACGATCCGGCGGAGAGCCAGGTCGTCCTGCCGACCCGCCTGGTGATCCGGGGCTCGGCTTGAGAGCTCACATCGTGCGGGACGCCTTGTCGAGGTCGGCGAGGCGGGAGCGGAGCACCGCGGCCTGGGCGGAGGAGACGGTGCCCTCGCCGGCGCGGTCGTCGATCTTCTGACGGAGCTGGCTGACCTGGCTGCTGACGTCGCCGCCGGAGCGGGTCAGCGGCTTGAGCAGGTTGAGCAGGTCGGTGGCCACGTCGGAGCGGATGTCGCCGCCGGCGGCGCCGCGCTCGACGGCCGTGCGGAAGCGGCCCACCGCGTCGTCGAAGCTCAGCGTGGGGGCCGGCTTCGGCGTGGGCGATGTCGACGTGGGCGGCGGCGTCGTGGGCCGGGTCGTCTCGAACGGTGCCGCCGGGGTCGAGGCGACCGCCGGCGGCGGCAGCTCGGGGTTGGCGTCGATCTTCTCTTCGCGCGGCCAGTTGACGGCGGCGATCAGGCCGGCCAGGGCCACGACCAGCGCCGTGACGCTCACGGCGAGGGCGCGGCGGCGCGCCGGCGGCCCGGTGAGGGCGAGCGTGGTGGCCGGAGCCCGCCCACCGGCGGCGCGGCCGGGCACATAAGCCCACGACGCGGCGGCCGGCGAAGGGGGCGCCGGCTTCAGCCACAGCGCCGTCAGGTCGAAGCGCACCTCGGAAGCCGCCGGCCGCGCCTCCGGCGACTCGTCGAGGCACCGGTTCACCAGGTCGCGGAACGCGGCGGGCAGCGTGGGCGGCAGCCGCCGGGGCCCGCCGTTCGAGCGCGCCTCGGCCAGTTCCTCCCACGTGTCGACCGGATAGGGCGGGTCGCCCGTGACCATCTCGAACAGGAGGACGCCGAGCCCGTACACGTCGGTGGCGGGTTCGGCCGGCATGCCGTCGAGGCGTTCCGGCGCCACGTACGCCGGGGTGCCGAAGGTGGAGCCCGACTCGTCGTCGTCCGGTTCGCCCGCCGTCGCGCTGATGCCGAAGTCGAGGATCTTCACGCCGGTGGGGGTGAGCATCACGTTGCCCGGCTTGATGTCCCGGTGGATCACGCCGCTCGCGTGGGCGGCGGCCAGCGCGTCGGCCACCGCCGCTCCGATGCGGGCCGCCTCGGGCAGGCCGATCGTCTCGCGGTCGAGCCGGGCCGCCACCGACTCGCCGGCCAGCAGCTCCATCACCACGAACGGCGTCACCGAGCCGTCCGGCCGCACCGCCTCGCGGTAGTCGTGCACCGCCGCGATGTTCGGGTGCTGCAGCTTGGCCGCCATGCGCGCCTCGCGCCACACCACCTGGGCGCCGAGCGGCAGCTTCACCGCCACGGGGCGGCCCAGCAGGTCGTCGTCGGCGCGCCAGATCTGCGACATGCCGCCGATCTCGAGGAGCTCGACCAGACGGTATCGAGAAGCGAGCAGGGTTCCCGCAATCGGCCAGTCTTCGCTCACGAGGGAACATTCGCCCGGATCGGGACGGGTGTCAACTCCGGCGCCGGCCGGGACCGGTGGCGGTCACCAGGCGTGTTCGTCCACTTCCAGCGCGATGTAGTCGATGTCGCCGGCGAAGTAGTCGCACCCGACGTCGACCTGATCGCAGTCGGTCTTGCCGCCGATCGCGATGGGCCACTCGTTGGCGATCGCCCCGGTGCGGCCGTAGCGGCCGGCGACCGTGCGCCCGTCGATGGCGAGCGACACGCCCTCGTCGGTGCGCTCGCAGCGGATCGTGTGCCAGCTTCCGTCGTTGATCGCTCGCGGGGCCGTCACCAGCAGCGCCGTGGCGGAGCCGCGGAACCAGCACTGCACGCGCCCGTTCGGGATCTGGATCTTGTAGCTGCCGCCGCGGACGGTGGCCTGGCCCTTCTGGATGATGTTGCCGAAGTGCTCGCGGGTGCGCAGCCGCACCGTGATCGCGTAGTCGCGGGTGCCGGGGTCGAGCTCGCCGTCGTCCGGCACGAGCGCCAGGTGCCCGGGGCGGGTGGGCGGCGTGTCCGGCTCCAGGCGTTCGAAGCGGTAGCCGTAGCTGCTGTCGGTGCGCATCCCGACGCCGATGTCGCGGCCGATCCGGCCGTTGAAGCCGTGCCCGCTGCCGTCGCGCATCGTCGACGAGCCGGCCCGTTCGTTCATGCCCCAGAACGCGATCTCGTGTCCGGCCGAGGCTCGGGCCGGTGCCGGCACGAGAAGGGAGGCCACAGCCACGGAGACCATCCACAAACGCCGCTTTTTCATGGTTAATCCCCGTTAGCGCGCTATTTCCATTTTGACGGCTTGAGTGTACGCAGGAGCCGGCCCTCCCGTACGGCGAAGCCTCGGATCGAGTGGACTTCGTTGGGAAGAATGCGCCCGGATGACATGATGTCGGCGATGGGGCGCTTCGAGGCAAGAACCTCCGAGGAAGCCGGCGAGGCGCGAGTGATCCTCTCCGGCGACTGCGACCTTTCCGTGCAGGACGAGCTCGTCACCGTGCTGCTGGCCGCCGTCGACGGCCACGAGCGGGTCGTGGTCGACCTCGCCGCGGTCGGTTTCCTCGACTCCAGCGGCGTGCACAGCCTGGTCACCGCCCACCACACCGCCCGCGAGCGGGGTGGCCGGGTGATCGTCGCGGGGGCCACGGGCGCGGTCGCGACCGTCCTCGACATCACCGGCGTCGCCACGCTCCTCGGCGAGGGCGCGGCCGTCGCGGCCGAGGAGCCGCCGGCCGCCGAGCGCGGGACGGGCGGATGAACGCCGAGCCCGCCACCGCCCCGTACGAGGCCACCTATGCCGAACCCGGTGACCTTGCCCCGCTGCGCGACTTCGTCCGGTTGCACGCCACCGCGCTCGGCCTGCCGGGCTCCCGCGCCGACCTGCTCACGCTCGCCGTCAGCGAGCTCGCCACCAACACGCTCCAGCACACGGACAGCGGTGGCGTCGTGCGTCTCTGGGCCGAGGACGGCCACGTCGTCTGCGACGTGATCGACAGCGGTCCGATGCGGACGCTCGGCCGCGCGATGCCCGCCGCCGACGCGCCACGCGGCCGCGGCCTGGCGATCGTCGAGCGGATCTGCGACCAGGTGGGCGTCGAGGAGTCGCCCGAGGGCACCCGCGTACGGCTGGCCCTCGCCCTCTAGATCAGAGCACCCGCACCAGGACGGTGCAGGTGTCGTCGTCCGGGCTGGCCCGGTGCGCGGCCGTCACCGCGTGCAGCGGCACCTCCGGGCCGGACGACGCCTCGGCCAGTCCCTCCAGGACGCGGGGCAGGAGCGCCGGCGCGCCGCGCCGTTCCACCAGGCCGTCGGTGTAGAGCAACAGGAGGTCGCCGGCGGCCAGGACCGGCTTCGAGATCTCGTACGCGGCCGCGTCGTCCGCGCCGAGCAGCAGCCCCTCCGGCAGCTCGAGCGGCCGGGCCGCACCCGATCGGGCCAGCAGCGGCGCCGCGTGCCCGGCCCGTCCCCAGGCCAGCTCGCGGGTGGCCGGGTCGAAGACGCCGAGCACCGCCGTCCCGGTCAGCCGCAGCTGCCCGCAGAGCCGGTTGAGGTGCCGCAGCAGCAGCGCCGGGTCGTGCACGCCGATCGACAGCCAGGCGATCAGCGCGAACCGCAGATGGGCCATGCCGTTCGCCGCGGCCAGACCGTGCCCGGCCACGTCGCCGACGGCCAGCAGCACCCGCCCGTCGGCGAGCTCCTGCGCGCAGTACCAGTCGCCGCCCACCCGGACGGTGTTCTCCGCGGGCGTGTAGCGGACCAGCACCCGCAGGCCGGGCAGCGGGAACGGCTCCCGGGGAATCGGCTGGATCATGTGCTGGAGCTGGCCGGCGAGCCGGTGCTCGGCGAGCGCGGTCATCTCCCGGGTGCGCAGCTGGTCGCGGAGCCGGTCGATGGCGGTGCGCGAGCTCTCCCGCGCGGTCACGTCCTGCACCACCGCGTTGATCTTCAGTGGACGGCCGTCGGCGTCGGTGCTCACGTCGGAGAGGATCCGCAGGTGCTTCACACCGCCGCCGACGGCGAAGCGGACGGTCACGTCGGCGGGGCTCCCGCTGTCCATGGTCTGCCAGGCCGTCTCGGCGATGCCGCGGTCGCCGGGGTCCATCGCGGCGGCCTGCTCGGCGCGCGACATCGGCCCGAGCGCCGGGTCGCGCTCGAAGATCCGGTACATCCCCGGTGACCAGTCGCTCGCCCCGGTGACCAGGTCGAGCTCGGTCCAGCCCAGGCTGCCGAGCAGCTCGGTGTTCGCCATCCGGCGGCGGTCCTCGTCGACGCGCTGCCACCAGACGAGCAGGCCGCCGAGCGCCGGCTGCACGGTGACGTCGAAGAGCGTGTGCGCCTCCACGCCGGCCTGCTTCTCGTCGTACCGGAAGTCCTTGAGCTCGCAGGGCTCGCCCGTGCGTACCGCCTCGAGGTAGATCTGCCAGAGGTCGCCCCCGACGATGCTCGGGTAGAGCTCGCTCAGCAGGCGGTCGACCCGGCTGGTGCCGCGGCGGTAGATGTCCTTGCCGCGCCCGCTCGTCGCGGCCACCCGGAAGTCACGCACCGTGCCGTCGGCGGCGTGCACGGGCAGCAACCAGGAGCAGCCCGCCGGGATGACGGACAGCATCTCACGGACGACCCGGGCCACCTCGTCGCCGGCCATGCGCACAGCGTAGTGGGCGCCATCGCACGCCCGGTGCGGCCGGTGCATCACCGAGTGACAACACCTCGCTAAGTCGCTGTTCAGCTTGGTAGCATCCCGCGGATCACGCCAGCGCCGTGCGAGTGGTCCTACCCCGCGACTCGCAGGTTCGGAGGTCTTTCCCGTGTCCGACAACCGTATGAAGGATCGTGTCAAAGTGCTGCTCAATGGGACGTCAACGGAGAGCCAGACCTCGGAGCACGCCCTCGTCGCGCCGACGCAGCAGGCCGGCTCGGCCCAGTCCGGCCCGGCACAGTCCGCACAGGGCGCCCAGCCCGGCCAGCCCGGTCAGCACCCCAACCAGGCGCTCCAGGTCCTGACCCTCGCGCAGCGCACCGCCGAGGAGCACGTCGCCCGGGCCCACCACCAGGCCGACAAGATCCGTACGGACGCGCTGGCCGCCGCCGAGCAGATCGCCCGCGACGCCCAGGTGCACGCCCACAACGTGCGCCGCGAGGCCGAGAAGATCCTCTCCGACGCCCGCGCCGCCGCCGAGCAGATCGCCCGCGACTCGCACGCCCGCACCGAGGAGGCGCGCCGCAACGCGGAGAAGATCGTCACCGACGCCCGCACGCAGGCCGAGCAGATCGCCCAGGACGCCCAGGCCAACGCCGACCACCTCAACCAGCAGGCCCGCCAGCGCTACGACGACGTGGTGGGCAGCCTCGGCAGCAAGCGCGAGGCGCTCCAGCAGCAGATCGAGGCGCTCGAGTCGTTCGACCGCGAATACCGGTCCCGCCTCACCACGTTCATGCAGGGCCAGCTGCGCGCCCTCTGGGTCGACCAGCCCCAGGTCACCGGCGACCTGCCCGAGGCCGGCCCGGTGGCCGAGCCCGGTCCTCGCCACGGCGCTCCCGACGACCGCGACGACGCGGTGCCCGCCCAGCGCCACAGCGAAGAGGACGAGGTGGACGAAGAGGACGAAGCGGTCGCCGAGCGCTGAGGTCTGACCGTTAGGTCTGACCGTTCGGGGTGCGCCCGCGCCGGTCCACGGGGTTACCGTGACCGATATGGACGAGCCGGAGAGGTTCGCCGGGCGCCGCGACGACCTGCGAACCCTGCTGGAGGCCCTGCGCCGGCCCGAGCATGCCGGCGTGGTCCTGCACGGCCTGAGCGGCTCCGGCCGGGGCAGCCTCGCCACCGAGCTGGTGCGCCGGCTGGGCGCCGAGGCCGGGCTCGTGGTGCGGGTCAGCGGCGCCGACACCGGCGAGCAGGTCCTCGACACGTTCGGCCGGCTCCTCGGCGCCGAGCCGTCCTGGCCGGACCGGGCCGCCGACGACCGCCGCCGGCGGCTCGCGGCCTACCTGCGCACCCCCGACGAGTTCTGGCGTGACCGGCTCGCCACCGCCTTCGCCGTGCTCGGCGAGCGGCCGGTCACCCTGGTCGTCGACGACTTCGCGACCGATCACCGGGGCGAGCCCGCCGATCGGGGACTGGCGGCGTTCCTCGCCCGCTGGATCCGTGAGCCCGGCTCGCATCGGGTGCTGATCACCAGCCGCCGCCCGTTCACCCTCCCGGACGGCCTGCACGAGCGGCTCACCGAGCACCACGTCGGGCCGCTGACCGAGGCCGAGGCCCGGATGCTGGGCTCGCGGCTGCCGGCTCTCGGCGCGCTCACCGCGGCCGAGCACCGAAGGGCCTGGCTCGGGACCGGCGGCCATCCCCGCACTCTGGAGCATCTGGACGCGCTGCTGCGCCGCAGCACCGCCGGGTTCGCCGCGGTGGCCGAGCGTCTCGACCGGGTGCTCGCGGCCGAGGGGACGCCCGATCCCGGCCGCTGGGCCGAGGAGCTGCGATCCGCGAGCGCCGGCGACCGCCGGGCGGGCCTGGCGCTGGCCGAGGCGATCGCGACCACAGTGAACGAAGCGGTGCTCGACGACCTGCTCGCGCTGCTCGACGACGACACCCGGCGGCTGCTCGTGGGCGCGGCCGTCTATCGCCGGCCGGCCGACGAGCCCGCGCTGATCCGGCACGCCGCGGTGCCCGGCGCGCCGCCCGACCTGTCGGCCGGGCTCGACCTGCTCACCGGGCTGGGCCTGGTCGCCGAGGTGCCGGCGCCGGCCGGGCCGGGGGTGGGCGAGGACGACGTACGCCATCTCGTGCACCGCTGGACCGCCGAGGCGATCGCCCGGCTCTGTCCCGAGGAGACGACCCGCGAGCACCGGCGGGCGGCGGAGTACTACCGTCACCGCGTACGACCGAGGGACAGCGACCCGGTCGCCGACCTGGGCGACCTGATCGAGGCCCGGCAGCACCTCTTCCTCGCCGGGCGGGTGGACGAGGCGATCCGGCTCAGCTTCCTGGTGCGCGAGCGCCTCGACATGTGGTCGGCGTGGGACTGGGCGCGCGCGGTCTGCGAGGAGACGCTCGGCTGGGTCGCGCCGGACAGCCGCGACGCCGGCAGCCTCCTGCACTACCTGGGCCTGCTCGCGCACCGGCGGGGCGAGACGGCCGAGGCCGAACGGCTGCTCGGCCGCGCCGTGTCGGTCAGCGAAGCGGCCGGCGACCGTGCCCAGCTGGCGTCGATCTGCCACAAGCTGGCCCGCCTCGCCGAGGACCGGGGCGACCACGCCACCGCCGAGCGCCGCCTGCGGCAGGCCCTGCTGGTCGACGCCGAGACCGGCAACCGGGCCGGCCTGGCCGCGGGCCAGCACCGGCTGGGCCTGCTCTGCGCGCTCGGCGGCCGGCTGAGCGAGGCGGTCGCCCTGCACTGCCAGGCGCTCGCCATCGAGATCGCGCTGGGCCTGCCCGACGCCCGCGTCGAGGTCGCCGACCTGGCCCGGCTGCGCGCCGCCCTGGGCGAGCGGGAGTTCCACCGCGCCGTCACCGCCGTCCTGCCCGAGGAGTCGGTCGGTGGCCTGGCCCGCCTCCTCGACGACTTCGCCACCGCCGCCGAGAACCGCCAGAACTGAGTCGCCGGCCGCGGCGGATCAGCGCTCCAGGGACTTCTGCACGGCGGTGAGCAGCTGGGCCTTGCTGAAGGGCTTCTCGACCAGGGTGACGTCGGGGTCGAGGGTGCCCTGCGAGGCGAGGACCGGGCGGGCGTAGCCGGACATGAAGAGGACGGCGCTGTCCGGCCGGATCTCGGCGAAGCGCTCGGCCAGGTCCTTGCCGAGCATGTGCGGCATCACCACGTCGGTGAGCAGCAGGTCGATCGGGCCCTCGTGGGCCTCGGCCAGGGCGAGGGCGGACGGGCCGTCGGGCGCGATCAGCACCTGGTGGCCGACGCCGGTGAGGATGCGCAGCAGCACGTCGCGCAGGGCGGGCTCGTCCTCGACGGCCAGGATCGTGCCGTGGCGGTGGACGTCGTCCGGGGACTCGGCCGGGGCCTCGGTGTCGACGGGTGCGGCGTCGGTGGTGGGCAGCAGGATCGTGAACGTGGTGCCCATGCCGGGCTCGGAATAGACGTTGAGGTCGCCGCCCGCCGCGGTGACGATGCCGTAGACGGTGGCGAGGCCCAAGCCGGTGCCCTGGCCGGCGGGCTTGGTGGTGTAGAAGGGCTCGAAGGCGCGCTCGATCACCTCGGGCGGCATGCCGGTGCCGGTGTCGCTGACCCGCATCCGCACGTAGCGGCCGGGGTTGAGGTGCGGGCGTCCGGCCGCGTAGTTCTCGTCGACGTCCTGGAGCTCGGTCTCGATCGTCAGCGCGCCGCCGCGGGGCATGGCGTCGCGGGCGTTGACGGCGAGGTTCACCAGCACCTGGTCGATCTGGCCGGGGTCGGCCGTCACCGACGGGATGTTGCCGGCCAGGCGTACGTCCAGGGTGATGTGCTCGCCGATCGAGCGCCGCAGCATCTGCTCGATGTCGGTGACCACGTCGTTGAGGTTGAGCGGGCGCGGGCGTATCACCTCGCGGCGGGCGAAGGCGAGCAGCTGGTGGGTCAGGTCGGCGCCGCGCTGGGCCGCCTTGCTGATCTGCTCGGCGTCCCCGGCGATCTCGGTAAGGCCGGCGTCGGCCGCCGCCTCGGCGATGAAGGTGGCGTAGTTGGCGATCACCGCGATGAGGTTGTTGAAGTCGTGCGCCACCCCGCCGGCGAGCTGGCCCAGGCCCTCGAGCCGCTGGGTGCGCTGCAGCTGCGCCTCCACCCGGGCGCGGTCGGCCTCGGCCTGGAGCTGGCGGAACCGGTCGTCGGCGCGGATCCGCTCGGTGATGTCGCGGATGACGGCGCAGCGCACGCGTCCCTGCTCGGTGGGGAGCACGCTCATCGACACCTCGACCGGCACGGTGCTGCCGTCGAGGCGGTGGGCCAGGGTCGGCGTGGGCGGCGCGCCGGGCGCGAGCAGCTCGGCGGGGGACTCCTCGCCGTTCAGCGTGGGCGCCGGGTCGTCCGGCAGCGTGGGCGAGAGCAGCGCGTCGACCTTGCGCCCGATGAGCCCGTTGCGGGTGAGGCCGAAGAGCAGCTCGGCCTGGGTGTTGGAGAGCATGACCCGGCCGTCGTCGCCGACGCCCACGAACGCGTCGGGTGCCGCTTCCAGCAGTGCCTGGAGGTTCGCCTCGATCCGTTCCCGGGCGCTGGTGGCCCGGGCCATCACGGTGAAGCCCAGCAGTTCGCCGTCGTCACTGGCGAGCGGCGACATCGAGAGGGTGACGGCGATCCACCGGCCGTCGCGGTGCCGCCGCCGGGTGCGCAGCCGTTCCAGGCGGCCGCCGGCGCCCAGGAGGCTGAACATCTCGCGCTGGTCGGCGTGCCGGTCGGGCGCCACGAGCACGTCGAGACTGCGGCCGACGATCTCCTCGGGCGGGTAGCCGAGCAGCGCCTCGGCGGCCGGGTTCCACGTCAGGATGGTGAAGTCGCGGCCGACCGTGTAGATCGCGTCGTGGGCCGAGCGCACGATGCACCGGAGCAGGTCCCCCTGCTCGGACAACCCGGAAATAGCACGCGATCCGCCCATATGACATCCACGTTAACGATCCGGGCCTACGCTCGCATCATGATCGGTGAGGCCGAGGCGCAGGCCGTGCCGGAAGTGGACATGCAGCGGCCCAGCGTGGCTCGCATGTACAACTACTTCCTCGGCGGCGCGCACAACTTCGCCGCCGATCGGGAGGCCGCGGCCGCGGCGCTGACCGCCATGCCCGAGCTGCCGGCGATCGTCCGGCTCAACCGGCGGGTGCTGCGCCGGGCGATCACCCTGGCCCACGAGGCCGGCGTACGCCAGTTTCTCGACCTCGGCTGCGGGATCCCGTCCCCGGGCGACACGCGCGAGGTGGTCCGTGAGCTCGATCCGCGGGCGCCGGTCGTGGGCGTCGACTTCGAGGCGTCCGCCTTCCTGCACGGGCGCTGCGCGACGGCCGGCGACCCGTACGCGGAGGTGCTGCTCGCCGATCTCACCGACTCGGACGCCGTGCTCGGCGCGCCGGCGGTCCGCGACCTGATCGACTTCGACCGGCCGGTCTGCCTGCTGCTGATCGCGGTGGCCCACTTCATCCCCGACACCGAGCGCCTTGGCAGCGCGCTGGAGGACTACCGTCGCGCGGTGCCGCCGGGCAGCGTGCTGGCGCTGACGCACGGGTGCCGCAAGGGCGCCTCCGACCGGATCGAGCGGGTCCGGCGGATCTACAACAACACGACGGCGCCCATGGTCATGCGCGACGAGCACGACGTCCGCACCTTCTTCGGCGACTGGCCGCTGCTGGGGCCGGGCGTCGCCGGTGCCGGCGAGTGGATGGCCGAGGAGGGGCTGGACGAGGTCGCCCGGCGGGCCTTCGTCGTCGGCATGTCCCGAAAATCGGGACATGAAGGACTTATTGGGCGCATGCTTGGTGAATGGCCGTAGTACTCATCGCCGAGGACGACGAAGATATCGCCCTGATCCTGTCCCGGCTCCTCACCCGCGCCGGCCACACCGTGCGCCACGCCCCCGACGGCGTTCGCGCGCTGGAGCTGGCGGAGGCCGAGCGGCCCGATGTCGTGCTGACCGATCTCGGCATGCCCCGGATGGACGGCCTCGAGCTGACCCGGGCCATCCGCGAGCACAGCGAGCTGCGCGACATCCCGATCGTCATGCTCAGCGGGCACCTGCACCCCGGCGACAACGCCCCCATCGCCGCCGGCGTCTGCTCCGTCCTGCTCAAACCGTGCCCCAACGACAAGCTGCGCGAGGTGATCGGCGACCTCGTGGACCTCGGCCCGCACGGCCACCACGGCGCCGACGTGGGCTGCCCCGCCCGCTGGCCCGTCTCCGCGTAGGTGGACCGCGACGCCTTCCTCGACGCGCTGCTGGAGAGCCTGACGGTCGGTGTGATCGCCTGCGACGCGGACGGCGAGGTCGTCCTCGTCAACCGGCCGGTCCGCGAGCTGATGAGCCTCAGCGAGCAGACCGCGCTCCGCGAGTACCCGGCGCGCGCCGACGGCGTCCTCTTCGACACCGACGGCACGCCGATCCCCTGGTCCCAGGCGCCGGTGCAGCGGGCCCTGCGCGGCGAGGTGATCGACGCCGACATGGTGGTCCGCGTCCCCGGGCGCCGGGAACGGATCGTGGCCGTCATCGCCCGGCCGATCCTCGGCGGCGCCGGCCGGCGCCTGGGCGCGGTGGCGATCGCCCAGGAGGTGACCGCCCTGCGCCGGGCCGAGCGGTTCCGGGCCTGCCACCGGGCCGTGGAGCGGGCCCTGCGAGCCACCAAAGAGATCGTCGAGGCGGCGCCGGGGGTGCTCGCCGCGCTCGGCGAGACGCTCGGCTGGCCGGCCACCGAGCTGTGGCTCACCGACGAGGACGGTGAGCTGGGCTTCGGCGGCCGCTGGTGCGCGCCGGGCAGCGGGCTCGAGGCGGTGCTCGACTTCGCGCCGATCCGCGGCGCCGGCATCACCGGGCGGGTCTGGGCCACCGGCAAGCCGCTCTGGGTGCCGGACATCGCCCACACGGTGACCCTGCGCAGCCCGCTGGAGCGCACCCGGGCCGCCGTCTGCCTGCGCCACGGCATCCGGTCGGTGCTGGCGGTGCCGGTCCGCGACGGCGGCACCGTGCTCGGCGTGCTGACCTGCTACGCCGCCGCGCCGGAACCGCACGAGGACCTGCTCGCCGTGCTGCTCGACGGGGTGGCCGCGCAGATCGGCGTCTATCTGGCGCTGCGCCGGGCCGAGGCGTTGGCCTGCGAGCTCACCCGGGCCAAGGACGACTTCATCGCGCTGGTGGGCCACGAGCTGCGCACCCCGCTCACCTCGATCGTGGCGAACGCGTCGATGCTCGACGAGGAGCCCGGGCTCGGCGACGACACCCGCGCGATGGTGGAGGTCGTGCAGCGCAACGCCACCGCGCTGCGCGGCGTCGTCGACAGCCTCCTCGACCTCGCCGGGCTCGACTCCGGGCATCTCGCCCTGGCGATCGGCCCGGTGGACCTCGCCGCCGTCGTCGCCGAGGCGATCGCGGCCGCCACGCCCGAGGCGGCCGCGGCCGGGGTGCGGCTCGGCACCGCCCGGGCCGCGCCGCTGCCGGTCGAGGGTGACGCGCACCGCCTGCGCCAGGTGGTCGACGACCTGCTGGCGAACGCGATCAAGTACAGCCCGCAGGGCGGCGACGTGCACGTCGGGCTGTGCGAGCAGGGCGGCATCGTCGAGCTGACCGTCACCGACCACGGCATCGGCACCCCGGCCGAGGAGCGCGAGCGGGTCTTCGACCGCTTCTACCGCGGCAGCAACGTGCGCCACCAGGGCATCGCCGGCCGGGGCCTGGGACTGAGCCTTGCCCGGGCGATCGTCGGGCTGCACGGCGGCACCATCCGCCTCACCGGTCATCTGCCGCACGGCACCACCGTGCACGTGCGCCTGCCCGCCCGCAGACCCTAAGGGCCTCGCCGAGCGGTGCCGATAGAGGCGATATCAGGGACGACACTGCTCCGACGGGTGGACGAAGAAATGACTGACACGCTGGCACGCCCGACCGTGCTGCTCGTGGACGACGAGTCCACCATCCTCGAGACGCTCGCACTCCAGCTGCGCCGCGACCACAAGGTCCTGATCGCCGAGAGCGGCGCCGAGGCGCTGCGCCTGCTCGCCGAGAACGGCCCCGTCGCCGCGGTCATCAGCGACCTGCGCATGCCGGAGATGGACGGCGTCGAGCTGCTGCGCCGCGTCCAGCTCGAATACCCCGACACCACCCGGGTGCTGCACACCGCGCAGAGCGACCTCAACTCGGCCATCGCCGCCATCAACGACGGCGGCGTCTACCGCTACCTCGCGAAGCCGGTGCGGACCGACGAGCTGCGCTCGACCGTGCAGGAGGCGGTGGAGCTGCACGGCCGCTCGACCGCCGACCGCCAGCTGCTGGACAAGACCCTCAAGAGCAGCCTGGAGGCACTCTTCGGCTGTCTGGAGCTGGCCAGCCCGCTCGCCTTCGCCCGCGGCGGCCGCATCCGCACGCTGGTCGGCGAGCTCTGCCACGAGCTCCAGCTCGACGCGCTGTGGGAGATCGAGGTCGCCGCGATGGCGTCGCAGCTCGGCGCGGTGACCCTGCCGCCCAGCGTGCTCGCGAAGCTCGACAAGGGCATGCCCTGCACCTCCGACGAGCAGCAGATGGTCGACCGCATGCCCGAGGTCGCGGTGCAGCTGCTGGCGAACATCCCGATGCTCGAGGACGTCATCGAGATCGTCCGCGGGCTCGGCACGAAGCCGCCGCGCAACCCCAGCCCGCTGGTCGAGGCGGCCGTCGCCGTGGTGCGCACCGCCATCGACTACGAGACGCTGGAGAGCCGCGGTATCGAGGTCGACAGCGCGATCGCCGTGCTCGAATGCCGCGAGGACAGCGCGTTGCAGGTCCTCACCGCCCTGCGCAAGCTCAAGGGCGTCGAGCACGTCGCCGAGACGGTCCGCGGCCTGCGCGTCGTCGACCTCGAGGTCAACATGCGGGTGGCCGAGGACATCGTCGCCGTCAACGGCCTCGTGCTGATCGGCCGCGGCATGATCGTCACCGACCTGCTGCTCGACCGGCTCACCAACTTCGCCCGCACCATCGAGATCGTCGAGCCGGTGCTGGCCATCCCGGGCGGCCGCCGCTTCGACCCCGACATGCTGCTGCCCGTCGAGGTGGCCGGCTAGGACTTCTCCAGCTCGGCCGCGTACCGCTCCAGGACCGCCGAGGCGAGGGCCTGCTCGGCGGCGACGCGGCCGAGCGTCACGTCGGGGTCGGGCACGTGGCCCTCGCGGGCCGAGTCCTCGACCTCGGCCAGGATCCCCGCCAGCGTGCCGGCGCCGATGTTCGCCGCCGAGCCCTTCATCGTGTGCGCGTGGTCCCGCACTTGCGCGGGATCGCCGCCGCGCAGCAACTCACCGAGCCGGTCCACACCGCCGGGCGTCTTCGCCAGGAACGAGCGGATGAGCCGGCTCATCAGCGCGCGCTCGGCCGGGCCGGGGTCGTCGCCGCCGATGTCCCGCAGGCGGTCACGGACCTCGTCCTCCCGGCTCCGCTCCATGCGCACAATCCTGCTCGCTTCCCGGGGAAGGAGGTGCCCTCTCGTGAAAAGTCCTATGATTTCCGGCCGATCCGCCGATGGTTCCGGGGTGGCCACCGAATCCCGCACGCCGATCCGCTACGTCGCGGCGGCCACCCTCGTCACCCTGCTGGGCGCGCTCTGGTTCGTGACCCGTCCCGGGCCGGACGCCATCGGGTACGTCTTCATGCCCGCCGCCGGCGTGCCGTCGGTGCTCGCCGTCCGCGCCCTGCTCCGCCGCCTGCCGTCCGACCCGGTCGCCCGGCGCTTCTGGCGGCTGGTCCTGACCGGCACGGCCGTGCTGAGCCTCGGCTACCTGATCCTCGCCGGGCAGGCCTTCGCCGCGATGCCGGAGCTGCCCACCATCTCGCTGCCCGCCGCGATCCTCGCCGCCGGCGGCATGCTGACGGCGCTCGGCGCGGTCGCCCGGGTGCCGCTCGGCGCCGGGCCGGCGGACCGCCGCAAGCGCCTCATCGACCGGACCATCGGCTTCGTCGGCGGCGGCACGCTGCTGTGGAGCTTCGGGCTCGCCCCGATGATCACCTCGAGCAGCGGCTGGAGCACCCAGGCGCTCGTGCTCGTGGCCCTCTCGCTGGTGCTCGGGCTCGGCGCGGTCACCAAGGTGTCGTACATCGTCGGCGGCCCGGTGGACCGGGCCGCGATCCGGCTGGTCGCGTCGTCGTCGCTGACCGCCGTCGGCGTGGCCCTGCTGTCGCTCAGCGGCAGCGACGACAACACGCTGCTCGCCCAGGCGGTCGTCATGCCCACCGCGCACATCCTCGTCGCGCTCGCCGCGCACCGGCAGTGGAACTCCCCGGGCGCCCGGCGGCGCCGGTCGGGGACCTGGCTGCCGTACATCGCCCTCTTCGCGGTCGACGTGGCCCTGCTCTCCGTACTGCACAACGGCCTGACCTGGTCCGACCGCGTCGTGGTGCTCGCCGCGGTGGCGCTCACCGGTCTCGTCGCGGTGCGCCAGCTGATGTCGGCCCGCGAGAACGGCCGCCTCCTGCGCGCTCAGCGCGCCTCCGAGGAGCGGCTGCGCCACGAGGTCACCCACGACGGGCTCACCGGCCTGGCCAACCGCGGCCTGTTCCGCACGCGGGTGACCGAGGCCCTCGAGGCCGGCGACACCACCGTGCTCCTGGTCGACCTCGACGACTTCAAGACCGTGAACGACTCGCTCGGCCACGACGTGGGCGACCAACTGCTGATCGCCGTGGCGGCCGCGCTGGGCGAGGCCGTCGGCCCGGACGGCCTGCCCGTCCGGCTGGCCGGCGACGAGTTCGCCGTGCTGCTGACCGGCGGCGCCGACGGCGAGGAGGTGGCCCGCCGCGTCCTGGACCGGTTCGCCGAACCGATGAGCGAGCACCGCCTGCTGGCGCACGCCAGCATCGGCATCGCCACCGCCCGCGCCGGCGACGGCCTGGACCCGCTGCTGTGCCACGCCGACGTGGCCATGTACGCGGCCAAGCAGCGCGGCAAGGGCAACTGGGTCCGCTACCACGACGGCATGGAACAGCCGGTGCTCGCGCACGCCCAGATCGGCGGCGAGCTGCGCCGGGCGCTCGACGCCGGCGAGTTCCGCGTGCACTACCAGCCGCTGATGGACCTGGCCACCGGCCGCGTCGTCGGCGTGGAGCCGCTGGTGCGCTGGGAGCACCCGACGCGGGGCCTGGTGCCGCCGGGCGAGTTCGTCCCGGCCGCCGAGGGCACCGGCCTGATCGTGCCGCTGGGCCGCTTCGTGCTGCGCGAGTCGTGCCGGCAGGCCGCCGCGTGGCTGGCCGAGTTCGGGCCCGCCTGCATGCAGAAGCTCGGCCCGAACGTGTCCGTGCGGCAGCTGCACGACCCGGACTTCGTCGCCGACGTGCGCGCGGCGCTGGCCGACACCGGCCTGCCCGCCGACCGGCTGGTGCTGGAGCTGACCGAGTCGGCGGTGCTGCGCGGGCCGCAGGTCTCGCGGACGTTGCACGAGTTGCACGAGATGGGCGTACGGCTGGCGCTCGACGACTTCGGCACCGGCGAGTCGTCGCTGAGCCTGCTGCGCTCGTTCCCCGCGTCGATCATCAAGCTGGACAAATCGTTCGTCGACGGCATCGAACTCGACGAGATGGGAACGCCGGAGGCGGAGGCACGGCAAGCTGTGGCACGGGCGGTCATCCAGCTCGCCGGCGCGCTCGGCCTGGACACGGTGGCCGAGGGCATCGAGAACCAGGAGCAGGCCGACCGGCTGATGCGGCTGGGATACACGCTCGGCCAGGGCTACCACCTGGCCCGGCCGATGCCGGCCGAGGCGATGACGCGGTTGCTCGCCGCCCGGGCCGGTCTGGCCGTGGCGGCGTGACGGGTTGCTCGCCGCCCGGGCCGGCCTGGCCGTGGCGGCGCGACGGGTTGCTCGCCGCCCGGGCCGGCCTGGCCGTGGCGGCGCGACGGGGGAGGGACGAGATGGGCTTAGGGTACGGCGATGGACACCGCGGACGACGGCACCCGGACGGCGCGATCCCTCGCGGAGTGGCTGGGCGAGGTGCGTTTCGCCGAGTTGAGCGCCGAGAAGGCGACGGCCCGGATCATCGACGCGATCGCGGACTGGGGCGCCTCCCTCGGATGGCGGGTATACCGGCGGGCGCCGAGCGTCTTCCCGCTGCCGCCACCGCTGAAGGGCAACTCGGTGCTCGACGTGGCGTGCGCCCGGCCGGGCGCGCCCCCGATCGCGATCGAGGTGGACCGCCTCGACCGGCCGCGCACGGTCGACAAGCTGCTCGCGGAGGCGGCCGCCGGGCGGGTGGCGATCTGGGTCCGCTGGGGCGCCGGGCCGTTCACGCCGCCGCCGATGCCGGTGCACATGGTGACCCGGCCGGCAGCCCGCAAGTCGGGCGCCTGGCACACGGTGGCCGAGCTGCCGCCACCGCGGCACTCCGCCGCGCCGATCGAGCCTGCCGACCCCGAGGAGCTACCGCTGGGGACGGATGGGGACTGAAGGTACAAGTGGGAGGACGAAAGTGAGCACGGGGGTCGTGACCGCGAGCCACCCCGCGTCGTGGTGGGGGCAGTTCCAGGAGGTATCCGAGCGCTTCGACGCCGCCACCGCGGCCGAGGGCCTCGCCGACGTGATCACGCCGAAGATCGCGTCGCCGCTGCTGCGCCGCGAGGCGGAGATCGCCGCCGAGGTGGTGGTGCGGCACCTCAACAAGCCGGCGAGCGAGGAGCTCGCGGCCCGTGCGGCGAAGGGCACCGAGCGGCTGGTGGCGACGGTAGACCGGCTCAACGAGCGGGCCACCGGCGACGCCGGCACGACGGAGGCGTACGCGCTGGTCCATGCGCTCGAAGGCCGGTTCCCCGAGGCGGCGGCCGAGATCGAGCCGGTGGTCGGCACGCCGGCGCTGATGAAGGTCTTCCTGAAGGCGCTGCGCCTGGAGCAGTTCGACTCGGAGCTGGCCCTGCGGCTGCTCCGCGCCGGTCAGCGGCCCGAGATGGCCGTGCGCTCCGGGCTGGCGGTCGGCAAGTACGGCTGGTGGCCGACCTGGCTGCTCAAGGTCGTCACGGAGCGGGCCATCGCCGGCACGCTGGACCAGGCGACCATCACCGCGCTCGACCAGTGCGCGTACGCCGACCTCAGCCCCGCCCAGGCGCGGATCGCGAAGCGGCTGCTCGCCGACGACGAGCAGCTGGTCGACGCGTCCGCGCACCGGCTGGAGAACCTCGGCGAGCACGACGCGGCCACGAAGCTGCGCCAGGGCGACCTGACCGCGGTCGCCCTGGCTGCCCGCCTCATCACGGAGTGACTACGCGCCGCCCTCGTTGAGGGTCACGGCGGCCGGCTGGAACGACGACCCGTTGACGTCCACGCCGGCCGCCTTGGCGGCGGTGATCGCCTGGTTGATGTAGTCGTTGGTGTAGGCCAGCCCCTCCGGCGCCTTGGTCAGCACGGTGTCGCCGGTCTGGTTCTTGGTGGTCATCGAGATGTCCACGGTCTGCTTCCAGTCCGCGTCGTCGACCACGCCGATGCCGCCCTCGGCCGGCCAGATCAGCTTGTTCACCTCGTTCATCTGCCACAGCTGGTGGCTCTTGCCGAGCTTCGAGCCCTTGGCCACGACCAGGTCACGGCACTTCTCGGCGTTGTCCCGGCAGAACGCCCAGCCCTTGATCGTGGCGGTCAGGAACTTCACGGTCTGCTGCTGGTACGCCGGATCGCTGAGCTTCTCGGTGTTCGCCCACACCGCGTCCTGCAGCATCGACGAACCCTCACTCTTCCAATCGATGATCGAGAAGTCGTCGGCGGTGTACAGCTTGCCGGTCTGCGGGTTCTTGGCCTCCAGCAGCTGCGCGTACTCGTTGTAGCTCATCGCCTGGGCGGCGTCGATCTCCTTCTTGAGCAGCGCCTGCATGTCGAACTGCTGCTGCACGAGGGTGACATCCTTGCCCGGGTCGAGGCCCGCCTTGGTCATGCCGGCGAACAGCTCGAACTCGTTGCCGAACCCCCAGTTGCCGACCTTCTTGCCCTTGAGATCGGCGGCGGTCCGGATGCCGCTGTCCTTCCAGGCGACCTGGTACGTGCCGGAACGCCCGAAGATCTGCCCCACATCGGTGATGCCGGCGCCCTGCTCGCGGGAGGCGAGCGCCTTGGGCACCCAGGCGACGGCATAGTCGGCCTTGCCCTGAGCGAGAACGGTCTGCGGCACGATGTCGACGCCGCCTTCGAGGAGCTGCACGTCGAGCCCCTGCTCCTTGTAGAAGCCCTGCTCCACGGCGGCGATGTAGCCGGCGAACTGCGCCTGGTAGAACCACTGGAGCTGAAGCTTGATGGGGGTGAGTGTCCCGCTGGCGCCGGGCGCGGGAGTCGCGGAGTCCTGATCGGCCGTCCCGCACCCGGCAACCACCATCAAGGACACGGCAGCAAGCGCGGCGGCCGTACGCCCCGCACCGCGGCGACGGGATCGCGCGCCGCCGCGCCCAGAGCGTGCGCCCTCGCGGCGAGAAGGCGCGACTCCCTGGCTGGACCGCGTGTCCCCGTTGCGGGAGAGCGCGCCCTCGTGGCCAATGCGCGCGCCGTCGTGATCAGAGCGCATGCCTCCCTGATCAGGTCGCGCGTCCCCCTGACCAGATCGCACCCCAGAGCGAGAAAATATCCGTATTTGTCGCATCGATACCTCCGAAAGTGGGCTGTGGAAAAGGGCGAACAGGCTGTCCACAGGCCTCCCGCAAGATCGGCCCATGTGCGGCAGGCTCACTGTGTTGGATGGCGGCCCCCTTGGGAGGGCGGGTGCTGGGTGGGCGGGTGCTGGGTGGGCGGGTGCTGGGTGGGCGGGTGCTGGGTGGCCGGGTGCTGGGTGGCCGGGTGCTGCGTGGGCGGGTGCAGCGCGACCCACTCCCGACAAGACACCGCGCCGGCGTCGCGGTGCCGGGGCACAATCAGGCGATCAACCGAGTGCGCCAAGGCATAGCCACCCGCTCCAGCACCAGCGTGGTCAGGTAGAAGACGAGGCCGAGCAGGCACGCACCCACCACGAAGGCCCAAGCTCGTGGATAGGCCGTGAAGGCCGCCGCACTGGTGATGCGGGAGCCGAGCCCGGTTTGGAGGCCGCCGAAGTACTCGGCGACGACGGCGGCGATGACGGCGAGGGACGAGGCCTGGCGCAATCCGGTGAAGACGTAGGGGAGGGCGCCGGGCAGGCGCACCTTGCGGGCGAAGGTCCAGCCGCTCGCCGCGTAGGTGTGCATGAGCTCCTGGTGGATGGGGTTGACTTCGCGTAGGCCGCGCAGGGTGTTCACGAAGATCGGGAAGAACACGATGATGGCGGTGACGAGGCGGCGGGGGATGCTGCTCGTCGACTCGAACATGTTGTTGAGGATCGGGGCGAGCGCGATGATCGGCAGCGCGTTGAGCACCGCGGCGAACGGGATGGAGACTTCGGTGAGCGGGCGGAAGCGGCTTGCCGCCATCGCCGCGAGGATGCCGAGGGCCGCGCCGGCGGCGAGGCCGATCAGCGCGTTCTCGCCGCTCGCGAGCGCGGCCTCCCAGACGTTCTGGCGCTGGGCGACCAGCTCGTCCCAGATCGCCGACGGGGCGGGCAGGATGAACGGGGCTATCCGGCCGAGCGAGACCGTCAGCTCCCACAGGACGATCGCGGCGACGCCGACGAGCACCGGGGGCAGGACGTTGCGCACCCACCTCATGGCGCGGCCTTGACGGGTGTGCCGCGCAGCGCCTGGCGTACCTCGGTGATTTTGTCGAAGAAGGCGGGGGACTGGCGGCCGGCGTCGTCGCGGCTGGGCAGGTCGACGGTGATCGACGCGGTGATCCGGCCCGGTCGTGCCGACATCACGACCACCCGGTCGGACAGGAAGACGGCCTCCGAGATGGAGTGGGTGACGAAGACCGTGCTGGTGCCCGTCTTGGCGCAGATGCCGAGCAGCTCCGACTGGAGTCGCTCGCGCGTCATCTCGTCGAGCGCCCCGAACGGCTCGTCCATCAACAGCAGCGGCGGCTGTACGGCGAGCGCCCGCGCGATCGCCACCCGCTGCTGCATGCCGCCGGAGAGCTGGGCCGGATAGTGCCCGGCGAAGTCGGCGAGGCCGACCAGGGCCAGCATCTGTTCGGCGCGGGCCCGGCGCTCGGCCTTCGCCGTGCCGCGCAGCTCCAGCGGCAGTTCGACGTTGCGCAGCACGGTCCGCCACTCGAAGAGCCCGGCCTGCTGGAACGCGATGCCGTACGCCTGCTCCTTGCGGGCCTTGCCGGCGCCCTTGCCGGCGACCGTGACCGTGCCCGTGGTGGGCGGGATGAGGTCGGCGATGAGCCGCAGCAGCGTGCTCTTGCCGCAGCCGGACGGGCCGATGAGCGACACGAACTCACCGTCGCCCACGGTCAGGTCGACATCGGACAGTGCTGCCACCTCGTCCGGGCGTCCCTTGTTGAAGATCTTTGTCACGGACGAAACGACGACCGCGCTCATAGTGTCACCACCTCCACGTGCCGGCGGTGCCGCATCAGCGGCAGCTCCAGCAGGCTGACGAGACCGGCGACGACGAGGCCGAGCAGGGCGGCGCCGAGCATCGCGGTGTAGACCTTCGCGGGGTCCGAGGTGGCCTCGCGGGAATATTCGATGATCAGGCGGCCGACGCCGCCGCGGGTGCCGGTCGAGATCTCGCCGACCACCGCGCCGACCACCGCGGCCGCGCCGGCCAGCCGCAGCGCCGGGAAGAGGTAGGGCAGCGCGGACGGCAGCCGCAGCTTGACCAGGGTGCGCCACCACCCGGCGGCGTAGCTGCGCATCAGCTCCACGCCGCTCGCCGGCGGCGACTGGAGCCCCCGGAGCATGCCGACGGCGACCGGGAAGAAGGCCAGGTACGCGGCGATCACCGACACCACCGCCCAGGCCGGCATGATCGTGCCGCCCCAGCCCGCCACCAGCGGCGCGAGCGCGACCAGCGGCACGGTCTGGCTGAGGATCACGTACGGCAGCAGCCCGCGCTCGACGATGCGGAACCGCTCCATCGCGACCGCCAGCAGCAGCCCCACCAGCGCCCCGATGACGAAGCCGGCGGCCGTGATGCCGAGCGTGAACAGGCACGCGTTCAGCACCACGATCCACACCGGCCGGCCGCCGGTGATCTCGGGGCGGCCGAGCCGTTCGGCCACCGTCCACAGGTGCGGCATCGACAGGTCGTCGGCGCGGGGCAGGACCCGGACGCCGAACAGCACCGTGCCGTCCGGGCTGCCGACCGCCTTGTAGCCCTCCCACAGCGCGGCGGCGACCGCGAGGCCGAGGAGGGCGTAGAGCGCCTTCCTCACGAGAGCGCCGGAATGATGTGCTCGCCGTAGGCGCGCAGGGTTTCCTCCTTGGCGTCGTGCTGGAGGTAGACGGCGAACTGGTCGACGCCGAGCGCGCGCAGCTCCTCCAGCCGCTTCAGGTGGTTCTCGACCGGGCCGAGGATGCAGAACCGGTCGACGATCTCGTCGGGCACGAACGTGGTGTGCGTGTTGCCGGCCCGGCCGTGCTCGGCGTAGTCGTAGCCCTGCCGGCCCTTGATGTAGTCGGTGAGGACCTGCGGGACCGTGCCGTCCGAGCCGTACCGCGCGACGATGTCGGCCACGTGGTTGCCGACCATCCCGCCGAACCACCGGGTCTGCTCGCGCTGGTGCGCCAGGTCGTCGCCGACGTACGCCGGCGCGGCCACGCAGAACTTGATCGCCATCGGGTCGCGGCCGGCCGCCTCGGCCGCCGTGCGCACCGCGTTGATCATCCAGGCCGCGATGTCGGGGTCGGCGAGCTGGAGGATGTAGCCGTCGCCCACCTCGCCGGTCAGGGCCAGCGCCTTCGGGCCGTAGGCGGCGACCCAGACGTCCAGCCGGCTGTCCGCGGCCCAGGCGAGCTGCTGCTCCTTGCCGCGCAACAGCACCTTCTCGCCGTTGGCGAGACCTCGGATCACCTGGACGGACTCGCGCAGCTGCCCGAGGGTCTGCGGCGTCGCGCCGAGCACCCGCAGCGCGGAGTCGCCCCGGCCGATGCCGCAGATCGTGCGGTTGCCGTACATCTCGTTGAGGGTGGCGAACAGCGAGGCCAGGACCGTCCAGTCCCGGGTGCCCGGGTTGGTGACCATCGGGCCGACGATCACGCGCTCGGTCTCGTCGAGGATCTTCGAGTAGACGACGAACGGCTCCTGCCACAGCACGTGCGAGTCGAACGTCCAGACGTGGCTGAACCCGGCCGCCTCGGCCCGCTTGGCCAGCTCCACGACCTGCATGGCCGGGGGGTTGTTCTGGAGTACCACTCCGATGTCCATGGGCGCCTCCCTCAGACCAGGTAGTCGGAGAGCGAACGGGGAACGTACTTGCCGCGGCCGGCCCGGCCCCGGTACTCGCCGCCGGAGACGAGGACCTCGCCGCGGGACAGGACGGTGTCGACCCGGCCGTCGATCTCCCAGCCCTCCCAGGCCGAGTGGTCCATGTTCATGTGGTGGGTCTCGACGCTGATCCGGGTCCGCCCGTGCGGGTCGTAGAGCACGATGTCGGCGTCCGAGCCGGGTGCGATGACGCCCTTCCTGGGGTACATGCCGAACATGCGCGCCGGCGTGGTCGCGATCGTCTCCACCCAGCGGGCCAGCGACAGCTTGCCGTCGACCACGCCCTGGTAGAGCAGGTCGACGCGGTGCTCGACGCTGCCGATGCCGTTCGGGATCTTCGAGAAGTCGCCGAGGCCCAGTTCCTTCTGGTCCTTCATGCAGAACGGGCAGTGGTCGGTCGAGACCACGGACAGGTCGTTGGTGCGCAGGCCCTGCCACAGGTCGGCGCGGTGGCTCTCGTGCTTGCTGCGCAGCGGTGTGGAGCAGACCCACTTGGCGCCCTCGAAGCCGGGCGTGCCGAGCTGGTCCTCCAGGGTCAGGTAGAGGTATTGCGGGCAGGTCTCGGCGAACACGTTGCGGCCCAGGTCGCGGGCGGCCTTCACCTGCTCGAGGGCCTTCGAGGCGCTCAGGTGCACGATGTAGAGCGGGCAGTCGGCGGCCACGCTCGCCAGCCAGATCGCCCGGCTGGTCGCCTCGGCCTCCAGCTCCTGCGGCCGGGTGAGGCCGTGGTGGATCGGGTCGGTCTCGCCGCGTTCGAGGGCCTGCTTGACCAGCACGTCGATCGCCGGCCCGTTCTCGGCGTGCATCATGATCATCGCGCCGTTGTCGCGCGCCTTCTGCATGGCCCGCAGGATCTGCCCGTCGTCGGAGTAGAAGACGCCCGGGTACGCCATGAAGAGCTTGAAGCTGGTGATGCCCTCGGCCGTGACGAGCTGGTCCATGGCCTTGAGCGCGTCGTCGTCCACGCCGCCGAGGATCATGTGGAAGCCGTAGTCGATGTGGCAGTTGCCGCCGGCCTTGGCGTGCCAGGCGGCCAGCCCGTCCTGCACGACCTCGCCGTAGCGCTGCACCGCGAAGTCGATGATCGTGGTGGTGCCGCCGATCGCCGCGGCCCGGGTGCCGGTGTCGAAGGTGTCGCTGGCCGCGGTGCCGCCGAACGGCAGCTCCATGTGGGTGTGCGCGTCGACGGCGCCCGGGATCACGTACTTGCCGGTGGCGTCGATGACGTCGGGGCCCTCGGGTGCCCGGCCGGGCGCGAAGATCGCCGCGATGGTCTCGCCGTCGATCAGGACATCGGCGGGGTACGGGCCGGTGGTCCCGATGACCGTCCCGCCCTTGATCAGCGTGCTCACAGCTCCACCGTCCTGGTGTAGCTCTCCGGCCGCCGGTCGCGGTAGAACTGCCAGCGTTCCCGGACGGTCTTGATCAGGCCCAGGTCGAGGTCGCGGACGATCAGCTCGGGGTTGTGCGTGTCGCCGACCTCGCCGACGAACTTGCCCTCCGGGTCGACGAAGTAGCTCTGGCCGTAGAAGTCGTCGTCGCCGAGCTCCTCGATGCCGACCCGGTTGATCGCGCCGATGTAGTACTCGTTGGCGACCGCGCTGGCGGGTTGTTCGAGCTGCCAGAGGTACGAGCTCAGGCCGCGGCTCGTGGCCGACGGGTTGAAGACGATCTGCGCGCCGCCCAGGCCCAGCTCGCGCCAGCCCTCGGGGAAGTGCCGGTCGTAGCAGATGTAGACGCCGACCTTGCCGACGGCGGTGTCGAAGACCGGGTAGCCCAGGTTGCCGGGACGGAAGTAGAACTTCTCCCAGAAGCCGTTGACCTGCGGAATGTGGTGCTTGCGGTACTTGCCGAGGTAGGAGCCGTCCGCGTCGACCACCGCGGCGGTGTTGTAGAGGACGCCCTCCTGCTCCTTCTCGTACATCGGCAGCACCATCACCATGCCCAGCTCGGCGGCGAGGGCCTGGAAGCGCTCGGTGGTGGGGCCGGGGATCGACTCGGCGTACTCGTAGTAGGCCGCGTCCTGGACCTGGCAGAAGTACGGCCCGTAGAAGAGCTCCTGGAAGCAGATCACCTTGGCGCCCTGTGCTGCGGCGTCGCGGGCATAGTCCTCGTGGGCCTTGATCATCGATTCCTTGTCACCCGTCCAATTCGTCTGGACGAGGGCGGCACGAACGACGTCGGACATGACTGCTGCCCCTCTCAATTGATCTTTATGAGCGTTCACAACCCGGAAACAAGGCTGTGAGCGTGTGTCTACTCCCCGTCATAGCCCCAGCGCTAGGGCTTGCTTGTGGCGGCCGGATGCCGTAGGACACTAACGACACAGATTCATGCGAACAATTGCCCGTACGTAACCAAATGTTTCTGAGAGGTAATTTGATCGGGCCAATAGTGGACGCTGTGGACGACCGCAGCGCCCGGGGGATCGCTGCGGCCATCAGCCGGATGATCACGGCCGGAACCCTGCCGCAGGGCGCCCGGCTGCCGACGGTTCGCGACGTCGCGCGGTCGCTCGGGGTCAGCCCGACGACCGTCAGCGAGGCGTGGCGCAGCCTGACGCGGGCCGGGGTTCTCCAGACGCGGGGTCGGTCCGGCACGTTCGTCGCGGCCCCGGCGGTGCCCCGGCAGCGCTGGCGCTATTCGCAGATGGGCGCGGTGGGCCCGGTGTCACGCGACCTCTCCACCGGCGTACCCGACCATGATCTTTTGCCGGATCTGACGGACGCGCTCAAGCGCATCGGGGACGGGCGGCTGACGACGAGCTATCTCGACGCGCCGGTGCTGCCCGCGCTCGAGGAGCTGCTGCGGTCGCGATGGCCGTGCGAGGTGGAGTCGCTGACCGTTGTGGACGGCGCGATGGACGCGCTCGATCGGATCATCGGGGCGGTCGTCCGCTTCGGCGATCACGTGATCGTGGAGAACCCGGCCTTCCCGCCGCTGCTCGACCTGCTCCAGACGGTCGGCGCGACGGTGATCGGGGTGCCGCTGGACGGCGCGGGGATGATGCCGGACCGGCTGCACGCCTGCCTCGCGGACCATCCGGCGGCCGCCGTCTTCCTCCAGCCGAGGGCGCACAACCCGACCGGGGTGAGCATGACGCCGGCGCGGGCCGCGCAGCTCGCCGAGATCCTCGACGGCTTCCCGGGCGTGCTGGTGGTCGAGGACGACCACGCCGGCGACATCGCCTCGGCGCCGCCCGTCAGCCTGGGCACGCCGCGGACCGTCCACGTGGCCGGATTCTCCAAGTCGCACGGCCCCGACCTGCGCCTCGCGGCGGTCGGCGGCCCGGCCCGGGTGATCGCGGCGGTGGCCGACCGGCGGCTGCTCGGCCCCGGGTGGTCGAGCCGCCTGCTCCAGGCGGTGCTGCTCGACCTGCTCACCGACCCGGCCGCCGTCGCCCAGGTGTCCGCCGCCCGCGAGGCCTACGCGTCGCGGCGCCGGGAGCTGCTCGCCGCCCTGCGCGAACGCGGCGTCACCGCCACCGGCGACGACGGCATCAACCTGTGGATGGCGGTCGACGATCAGCAGATGGCGATGGTGTCCCTGGCCGCGCACGGCATCGCGGTGGCGCCCGGCGCCCCGTTCTGCGTGACGCCCCTGCCCGCCGACCACGTCCGCGTCACCGCCGGCCTGGTCGCCGCCGGCTTCGACACCCTCGCCGACGTCCTCGCCGGCGCCGCCCTCCTGACCAGCCGCGGCAGCGGCCCCCGAACCCGCCCCCACCCCCGTGGCTGGCGATGACCCCGCACCCCAAGGAGCCCCTCATGAGCGACGATCTGCTGGCCCGGCACCGCGCGGTGCTGCCGAGCTGGATGCCGACCTACTACGGCGACGACGCCCTCGAGATCGTCGAGGGGGACGGGCGCCGCGTCACCGGCAGCGACGGCCGCACCTACCTCGACTTCTTCGGCGGCGTGCTGACCACGATGATCGGCTACAACATCCCGGAGATCGCCGAGGCGGTCCGGCGCCAGCTGGCCACCGGCGTCGTGCACACGTCGACGCTCTATCTGATCCGGCAGCAGGTCGAGCTGGCCGAGAAGATCGCGCGCGTCTCCGGCATCCCGGACGCGCGGGTCTTCTTCACCAACTCGGGCACCGAGGCCAACGAGACCGCGCTGCTGATGGCCACCAACCTGCGCCGCTCCAACCAGATCCTGGCGATCAAGAACAGCTACCACGGCCGGACGTTCGCCACCATGGCGATCACCGGGCACCGCAGCTGGTCGTCGAGCGCGCTCACCCCGCTCAACGTCTCGTGGCTGGCCTCCGGCGACCGGCTGCGGGGCCGGATGGCCGGCCTGTCCGACGACGCGATCCTCGACGCGGCCGTCGACGACCTGCGCGAGGTGCTCGCCACGGTCACCGCCGGGGACGTGGCGGCGCTGATCGCCGAGCCGATCCAGGGTGTCGGCGGGTTCGTGGCGGGCCCTGACGGCCTGCTCGGCGCGTACCACAAAGTCCTGTCGGAGCACGGGATCCTGCTCATCGCCGACGAGGTGCAGACGGGGTGGGGCCGCACCGGCGAGCACTTCTGGGGCTATCAGGCGCACGGCGTCACCCCCGACCTGATCACCTTCGCCAAGGGCATCGGCAACGGCTTCGCCCTCGGCGGCGTGGTGGGCCGCGCGGACGTGATGAACGCGGTGCCGGCGATCAGCTTCTCCACCTTCGGCGGCAATCCGCTCTCGGCGGCGGCCGGCAACGCCGTCCTGGACTACGTGCTCGACCGCGACCTCCAGGCCAACGCCGCCCGGGTCGGCGCGATCCTGCTCGACGGCCTGCGCGCGCTCGACCTGGCGATCGTGGGGGAGGTGCGCGGCAAGGGCCTGATGATCGGCGTCGAGATCGTCCACCCGGGAACGTCCGAACCGGACCCGGCAAGCACCCTGCGCGTCTTCGACGAGTGCCGCGCCGGTGGCCTGCTGGTGGGCAAGGGCGGGCTCTACGGCAACGTGCTGCGGATGGGGCCCGCGCTGACCCTCACCGAGGACGAGGCGCGCGAGGGCCTGCGCATCCTCGTCGATGCGCTGTCCCGTGTCGACACTGAAAGCCGCATCTAAACCCTGTTTTGTCCGGACAGCGAGAACTTTTGCTTGATCTGAAGAAACTTAGCTTCACTTTCGACGAAACAGATCGGTAACCTATCGAGCGACGTCGTTCGATAGGAGATCGCAATGCCGCAGTCACTGAACCGTCGTCAACTCCTCGGCGCCGCTGCGGCGGCCGGCGCCGCGGCCACCATCGCCGTTCCCGGGGCCGCCCACGCGGGCGGCTCCCACGGCGGCAGTCTGCACCGCGTACCGCTTGACCAGATCAGCGTGCAGCTCTACACGCTGCGCAACCAGCTCGCGATCGACCTCGACGCGAGCCTCGCCGAGCTCGCCGAGATCGGCTACAAGCGCGTCGAGCACGCCGGGTTCGTCAACCGCACCGCCGCGCAGTTCCGGGCGGCTCTCGACCGGGCCGGCATCAGGGCCACCTCCGGCCACGTCGGCATCCCGCAGCCGTGGAACGCCGACACGTGGAAGCGCGCCCTCGACGACGCGGCCATCGTCGGCAACAAGTACATCGTCCACCCGTTCTTCGGCCAGGGCCCGAACGGCCCGATCCGCGACGCCGCCGTCTACCGGGCGTTCGCGGCCGACCTCAACAAGGCCGGCGCGCTGGCCCGCAGGGCCGGGCTCCAGTTCGGCTACCACAACCACCACGCCGAGTTCTTCCGGCAGAACGGGACCAGCCTGACCGGCATGGACATCCTGTTCCGCGAGACGGACCCGCGCCTGGTGCACTTCGAGGTCGACCTCTACTGGGCCTTCCGCGGCGCCCACGACCCGGTCGACCTCATCAAGGAAAATCGCGGCCGCATCAAGCAGGTGCACGTCAAGGACCTCGACGTGAACGCGAGCTTCGCCGACCCCGGCGACGGGCTCATCGACTTCGGCCGCATCTTCGAGCACTCCAAGGAGGCCGGACTGATCGAGTACATCGTCGAGCGCGACGACGCCGGCTCCCCGCCGCGCACGCCCGAGCAGGCCCTCGTGACCGCGGAGCGCGGTTACGACTACCTCGCCGGATTGAGGTTCTGATGATCCGTAAGCTGTCCATCCTGGGTGCCGTCGGCGTTGCCGTGCTGCTGACGCCCTCCGTGGCGGTGGCGGGTGGGTCCACCGCCCCGCTGCCACCCTCGTCCGACTTCCAGAAGGTCACCCTCAACGACTTCCCGGGCGAGCCCATCGCGATCGCCGTCCTGCCGGACCGGCGGGTGCTGCACACGGCCCGCACGGGACAGGTGCGCATCCACGAGCCCGCCACCGGGCGCAACGTGCTGGCCGCGACCATCCCGGTCTACCTGCACGACGAGGAAGGCGTGCAGGGCATCGCGATCGACCCCGACTTCCAGCACAACAAGTGGGTCTACGTCTACTACTCGCCGGTGCTGAACACGCCGGCCGACGACCCGGCGACCCCGACGGTCAACGAGGGCGACGCGCCGACCGAGGGCACCCCGGCCGACTTCGCGCCGTTCAAGGGCCACCTCCAGCTGTCGCGCTTCAAGCTGATCGGCAGCACGCTGCGCCTCGACACCGAGCAAAAGATCATCCAGGTGCCGGTGGACCGTGGCCAGTGCTGCCACGTCGGCGGCAAGATCGACTTCGACAGCAAGGGCAACCTGCTCCTGTCGACCGGTGACGACTCCAACCCGTTCGCCTCCGACGGCTACGCGCCCATCGACGAGCGGGCCAACCGCAACCCGGTCTTCGACGCCCAGCGCAGCGCGGCCAACACCAACGACCTGCGCGGCAAGGTGCTCCGGATCAAGGTCGGCCAGAACGGCGGCTACACGATCCCCAAGGGCAACCTCTTCAAGCCGGGCACGCCCAAGACCAAGCCCGAGATCTACGCGATGGGCCTGCGCAACCCGTTCCGCTTCACCGTCGACCCCGAGACCGACGTGATCTACCTGGGCGACTACTCGCCGGACGCGCAGAACGCGAACCCGGCGCGCGGTCCCGCGGGTCAGGGCCGCTGGCTCGCGATCGACAAGCCGGCGAACTACGGCTGGCCGTACTGCGCCGACGCCGACAAGCCGTACGTGGACTACGACTTCGCCACCGGCACGTCCGGCGCGCCGTTCAACTGCGCGGCGCCGGTCAACGAGTCGCCGCGCAACACGGGCCTGCGCAACCTGCCGCCGGTCGAGAAGGCCGAGATCGCCTACTCGTACGGTCCCAGCGCGCAGTTCCCCGAGCTCGGCACCGGCGGCATCGGCCCGATGGGCGGTCCGGCGTACGACTACGACAAGCGGCTGCGCTCCGCGATCAAGTGGCCCGAGGCGTTCGACGGCAAGCCGCTGTTCGCCGAGTGGACCCGCGACTGGGTCAAGGCGCTCACGCTCGACCGCCGCAACCAGGTCACGAAGATCGAGTCGGTGCTGCCCGAGCTCGTCTTCGACAACCCGATGGACCTCGAGTTCGGCCCGGACGGCGCGCTCTACGTCCTGGAGTACGGCGACGGGTACTTCGCCGAGAACCCCGACGCCCAGCTCTCCCGGTTCGACTACGTCCGCGGCAACCGCACGCCGATCGCGAAGGCCTCGGCCACGCCGACCTCCGGGCAGGCGCCGCTGATAGTGCAGTTCTCCAGCGCCGGCACGGTGGACCCGGACGGCGACGCGATCCGGTACGAGTGGTACCTGGACAACGACAACCGGGTCGACTCGCGCTCGCCGAACCCGACGTTCACCTACACCCAGAACGGCAACTACCGGCCGACCCTCAAGGTCACCGACCGGACCGGCCGCTCCTCGTCCGCCGAGGTGATCCTGCCGGTCGGCACGGCGGCGCCGGTGGTCACCTTCACCACGCCGCAGGAGGGCCAGCCCTTCCAGTTCGGTGACACGGTGAACTTCCAGGTGCAGGTGACCGACGACCAGCCGGTCGACTGCTCCCGGGTGACGGTGACCTACATCCTCGGGCACGACGAGCACGGGCACCCGCTCTCCACGGCGTCCGGCTGCACCGGCTCGATCACCACGTTCGTCGACCCCGGCCACGCCGGCGCCGGCAACCTGACGGCGGTGTTCGTGGCGTCGTACACCGACACCGGCACCCCGGCGCAGACGGGCACGGCGACCGTCGTGCTCGAACCCACCTCCTGATAACCCCGCGTTCACCCGGCCGGTCCCTCCGGGGCCCGGCCGGGTGCCGCTTTCTACCCACTACGGCGCATTCGTACGCTGTCGGAACCGGAAACCCTTCATGTTCTCTCCCGTAATCGGGGTGGAACATTAAGATGCTGGTCACACGGCACTGTTGAGATCGCCTCGCACGGGTGACAGTGACCTCGTGACAGAGACAACGGTCATCCTCGTGCTGGTGGTCGTCACAGCCCTCGGCTTCGACTTCACCAACGGGTTCCACGACACGGCCAACGCGATGGCCACCTCCATCGCGACCAAGGCCCTTCGGCCCAAGACGGCCGTCGCCCTCTCCGGCGTCCTCAACCTGATCGGCGCCTTCCTCTCCGTCGAGGTCGCCCTCACGGTCAGCAACGCGGTCGTCAAGATCCAAAACTCCGACGGTACGCCGAAAGAGGCGCTCACCGCGGACGGCGGAGAGGCGCTGCTGCTCATCATCCTCGCGGGGCTCATCGGAGGCATCGTCTGGAACCTGCTCACCTGGCTGCTCGGCCTGCCCTCGAGCTCGTCGCACGCGCTCTTCGGCGGCCTGATCGGCGCCACCGTGGCCGGCCTCGGCTGGGCCGGCGTCAACTGGAACGGCGACGGCTCGAAGCTGGACGGCGTGGTCGGCAAGGTGATCCTCCCGGCCGTGCTGTCCCCGGTGATCGCCGGCGTGGTGGCGGCGGTCGGCACCTGGCTGATCTACCGCATCACGGTCGGCGTCGCGAAACGCTTCACCGAGAACGGCTTCCGCTGGGGTCAGATCGGCAGCGCCTCGCTCGTCTCGCTCGCGCACGGCACCAACGACGCCCAGAAGACGATGGGTGTCATCACGCTCGCGCTGATCGCCGCCGGCGACTGGACCGACACCAAGAACATCCCGTTCTGGGTGAAGGCGTCCTGCGCGCTCGCCATCGCGCTCGGCACCTACCTCGGCGGCTGGCGCATCATCCGTACGCTGGGCAAAGGTCTCGTGGAGATCGCCCCGCCGCAGGGTCTCGCCGCGGAGAGCTCGTCGGCCGCGGTCATCCTCGCGTCGAGCCACCTCGGCTTCGCGCTGTCCACCACCCACGTGGCGACCGGCTCGATCCTCGGCTCCGGCGTCGGCAAGCCGGGCGCCCAGGTGCGCTGGCGGGTGGCCGGCCGCATGGTCACCGCCTGGCTGATCACGCTCCCGGCGGCCGGTGTCGTCGGCGCCCTCATGTGGTACCTCGGCGACCTGATCGGCGGCCTCGCCGGCGCCATCGCCATCTTCGTGGTCCTGCTCGCCTGCGCCGCCGGCATGTACCTGCGCTCGCGCCGCACCCCGGTCGACCACAACAACGTCAACGAGGAGTGGGACGCGACGACCGCGGACACCCCGCGCGAGCCCGCCGGAACGGGAGTCTGACCCATGAGCAACCTGGGATTCGCGCTCGAGGGCGCCTGGAAGGTCCTGCTCGCCGGCCTGCTGCTCGGCGCCGGCCTGCCCGCCCTGTTCGCCCTCGGCATCCGCTCCCTCGCCTGGGGCGCGGGCGGCGACGCGGAGGTCAGCCACGCCCGCCCCAACCCGCTCGGCACGGTCCTCGGTTACGCCCTGTTCGCGATCGTGATCCTCGGCGTCCTGCTGGGCATCACCTTCATCGTGGCGAGCGGCTTCGGCAAGACGATCAGCTTCGACCACATCTACCCGACGATCGTGGACAAGTGATGACGGACAGCCGCTCCAACTTCCTCACCCGAGCCCTCGACTGGTTGCGCGCCGGCTACCCGACCGGCGTGCCCCGCCAGGACTACGTGGCCCTGCTGGGCCTGCTCCGCCGCAAACTGACCGAGGACGAGGTCCGCAAGATAGCCGCCGAACTGGCCACCCAGGCCCAGCAGACCGGCGGCGACCCGATCACCCCCGCCGACATCGAAGCCATGATCAACGACGCCGCCCTCCAGGAGGCCACTCCCGAGGACATCGTCCGGGTTTCCGCCCACCTCGCCGCGGGCGGCTGGCCCCTGGCCGACCCACCCCGCGACTGATCCGCACGCCGCCGCTCATGGCTCCGGCACATGCTGATCGGCCTACCGGCGTCTCGAGCCCCGGCGCCTCCCAGGCACTCGAGGACATCGCGCGTCGCGCTCCTGTGTTTCGAAGCGGACGAGCGCCGCTGCCACCGCGACGTGATCCTGCGCGAGCTGCACGGCCGAGCGGGAGCAGCGCAGGACTGAGGCGATCTCCAGAAGATCGGCCGCCTCCTCGGCAAGGCGGTCGATGGTGTCAACGGGCATCAGGAAAGGCGATGTGCCAGGTCTCGTCGTCGTGACCGATCAACGCGGAGACGGTGTCTCGGGCGTTGGTGCGAGACCCTTCAGGTGGGGAACCCAGCGATCTCGGGGTTGTCGTCGCCGTCGGGCTGGGGAAGGGGGAAGCGCACCCCCGTGATCTCCTCCGAGACGGTCCACAGGCGTGTGGCCGTCTGAGGGTCGAGCGCCGCGGGCGCCGGCCGCAGCTCGGTGGGGGCGCCTCGCAGCTCGCCCGGGCCGCCGGGGCCGATCAGCCGGCCCGAGGTGGCTGTGGGGCTGGTGGCGGCGTGCAGGGTCGGGCGGGCGCCCTGGGCGGCGGGGACCGCCAGCAGCCGGTTGCCGAGCTTGGTGAGGATCAGGCGGTTGAGGCTGGGCCTCATGGCGGCCTGCAGGCCCGTGGCGGCGTAGCCGGGGTGGGCCATCAGGCTGCGGACGGGTGAGGCGGCGGCGGTCAGGCGGCGGTGGAGTTCGAGGGCGAACAGGGCGTTGGCGAGCTTCGAGCCGTTGTAGAGGCCGGCGCCCAGGTCGGCGAAGTCGATGCGGCCCTTCTTGTGCAGGACCGAGGTCACGGTGACCACCCGGTCGGTGAGGCGGTCGAGCAGCAGGCCGGTCAGGGCGAAGTGGGCGAGGTGGTTCACGGCGAACTGGATCTCGTGGCCCTGGGCGCTTCGCCGGGTGGGTGGGTCCATGACACCGGCGTTGTTGATGAGGACGTCGGCGTGGGTGACGGTGGCGGCGAAGGCGCGGACCGAGTCGAGGTCGGCCAGGTCGGCGTGGCGCAGGTCCACGGACGCCGCGGGCAGGGCGGCGGTGGCTTCGCGGGCCTTGCGCTCGTTGCGGACGGGGAGGATGACGTGGGCGCCGCGGCGGGTCAGGGCCTCGGTGGCGGCCAGGCCCAGGCCGCCGGCGGCGCCGGACGCTGGGCGATCAGATGCGGGCCGAGCTGGAGAGCAGGCCCGCGGGGGAGCCGACCGCGGTGGCGCTGCGGCACGCGGTGGAGGTGGCGATCCTCGACTGCGCCGGCAACACGGAGCGGGCGCTGCCGGTCGTGCAGTTGGTGCTGCGCACGCCGTCGCTCTACGCGCGGTCCCTCGGGCAGCAGGCGGGCTGGCGGGAGGCGCTGGCCGACGTGCTCGCGCGGCGGCTCGGGCGGGACCGGGCGAGCGACCTCTTTCCGGGGCTCGCGGCGGGGATCGCGCTGACCGCGCTGGAGGACGTGCTGCGGCGGTGGGCCGCGAGCGAAGGGTCGGCCGATCCGCTGGCGCTCACCGAGCGCGCCTTCGACGTGATCGCGCCGGCCCTGGATCGCTGAGCCGGTAGGCGGGGACGCGCGCCCGCGGTTGGTGCGCGCGTCCCCCCGTACGAAATCAGTTTGTGAGGGTCCGGGAAAGCACGCCGATGTCGGGCTGATCGGTGAAGAGGCCGTCGATGCCGGTCTTCAGGAAGGTGATCTGCTCGTCGATGGCGCGGCCGTAGGCGTTGGGGTCGGTGCCCACGCGGTAGTCGGCCGGGAGGAACTGGTTCTCGGCGCGGAAGGTGTACGGGATGACCTTGAGGCCGGCCGCGTGCGCGTCCTTGACCAGCGACGACGGGGTGCCCAGCGTGCCGTCGGCGTTGCGCGGGATGACCTGGCTCTTGTCGGGGCCGATGCCGTCCACGTAGGACGACAGCTCCTTGAGGCCGGCGGGGGTCAGATACTGGGCGTACGTCTTGGGGTCGTTGAACGGGGAGCCGCTCGCCGAGGTCAGGAAGACCAGGTTGACCTGGACGCGGAACTTGGTGTTGAGGTCCTTGAGGTTGACCGCCTCGAACGACTGGATCCACACCTTCGCGCCGCGCTTGTTGAGGCGGGCCCGGTCGAGAGCGCGCACCAGCGGCGTCTCCAGGTCCAGGCCGAGCCGGCGGAAATAGGTGGGGTGCTTCGTCTCGGGGATGACGCCGATGTCGCGGCCCAGCTCCTTGGAGAGGCGTGCGCGCAGCTCCAGCACCTCGGTGAAGGTGGGCACCTCGAAGAGCTTGTCGTAGAGCGTGTTCTCCTGGCGCACGGCGGGGAGCCGCTCGATCGCCCGCAGCGTCTTGAGCTCGGCGAGGGTGAAGTCGTTGGTCCACCAGCCGGTCACGCTGACGCCGTCGAGCACGACGGTCCTCTTGCGGTCGGCGAACTCGGGACGCGACGCCACGTCGGTGGTGCCGCTGATCTCGGGCTCGTGCCGGCAGACGAGGACGTGGTCCTTGGTCGAGACCAGGTCGGGCTCGATGTAGTCGGCGCCCATGCGGGCGGCGAGCTCGTACGACGCGAGCGTGTGCTCCGGGCGGTACCCGGAGGCGCCGCGGTGCCCGAAGATCTCCGGCTGCCTGCGGCTGGTGGTGTGCGCTGCCGCGGGTGCGGCGACGGCCCCGGCGAGTGCGGGCGCAGCGGCGGCGACGGCGCCCATGCGCAGCACCTGACGTCGGTCGGCCACGAGGTCCTCCACGGGACTCGGCGCCGGCGACCGTCGCCGGTGGGTCCCTCGGCAAAGTCGATGCGACGCGATCAACGTCGCGGCAACCTCGACGTGGCGATCACGGAAACTGCACGAAAAGGGCGGGGCGTTCACCCTGGGTTCACGCTGAGTTGGTGCCTTGCGGTTACGTTGCGCTCCTGGACTGGGGAGAGGTCGCGATGCCGACGAACGGTGACCTGACGCAACTGCTCGGCCACAACCTGCTCGAGGGCCGCGCGCTGGCCACGAGTCGCGAATACGGGCTGATGGCCCGGCCCGGCGCCCGCGCCTATGAGTCCCGCGAGGCCGGCGTCGAGGTTCTCGTGGACGACGCCGACCGGGTGACCACCGTCGTTCTGCACTTCACCGGCGACAACGGCTTCAAGCCGTTCCAGGGCATGATTCCGGGGCGCGGCGGAACGATCGGGCGGCGCAGCAAACTGTGGGCGGCCCTGGGCCGGCCGGTCAGCAGCGGCGACGTCGACGAATGGCCGTTCCCCTCGTTCGTGATGCGGGCACAGTACGCACCGGACGGCGAGACATTGCTTCGCCTGGTGCTCGGCCGGTAGGTACGCTCGGGCGATGTTCTCGCCCCAAGGCCCGTCGCTGCGCGAGCTGACCGTCCAGGCGCTGTCCTCGGTCGAGCGCGGCTACGACCTGCTGGCGCCCAAATTCGACCACACGCCGTTCCGGACGCCCGCCGGCGTGTTGTCCGCTTCCGCCGAGGCGCTGGGCGGGCCGTACGAAAGTGGCCTCGACGTCTGCTGCGGCACCGGGGCGGGCCTCGGCGTTCTCACGTCGCTGTGCTCGTCGCGGGTGACCGGGGTCGATTTCAGCGAGGGCATGCTCGCCGAGGCGCGCCGCGCTTTCCCGTCGGCCACATTGGTGCGAGCCGATGCTCGGGCGCTGCCCTTCACCGAGGGCTTCGACCTGGCCGTCTCGTTCGGCGCGCTCGGGCACTTCCTGCCCGGGGAGCGGCCGGCGCTTTTCGAGGGCGTGCATCGGTCCTTGCGCCCGGGCGGGCTCTTCGCCTTCGCGATCGGCGAGCCGCCGCCGGTCACCTCGGTCGCCCACTGGGCCACTGTCGGTTTCGACGTCGTCATGCGGGTGCGCAACGCGGTCTGGCGGCCGCCGTTCGTGATGTATTACCGCACCACGCCGCTGCCCGCGCTGCGTGACGACCTCACCGCCGCCGGATTCACCGTCAGTGAGGTCGCCCTCGAGACGGTCGGTTGCCGCCTCGTTCTGGCGCGCAAGGAGCGTTAGCCTTCCGCCCTCGCCAGCGCGTACGTGACGTGGGTGACCAGCGACGCGGCCCGCGAGGACACCTGCCGCAGCTGCCGCGCCGGCACCCCGTCGAAGAGCCGCTCACCCGCGCCGAGGACCACCGGGGCGATGTGCAGCCGCAGCTCGTCGATCAGGCCGGCGGCCAGGAACTGCGCCCAGGTCCCAGGCGCCGCGGCCGGGACCGAACATGTTGCGCCCCATGATGAACGCGTCGGCGGCCGTGATGGCCGCGATCTCCTCGGCGTTCTCCTCGGGGGTCTCGAACATCCACTGGTGCAGCACGTCGGTGGGGCCGTCGCCGAACGGCTTCTCCCGCGTCTGGTTCACGCCCGCGGCATATCCGTCGGCAGAGATCGCCAGGTCGCACGTGATGTAGGCCATGGCTCCGCACCCTAGGCGAAACCGGTTGTAAACTGCAAGCGGTACGGCGGAAGGACGTGTGACATGGCCGGCGAGCACCGCTCCGGGTGCCCCATCAACCTCTCCCTCGAGGTCCTGGGCGACAAGTGGTCCCTGCTGATCATCCGGGACATGATGTTCGGCAACCGGCGCCACTTCCGCGCCCTGCTCACCGAGTCGGAGGAGGGCATCGCCTCCAACATCCTGGCCGACCGGCTCGCCCGCCTCACCGAGCTCGGCATGATCACGTCGGCCCCCGACCCGTCGCACAAGCAGCGCATCCGGCTCAGCCTCACCGAGCCCGCCATCCAGCTGGTGCCCGTGCTCGCCCACCTCGGCGCGTGGGGCCGCCGTCACCTGCCGGTCAGCCCCGAGCTCGCCATCCGCGCCGAGCTGCTGGAGGCCGGCGGCCCGCCGCTCTGGGACGACTTCATGGACGAGCTGCGCGAGCTGCACCTCGGCACGCCGCGCCCGCCCGGCACGCCGTCCGTGCTCGGCCGCCTCACCGAGGCGTACAGTGCGATGTGCTCGCAGCGATCACCGGAACCTCAGGCCGCGTCGGCGCCGCCGTCGCCCAAGCCCTGACCGCCGCCGGCTGGCTGGTCAGAGGCGTCGACCGCGCGCCGGGCCGGCACACCACCGTCCTCGGCGACCTCCGCGACGAGCGGGTGCGAGCCGAGGCGGTGCGCGACGCCGACGTCATCGTGCACTCGGCGGCCCTGCACGCCCCGCACGTCGGTGTCCCGCCGACGCGCTGTTCCGCGCGGTCAACGTCGATGCCACCGCCGCCCTGCTCGACGCCGCCGGCCCGCGGCGGTTCGTCTACATCAGCAGCACCAGCGTGTACGGCCACGCGCTGGTCCCCACGGACCGGGCGGTGTGGGTCGACGAGAGCGTGCGGCCCCGCCCGCGCGACATCTACGACGAGACAAAGGCGGCGGCCGAACGCCTCGTCGGCGCCGGCCCCGCGCCGATCGTGCTGCGCATCGCGCGCTGCTTCCCGGAGCCGCCACCCGTCCTGGCGAGCCGCCTCCTCCACCGGGCCGTCGCGCTGAGCGACGTGGCGGCCGCCGTGGTCAGCGCCTGCGCCGACAGCTCCGTGACCGGCACGTACAACATCGCCGGCGACTACCCCTTCACCCGCGCCGACTGGGTGGCCCTGCACCACGACGCCGCGGCGGTCATCGAGTCGCGCGCCCCGTCGATCGCCGCCGTCTTCCGCGACCGGGGATGGCCGCTGCCCCGCACGATCGACCGCGTCTACGACTCCAGCGCCGCGGCCCACGCGCTCGGCTACCGTCCCCTAGGCTGGCACGCGTCCCTCTCGTCCGCGATCGCCGCCGGAGGCCCGGGTGCATGACGTGATGGCCAAGCTGGACGCGATGGCCGACCCCAAGATCCTCGAAGTCAACCAGCGCCACGGCGACGACCACGCCGTCAACCTGACCAAGCTGCGTGCCCTCGCCAAGGAGCTGAAGACCCAGCAGGACCTGGCCCGCGAGCTGTGGCAGACCGACGACTCCGCGGCGCGGCTGCTGGCCCTGCTGATCTGCCGTCCCAAGGAGTTCAGCCGCGACGAGCTCGACACCATGCTGCGCTCGTCCCGCACCCCCAAGGTCCACGACTGGCTGGTCAACTACGTCGTCAAGAAGAGCCCGTACGCCGAGGAGCTGCGCCAGGCATGGCTCGCCGACCCGGACCCCGTGGTCGCCAGTGCCGGCTGGGCCCTCACCACCGAGCGCGTCTCGCGCAAACCGGCGGGCCTCGACCTGCCCGGCCTCCTCGACGTGATCGAGGCCGAGATGAGGGACGCGCCCGACCGCCTCCAGTGGGCCATGAACCACTGCCTCGCCCAGATCGGCATCGACCACCCGGCACACCGGGCCCGCGCCCTCGACATCGGCGAGCGCCTCGAGGTCCTCAAGGACTACCCGACCCCGCCCAACTGCACGTCGCCGTACGCCCCGATCTGGATCAACGAGATGGTCAGCCGCCAGAACGCGTAGCCCACACGAGCACGCCCCGCTTGCGCCGGCCCGCACGCAGGCGACCGGCGCCGGCCGCCGTCAGACTCCGAAGGCCGGCGGGTATTCGACCCGCCCGCTCGGACAGGGCCGGGTCTCGTCGAGCCGCAGCGCCATGAACGCCTCGTCGGGCACGTCGAACGGAGCGGTGATGCCGAAGCGGGAGGCCGGGACGAACCCGAAACGCGGGTAGTACCCGGCATGCCCCAACACGACGACCAGGCTCTCCCCGTCGAGCCGGGCGGCGGCCAGCCCCGCGGTGATCGCCGCGGTGCCGGCTCCCGTCCGCTGACAGGCGGGCACCACAGCGCAGGGCGCGAGCGCGAGAGCGGCCTCCCCGCCGACGTGACACCGGGTCAACAGCGCATGCCCGACCGGTGTCCCGTCCGGCGCCACCGCCACCACCGAGAGCCCGTCGATCCACGCCTTCGGGTCGGCCCGCAGGGCCTCGACCAGATCGGCCTCGAACGACGTCGGGAACGCGGCACGGTTGATCGCCCGAACGGCCGCGACGTCCGCCGGCGTCTCGGCGCGAGTGGTCCACGTGGTCATGCCGCCGATTCTGCCCCGCGGCTCATCGCCTGGCCGCATACCATCGGTGACCGATGAGCGCCGTGTTCGATGCCGTCGAAGCCTACGAGGCAGCTTTCAGCTACCGCGACGTCCCGGCCGAGGTCGATCTCCTCGGTGCCTGGTTCGAGCGTCACCACGGCGGCGCGCCCCGGCGCGTGCTGGAACTGGCCGCCGGCCCCGGCGACCACACGCTCGAGTTCGCCCGGCGCGGCGTCGCGGCCACGGCGCTGGACAGCTCCGCGGCGATGTGTGCCCGCGTCCGCGACCGTGCCGTGCGATCCGCCCTGCCGGTGGAGGTCGTCGAGGCCGACATGACCGGCTTCGTTCTCGGCTCCCGCTTCGATCTCGTCCTGCTGCCGCTCGACTCGGCCTCGCTGCTGCTGACCGACGCGGCGATGGCGGCCCTCCTGCGCTGCGCCCACGAGCACCTGACGCCGGGCGGCCTGCTCATCACCGACCTGGCCGCGGGCGGGGGAGCCAAGCCGGAGTGGACCGTCGAGACACCCGGCGCGACGGTCCGGACCCGGTGGGGCTCACCGGACGATGTGTACGATCCCGCCACCCGGATCGAGCAGGTCCACGTGCGCATCACGGTCACCCCGCACGGCCACGGCAGCCCCGAGACCGTGGTCGACGAGGTCGTCGCCGCGCGCGCCTGGACCAGTGACCATCTCGTGCGGCTGGCGCCGGCGGGCGGCTTCGACCTGCTCGCCCGCTACGGTTCGATGACCGGCGACATCCCGGCCACCGACCGCCACGCCTCGCGCGACATCCCCGTCCTGCGCCGCGCCCACGTCTCAGCATGACCCGGCGCGACTACTCTCTGGCCGATGGAGCGTCAGACGCGGGCCCTGCCTCAAGAAGACCTCGCGGCCCTGTTGGGCCTGGTCGTGGTCGTGGACGGCGAGCTGCTCGCCGGCCGGCTGCCGCCCGAGCTGACCGAGCGCCTGATCAGCCGCCTGCTGCCCGCCGGCGCGTCGGCCGGCGAGCTCAACGCCGCGCTCAGCGACCTCGCTCAGCGCCTGCACTGGGCGGCCGGTCACGGCGTGGACCATCCGCCGCCGATGCGTCACACCGGCCACGAGCTCGCCGTCCCGGCCGGTGCCGTCGCCGCGTGTGTGGCCGCGCTGCGGGAGATGGGCGCGGAGTCCGTGCGCGAGGAACCCGGCCCGATGATCGTCGCGGCCTTCCCCGAGCTCGCTCCGGACCCGGCCTACGAGCGGCGCGTCGAGCAGCTCACCGCCCTGGCGGCGACGTGCGGGGGTGAATACCGGGGCGCGAGCTGGTAGAGACCTTGTCGGCCTGATGGGCGAGCCACGTGTTCAGGGCCAGGACCGCGCCGCCGCACAGCAGGATGACGACGATGAGGATGCCGAGCATCCAGTGCCAGACCGCGGAGGGGGTGTCCGCTTCCGTGGCTTCGAATGGCCACGGGGAATCGTCGTCCGGAGAGTCCACAATGACGGACGCTACCGAGTGCCGTTGCGTATTGGCGCTGTTTTTGGCCAATGGCTTTCTCAGTTCAGCAGGATGGTGCGGATGGTGGCGGTCAGCCGGTCGATGAGCTCGCCGGCCGGCATCGCTGCGAGGGGGCCGTCGGCGAGGACGTAGCGGCTGAAGGCCACCCCGATCAGGTGGGCGCCCATCGTGTCGACGCGGGCGGCCAGGTCGGGGGAGTCGAGGACCTTGGCGTAGCCGTCGGTGGCGGTGCGGCGCAGCGTGTGCAGCAGGGCCTTGGCCGCCTGCTGGTCGCCGGCGGCGCTGCGGATGAGCGCGATGACCGGGTCGGCGCCCTGTGACGACTCGAGGCGGTGGACGAAGGAGGTGGCGATGCGGCGGGGAAGCCCGTCGATGTCGTCGTCGAGAACGCCCTGGAAGAGGGTGTCTTGGTCGGGGGTCATGGCGGTGGCGAAGAGCTGCTCCTTGGTGGCGAAGTGCAGGACCACGAGGCCGTGGGTGACGCCGGCGCGGCGGGCGATCTCGCGGATGGTGGCCTTTTCGTAGCCGCGCTCGGCGAAGACCGCGCGGGCGGCGGTGAGGATGGCGGCCTGTTTGCGCGCGGGGTCGCGGGTGCGCTTGGGGGCGGGGTGTGACATACCTCCTACTGTACACGTGGTTAGTAGTGGTTGTGGCCGTTTTTCGCCGCCCGTTGGTCGCGCACGCAAACAATTTCCCTTTCCGGCTGAGTACTGTCGCCGCCGAATGGAAGGGAAGGCGAAAATGGGCGACAAAGAATTGCGCGCGGCCGCGCGGATCGTGCACCTGCCGGGCGACGAGGGATACGACCGCGCCCGCACCACCTGGTCCCTCAGCGCGGACTTGCACCCGGCGGCCGTGGTCTATCCGGAGAGCACCGACGAGATCGGCGCGGTGCTGCGGGCCGCCGGCGAGACCGGCCTGCGGGTCACCCCGGTCGGCACCGGCCACAACGCGCACCCGCTGCGCGACCTCAGCCGTACGATCATGCTGCGCACCGAGAGGCTGAACGGCGTCACGATCGACGCGCCCGCGCGCCGGGCCCGGGTGCAGGCCGGCACGACGTGGATGCCGGTGGTCGAGCAGGCGGCCGGGCACGGCTTCTCCGCGCTGCACGGCTCCGCGCCTGACGTCGGCGTCGTCGGCTACACCGCCGGCGGCGGGCTGAGCTGGTACGGCCGCAAGTACGGCCTCGCCGCCAACCACGTGCGCGCGGCCGAGCTGGTGCTCGCCGACGGCTCGTGGCTGCGGGTCGACAAGGACAACGACCCGGACCTGTTCTGGGCGGTCCGTGGCGGCGGCGGCAACTTCGGTGTGATCACGGCGCTCGAGTTCGACCTGCTGGACTTCGCCACCTCGTACGCGGGAATGCTCGCCTGGGATCTGAGCAAGGCGCCCCAGGTGCTCCAGCGCTGGCTGGAGTGGACCGCCGAGGTGCCCGACGAGGTCACCACCGCGTACCGGCACCTGCGTTTCCCGCCCATCCCCGACCTGCCCGAGCCGTTCCGCGGCCGCGACTGGGTGATGATCGACGGCGCGCTGCTCACCGGCGACGAGGAGGCCGAACGGCTGCTCGCGCCGCTGCGCGAGCTCAAGCCCGAGCTGGACACGTTCGCCCGGGTGCCGTCGCCCGTGGTCTCGCGCATCCACATGGACCCGGAGGAGCCGACGCCCGGCGACGGCACCGCGGGCCTGCTCGACGCGCTCCCGGCGGAGGCCGCCGGCAAGCTGCTCGAGGCGGACGCCACGAACCGGCTCTTCTCGACCGAGCTGCGTCACCTCGGCGGCGCGCTGAGCCGCACCCGGCCCGACGGCGGCGCCGTGTCCAGCCTGGACGGCCAGTTCCTGATCTCCGTCGTGGGCGTCGTCGTCAACCCGGAGATGCAGCGGGCGGTCGTCGCCGAGTCGGAGCGCATGGTCGCGTCGCTGAGCGACTACTCGCGCGACCGCATCTACATCAACTTCCAGCAGACCCAGGGCGACACGTCGCGGGCCTTCGCCCCGGCGGCCTGGAAGCGGATCGAGGAGATCCGCCGCCGCGTCGACCCGAACAAGACCCTGCAAGCCAACCACGAGATCTAGAGGGGTACGCCGGCCATGAGCCTTGAGCGCAGGACACCGCAGAACACCGCCATCGTGCTGGTCGACTACGTCACCAGCTTCAAGAACACGGTCAAGACCCAGTCGCCCGACGCGAACGTCACGGGCGCCGTCGCCCTCGCCAAGATGGCCCTCGGGTTCGACGTGCCACTGGTCGTCACCGCCGGGCCGGAGGGCGACCCGCGCGGCCCGATGTACCCCGAGCTGATCGCCGAGCTGAACGGCCACCCGGTCGTGGCCCGCTGGGACGCGTTCAACGCCTTCGACGCGCCCGGCTTCCCCGAGGCGATCGAGGCCACCGAGCGCAAGCACCTGGCCATCGCGGGGCTCACCACCGACGTGTGCGTGCTGCACACCGCGATGGGCGCGCTGCGCCGCGGCTACGAGGTCTCGATCGTCGTGGACGCCACGGGCGGCACCGACCAGGCCACCCACGACGCGGCGATCGGCCGCCTCGTGCAGGCGGGCGCGACCACCACGAGCTGGATGTCGCTCGCCACCGAGCTGGTCGGCCTCTACGCCAACGACACCAAGGGCACCCTGCCGCAGCTGCTGGCCCTGGACGCGGGCTTGTCGGCGGCCGGCCTCAACGAGGTGCTCGCCGACCTCTCGCCCACCCAGGGGTGACCGGGGCCCGGGGCCGCGCCGGACGGCGCGGCCCCGGAGCGGATCAGAGGCGCAGCTCCGGCCAGTCGAGCAGGCCCGCGCCGAGGTCGCGGACCGTGGCGAGCAGGCCCAGGCGAGCCGCGCGCAGCGACGGGTCCTCGGCCATGACGAAGACCTCGTCGAAGAAGCGGGCCAGCGGGGCGACCAGCGGGCCCACGGCCGCGGTGAAGGCGAGCAGGTCGGCGCCGAAGTCGGCCTTCACGGCGGAGACCGCCTCGTGCAGCGCGACCTCGGCCGGCTCCTGGAGGACGGCCGGGTCGTAGCCGGCGGTGGTGTCGGCGGGGACGATGCGGCGGGCCCGCTGGATGGCCGCGGCGACCGCCACGAAGTCGGGATTGCTCACCAGGCCGTCGAGCTGGCTCAGCAGGGCGTCCACCACCGACGGACGGTCGTAGTGGACCAGCGCGGCGCGCACCCGGTCGACCGGCCGGCCCTCCTCGACCAGCGCCTGCTCGAGACGCCGGGCCAGGAACTCGCCCGCGGCGGACAGCACCTCGGCGGAGACCGGCACGGGCTGCTGCTCGGCCGCCGTCGCGAGGCCGGAGACCAGCGAGAAGTCCGCGAGGGCCGGGTGCGCCCGGTGCACCGCGAGCAGGCCGAGCACGGCACGGCGCACCGCGAAGGGGTCGCTGCTGCCCGTGGGCAGGCCGACGGTGGCGGCGAGGCCGGTGACCAGGTCGAGCCGGTCGGCCAGCGACAGCAGCGCGCCCGGGATCGAGGCCGGCAGCGCGTCGCCGGTGTGGCGGGGCAGCTCGGCCTCGTAGATCGCCGCGGCCACGTCCCGGGGCTCGCCGGCGTGCAGCGCGTAGTCCTGCGCCATCACGCCCGCGAGCGAGGTCATCTCGGTGACCAGCTGCGAGCCCAGGTCGAACTTCACCAGCCGGGCGGCGCGGTTGAGGGTCGCCGACGAGAGGCCGAGCGACGACGCCACCGAGGAGGCCAGCGTGGCGATCCGCGCGGCGCGGTCGGCCATCGAGCCCAGCTTGTCGGTGAACGTGAGCCGGGTCAGGCGCTCGCGCATGTCGGCCGGGGACGTCGACCGGTCGGCCCGGTAGAAGAAGGCGGCGTCCTCGTACCGCGCGCGCAGCACCGCCTCGTTGCCCGCCCGCACCAGCTCGACGTCGACCGGGCCGTTCGCCACGGTCACGAACATCGGCAGCAGCTGTCCCGACGCGTCGCGCACCGGAAGGTAGCGCTGGTGCTTGCGCATCACGGTGGTCAGCACGGCGTCGGGCAGCGACAGATAGCTCTCGTCGAACGTGCCGAGCAGCGGCGTCGGCGACTCCACCAGGAAGCTGATCTGCTCGATCAGCGCGGCCTCGCCCCGCACGTCGACGCGGCCCTCCGGGTAGACGTGGTCCTGCGCGCCGGTGACGATCAGGTCGTGCCGGTCCTCCGGGTCGGCCACGATGCCGGCGAGCGCCAGCGTCTCCATGAAGGTCTCGGCCGACGCGATCTCGACGACCGGCGTCTCGGAGGTGCGCAGCAGCCGCGTCTGCCGTCCCGCCGCGAGCGTGCCCAGTGCCACCGGCACCACGTCGTCGCCCCACAGCGCGGTCAGCCAGCGGATCGGCCGGCTGAAGGAGAGCTGCGGGTCGTTCCACCGCATGTTCTTCGCGCCGCGCAGGCCGGACACGACCTTCGCGAGCACGCCGGCCAGCACGGTCGCTGCCGCGCCACCCGCTTCGTGCTTCTCCACCACATGATGCTGTACGCCGTTGAGCACGGCGGTCGTGAGCGCGTCGACGGTGACGCCCTGACCGCGCGCGAACCCCTCGACGGCCTTCTCGGGGGAGCCGACCTTGGGACCCTTCACCGTGCGTACGTGATCGGCCTCGCGCGCCGCGACCGAGGCGACCACCGCGATCAGCCGGCGCGGCGTGGCGAAGGTGCGCACCTCGTCGTGCTCGAGGCGGGTGCCGGCGAGCCCCTCGGTGAGCGCCCGCTCCAGGTAGGCGCGGGCGGCGCGGGCCTCGGCGGGCGGCAGCTCCTCGGTGCCGATCTCGAAGACCAGCGTGCGCGCGGCGGTCCGCTCGGCCGGCGTGGAGTAGGCCGCGGCCGGGGGCAGCGGCGAGACCAGGCCCAGCGGGTGGCCGAGCTCGTCGCGGCGGGCCACCCACAGCTTGGCGACGTCGCCGGCGAGGCGGCGCATGCGGCCGAACTCGGCGGCCCGGTCGGCGGTGGAGACCGCGCCGCGGGCGTCGAGCACGTTGAACGCCTGCGAGCACTTCAGCACGTACGTGTGGGCCGGCACCGGGAGGCCGGCGTCGATGAGCCGCTGCGCCTCGGCCGCGTAGATCTCCAGGAGCTGGCGGTTCGCGGCCACGTCCGCGTCGTCGAGGTAGTAGCGCGACATCTCGTACTCGCTCTGGCCGAACACCTCGCCGTAGGAGATGCCGTCGCCGTACTCGATGTCCTTGAAGTGCGTCTTGTCCTGCAGCGCCATGATGATGCGCTCGATGCCGTAGGTGATCTCGACCGACACCGGGTCGAGGTTGAGGCCGCCGGCCTGCTGGAAGTAGGTGAACTGGGTGATCTCGAGGCCGTCGAGCCAGACCTCCCAGCCCAGGCCCCAGGCGCCGAGCGCGGGGGAGGCCCAGTTGTCCTCGACGAAGCGCACGTCGTGCGCCTTCACGTCGATGCCGAGCGCTTCGAGGCTGCCCAGGTAGAGCTCCTGCGGGTTGCCCGGGTCGGGCTTGAGGATCACCTGGAGCTGGGTGTGTGTCTGCAGGCGGTTCGGATTTTCGCCGTAGCGCGAGTCGTCGGGCCGCACGGAGGGCTCGACGTAGACGACCCGCCACGGCTCGGGACCGAGCACCCGCAGGAAGGTCGCCGGGTTCAGCGTCCCCGCACCGACCTCCGTGTTCATCGGCTGGACCGTCAGGCATCCCTGAGCGGTCCAGTACGCGGTCAACCGGGCCAGCGCGTCCTGCATGGTGAGCATGGGACCGAAGTCTAGGACTCGCCGGATGAGGGTAGTGAGGCAATTATGCTCGACGGTGATCTTTACGCCTTTCAGGACCTGCTTTCGGAGGACGAGGCCGCCGTCGTGCGGCGGGTCCACGACTTCCTCGACGCCGAGGTCGTGCCGATCGCGAACGACCACTGGGCCCGCGCCGACTTCCCGCACCATCTGATCAAGCGGTACGCGGACCTCGACATCGCCGACCGGCAGGGCTCGAACCTGCTGAACGGCTGGCTGGCGCTCGAGATGGCCCGCGCCGACGCGTCGATGGCCACCTTCTACGGCGTGCACGCCGGCCTGGCGATGGGCAGCATCCGCACCTGCGGCTCCGAGGAGCAGAAGGCCCGGTGGCTGCCGCAGATGGCGGCGTTCGACAAGATCGGCGCCTTCGCGCTGACCGAGCCGACCGGCGGCTCGGACGTGGCCGCCGGGCTGCGGACGACCGCCCGCCGCGACGGGGACACGTGGGTCCTCGACGGCAACAAGCGCTGGATCGGCAACGCCACCTTCGCCGACCTGATCGTGGTGTGGGCGCGCTCCGTGGATGACGATCAAGTCAAGGGCTTCGTGGTGCCGCGCGAGACGCCCGGCCTGACCGCCACGAAGATCGAGAACAAGATCGCGCTGCGCACCGTGCAGAACGCCGACATCGTGCTGGACGGCGTCCGGGTTCCCGAGGCGGACCGGCTCCAGAACGCCAACTCCTTCAAGGACACGGCGAAGGTGCTGCGCCAGACCCGCAGCGGCGTGGCGTGGGAGGCCGTGGGGGTCATGCTCGCCGCGTACGAGATCGCCTTGAAGTATGCGAAGGAACGCCGGCAGTTCGGCAGGCCGATCGCGTCCTTCCAGCTGGTGCAGGATCTGCTGGTGCGGATGGTCGGCAACCTGACCGGGTCGCTCGGCATGTGCGTGCGGCTGGCCCAGCTCCAGGACGCGGGACAGTATCGCGACGAGCACTCGGCGCTGGCGAAGGCGTACTGCACGACCCGGATGCGCGAGGTGGTCGGCTGGGCGCGGGAGATCCTCGCGGGCAACGGCATCGTGCTCGACTACGACATCGGGCGCTTCGTGGCCGACTCCGAGGCGCTCTACTCGTACGAGGGCACGCGCGAGATCAACACGCTTATTGTGGGCCGCGCCATCACGGGCGAGAGCGCGTTCGTCTCATAATCGCCCGATGACGTGGTTGGGGGTTCCCGCGGTGCGGCGCGCGGCGCGCGTCACGCTCGTTGCCTGCCTCGGCTTCTATCTCTGCCGGTACGTCTTCGGCCTGCCGGCCATGGCGCCGTACGCGCTCTTCGGCGCCGTGGCCCTCGGCGCGCTCTCGACCATCCCGGGCAGCCCGCGCCAGCGGTCGGCGACCCTGATCGCCGTGCTGCCCGTCGGGTGGGCGCTGGTCACGGCCGGCACGCTGCTGTCGGTGAGCGACTGGGCGGCGGCCGCCGGCATGTTCGTGCTCGGCTTCGCGGTCAGCTTCGTCGGCGTCGGCGGGCCCCGGCTGGTCGGGCTCGCCGCCGGGATGCAGCTGCTCTACATCCTGCCGTGCTTCCCGCCGTACGACCCGGGGTCGCTCCCGCAGCGGCTGGCCGGCCTCACGCTCGCCGTCGTGCTGCTCGCCGCGGCGGAACTGCTGCTGTGGCCCGACCGGACGCCGGAGCCGTACCGGGAACGGCTGGCCAAGGCGGTCTCGCTGCTGGCGGCGTGCTTCGACGCGCTCGCCGACGACTGGTCGGGCAGGGAGGGCCGGTCCCGGCTCGCGGCGCTGCTGCCCGAGGCCACGGAGGCGGCCGAGGCGCTGCGGCCCTCCCGGCTGCCGCCCGAGCTGCGTCCCGCGTCGGCGGGCCGGCGCGACCGGGCGCTCAGCTCGGCGGCGGGCACGGCCCGGCTGCTGGTGGGCCGCGCGGCCGACCTCTACTTCCTGGAGGATCGCGAGGCGGTCACCCTGCCCGCGTCGGCACGGCTGCTGCGGGCGGCGGCCGGCTGCACCGACACGGTCGCGGCCTGGCTGTACGGCAAAGGCCCGCTGCCCGACACCGACCGGCTGCGGGCGGCGCTCACCGAGTTCCGCGCGGCGCGCGCCGCGACGGACCCGAGCGGGCTGCCACCGGAACGGCTGGAGCTCGGGGCGCTCGCGCTGTCGCTGGGCGAGTGGACGAAGTCGCTCGTGTTCGCGACGCGCATCGCGGCGGGGGAGCGGCCGCGGACCCCGGTCGGCGAGGGCATGTTCTGGTACGCGTACCGCGGCACCCCGTACCTCTGGTGGCACCGCCTGCGCGAGAACCTGACACCCCGGTCCGTCGCCTTCCAGGGCGCGCTGCGGCTGGCGGCGGCGCTCGCGGTGGCCCGCCTGGTCGCCGGCGTCTTCGACCTGTCGCACGGCTTCTGGGTGCTGCTCACGATCCTGACGGTGCTGCGGGCGTCGGCCGCGGAGACCCGCTCGGCGCTGAAACCGGCGGTGATCGGCACCATCGCCGGCTCGGTGGTGGCCGCCGGCGTGCTGCTGCTGGGCCTCGACCCGACGGTGTACGCCGTGGTGCTGCCCGTGGTGATGCTGACCGGCCTGGCGGCCGGCCCGCTGCTCGGCCTCGGCTGGTCGCAGGCCCTGTTCACGCTGGTCATCACGTTCGTCTTCGCCCAGGTCACGCCGGTCGACTGGCGCCTGGCCGAGGTCCGCGTCCTCGACGTGGTGATCGGCGCCGCGGTGGGCCTGCTGATCGGCCTGTTCGCCTGGCCCCGAGGCGGCGCCGGCGAGCTGCAGCGCGCCGCGGCGAACTTCATGGCCGCGTCCGCGCCGGTGGTCCGCGAGACGGTGGCCGTCATGGCGAGGGGCGCCCAGCCGGCCGGCGCCCTCCCGTCGGCCCGCAGGGCGAGCCTGCTTGCGGAGGCGTCCTACGCGCTTTACCAGTCCGAACGCCACCCCGGCGCCAAGGTCGACTGGCAGGCCACCCTGCTGGCCGGCCACCATGCCGTCCGCGGCGCCGAGGCCCTGATCCGCTCCTGCCCCGCGGGTGGCCTGCTGCCCTGCGAGACCCAGCTGACGGCCGCCGCCGAGGACGTGGCCGCCTGCTACACCCGGGCCGCGGCGGCCCTCCGCCGGGGCGACCCGATGCCCGACGTGCCGCCGCCGGTCCCGGTCCCGTGGCCCAACGACCTCGGGCAGGACCTCTACATCATCGCCGACCTGCGCGTCTGGCTGCTCGCGCTGCGCGACGACCTCGCCGGCCGCCGAGAGCCCGTCGGCACCGCAGAGGCCAAAGCCACCCAACCCGCCGACGGCGCCGTGTAACGCCCTTCGATTTCACCGCATTACGGGTGAAAGGCTGGCATCGTCTCTCAGGTGAAGGGACTCAGCCGCGCCGAAGCGACCCGCGGCGTCGAACAGCGCCTGGACGCGACCCTTCACGCGCACGCCGGCCTGCGGCTGGCCCCGATCCCGCCCGCCCTGCTGCGCCCGCCGCCCGGCCCCGGCGCGCGGATTCTTCGTGGCGGCCACCTTCCGCATCTGGGCGAGACGGCCGGCGACGTCTACGACGACATCCGGCACCTGTGGGAGGAGTCCGGCTGCCGCGTCGAGGACCGGGCCGGCCCGGACGGCCGCGTGCTCGTCGTGCACGATCCCGCCGGCTACGTGATCACGCTGACGCACCCGCCCGGCGACGCGGATCCGACGCTGACCGTGGCCTCGCCGCGCGTACCCGCCGAGATGATCGATCGCGGCCTGCTGGCCGGTCTGCTCTCCGGGATCGCGCTGGGCTGCGGCGGGCCGTGCCTGTTCTCGGCCGGCCCGATGACCGCGTTCCCGTCGCTCGCCGGGCTCGCCGCCCCGTTCTGGGGCTGGATCCCGCTCTACCTGCTCGTCGGTGTCGGCTCGGCCTGGCTGCCCGAGAGCCGCAAGTTCGGCCTGGGCCTGCTGGCCGGCGGCGCCGTCGTCGGCATCTCGGTGGCCGGCATCTTCGCCTGAGACGAGGGCTAGGGCTGAGGCGTCGCGCGGCGCCGGCCGCCGCCGAGGTGCTTCGTGTCGCGCTTGGCCTCGTACATGGCGGCGTCGGCGCCCTTCATCAGCGCCTCGTAGTCGGTGGCGTCCTCCGGGTAGAGGGCGATGCCCACGCTTCCGCCCACGGTGACCTGCTGGCCGTCGATGGTGAACGGCTCGCGCAGCCGGTCGCAGATCCGGTCGGCGACGGCTGACGCCACCGCGTCGTCGGGGTCGCGGGTCAGCAGGATGGCGAACTCGTCGCCGCCGAGGCGGGAGACCACGTCGTCGTCGCGTACGGCTCCCAGCAGTCGCTTTGCCACCTGCTGGAGCAGGACGTCGCCGGCCTGGTGGCCCTCCGTGTCGTTGACCTGTTTGAAGCCGTTGAGGTCGAGCAGCATGAGCGCCACGCGGCCGCCCCCGACCGCCGCGTCGGAGACCGCGCGCTCCGCCCGCTCGATCAGGAACGAGCGGTTGGGCAGGCCGGTCAGCGAGTCGTGGAACGCCTGGTGGCTGAGTTGCGCGACGTGCGCCTGGGCCGCCTGGCGCATGCCGGCGCTGTCGACGATCAGGGTGCCCTCGACGGAGAGCTGCTCGGCGAAGATGCGGTCGCGGAAGGTCCATTCCCGCTGCGCCGTGGAGTCGCCGCACAGGATCAGCCCGACCGGCCCGGCCGCCGACATCAGGGGCATGGCGATGTACGACTTGAGGCCGATCGTGCGTACCGGGCCGCCGGGGAGCACGTCCGCGGTCGCCGCGTCGTTGATGAGCGACACCTTGCCGTCCTTGATCGCCTGCCACACCGGCGTCTGGGAGATCGCCTGGCCGAGCGCCGACGTGAGCGCGGCACCCTCGTCCGGCAGGTTGAAGCCGTGCACGTAGTTGACCGTGCCGGTTGCGTCGATCAAGCACACGGCGGCGTGCTCGGTGCGGAAGCCGTCCGCCGCGGCGCCGGCCAGGATGTGCCCGGCCGCCTCGACGGTGGTCGCCGCCATGCCCTCCTCGAAGAGGCGGCGGATGATCGTGGTGTTGTGCGTGACCCACTGCCGCTGCTTCTCGGCGGCGAGGCCCTGCAGCGTGGTCGCGAAGTGCAGGGCCAGCGCGGCGAGCACGTCGGGGCGCAGCGCGTCCAGGTCGCCGCCGGTGAGCAGGAGCACGCCGACGGTCTGCCCGCCGATGCGCAGGCGGATCGGCATCTGCTCGCCGGTGACCTTCGGCGCGGCGCCGGCGGCCAGGCGGAACACCTTGCCGGCGACGAGCGTGTCGCGCCGGCCCGGCTCGCCGAACTGCGCGGTCGGGCAGAGCATGCCGGTCTCGGAGTCGAGCTCGAAGACGGTGGCGGCGGTGAGCCCGGCCGCCCGCACGAGGTGCGGCACCGTCAGGTCGAGCACGTGCTGCACCGACGGGGTGTCCTTGGTCATGAACGCCACCAGGTCGGCGAGCAGCGCGTCCTGCGGCTCGTCGACGGTGTCCGGGCCCACGGGCCGGATCTGGCTGCTCACGCTCATGGCCCTATGAGTCGGCACCGCGCGCCCGGTTGTGAGCCCTCCGCGTGTGATCCCAGGCGCTGTTCGGGTGCGGGAAAGTTCGGCCCCTTCGGGCAAACATCGACGCCCATGAGTCCTTGACGCTCCCTGTGAAACATTGTTGAAATGTGTTGGCTCATGGCGTAACACGAGCGACCGAAAGGACTTTCGCGCGTGAAAAGACATGCCCTGTCCGCCGTCCTCCTGATCGCGAGCGTCGTCGGCATCGCCGCACCGGCGCACGCGGAGCCCACCTGGCATCCCGGGATCCCGCCGCTGGCCACCCCGTGGACGAGCAAGGTCGGCCCCGGCAACGCGCTTCCCGAATATCCCCGTCCGCAGCTCACCCGCGACAAGTGGCAGAACCTCAACGGCGTCTGGGAGTTCGCCAAGGCGGAGACCGGCGAGGCGGTGCCGGCCGGCCGGAGCCTCGGCGAGCGCGTGCTCGTGCCGTACCCGATCGAATCGGCCCTCAGCGGGATCCAGCGGCACGAGGACCGCATGTGGTACCGCCGCACCTTCACGGTGCCGGCGACCTGGAAGATCGGGCAGGGCAACCGCCTGCGCCTCAACTTCGCCGCCGTCGACTACGACGCGAAGGTCTACGTCAACGGCACGCAGGTCGCCACCCACCGCGGCGGGTACGACGGCTTCGACGTCGACGTGACCGACGCGCTGAACGGCACCGGGCCGCAGGAGCTGATCGTCTGGGCCGAGGATCTGACCGACGCCACCGGCCAGCCGATCGGCAAGCAGCGCCGCACCGGCGACCGCGGCATCTTCTACCAGGGCAGCTCGGGCATCTGGCGTACGGTCTGGATGGAGCCCGTGCCCGCCGCCTCGATCACCGACCTGGTCGTCACGCCGTCGCTGACCTCGCTGCAACTCAAGGTCAACACGACGGCCGGGAGCGGCCTGACGGTCAAGGCGGTGGCGCGCGACGGCTCCCGCACGGCCGGCACGGTGACGGGCGCCGCCGGGACGACGCTGACGCTGCCGATCAGCAGGCCCAAGCTGTGGTCACCCGACAATCCTTTCCTGTACGACCTGACGGTCACCCTGCAGAGCGGCGGCAAGACGGTCGACACGGTCGGGTCGTACTTCGGCCTGCGCACCGTCGGCACGGCCAAGGGCGCCGACGGCAAGCTCCGGATCACGCTGAACGGCAAGATCCAGTTCAACATGGCCAACCTCGACCAGGGCTTCTGGCCCGACGGCCTGCACACCGCGCCCACCGACGCGGCCCTCAAGTGGGACCTGCAGCAGGACAAGGCGATGGGCTTCAACGCGGTCCGCAAGCACATCAAGGTCGAGCCCGACCGCTGGTACTACTGGGCCGACAGGCTGGGCCTGCTCGTCTGGCAGGACATGCCGTCCGCGAACACCGGCCCGATCCCGCCGGAGTGGCGCGACCAGTTCGAGGCGGAGCTGCACGAGATGGTTCGTGAGCACGCGTCCTGGACGTCGATCGTCGCCTGGGTGCCGTTCAACGAGGGCTGGGGCGAGTGGGACCGGGCCGCGACCGGCCGGATCGCCGACGCGGTGCGGGCGCAGGACCCGTCCCGCCTGGTGAACGCGCACAGCGGCGTCAACTGCTGCAACTCCAAGGGCGACTCCGGCCGCGGCGACGTGATCGACTTCCACCAGTACCTCGGCCCGGCCTCCCCGGCGCCGTCGGAGACCCGCGTGTCGATCGACGGCGAGCACGGCGGCTACGGCCTCAAGACCTCCAACCACATGTGGTTCGGCGACGGTCAGGCGTACGAGATGACGCCCGACTCGGCGACGCTGACCGCCAAGTACGTGAGCAACCAGGAGGACGTGCTCACCTCGGCGCAGTACTGCGGCATCAGCGCGGCCGTCTACACCCAGCTGTCGGACGTGGAGGGCGAGCTCAACGGCTTCTTCACCTATGACCGCCAGGTCACGAAGATGGACCTGCGCCAGGTGCGCGCCATCAACCAGAAGATCATCCGGGAGGCGAACGGGAGCGGGGCGTCGGTGCCGCAGCCGCCCGCCGGCACGCCGGGCCTGACCGGGATAGCCTTCTGGCCGCTGGACGGGTCGTACGGCACGCTGACGCCGGCCGGCACGTTCGTCGAGGGCCGCACCGGGCAGGGCGTCGCGCTGGAGAACGCCTTCATGGACGCCGGCAAGCCGGTGCTGGACACGTCGTCGGACTACTCGGCCGCCGCGTGGGTCAAGCTGGACAAGGCCGACGGGGCCTTCCAGACCGTCATCAGCCAGGACGGCCCGGCGAACAGCGACTTCTACCTGCAGTACTCCGGCGCCGACCAGCGCTTCGCGATGAGCTTCGCCGGCGTGCGCGCGCTCGCCCCGGTGAAGCCCGAGGTGGGCAGGTGGTACCACCTGGCCGGCGTGCGCGACACGGTCAAGGGCGAGCTGCGCCTCTACGTCGACGGCGCCCTCGCCGGCTCGGTCAGCGCCTGCCTGCCGCAGGCCGGCCCGACCGGCAACACGGTGATCGGCCGCGGCAAGTACGGCGGCAACCCGGTCGACTACCTCGACGGCACGGTCGACCAGGTGCACCTCTACGACCGGGCGCTCTCGGCCACGGAGATCGCCGAACTGCACGCCTCGGGCCTCTAGCCCGGCCCGCGCGGTGCCGGATCTAGGACAGAGTTTTCCCAGCTCAGATCCTAGATTCGGCACATGCGTATCGCGACGTTCAACCTGGAGAACTTCGACGAGACCTCGGCCGGCGTGCGCCCGTCGCTCGCCGACCGCATCGCGCTCATGCGCCCCCAGATCCAGCGGCTGCGCGCCGACATAGCCTGCTTCCAGGAGGTGAACGGCCAGGAGCGCCCCGGCAAGCCCCGCGACCTGCACGCGCTGCGCGAGCTGCTGGCCGGCACCAACCTGGAGGGCGCCGAACTCGTCAGCACCAAGCCCAAGGACGACGGCGTCTACGACGAGCGCAACCTCGTGGTCGCCACCCACCTGCCCGTCCTGGCCCGCCAGCAGCTGCGCAACGAGCTGGTCAAGGCCCCCACCTACCGCCGCCTCACGGCCAACCCGCCCGACCAGTTCCCCATAGAGATCAACATCGAGCGCCCCATCCTCCACGTCGAGCTCAACGCCGGCGGCAAGCCCCTCCACGTGATCAACGTCCACCTCAAGTCGAAGATCCCCACCGACATCCCCGGCCAGACCGTCGACGCATTCACCTGGCGCAGCGCCGACTCGTGGGCCGAGGGCAGCTTCATCAGCTCGATGAAGCGCATGGCGCAGGCCCTGGAGGTACGCCGCCTCGTCGACCAGCTCCTCGACGCCGACCCGGCCGCCCGCATAGTCGTCGCCGGCGACTTCAACGCCACCCCCGACGAGGTCCCCGTCCTGGCCATCCGCGGCCAGGTGGAGGACACCGGAAACGGCGCCCTGGCCGGCCGAGTCCTGGTCCCGATCGAGGCAACCATCCCCGAGCCGAGCCGCTACACCCTGTTCCACCAGGGCCGCGGCGACATGCTCGACCACATGCTGGTCACCCGCAACCTGCTGGCCCACTACCGAGGCTCCGAAATCCACAACGAGCTCCTGCACGACGAGTCCCAGTCCTTCGCCACCGACATCAAATACCCGGAGTCCGACCACGCCCCGGTCGTAGCAACCTTCGACTTCGCCTGACCCCCGCGGCGCCGCCTCACCCGCGGCGCCGCCTCACCCGCGGCGCCGCCTCACCCGCGGCGCCGCCTCACCCGCGGCGCCGCCCCACGCACGGCGCCGCCCCAGCCGAGGGCGGCGCCCGAGCCGTCCGCGCTGCGGCGCGGCGCGTGGTGCCCGGACCTGCCCCGTGTGCGGCGCGTGGTGCCCGGACCTGCCCGGTTGACGGCCTCCGCTGGGAGCGGCCTGCGCTGGGAGCGGCCTGCGTTGGACGGGTCTCGGCGGTGGACGGCTTGGGTGGTGTCCCGGTCACGCCGCCCAGCCAACGGTGCGCGCGGCGGCGCCTGGATGGCGAGCGGGCGGTTCGCGCTGGGGGCGTGCGGTGGGGCCGATCTGGGTGCCGGGCGGTCTGGGGGTGGGCGTGGTGGGTGGCTTGTGTGGTGTCCGGGCCACGCCGCCTGGCCGGCGGCGCGTGGCGGCGCTTGGGTGGTGAGCGGGTGGTCTGCGCTGGTAGTGGCCTGGGTTGGGCTGTCTGGGTGCTGGGTGCTGGGTGCTGGGTGGTGGTTGAGGTGGGTGGCTT
>NZ_BOMI01000018.1 GCF_016862115.1 Paractinoplanes deccanensis
CGGGCGGTGGGCGGTTCGGGCGGTGGGCGGTCTGGGCGGTGGGCGGTCTGCGTGGTGGGCGGTCTGCGCTGGTGATGGCGGCCGGGTTCGGGTGGACTTTCTAGGTCATGCCGCCTCTCTGGTGTTGGCGGGCTGGTCGGGCTGGTCTGGCGGCTGTTTGGCTGTGCGCCAGCGGCTTGTCAGGTCTGGGAGTCCGTTCCAGCCGAACTTGCGGTCTCGGTCGGGGAGCAGGCCCAGCTCGGCGAAGCGCACCCACATGCGGGCCACGGGTTCTGGGTCGTCGGGCTCTAGGTCCTGGAGGACGGCGCTTATGGTGCGGACGAGCTTTGCGCCGTAGTGGGTGGGGGAGAGGTCGGTCCGGTCGAGGAAGGTGAGGACGCAGCGTCCTATCGCCGCCATGGTGTCGGGGGTCGGGTAGACGCCCTGCACGGACTGCGGCTCGAACCGGCGCAGGATGGCGTCGACGACCTCCACGGGCACGTCAGGGTCGGTGGCCAGGCGGTCGAAGAGCAGGCGGACGTATTTTTCGCGCTCGTCGGCCGGCAGGGAGGCGGACGCGTCCACGCAGCGCACGTAGAGCTCGCGGCGTTCCTCCGGCGTCGCGTCGCCGAGGGGAAGCATCAGCGCCTTGAGCAGGAGGTGGGCGGCGGACGCGTATCCGGCGCCGGGGACGCCGCGGAAGACGTTGACGCTGGAGCCGAGCGACTCGAAGACGGGCGCCGCGGTGTGCTGGAGCACGTCGTCCAGGTTGCCGCATTGGAGGTATGCCTTGCGGGCCACCACCGCGGCTCTGTGCTGCCCGTAGACGTCGACTCGCTGCCCTCCGCCGGCCACGCGGTAGGTCCAGGCCGGGTCGACCGGTGGCGGCTGGATCTCGCCAGTGGCCAGTTCGAGCCGGAACGTCCGCCGGCCGCCCTGCCACTCGCGGTGCAGCGCGAGGACCCCGCTGATGCCGGACCACTCGTCGCTGCTGAGCTGGGAGCGCCAGAACAGCGCCTCCCAATGCCAGAACTCCACCGCGTCCTCGACGCGCGGGAAGAGCTCCTCCGCACGGATCTGACCCTTGAGGCAGGTGGCCAGCAGGACCAGATTGGCGCTGTAACGGGCGTGGCGGGACGGCACGGTGTGCTGCCGCGTCTGGTAGCGCTCGTAGGCCCGGCCGGCCCGGGAATGGTGGGCGCTGTGGAACAGCCGGATCGCGAGGCCGGCGAGGGCGGCCCGCTGCTCGGCGGGCAGGGCGGCGGCGTGCTCGGACAGGAAGCCGAGGATCGACACGCGGTTGGAGAGGGGGGCGAACGACAGCAGCGCATGCAACCGGTCGTCGTCGACCGGCGCCGCGCTCAGCGAGAGCTCGGCGACCGCCTCGCGCGCCGCCACCTCGCGCAGCGCGCGCCAGACGATCCAGGCCACCAGGTATTCGCCGAAGGTCGCGTGCAGGAACTCGTAGGTCCGCAGGTCGCGCCCGTCGCGGGTGGCCTGCGAGCGGTGGATGAAGAAGAACCGGCCGAGCGCCTTCTCGGCTGCGCCGAGCGGTGCGCGCATGTCCGGCCGCTCGGCGGCCGAGGTGCGCCCGAGCAGGGCGGCCAGGTCGCCCTCGAGCTCGGCCTCGGTGATCCATTGGGCGCCGCGGTTGAACATGCCCAGGCCCACGACCGCGAGCCGGTGCATCTCCTCGTCGATGGCCCGGGCCATGCCGGTGTCGTCCAGGTCGGCGCGGTGTTTCGTCACCTCGCGGGTGGCGAAGTTGCGCAGCAGCCGACCGTACAGCTCGCCCTGGCCGAGGTCGCCGGTGAGTCGTTGCAGGGCGTTGCCGTCGGCGTCGTAGAGGGCGAGCATCAGGAGCAGCAGGGGCTGGCTGGCGAGGTCGCGGTGGCGCAGGACCGCCGGTGGGTCGAGTGGCCGGAGGCCGCGGCCGGCCAGCCAGCCGGCGTTGGCGTCGTTCCACACGCGGAGCCACGCCTCGACGCGGTCGTCGTCGAAGGGCTCCAGGCGCAGCGCCACGGTGCCCTCCGGTGGCCGGGCCCGGTCGGCCACGCTCGTGCGGCTCGTCACCAGCACGGCCAGCGGCCGGCCCTGGTCGGCCTCGCGCTGCTGGAAGCGGGCGATGCGGATGAGGTAGTCGGTCTGGCTGACACCGGTGGCCTGCAAGAGCTCGTCGAACCCGTCGAGGATCACCACGGGCAGGGCGTCGGGCCCCGAGCGGACCAGGGCCGGCCACTCGACGCGTTCGCCGGTGGCGGCTCGTACCGCGTATTCGATCTGGTCTTGCAGGTCGGCGTCGGCCGGGACCTCGCGCAGGACCACCCGGATCGGCAGGAAGTCGGCCGGGGGCAGGCGGGCGGCCATGACCTTGGTGAGCACGGACTTGCCGGAGCCGGGCTGGCCGAGGACCAGCAGCGGCGCGACGACCGCCTCGGGGGAAGTCAGGTGCCCGGTGAGGAAGGCGTCCATGCCGGCCCGCACGGGCTGGGCCGCCCACCACTGCTCGTCACCGGCCGGGATCGTGGGCTGGACCTGCGCCACCCGGAACAGCGGCTGCACGTAGGCCTCGGCGAGCGTCGGGATGCGCAGGCCCGGGGGAGTGTCGGACGACTCCACGATCGGCCGGCCGAGCGCCGCCCGATAGGCGTTGGCGAGCGCCGCCCGGCGATCGTCGGGCAGCGCGCCGGTGGAGATGTCGCCGAGCAGTCGCTGAAGGCCGGCCATGGCACTGGCCAGCTCGCCGACGGTGGCCCGGGTGGCGGCGTGCTCCTGACGGGCCGACCAGAGCGCCACCTCGGGGAAGTCGGCCGCCAGCCGCCGTGACAGGTCGGCGTATCGGGTGACGGCGCGCGCGGGCAGCCCCTCCATCGTCGCGGGCAGCCGGTGCACGTCGGGCGCGGACTCGGCGACCGCCAGGCCGGAGAGGAAGGCCAGCGACACCCTGGCCAGCTCGGAGTAGTAGAGCTCGAGGCGGTGGTGGAACCGCTCCTCGGGCTCGGCGGGGGAGGGCAGCGGCACGGGATGGGCGAGGCCCGCGCGGGCGACCAGGTTGGCCGCCGCGGCCAGGCGCTCCTGCTCGTCGCGGGTCAGCTCGAGGTCGGCGAACCGGAACGGCAGGTCGGCCGCCGCCATCTCGTCGAAGAACGCGGTGACCACCAGCACGGAATGGGCGGCCTCGATGCGCTGGGTGCGGCCGTGCCGCGACAGGCCGCTGCGGCGCTCGGCGATGCCGCGGACCAGCTCGTGGCCGAGCCGCGCGAACTCGGCCTTGGCGTCGAAGAGGGTGAGCACCGCGGGCACCACGGGAGCCGCGCCGAGCAGCAGGCCGCCCGCGACGGTGTCGAGGGCCGCGACCAGTGTGCTCTCCTTGCCGCCGAGCAGGCGCGCGGCGTCGGCGTAGCTGAGCGTCTTTGCCATCCGTGGACTCCCCGCTGAAGGAACCGAGGCGTCCATCATGGTGGAGCCGCCTCGGCCGCGCGTCAGCCCACGGTCGGACATTCGCTGCCGGCGCGCCTGCCGGGCGTACTCAGAATTGGAACTGTTGCTGGGCCTCGGTCTGCCGCCGGGCCTCCTGGACGTCGGCCATCAGGTCGTCCCAGACCGGGTCCTGGCGCAGCGGGGCGACACCGGCCGGGCCGCCGACGCGGGCGTGCGAGTATTCCCACCAGGCTGCCACCCGTACCGGCCAGAGACCGACCTCGATCGCCCCGGCGATGAAGCACCGGTGGGCCAGCAGGGTCGCCGCGAGGGTCTCGGGGTCGAGATCGAGAGTCTGGTCGTCGACGGCCTTGCCGAGGGCGCGCACGTCGCGGTGCATCTCGGAGTACGCGATGAGGCCGGGCATCGCGGGCAGCCGCCGGTGGGCGCCCGGCTCGACCAGATCGTCCGCATAAGCGGGGTTGAACACCAGGTCGTCGACCGTGACGATCAGCGGCAGCGCGCGCCGGCCGCGCCGCACGTCGAGCTGCACGGCGGGCGCCCGGGTCGGCACGAAGACCGGCTGCGCGTCCATGATGTCGTCCGGATCGAGCTGGGCCGTGTCGCCGATCGCGGGGATGTGCACGGTGAGCAGACCGCGGCGCACGGCGACCTCAGCGTTGGGGACCTCGGCCAGCGCCTCGACGATCTCGTAAACCTGCACGCACCCGTTATACGCCATCGGTCCCAGCCGCTCGGCCGGTGTTAACACATGGTTTCTGATCTATCACTTGACTGTTGCGATGGGAGCGCTCCCATGCCATGCTGTCCGAACAGCCGGGGAGCGATGCCCCTCGATGTCTCGCCCGGCGCATCCCCGCCACCGCATGTCTCGAGGAGCCACCACATGAGACCTGTCCTCATCCGCGGCCTGACCGCGGCCACCGCGGCGACGCTCGTCACCGGTCTCGGCATCTTCGCCGCGACCAGCGCGAGCGCCGCGGCCGGCTGCCGGGTCGACTACACCGCCAACAGTTGGAGCACGGGTTTCACCGGCGCGGTGACCGTGACCAACCTGGGCGACCCGATCTCCGGCGGCTGGCGTGTGACCTGGTCCTTCGCCGGTAACCAGCAGATCACCCAGGGCTGGAGCGCGACCATTTCGCAGTCCGGGCAGAACGTCACGGCGACCAACCCGTCCTGGTCGACCTCGATCGGCACCAACGCGAGCGTCAACTTCGGGTTCAACGCCAACTACTCCGGCACCAACGCCAACCCGGCCAGCTTCTCGCTCAACGGGACCACGTGCACGGGCACCGTCCCCACCAGCCCGCCGACGACCCCGCCGACGACACCGCCGACCACCCCGCCCACGACGCCGCCGACCACGCCGACGAACCCCGGCAACAAGGTCGACAACCCGTACGCCAACGCTCGGGGCTATGTGAACCCGGAGTGGAAGGCCAAGGCCGAGGCGGAGCCCGGCGGCAGCCGGGTGTCGAACAACCCGACAGCGGTCTGGCTCGACCGGATCGCCGCGATCGAGGGCACCGACAACAGCAGCTCCAACGGCTCGATGGGCGTGCGTGACCACCTGGACGCCGCGCTCGCGCAGAACGCCGGCTACATCCAGTTCGTCATCTACAACCTGCCCGGCCGGGACTGCGCCGCCCTCGCCTCCAACGGTGAGCTCGGCCCGAACGACCTGCCGCGCTACAAGGCCGAGTACATCGACCCGATCGCCGCGATCCAGGCCGACCCGAAGTACGCGAGCCTGCGCATCATCAACATCGTCGAGATCGACTCGCTGCCGAACCTGGTCACCAACACGTCCGGCCAGGCGGGTGGCACCGCGATGTGCGACACGATGAAGGCGAACGGCGGCTACGTGCAGGGCATCGGCTACGCCCTGAACAAGCTCGGCGCGCTCCCCAACACGTACAACTACGTCGACGCCGCCCACCACGGCTGGATCGGCTGGGACTCCAACTTCGGCCCCACCGCCGACATCATGCTCCAGGCCGCCCAGGCCTCGGGCAGCGTCAACAACGTCCAGGGCTTCATCACCAACACCGCGAACTACTCGGCGCTGCGTGAGCCCTTCGTCCAGCCCACCACCACGGTCAACGGCCAGAGCGTCCGGCAGTCCAAGTGGATCGACTGGAACCAGTACACCGACGAGCTGACGTTCGCCCAGGCGTTCCGGCAGAAGCTGGTCTCGATCGGCTTCAACTCCAACATCGGCATGCTGATCGACACCTCCCGCAACGGCTGGGGCGGATCGCAGCGGCCCACGGCGGCCAGCACCTCGACCGACGTGAACACCTTCGTCGACCAGTCGCGCATCGACCGCCGCATCCACGCCGGCAACTGGTGCAACCAGTCCGGCGCCGGCCTCGGCGAGCGCCCGACCGCGGCCCCGGCCAGCGGCATCGACGCGTACGTCTGGGTCAAGCCCCCGGGTGAGTCCGACGGCTCCAGCTCCCTCATCCCGAACGACGAGGGCAAGGGCTTCGACCGCATGTGCGACCCGACCTACACCGGCAACGCCCGCAACGGCAACAGCATGAGCGGCGCGCTGCCCAACGCCCCCATCTCCGGCGCGTGGTTCTCCGCGCAGTTCCGCGAGCTGATGGCGAACGCGTACCCGCCGCTCTCCTGAGCACGGGTAACCAGGACCGCCGGGCCCCGCTCTAACCCACGAGGAGCGGGGCCCGGTGTTTCCCGCGCGCCCCGGCGGCCCGTTCCGATAAGAAGGAACGGTGGAAATCACCAAGGTCGCCTGGACCGTCACCGGTCGCCGCCTCACCGCGGCGGCCGGTTCCGTCATGGGCAACCGCTACACCGACAACTACGACGTCCTCCACCTGGAGCCCGGCCATCCGGTGGCGGTGGTGGCCGACGGCATGGGCGACGGCCCCGGCAGCACCGTCGCGGGGCACACGGCCGTCGAGGTCTTCCTCCGCGAGGCGAGCGTCTCTCCCGCGCCTGCCGCGCTGCGGGCCGCGGTCGCCCAGGCCCAGGAGGCCGTACGGAGGGCAGGAAGCAACCTGCCGCAACTGACCGGCTCGACCCTGACCGCGTTCGTGGCCGCCGACGGCCCCGAGGCCGACGCGTGGATCGTGCAGCTCGGCGACTCCCGCGCCTACCGCCTGCGCGACGGCCTGCTCGACCTGCTCACCACCGACCACACGATCGCCTGGGTCGGCCTGCTGCACGGCTGGTTCACCGCCGACTCGGAGGAGGCGGCCGCCGCGCGCTACCGCCTGACCCGCTACGCCGGGCACCCGGACGCGCCCGAGCCGGACCTGCTCAACGTCACGCTGCACCCGGGCGACGTCTACCTGCTGTGCACCGACGGGGTCTCGGACCAGTTGACGTACGAGCGGCTGACCCGGGTGTTGTCGGCCGACGACCCGGCCGCGGCGGTGGCCACGCTGCTCGACGACAGCCTGACCGCCGGCGGCGACGACAACGCGACCGCCGTCGTCATCCGCGTCGAGCGCACCGTCTGACCCCACACAGCGCCCGCCCTCCCAAGGGGGCCCCCGTCCAGCTGGCGTCATTCTCCCGAAAACGGCCTGATCTTGCGCGCGCGCCTGTGGATAAGCGGTGCTGTGGAAAACGCCGGGCGAAGCGCCGGGGCGGTCATGTACCGGGACAGGCGCGTGCCGGCACCCGGGCGGGTGGTGAGCTCAGCGCGCCACGCCGGGTGCGGTGTGTCCCACTGGCTGCTGGGCGCGCCGGGCCGGGGTGGATGTTGAGTTCGGGCCTGTCGA
>NZ_BOMI01000019.1 GCF_016862115.1 Paractinoplanes deccanensis
GGGCGGGGCGGGTGGTGAGTTCGGCCGTGCCGGGCGGGGTCCGGCGGCGAGTTCGGGCGTGTCGGACCGGGTGGCGGTGAGTTCGAGCGGGGTGGGTGGCGAGTTCGGGCATGCCGGGCCGGCTGCGCGGTGGGCGGCGGGGTGCCGCGGACGCGTACCGGCTGGACGTTGAACTCGGCGCCGAGGAAGACCATGGAAGGCGGCAGCCGGCGTAAGCCGCAGCTGCCCTGGGAGAGCGCGACCAGCGCGCCCGGGGGTCTCGTCCACGAGGGGCCTCCACAATGAAGAGCGACGGTTGAGCCCCGCCCGCCGGGGGTATCCCGGCAACCCGGCCAGAATCGAGGTCGACATGGCATCTCACGAGATGGTCTGCGAGGCGGAGAACGCCCACGAGGTGCTCTTCGTCTGCACCGACGACGCCTGCGGGCGCCGCGTGGTGGTCGGCAAGGCCCGGCCCGGCCTGACGGTCATCGACCGCGGTGACTTCTCGGCGCGGCACGTCGGCTCACTCGGCGGCATCAGCATCGAAGGCGTGGACGTCGCCTGAAAAGGACTCGCGTGCGGCAGGCGGCCCGGCGTTCGGTGCGGAACCCGCCCTGGATCGCGAGGCCGGGTCTGAGCGCGCGGAGCCGTTACGGCCGGCGGCCGCCGCGCGGCGCGGTGTAGAAGCCGGTCGGCGCCTCGGCCGCCCAGGCCGCGTTGCGCCGGTTGCGGGCGCGCAGCCGCAGCAGCATGCCCACGCCGACGAAGACCATCAGCGCGCCGACGATGAGGCCGATGCCGAGCACGCTCGTGCTGCTCGACGCCGGCACGAGCGCGGCGGGGGAGGGCTCGGAGTCTTCGGCGGCGGGTGCCTCTTCCTCGGTGGGTTCGGGCGCCGGCGACTCCGTTGACGGAGAGGGCGACGGTGAGGCCGAAGCCGCCACCGGGCTGACCACCTGGGCTCCCGACGACGTCGTGCTCAGCACCCGGCCGGTCGCGTCCAGGGCGCGCGCCGTGAAGGTGACCTCGCCGTCGTCGGGCCCCTCGAAGGCGATGGCCCACTGGCCGGTGACCGTCCGGTCGCGGCAGAGCTGGCCCGGGTCGAGGCGCTGGTCGACGATCTGCGCGGCGTCGTCCTCGATGCCCGCCCGTACGCCGAAGGCCTGGTCGTTCTCGACCCGGGTGACCCGGATCTGGTCGAGGCTGACGCCCTTGGTCTCGACGGTCAGCGCCCAGCGCACCTTGAGGCAGCGCCGGCCCTCGCGCTCGGTCGAGATCACCGCCGTCAGGGTGCGGGCGGCCTTGCCGATGGTGAAGGTCGCGGGCGCCTGGTCGATCTTCACGGCGAAGCCGTCCACGTCGGCGCGTGCGGGTGTAGCGAACAGGCCCACCGCGACCAGCGCGGCGGCGCCCCCTGCCGCCAGGTGTCGCATGCCGATCATCTCCTTCCGCACGGGCGTCGATACGCCCACGCGTAGGAGGGTTCGGAGGCGGGCTCCGAAAGGTTCACCGGGTGGGCCGGGTCACTCCGTACGAGTTCCTTAAGTTTCCCTTAGGTCTTGGTTTCTCCGGCGTGTCTGCGCAGCTCAGGGCCGCTTCGTCGGAGGCGACTGGAAAGTAGCCGACAAAATCGCCGCCTCGCGTTCATCCGAACTCGCGCCCGGCACGTAGATGGGGGATGGGCGGGGACCGGAGCGACACCGGCCGCTGCCCGCGACAGGAGCACGGGGCACTCCCCACGGGTGCCGGCGTCCCACCGCCCAACGGGACGTGACCGCTGCGGAGAACGAGGAGTCAATGGCCCGGACGAAGAACAACCAGCGATCCGCCAATCGTGTGGCCGTCGATGTCGGAGCTACCGGTACGAAACCCGCCTCCCGGGGCACGGTGCTCGTGCTCGTCGTGAGCGTGCTCGCGGCGATCTGGGCGGTGGCGATGATGACCGCGCCGGGCCGTGTCGGCTACTACTACTTCTTCATCTACGCCGAGTACTACATGGGCGTGGTGGCACTGGTGTCGCTCTCCATCACCATCATGGTGGGCCTGGTCGCCACCGACCGGCTCGTGCTGTCGATCCGGCAGCGGGTGCTGTTGCAGTCGGCCCACCGCACCACCGGCGTCATCGCGGTGGCAGCACTCTTCGTCCACGTCTGGACCAAGATCGTCGAGCAGCACATCAGCGTCATCGACGCCTTCATCCCGTTCCTCGCGGCCGGCAACAAGCTGTACGTCGGCCTCGGCACCCTGTCCGGCTGGATCATGGTGCTGGTGATGTGGACCGGCATCGCCCGCTCCCGGTTCGTCGGGCGCGGCAAGCCCTGGATGTGGCGCTCGATCCACGCCGTCTCCTATCTGATGTGGCCGATCGCCCTGGTGCACGGCCTCTCCGCCGGCCGGCCCGCGGCCACCTGGGTGACGGTCAGCTACATCGTCTGCGTGCTCGGCGTGCTGATCGGCCTGGCCGTGCGCCTTTCCGTGAGCCTCAACCGCCGCAAGGACTTCGCGTCGCAGGCCGGCAGCGGTGGCCTGAAGCCGGTCGGGACGCTGGTGCCCACCAGCTCGCCGGCGATGAAGAAGCCGTCCCGCCGCGAGCGGGCGCCGGAGCCCGAGCCGCAGACGCTGGGCCCGGTCGCCGTGGTCGACACGTTCCGCCCGGTCGCCCCGCCGCCCGCGCTGCCCATGGACGACCTGGTCGCGCCGCGCCGGCGCGACGGCTTCGACGAGCCGACCGGCCTGATGGCCCGCCCGGACTTCACCGACGAGATCCCGATGCCGCGGGGCCGCCGCCGGGTCGAGGACGAGATCGAGTACGACGAGCCGCGCGGCCGGCGCTACGCGCCCGAGGACACGGGCACCCGGATGCGCATGGAGGACACCGGCACCCGGATGCGCCGCCCCGACTTCGAGGACACGAGCACGCGCATGCGCCGCCCCGATCTCGAGGACACGAGCACCCGGATGCGCCGCCCGGATCTCGAGGACACCGGCACGCGGATGCGCCGCCGCGACCTCGACGAGACCGCGTACTACGACGAGCCGCCGGTCCCGCGCCAGCCTCGCTACGCCGACGAGGACGACATGCCGGCCGCGCGCCCGTCCCGCCGCCGCGGCGACATGCCGCTCTACGAGGGCCGCGACGAGTACGACGACGTGCCCCGCCAGCGTGGCCGCTACGCCGACGACGTCCCGCCGCCGCGCCGGTCGCGCTCGGAGTCCCGCTACGACCGGGAGATCGAGGATGCGCCCCGGGCCCGGCGCGACCGGGGCGCCGACATCGACAGCGCCGACTCGGGGCGGCACAGCCGCAGCGGTTTCGTCGAGTTCGAAGGCGACGACGAGACGCCGACCCTGGTCGACATGGCGTCCCGGCGCGCCCGGCGTGAGCAGCAGGAACCCGTACGCGTCCAGGCGGGCCGGGGGGCCCGTCGCGGTGGGCGCGGCCGGGCGGACGACGATGTGGCTGACGACGCGTACTGGTCGCAGCTGCGAGGGGAAGCGAATTGAGCGCGTCGCAGGTTCCGCCGGTCACCGCGATCGGCACTCCGCGGATCACCGCGGGCTTCGACGAGTACGGGCGGCTCGATCTGGTCGCCCACCAGGAGGTGCACGGCGGCTTCGCCGCCCTGTCCTCGGGCGAGCTGATCGGTCTCGCCGACCGGATCGAGCTGCGCGGGCGCGGCGGCGCGGGCTTCCCGTTCGCCCGTAAGGTCCGCGCCGTGCTCGACTCGTGCCGCCGGCAGGAGCTGCCGCCGGTGATCGTGGTGAACGCGACCGAGGGTGAGCCGCCGTCCTGGAAGGACAAGGCGATCCTCACCCGCGGCCCGCACCTGATCCTCGACGGCGCCGCGCTCGCCGCCGCGGCGCTGGACGCCGAGGAGATCGTCATCGGCATCGCCGACGACGGCATCGGCCAGAGCTCGATCACCGCGGCGCTGGCCGAGCGGCGGATGCCCTGCCCGACCCGGATCGTGACCGTGCCGCACCGCTTCATCTCCGGCGAGGGCGGCGCGCTGGTGCGCGGCATCAACGGCGAGGCGCACATCCCGCCCGGCCGCAAGGTCCGCTCCAGCGACAACGGCGTCATGGGCCTGCCCACGCTGCTCTCCAACGCCGAGACGTTCTCGCAGCTCGCGATCGCGGCCCGGCTGGGGCCGTGGGAGTACAACGCGGTCGGCATCCCGGAGGAGCCGGGCACGGTCATGCTCACCGTCGGCGGCTCGTCGACGAACCCGGCCGTCGTGGAGGCGCCCACCGGCACCCCGCTGATGGACGTGCTGACCATGTGCGGCGCGGACATCGGCCCGGGCCTGCTGGTCGGCGGCTATCACGGCAAGTGGATCAGCGCCGAGGCCGCGCAGACGGTGACCATCTCGCGCAAGGGCTTCGCCGGCGTCGGCGGCACCCTGGGCGCGGGCATGCTCATCCCGATCGGCTCCAAGACCTGCCCGCTCGGCGAGGTCTCGCAGGTCGTGCAATATCTGGCGGGCGAGTCGGCGGGCCAGTGCGGACCGTGCCGGCTGGGCCTGCCCGACCTGGCCCGGGCGGTCACGCTGGTGTCGCTGGGTGGCAACGCGGTGGAGAACGTGCGCCAGGCGGCCGGCGTGGTCAAGGGCCGCGGCGCGTGCAGCCACCCGGACGGCACCGCCCGCTTCGCGCTGTCGGCGCTGGAGGTCTTCGCCCGCGACGTGGAGGCGCACACGAACGGCGAGGGCTGCGGCAAGCAGGTCCGCGGCGTGCTGCCGCTGCCGTACACGGCGGAGCAGGGCGCGCGGAAGCTGGCTGTCGACTGGTCGCGCTGCGACGGTCACGGCCTCTGCTCGGCGGTCGCCCCCGAGATCATCCGGCTCGACTCGAACGGCTTCCCCGCGTTTCCGCAGACCCCGCTGCCGCCGTGGCTCGAGAACGGCGCGCGCAAGGCGGTCAACGTGTGCCCGGCGCTCGCGCTGCGGCTGACCGAGGCGACGAAGTGAGGCGGCGGGCCGTCCTGCTGGCGGCTGCCCTGCTCGCCGCGGGGTGCGGCGCGCCCGAGGAGCAGACGACCGCCGCCTGGGATCCGCCCGATCCGGGTGCGACGGCGGCGCCGGCGACGCTGGCCTTCACCGGCAAGACCCTGGACGGCAAGCCGTACGACGCGCGCGTGCTCGCGGGCCTGCCGACCGTCCTCTGGTTCTGGGCACCCTGGTGCGCCACCTGCGCGAGCGAGGCGCAGAGCGTGCGCGACCTCGAGGAGCAGTACCGCGGCAAGGTCAACTTCCTGGGCATCGCCGGCCTGGGCGACAACAAGGCCATGCACCAGTTCGTCGACGACTTCGAGCTGAGCGCCGTGCCGCACCTGGACGACCAGGCCGGCGCGATCTGGAAGAAATTCAAGATCACACAGCAGAGCTTGTACGTGGTGCTGGACAAGACCGGCAAGGTCCGCAAGACGGGATACCTCGACGATCTCCAGCTGACCGCCGAGGTCAAGTCGCTGGCGGTCTGAGGCGCTGCCCGGCGCACGCGACCGCGCCACCGGCCGGGCGTGGTGCCCCGGCTCGGCGGCGCCGTGCCGATCGTCCGCTGTCCCGGTCAGGCGGCCGGCGGGTAGGGCGTCGCGTACGCCGGCTTCTCGGACGGCATCAGGATCCACAGGATCGGGTAGACCAGGAGCTGGCTGCCCGGGATGGCCAACAGCACCACCACGAAGAGCAGGCGGGCCAGCCAGGCGTCGATGCCGAACCGGCGGGCGAGGCCGGCGCACACGCCCCCGAGGATCCGGCCCTCCCGCGGACGGGTGAGGCCCTGTCGGCTGAGGCTCTCGTGCACGGCGTTCATGTTCTTCACATCTCCTCTGGAGAGGTCGTCGATGTATCCATCGTCGGCCCTGCGCCGCCTCGGCGGCATCGGGAACCACCCTGGCCGAACCCTGATCCACTCACCCTGAAGTATTGCTAGAGACATCTTTCTAAAGCATTCTCTAGGGTATGGAGCTCAACGACCCGCGGAGCCTTCGGGCGTACGCCCACCCGCTGCGCCTCAAGCTCATCGGCCTGTTGCGGAGCGAGGGGCCGATGACCGCCACCCGGGCCGCCGCCGCGCTCGGCGACAACGTGCCCAACTGCTCGTTCCACCTGCGCCAGCTCGCCAAGTACGGCTTCGCCGAGCGGGTCCCGGGCGCCGACGGCCGCGAGCGGCCCTGGCGGGCCACCTCGCCCAGCACGTCGTGGGCCGACGACTCCGACGACCAGGACATGCGCGCCGCCACCGACCAGCTCAACAGCGTGCTGCTCGACGACTACACACGGCGGGCGCGCGACTATCTGGCGGCCCGCGGCGACGAGCCCGCCGAGTGGCGCGCCGCGGCCGGCTTCGGCGACGCCCTGGTCCACGTCACCGCGGCCGAGCTGCGCGCGCTCACCGAGGAGATGGAGGCGCTGATCGGCAGGTACGCGGACCGCATGGCCGATCCGGCGCTGCGGCCCGAGGGGTCGCGGCTCATCCAGATCATCCAGATGGCGGTGCCCCGGTGATGCGGCTGCTGCGCGAGGCCACCTTCCGGCGCTACTGGTCGGCGCAGACCGTGTCGCTCTTCGGCGACCAGGTCACGCTCATCGCCGTACCGCTGGCGGCAGTGCTGATCGTCGGGGCCGGGCCGGCGGAGATGGGCTACCTCACCGCGGCGGCGCTGCTGCCGAACCTCTTCCTGTCGCTGCCCGCCGGCGCGTGGGTCGACCGGCGGCCCGGCAAGCGCCGCGTGATGATCGTCGCGGACCTGAGCCGGGCCGTCCTGCTGCTCGCGGTGCCCGCGCTGTGGTGGGCCGGCGCGCTCACTTTGCCGGCGCTGGTGGTCGTGGCGTTCGCCGTCGGCACGTTCTCGCTGCTCTTCGAGGTCGCCCACGCGAGCCTGTTCGCCTCGCTGGTGCGCCGCGAGGACTACGTCGACGCCAACGGCCTGCTCAACGGCAGCCGGGCCGCGTCGTTCGTCGCCGGGCCGTCGGTCGCCGGCGGGCTCGTGCAGTGGCTCACCGCTCCCGTGGCGCTGCTCGCCGACGTGCTGACCTATCTCGCGTCGGCGGCCTTCCTGCGCCGCGCCGAGGTCACCGAGATGCCGGTGGCCGCCGAGGACGAGCCGAGAGGGATGACCGCGGGCGTCCGGTTCGTGGCCCGCTCGGCGGTGCTGCGCGCCGTGCTGCTCGGCGCCACCACGCTCAACCTGTTCAACTACATCTTCTCGGCGCTCTTCGTGCTCTACGTGACCACCGAGCTGCACGTCTCGCCCGGCACGCTCGGGCTGGTCATCGGCATCGGCTCGATCGGCGGCCTGGTCGGCGCGGCCGTCGCCGGCCCGCTCAGCCGCCGCATCGGCATCGGGCCGGCCGTCATCGCCGGGATGCTGATCTTCCCGGCGCCGCTGATCCTGGTGCCCTGGGCCGGTGACCCGGTGACCCTCGCCGCCCTGATCACCGCCGAGTTCCTCTCCGCCGCCGGCGTCATGATCCTCGACATCGCCGTCGGCTCCGTGCAGACCGCCGCGACCCCGCCGGCCATGCTCGCCGTCGTCTCCGGCTTCAAGCGCACCGTCAACTACGGCATCAGGCCGATCGGCGCGCTGCTCGGCGGCGCGCTGGGCACGCTTTTGGGAGTGCGCCCGGCGCTGTGGATCGGGGCGGTGGGCGCCCTGCTGGGCGTCCTCTGGATCGTCTTCTCGCCGCTGCGCACGATGCGGGAGCTGCCCGAGGCGGCCGAGCTCACTCCCGCGTGACGCCGCTACTCCCGGGTGACGTCGGCGACGATCACGGTGACGTTGTCGGGGGCGCCGTTCTCGAGCGTGCGGTGCACGAGCTCGGCAGCGGCCGTCTTGCGGTCGGGGTTGTCGAGCAGCGTCTGCCGGATCACCGCGTCTTCGACGTAGTCGCTCAGGCCGTCGCTGCACAGCAGGAAGCGGTCGCCCTCCTGCACCGGGATCATGCGGCCGGTGGGGCGGAACGGACCGCCCTGCACCGCCTGGGTCACGAGCGCGCGCTGCGGGTGGCGGCGCGCGTCCTCGGCGCTGAGCACGCCCTGGTCGACCAGCGCCTGCACGTAGGTGTCGTCGCGGGTCAGCTGCTGCATCTCGCCGTCACGGACCAGATAGCAGCGCGAGTCGCCGACGTTGAGCGCGGCCACCCGGTCGCCGGAGAGCATGATCGCGGTGACCGTGGTGCCCATGCCGTCGCGGGCGTCGTCGTCGGCGACAGCGGCCTCGATGCGGCCGTTCGCCGTCTGGAGCGCCTCCAACAGGTCCTGGAGCGGCTCGCCCTCGTCCGGTTTGTCGTCGACGGTGGCGAGGGCCTGCACCAAGATGTCGCTGGCCAGCTCGCCGGCGGGCAAGCCGCCCATGCCGTCTGCCACCACGAGCAGACGGTTGCCGACGAAGACCGCGTCCTCGTTGTTGGAGCGCACCAGGCCCTGATCGGTGGCAGCGACCGCCCGGACTACAAGCGTCATGCCCACAAGACTGCCAAAGGCCGAAACGGATGTCTCTAGTACCTCCCATCAAGCCGCGAAGACGATGGCCTAGTCTTGGATGATTTGCCCAAGGCGTGTGGGTTCTTCAAGGGCCTGCGGGTGTCCCCCAGGAGCGGTACAGAGGGTGCGTCACGCGGGGTGGCGGGACAAGCCGCCGGGGCATCGGAGACAATCGTCGGCGTGACGACAGCGATCCATCAGCGCATTGCCTCCGAGCTCGGCGTCCGCGAAGGTCAGGTCGCCGCGGCCGTGGAGCTCCTCGACGGCGGCGCGACCGTGCCGTTCATCGCCCGCTACCGCAAGGAGGTGACCGGCACCCTCGACGACACCCAGCTGCGTACGCTCGAGGAGCGGCTGGGCTACCTGCGCGAGCTGGAGGAGCGCCGGGCCGCCGTGCTCGAGTCGATCCGCCAGCAGGGCAAGCTCGACGATGCTCTGGAGCAGGCCATCCTCGCCGCCGACTCGAAGGCGCGGCTCGAGGACATCTACCTGCCGTACAAGCCGAAGCGCCGCACCAAGGCCCAGATCGCCCGCGAGGCCGGCCTCGAGCCGCTCGCCGACCAGCTGCTCGGCGACCCGTCGCTCGACCCGCGCGCGACCGCGACGGCCTTCGTCGACGCGGACAAGGGCGTGGCCGACGAGACCGCCGCGCTCGACGGCGCCCGTTCCATCCTGATCGAACGGTTCGCCGAGGACGCCGACCTCATCGGCGACCTGCGCGAGCGCATGTGGACCCGGGGGCGCCTGATCGCCAAGGTGACCGACGGCAAGCAGACCGAAGGCGCGAAGTTCGCCGACTACTTCGACTTCTCCGAGCCGTACGCGAAGCTGCCCTCGCACCGCATCCTCGCGATGTTCCGCGGCGAGAAGGAGGGCGTGCTCGATCTGACCATGGAGCCCGAGCCCGAGGACGAGTCGACCTTCGAGCCGCGCATCGCCGCCCGCTTCGGCATCAGCGACCAGGGCCGCCCGGGCGACAAATGGCTCGCCGACACGGTCCGCTGGGCGTGGCGCACGCGCATCCTCATCCACCTCGGCGCCGACCTGCGGGTGCGCCTGTGGCAGGCGGCCGAGGAGGAGGCCGTGCGCGTCTTCGCCGCCAACCTGCGCGACCTGCTGCTCGCCGCGCCGGCCGGCACGCGCACGACGATGGGACTCGACCCGGGATTCCGCACCGGCGTGAAGGTGGCCGTGGTCGACGGCACCGGCAAGGTCGTCGCGACCGACACGATCTATCCGCACGTGCCCCAGAACAAGTGGGACGAGTCGATCCACCGGCTCGCCGCGCTGGCCAGCAAGCACCAGGTCGACCTCATCGCGATCGGCAACGGCACCGCGTCGCGCGAGACCGACAAGCTCGCCGGTGAGCTGATCAAGCGGCACCCCGAGGCGAAGCTGACCAAGGTGATGGTCTCCGAGGCCGGCGCGTCGGTCTACTCCGCCTCCGCGTACGCGTCCCAGGAACTGCCCGGCATGGACGTGTCGCTGCGCGGCGCGGTCTCCATCGCCCGCCGCCTCCAGGACCCGCTCGCCGAGCTCGTGAAGATCGACCCACGCTCGATCGGCGTCGGGCAATATCAGCACGACCTGTCCGAGGTGAAGCTCTCCCGCTCGCTCGACGCGGTCGTCGAGGACTGTGTGAACGCGGTCGGCGTCGACGTGAACACGGCCTCCGCGCCGCTGCTGACCCGCGTGTCGGGCATCGGCGCCGGGCTCGCCGAGAACATCGTGCTGCACCGCGACCAGAACGGCCCGTTCAAGAACCGCTCCGAGATCAAGAAGGTGGCGCGGCTCGGCCCCAAGGCGTTCGAGCAGTGCGCGGGCTTCCTGCGCATCCCGGGCGGCGAGGACCCGCTCGACTCGTCCAGCGTGCACCCCGAGTCCTACCCGGTCGTCCGCACGATCCTGTCCACCGTCGGCGCCGACCTCAAGAGCGTCATCGGCAACACCCAGGTGCTGCGCAAGGTCAAGCCGGAGCAGTTCGTCACCGACACGGTGGGCCTGCCGACCGTCACCGACATCCTCAAGGAGCTCGAGAAGCCGGGCCGCGACCCGCGCCCCGAGTTCACCACGGCCACGTTCGCCGAGGGCGTCGAAAAGATCGCCGACCTCCAGCCGGGCATGGTGCTCGAGGGCGTGGTGACCAACGTGGCGGCGTTCGGCGCGTTCGTCGACATCGGCGTCCACCAGGACGGGTTGGTGCACGTGTCGGCGCTGTCCAACACGTTCGTCAAGGACCCGCGCGAGGTCGTGAAGTCCGGCGACGTGGTCAAGGTGCGGGTGCTCGAGGTCGACGAGGCGCGCAAGCGGATCTCGCTGACCATGCGCCTCACCGACGAGCCCGTGCGCAAGCCGCGCGACTCCTCCCAGCCGCGCCAGGGCCAGGGACAGCCGCGCCAGGGTCAGGGCCAGCCCCGCCAGGGTCAGGGCCAGCCCCGCCAGGGCCAGCCCCGCCAGCAGCGCCAGGGCGGCGGCCAGCGGCCGCGTCAGCAGGACCAGCGCAGCTTCAACGGCGGCGCGATGGCCGACGCCCTGCGCCGGGCCGGCCTGACGAAGGACTAAGCGCCGATCGCGATGTGGTCGAAGGCCACCCGGAACGGGCCGCTCTCCGGGGCGTCCCGGTCCGGGTAGACGCCGAGCAGCAGCCGGGACCCGGTGATCTGCGGGTCGGTCAGGGGCGCCCGGCCGACCACGGCGCCGTCCCGCGTCACCGTCACCATGCCGTCGTCCACCCGCAGCCCGACGCGGGTGGCGGGGCCGCCGACCTCGATCGGCCGGTCCAGCGGCATGGTGCGGGTGACCGCCACCTCGGAGCCCTTGTGGGTGCCGACGTAGACGCTGGTCGCGCAGACCCGCGCCAGGTAGCCCTTGTTCGCGCCGAAGTGGAACCAGATCGCCGCGCACGAGTTGTCGGCCAGCAACCGCACGCCGACCTCGGCGCTGATCTCGGCGGGCAGCTGGTCCTGCGGGCCCGGGCACTTGTAGAGGCGCCGGCCGTCGACCCGCGCGACCAGGGAGCCGTCGGTGAACTCGCAGGCCGAGTGCCCGTCCGGCTCGGTCTTGGGCAGCCAGTAGCGGGCCGCGGCCAGGTCGTCCTGGATGAGCATCGGCATCGGGGTCACCGCCCCGCCCGGCGGGGTCGCCGAGGTCTCCGGCTCCCGCCCGAAGATCACCATCATGGCGCCCGCGATCACCGCCAGCACGAGCACCGCGGCGGCCACGGGCATGAACCAGCGGTGCTTGCGCTCCGGCTCCGGCTCGGGCTCGACCGGCCCGTCGACGGCCGTGATCGGCACCGTGATGATCGAGTCTTCCTCGTAGCCCCGGGGCATCAGGCCGGTCACCGACTGCGCCTTCGTCGCGGCGACGCGCAGGTCGGGCTGGTCGTCGAGCGCTGCCGCCGTCGCCGCGGGCCGCGACGGGCCCGCCACCAGCAGGTCGAGCAGTTCGCGGGCGGTCGGGCGGTTGGCGGGGTCCTTCTCCAGGGTGTACGCGACCAGGTCGCGCAACGGCGAGCTCAGCCCCGACAGGTCCGGCTCGCGGGTGAGGATGCGGCCCGCCGTGGCCGGGGGAGAGTCGCCGCCGAACGGGGTGCGGCCCGTTCCCGCGTACGTGACGACGCTGCCCCACGCGAAGATGTCCGCGGCCGCGGTGAGCGGCACGTCGCCGTCCCCGAAGCGCTCCGGCGCCATGTACGCGACGGTGCCCACCATCTGCTCGGCCGCGGTGTTGTCGCTCGTCGCCTCCATGGCCCGCGCGATCCCGAAGTCGATCACCTTGGGGCTGCCCGGCGCGAGCAGCACGTTGCGCGGCTTCAGGTCGCGGTGGATCACCCCGGCGCCGTGGATGGCGGTGAGCGCGGTCGCCACGCCGATCGCCACGCTGTGCAGGTTGGCGGCGGTGAGCGGGCCCCGCTCCTCGACCACCTCGGCGAGGGTGGGACCGTCCACGTACTCGCAGACGAGGTAGGGATGCTCGGCGTCCGGGTCGGCGTCGAGGACCTCCGCGGTGCAGAACGGCGGCACCTGCCGCACGCGGGCCACCTCGCTGCGGAAACGGCGGCGGAACTCGTCGTCGTGCGCCAGGTCGGCGCGCACCATCTTGACAGCCACCAGCACGCCCGCCGGTGACTTGGCCAGATAGACGGTGCCCATGCCGCCCTCGCCGAGCCGGCCGACCAGCTCGTAGGAGCCCAGTCGCGCCGGGTCGCGAGGACGCAACGGTTCCGTATGCTCCCCAGGCATGAGGTGCACTGTATCGGGCGCGGTCGTTGCGTTTCCGGCCGGTAGATTCGTCCCATGCTGATCGCGACGGAACGGCTCATCCTGCGGCGTTTCCGGCCCTCGGACGCGCCCGTCCTGGCCGCCTACCGCTCCGATCCCGCGGTGGCGCGCTACCAGTCGTGGGACGCGCCGTTCCCGCTGCCGCGCGCCGAGACCGCCGTCGCCAACTTCATGGCCTCCGACCCCGACAAGCCCGGCTGGTTCCAGTACGCGATCGAGCGCATCCGCGACCGCGACCTCATCGGCGATGTGGCGGTGCACCTGCACGACAACCTCAAGCAGGCCGAGGTCGGCTTCACCCTCGCCACCGAACACCAGAAGAAGGGGTACGCGACGGAGGCGGTCCGCGCCGTGCTCGACCGGCTGTTCCGCGTGCAGGGCCTGCACAAGGTGGCGGGGGAGTGCGACGCGCGCAACGTGGCGTCGGCGGCGCTGATGGAGCGGCTCGGCTTCACCCGCGAGGGCCTGCTGCGCCAGCAGACGTTCATCAAGGGCGAATGGACCGACGACCTGATCTTCGGCCTCCTCGCCACCGAGTGGCTCCTCGAATGATCTTGTTCTGACCGTCCGGCGGTCGCGCTGCCGCCCGTCGATCCGTACAGTCCGCGCGGTGACTCAGCCCCTCCCGGCTACCGTCAAGGTCGCCTTCTGGTTCCAGATCGCCGTGGTGGCGATGCTGACGCTCTTCATCGGCGCCTGCATAGCCCGCGCCGTCCAGTACGACGGGTTGATCTCTGAGGCCGCCCTGGCCACCGGCGCCAACCCGGCCGACGTCGCGGACGAGCGGTCGTACAACCTGTCGGGCACTCTGTTTCCCGCGATCCCCGCGCTGGTCCTGGCCGTCTGGCTCGGCGTCACGGCGTTCCTGGTGCGCAGGGGCAACAACGTCGGCCGCATCCTCACCCTGGTCGGCATGGCCGCGCCGATCGTGCTGTCGCTGCTGGGCTGCCTGGTCGGCGGCTTCGGCGTCTTCCTGGTCTTCGGGTTCCTGATCGGAGGCTTCGACGAGGAGCCGTACGCGGACGAGCCGTTCCCCGAGGACTTCCCGACCACGTACCCGGGGGAGGCCTTCTACGACAAGCTGGCCGCCCTCGACGCGGCGGGCTGGAGCGCGGCCTTCGAGGTGATCACCTTCACGGCGTTCGTGCTCGCCTTCGCCTGCGCGATCGTCACGGCGGTCATGCTGCTGGTGGGGCCGTCGAACCGCTTCTTCCGGCCCGGGCGGCCGGCCGGTGGTCATCCTCTGGGCTACGCGCCCTTCCCGGCGCCGTACGCGCCTTTCGGGCCGCCTGCCTACGCGGCGCCCTTTGCGCAGCCTTCCTCCGCGGCGCCGTTTGTGCAGCCTCCCTTTCCGCCGCCGTTCGCGCAGGCTGGTTATCCGGCGCCTTTGGGGCCGCGCTACCCCCAGCCGCCCTTCGCGCCGCCTTTCGTTACGCAGCCGCCGTTTCCGCAGCCGTCCACCTTGGACGCCCCCTCGCCGTGGGCCGCGCCGCCGGCCGGCCAGCCTTCGCCGGCGGACCAGCCTTCGCCGGAGGGCCCGTCGTCTTGGTCGCAGGCCGGCGAGTCGCCCGCGCCGTCCAGCGAGCCCACCCCGCCGTCCAGCGAGCCC
>NZ_BOMI01000020.1 GCF_016862115.1 Paractinoplanes deccanensis
CCCACCCCGCCGCCCCCGGACGACCGGCCCACGCCGCCACCCGCAGCCTGAAACCTGCTTGACGCCCCTCTCGCTGTAACCGAAGCTGTTACAGCGAGGGGGTGCCGATGGCCGCGAACAGCCGATTGACGATCGCCGTGCACGCGCTGGCCTGGTTGGCGCTGGCCCACCGGCGCGGCCGCCCGGTGCTCACCTCCGACGAGGTCGCCGCCAGCATCAACATCAACCCCGTGATCGTCCGCCGCAGCCTGGGCGACCTGCGCCGCGCCTCCCTGGTCGAGGTGCGCCACGGCACCGGCGCGGGCTGGAGCCTGGGCCGCGAGCCCTCCGCCATCACCCTGAGCGACGTCTACGACGCCGTCGAGGGCCCGCCGTTGTTCGCCCTGCACCACACCGAGCCCAACCTCGAATGCCCGGTGGGCTACGGCATCCGCCCCGCCCTCACCGGCATCTACGGCGACGTGGAGTCGTCCTTGCGCGCCGAGCTGGCACGAACCTCGATTGCCGACGTCCTGCACCGCTCCCTGGAGGCCCCGTGATCGTCGAACTCCGCCAGTACACCCTCCACCCCGGCCGCCGAGACGACCTGATCACCCTCTTCGACCGCGAGTTCGTCGAGACCCAGGAGGCCGCCGGCATCCGCGTGATCGGCCAGTTCCGCGACCTGGACGACCCCGACCGCTTCGTCTGGCTGCGCGCCTTCCCCGACATGCCTTCCCGCGCCGCTTCGCTGACCGCCTTCTACACCGGCCCCACCTGGCAGGCTCACCGCGACCAGGCCAACGCCACAATGATCGACAGCGACGACGTCCTCCTGCTACGCCCCATCACCGCAACACCCGCCTTCCCCACTCCCGCGGCCTCCGCAGCGCCTCCCTCCGCAGCGCCTCCCTCCGCCGCCGAGCCTCCCTCCGCCGCCGAGCCTCCCTCCGCCGCCGAGCCTCCCTTCCTCTCCGCCGGACCCGCCTTCCTGGCTACCGTCTACTTCGGTGACAGCCCCTTCGACGACGCTTTCGCCGACCTCGTAGCCGCCCGCGCCGCCGAGTTCGGCGCCGCCCCGCTCGCCGTGCTGACCACCGAATACGCCGAGAACACCTTCCCGGCCCTCCCCGTCCGCACCGGCGAGCATGTCCTCGTCTGGTTCGCCCGCTTCCCCGACGAGGCCGCTCTGGACGACCATGTGAAGCGCTTTCCCCGCCTGGCCGACCAGACGCAGCACCTGCGTCTGACCCCCACCGCGCGCTCCCGCCTGCGCTGAGGACGGAACGAGGTGAACCCCATGCCCGTGGGCCGCCTGCACCACCTGATCATCGATTGTCCCGACCCACCCGCCTCGGCCCGCTTCTGGAGCCAGCTCCTCGGCGAGCCCATCACGTACGACGACGGCGACTTCGCCGTGGTCTCGGCCGACACCACCACCTCCGGCCTCGCCTTCCAGCGCGCCCCCGATCATCGCCCGTCCACCTGGCCCGACCCGGCCGTCCCGCAGCAGATGCACCTGGACGTCATGGTCGACGACCTACCCACAGCCACCGAGGCCGTGCGAGCGCTGGGCGCCCGCCGGCTCCCCGGCGACAACGTCTTCGCCGACCCCGCCGGCCACCCGTTCTGTCTGATCCCGCGCCCCCACTGGGCCCCGCCCGTGGCCGCGCATCGATGACCGGACGGCCCTGGCCGCGGTCACGGGTCAACGAGGCGGTTTACATTCGGCGGCATGCCGGTTGTGTTCGAGTATGTGTTCACGGTGAATCCGCAGTATCGGCTCTTCACGATCTTCGATCCGACGTGCGACGAGGGTGAGAACTTCGAGGCGGCCCGGCGGACTCTCGGGCACGGGTTCTTCGCGTGGGGTCCCAACGCCGTCGTCGCCCGCGCGCTCGACACCGGCACGGCGTCCGTCGCGGTCGAGGTCTGGGACGATCCGCCGGGTACGCCCGGGGGCACGGCGGACGAGATCGCGATGGCCGAGCTGGCCCTGCCCGGTGGCCGGTTCAGCTCGATCCAGGCGTTGGAGTCGCCCGTCCACGTCGGAGTGGAACTGCCGACCGGCGCCGGCACGTACGGCGCCCGGGTCGCGGCGTACAACCGTGGCGTTTCCGGCGGGTTCGCGCCGGAGGACGCCGGGCCTTTCCCGGGTCGCTTCGAGGCGTACCGGTTGCAGCTGTGGAAGATCTCGGACGAGCCGTCCTGGCCGGAGGACGACGAGGATGCGTGACGGCGCGCCACGCATCCTCGTCGCCGAAGATGTGCCGGCTTTCTCGCCCTGCTGAGGATCGCGGTCGTAGCGCTCCGGCGTACCCGCGACCACCACCGCAGGGGACGAACGGCGACGACTAGGTACGGTCCTCCGGCTCGTGGCGCAGCCACACCGCGCCGAGCGGGGGCACCCGCAGGGACACCGAGTGGTCGAAGCCGTGCCACGGGAGGTCGTCGGTGTGGACCTCGCCGAGGTTGCCGACGCCCGAACCGCCGTACAGCTCGCTGTCGGTGTTGATGACCTCGGCCCAGCGGCCGCCGCGCGGCAGGCCGATGCGGTAGCCCTCCTGCGGGACCGCGGCGAAGTTGACGATGCACGCCATCGGGTCGCCGTTGGGGGCGAAGCGCACGAACGAGAACGTGTTGTGCTGCGAGTCCTCGCTGGTGATCCACCGGAAGCCGCTCGGCTCGGTGTCCTGCGTCCAGATCGCCGGGGTCTCCCGGTAGACGCGGTTCAGATCCTTCACCAGGTGCTGGAGGCCGCCGAACTGCGGGTCGGCCAGGTCCTCCCAGTCGAGGCCGCGCTCCTCGCTCCACTCGCGCAGGTCGCCCAGCTCGCCGCCCATGAACAGCAGCTGCTTGCCGGTGAAGGCCCACATGAAGCCGAGCAGCGCGCGGGTGTTGGCCAGCTTCTGCCACAGGTCGCCGGGCATCTTGCCGGTGAGCGAGCCCTTGCCGTGCACCACCTCGTCGTGGCTGATCGGCAGGATGTAGTTCTCGCTCCACGCGTAGACCGTCGCGAAGGTCATCTGGTGGTGGTGCCACTGCCGGTAGATCGGCTCCTTCTCCATGTAGGACAAGGTGTCGTTCATCCAGCCCATGTTCCATTTGAAGCCGAAGCCGAGCCCGCCGAGGTGGGTCGGGCGGGTGACGCCGGGCCAGGCGGTCGACTCCTCGGCGATCGTCATGACGCCGGGGTTGTTCTTGTAGACGGTGGCGTTCATCTCCTGGAGGAAGCTGATCGCGTCGAGGTTCTCGCGCCCGCCGTACTGGTTGGGGGTCCACTCGCCGTCCTTGCGCGAGTAGTCCAGGTAGAGCATCGAGGCGACCGCGTCGACCCGCAGGCCGTCGGCGTGGAACTCCTCGCACCAGTAGAGCGCGTTGGCCACGAGGAAGTTGCGCACCTCCTTGCGGCCGAAGTCGAAGACGTACGTGCCCCAGTCGGGGTGCTCGCCGCGGCGCCAGTCGCCGTGCTCGTAGAGCGGGGTGCCGTCGAACCGGGCCAGGGCCCACTCGTCCTTGGGGAAGTGCGCCGGCACCCAGTCGAGGATCACGCCGATGCCCGCCTGGTGCAGCTTGTCGACCAGGTAGCGGAACTCGTCGGGGCTGCCGAAGCGTGACGTGGGCGCGTAGTAGCCGGTGACCTGGTAACCCCAGGAGCCGCCGAACGGGTGCTCCATCACGGGCATCATCTCGACGTGGGTGAAGCCCATCTCGACCACGTAGTCGACGAGCTCAGAAGCGAGTTCGGTGTACGACAGGCCGGGCCGCCAGGAGCCGAGGTGCACCTCGTAGACGCTGGCCGGCTCCTCGTGCCACTTCTTCGCGGCGCGCGCGGTCATCCACTCGTCGTCGCCCCACTCGTACGACGACGAGTAGACGACCGACGCGGTCGCCGGCGGCACCTCGGTGTGCTGGGCCAGCGGGTCGGCGTGCTCACGCCACACCCCGTCCCGGCCGAGGATCTTGAACTTGTACTTGCTGCCGGTGTGCGCGTCCGGGACGTACAGCTCCCAGACGCCGCTGCTGCCCAGCGAGCGCATCGGCCAGCCGTCGTACGGGCCCCAGCCCACGAAGTCGCCGATGACCTGCACGCCGCGGGCGGACGGCGCCCACACCGAGAAGGCGACGCCGGTGCCGCGCGGCTGCGCGCCGAGCACCTTCCACAGCTTCTCGTGCCGGCCCTCGCCGATCAGGTGCAGGTCGAGCTCGCCCAGCGTCGGCAGGTGGCGGTACGGGTCGTCGACCTCCGTGCCGTCCACGTCGAGCCGGTAGTCGAGGACCGTGCCGGTCAGCTCGGCGGCGAACACGCCGTCCGGGTGCACCTTGGTCATCTCGGTCCGCTCGCCCTCGTGCACCACGGCGACCGCCTTGGCGCCCTTGCGCAGGGTACGGATGACCGTCTTGCCGTCGCGGGGATGCGCCCCGAGGATCGCGTGCGGGTCGTGGGTGTCGCCGGCCACCACGCTGTTCATGGCGCGCTGGTCGGCGGCGAGCGAGGAGGAGGCGGTCTGGCCGATCACGAGTAGCTCCTTAGTTGAAAATCAGCCGACGAGCCGTGCGATGGACCGCAGGGGGATCCGCAGCCATCCGGGCCGGTGCCGGGCCTCGTACGCGGCCTCGTAGACCGCCTTGTCCAGCTCGTACGCCGCCAGCAACGTCCCCTGCTCGCGGGGGTCGAAGCCGGCGGCGTGGGCGTATCCGTCGCAGAACGCGTCCCGGTTGCGGTCGATCCACTCGCGGGCGCGGGCGGCCAGCGGCTCGTCGTCGTCCTGGTCGACGAGCAGCTGATAGGCCGCGTATTCGTAGGAGCGCAGCACCCCGGCCACGTCGCGCAGCGGCGAGTCGGGCAGCCGCCGCTCGTCGAGGGGCTGGCCGGGCTCGCCCTCGAAGTCGATGAGCAGCCAGCCCTCCGGCACCCGCAGCACCTGGCCCAGATGCAGATCGCCGTGCACCCGCTGCACCTCGACCTGCTCGCCGGTGAGCCGGCGGAACTCGGCCTCGATCGCCGGCAGGTACTGCTGGATCTCGGAGACCGAGTGGGCCGCGGTGCGCAGCCGGGCGAGCATGGCGTCGACCGGGAACGGCGACGGGCCGGAGCCGAGCTCGCGGGCCAGGTCGGCGTGCACCGACGCGACGGCCTCGCCGAGCCGGTACGACTCGCCCTGGAAGTCGCCGCCCACCTCGTCGGCGCCGTACTCCGCGTCGGCGAACAGGTCACGCGCCGACGCGGTCGCCATCGCCCAGCCCTCGGCGGAGTTGGCCGCGTACTCGGTCACCATGCCGAGCGGGCTGGGCTCGCCGCTCTCGGTGGTCTCGAACGAGCCGAGCAGCCGGGCCACGTGGATGTTGCCGACCCGGCCGAGCACCCGGTTGAGCTCGATGTCGGGGTTGATGCCGGCCGCGACCCGGCGGAACACCTTGAGGATCGCGTCCTGCTCGAAGATGACGCTGGTGTTGCTCTGCTCGGCGTCGAAGACCCGAGGCCACGACTCGACCGGGAACTCGGCACCCGGCTCGGGCTGGAAGATCACGTCACCCTTGGTGCCGCCCGCGGCGATCAGCGCGAGCAACTTGCGGGCCATGTTCGGGTCGTAGAGCGCGTCGTAGCCCGTGCGGTTGCCGGCGGTGCCGATCGTCGCGACCTCGCTGTACTCGACGATCGGGCCGGACTCCCAGGCCACGATCACCTGGTACCGCTCGGAGCTGCCGTCGGTGTACTCGACGTCGATGAGCACCAGGTCGAGGTCGTCGTCGAGCGCCGTCGACGACGCCTCCTTGACCGACGACAGGGTGCGCGAGCGGCCGGCGTACCACCTCTGCTGCGGCAGCCATTCGGCGAAAGGCAGCGTCATTGCTTCTCCTCGGACCCGCACAGCTGGAACCAGTAGAAGCCGTGCCCGGGGAGCGTCAGCAGGTACGGCAGCTGGCCGATGCGCGGGAAGTTCACGTGCCCGGTCAGTTCCACGGGGGTGTACCCGTTCCAGTGCTGCAGGTTCAGCTCGATCGGTTGCGGGAAGCGCGACAGGTTGTTCACGCACAGGACGACGTCGTCGCCGTCCTCGCGCAGGTATGCCAGCACCGACGGGTTCGATCCGCCCAACTCGCGGAACGTGCCGACGGCGAACGCTTCGTGGCGGCGTCGCACCGCCAGCATCGTACGCGTCCAGTTCAGCAACGACGTGGAACTGTCGCGCTGAGCCTCCACGTTCACCGCCTGGTAGCCGTACACCGGGTCCTGGTTGGCCGGCAGGTAGAGCCGTCCCGGGTTGGCGGTCGAGAAGCCGGCGTTGCGGTCGGGCGTCCACTGCATCGGCGTACGCACGCCGTCGCGGTCACCGAGCCAGATGTTGTCGCCCATGCCGATCTCGTCGCCGTAGTAGAGGACCGGCGACCCGGGCAGCGACAGCAGCAGCGCGGTGAACAGCTCGATCTGGTTGCGGTCGTTCTCGAGCAGCGGGGCGAGCCGCCGGCGGATGCCGACGTTCGCCTTCATCCGCGGGTCCTTCGCGTACTCCGAGTACATGTAGTCGCGTTCCTCGTCGGTGACCATCTCGAGCGTCAGCTCGTCGTGGTTGCGCAGGAAGATGCCCCACTGGCAGTTGTCCGGGATCGCCGGGGTCTGCGCGAGGATCTCCGAGATCGGGAAGCGCGACTCGCGCCGCACCGCCATGAAGATGCGCGGCATCAGCGGGAAGTGGAACGCCATGTGGCACTCGTCGCCGCCGGTCTTCGGGTCGCCGAAGTACTCGACGACGTCGGCGGGCCACTGGTTGGCCTCGGCGAGCAGCACCCGGCCCGGGAACTCGTCGTCGATGACCTTGCGGCAGTGCTTGAGGAACGCGTGGGTCTCGGGCAGGTTCTCGCCGTTGGTGCCCTCACGCTCGTACAGGTAAGGGACCGCGTCCAGGCGGAAGCCGTCGATGCCCAGGTCGAGCCAGAAGCGCAGGACGTCGAGCATCGCCTCCTGCACTGCCGGGTTGTCGTAGTTGAGGTCGGGCTGGTGCGAGAAGAACCGGTGCCAGAAGAACTGCCGGCGCACCGGGTCGAAGGTCCAGTTGGACTCCTCGGTGTCGACGAAGATGACCCGGGCGTCGGGGTACTTGTCGCTGGTGTCGCTCCAGACGTAGAAGTCGCCGTACGGCCCGTCGGGGTCGCGCCGCGACTCCTGGAACCACGGGTGCTGGTCGCTGGTGTGGTTCATGACCAGGTCGGTGATGACCCGGATGCCGCGCTTGTGCGCCGCGTCGAGCAGCGCCACGAAGTCCTCGACGGTGCCGAACTCGGGAAGCACCTTGTAGAAGTCGCTGATGTCGTACCCACCGTCGCGCAGCGGCGACTGGTAGAAGGGCGGCAGCCACAGGCAGTCGACGCCGAGCCACTGGAGATAGTCGAGGCGCTCGATCAGGCCGCGCAGGTCGCCGGAGCCGTCCGCGCTCGAGTCGTAGAACGCCCGGACCAGGACCTCGTAGAAGACGGCGCGCTGGAACCACGTCCGGTCGGCCGGCAGCGCCCGGGCGTGACCGAAGTCCTCCGCGGTCGGGTGCTCGACCACACCGTCCTCGACGTGGCTGCCCTCCGCCGGATCGAGGTCGAGATCGTTGTTCTGGTCCATCAGGTTCCCCACCTACCCACCCGCAGGTACTTGAATCTTGTTACGCCGCCGGTTTGCGACTCAGGCCGGCGGCTGAACGACGAAGATGTGCGCCGGCTCCACGTACGGGTCGATGCGTACCGCGTTGTGCTGGCCCCATTCGTACGTCGCCCCGGTGATCTGGTCGACGACCGTGAACCGCTCGTGCCAGTCCTTGCCGAGCGCCGGCATGTCGAGCACGGTGTTGCCCCACTGCACGTTCGCCGAGTCGAAGCTGACGACCACCAGCACCGTGTTGCCGGTGTCGGGGTCGCGCTTGGAGAAGCACAGCAGATTGGCGTTGTCGATCTCGTGGAATCGCAGATTGCGGAGCCAGTGCAGCGCGGGGTTCTCGTCGCGGATCCGGTTGAGGCGCCCGATGTACGGCGCGAGCGACCGGCCGGCACGCTCGGCCGCCGCCCAGTCGCGGGGCTTGAGCTCGAACTTCTCGTTGTCGATGTACTCCTCGGCGCCCGGCCGCGGCACGTGCTCGAAGAGCTCGTATCCCGAGTACATGCCCCAGGACGGCGTGAGCATGCTCGCCAGCACCGCCCGGATCTTGAACATCGGCGGGCCGCCGTGCTGGAGCGACTCGTGCAGGATGTCGGGCGTGTTGGGCCAGAAGTTGGGGCGCATCCAGTCGATCGAGGTGAGCAGCTGCTCCATGTACTGGCGCATCTCCCAGGCCGTGGTGCGCCAGGTGAAGTACGTGTACGACTGGGTGAAGCCGATCTTGCCGAGTCCGTTCATCATGGCCGGCCGGGTGAACGCCTCGGCCAGGAAGAGCACGTCCGGGTCGGTCTCCTTGACCTTGGCGATCAGCCACTGCCAGAAGTTGAGCGCCTTGGTGTGCGGGTTGTCGACGCGGAAGATCTTGACGCCGTTGTCCACCCAGTGCATGACGACGCGGTAGACCTCGTCGCGCAGGCCCTTGTAGTCGTTGTCCCAGTTGAGCGGGTAGATGTCCTGGTACTTCTTGGGCGGGTTCTCGGCGTACGCGATGGTGCCGTCGGCGCGGCGGGTGAAGAACTCGGGGTGCTCGCGCACCCACGGGTGGTCGGGCGCGGCCTGCAGCGCCAGGTCCATGGCGACCTCGAGGCCGTGGTCGCGGGCGACGCCGATGAAGCGGCGGAAGTCGTCGAGCGTGCCGAGCTGCGGGTGGATCGCGTCGTGCCCGCCCTCGTCGGAGCCGATCGCCCACGGCGAGCCGACGTCCTCGGGGCGGGCGACCAGCGTGTTGTTGCGACCCTTGCGGTTGATCTTGCCGATCGGGTGGATCGGGGGCAGGTAGAGCACGTTGAAGCCCATCGCCGCCACGGCCGGGATGCGCTCGGCGGCGGTGGCGAACGTGCCGTGCTTGATCGGGATCGCGTCGGGCCCGATCTCGGCGCCCTCGGAGCGCGGGAAGAACTCGTACCACGCCGAGTAGAGGGCGCGCTTGCGGTCGACCCAGATCGCGTACGACCGGGTGGTGGTCACCAGCTGCCGCACCGGGTTGTGCCAGAGCAGCTCCTCGAGGTCGAGCGCGGGGGAGACCCGGGCGAACAGCGAGCGCTGCTCGTCGCGCAGGGCCGCGGCGGCGTCGCGTACCCGGTCCTCGTCCTCGTTCGGCACGATCTTGGCGGCCAGGTCGAGCACCTCGGCGCCCTCGCTCAGGTCGTTCGCCAGATCCTCCAGGCCCTGTCCCGCACCGATCTTCTTGACCACGGCGTCGCGCCACGTGCGGTACGGGTCGTCGAACGCCTCCACGGTGAACGTCCACCGGCCGACCCGGTCGGGGCGGATCACCGCGTGCCACTGGTCGAGACCGGGCTCGCCGGGCCGCATGCGGGTGAACGGCTCGGACTCGCCGTCGGGTCCACGCCATACCACGTTCACGCCGAGCGCGTGGTGTCCTTCGCGATAGGACACGGCGGAAACCGGCACGAGCTCGCCGACAACGGCTTTTGCCGGATAGCGGCCACAGGACACCGAGGGCGTCACGTCTTCGATGGGAAAGCGACCGGTCATGATCTCCACCGTAGTCAGAAGGGCACGGGCGGGGTCGGCGAAATCAGACCGCCGTCAGGGCATACTTCTCCGCTGTGGAGGCGCCGCAAACGGTGGCATGCCGATGCGCCCAACCTACCGGAGACGGTTCAGGCGGGCTCATCCAGGCGAGGCCTCGCGCCCCCGATGAAATCCGCCAAATCGGCTCCACGAACGGTCTTCTCATGCTTACCGACTTTGATCATCGGGACGTTACCGGCGAGCAAAATCAAATTTCCCGCCCGCCTGCCCCGCAGCACCGCCGCGTCGCCGTAGAGCACCACGGTCTCGAACGCTGTCTGGACGGTGGCCGCCTGGATCCGTGAATGCGCCGGCGGCGGTACGTCGGTCAGGTTCATCGCCAGCGGCCCGCCCTCGCCGAGCACGCGCGCCGCGGCGGCCGCGAAGCCGGCCGATCCCACGCTCGCCGGCATCGCGGGCCGGCGGTGGTGCAGCCGGCGGGCCATCGTCAGCCCGCCGCCCCCGAGGTGCAGCACCCTCGGCGGCACCTGGCGCACCACGTTGACCAGGGCCGTCAGGTACGGGAAGACGAGATGCCCGGGATCCGCAAGATCCACATATGACTGGGGCACCCCGTCGACGAGCAGCGTCCACCCTTGCGGGCGGGCCGGATCGGGGCGCAGCTCGGCCACGCCGTGGTCGATCGCCGCGTGCACGGGAGCGCGTCGGTTGCCGGGCGGTCCCACTCCGGTCACCCTACTCAGACCGCCACCTCCGGCCGCCGAGGAGTACCCCGTGACGCGGACCAACCCGGTGCCGCGCCCTAACGGAGGAGCACCCCACGTGGCCGGACCGTCTGTCGAGCTCTCGCCCGTCATCGCGGCCAGCACGCACTGGCTCTCGCGGGCCTACCCCGCCGGTAGCCCCGACACCATCGCACACACCCTGTCGGAGCTCCAGGCCCGCCAGGCCGTGACGGTGGCGGCGTGGCTGCGCTACCCGACCGAGGTCGACGCCGCCCTGGTGGCCATCGCCGGCCCCGGCGGCTCCGCGGTGCTGGACTGGCGCGTCGGCAGCGAGCCCGAGGACGAGGAGGCCGAGGAGGAGGGCTGGCGCACCTGGGTCGACGAGGTCGTGGTCAGCTGGGCCGCCTGCCTGCTGGCCGACCCGGCCCTGGCCCGCCGGGCGGTCGACGCGGTCGTCGCGGCGGTCCCGGCGGCGGACAACCGGCCCCTGCCGTTCCCGCGCCGCCCCGGCGGCACCCCGAACGAGTTCCGCCGCCTGCTCGAGCCCGACCAGCGCGACCGCGAGGCCGCCGTGCTGCTGCGCCACCCGGACCTGTTGGAGCCGGTCGCCGAGATGCACCGCGACACCCTGCTCTATCTGCTCGATGCTGAGAAGACCCACAACGCCGCCTGACGTGACACGAGGCCGGCGCCCCACCTGGGGCGCCGGCCTCGTTCGTTTTGCGGATCAGGCCAGGCGGGCCGGGAAGCCGCCCGTGGCGATCGGGCCCCAGCGGTCGATCGTGATGCGGATGAGAGATTTGCCCTGGTCACGCATGGCCTGGCGGTATTCGTCCCAGTCCGGGTGTTCACCCGAGATGACGCGGAAGTACTCGACCAGCGGCTCCAGGGCCTCCGGCAGGTCGAGCACCTCGGCCGTGCCGTCGACCTGCACCCACGGGCCGCCGAAGTCGTCGGAGAGCACCATGACCGACACCCGCGGGTCGCGCCGCACGTTGAGCGCCTTGGCCCGCTCGGGATAGGTCGAGATGACGATGCGGCCCTCGGTGTCGACGCCGCACGTGTTGGGCGAGGCCTGGGGACGGCCGTCGCGGCGGGTCGTCATGAGGACGGCCTTGTGCCGCGGGCGCAGGAACTCGAGCAGCTCCGCGCGCTCGACCCGGGTGTTCGTGGCGATCGTGCGGGCCATCAGCCGGCCACCTTCGCGCCGGCCTCGTGCGGCGTGACGCCGGCGGGGGAGGCCGCCTTGGCGTCGGTCTCGGCGGTCACGGCCGCCCCGATGATGCCGGCGTTGTTGAGCAGCGTGGCCGGGACCATCGGCGTACGGATGTCGATCAGCGGCAGGAAGCGGTCGGCCTTCTTGCTGACGCCGCCGCCGATGATGAACAGCCGCGGGGAGAGCAGCATCTCGACGTGGCGCAGGTAGTTGCCCACCCGGCCGGCCCACTTCTCCCAGCTCAGGTCCTCGGTCTCGCGGGCGCGGTCGGAGGCCCGCGTCTCGGCGTCGTGCCCGTCGAGCTCGAGGTGACCGAACTCGGTGTTGGGGATCAGCGTGCCGTCGAGGAAGAGGGCGCTGCCGATGCCGGTGCCGAAGGTCAGCATCACCACGAGGCCGGGCTGGTCCTTGCCGGCGCCGAACGCGACCTCGGCCGCGCCCGCCGCGTCGGCGTCGTTGAGCACGCTGACCGGCTTGCCGAGGCGGTCGCTGAACAGCTGGGCGGCGGGCGCGTCGAGCCAGGACTTGTCCACGTTCGCCGCGGTGCGCGTGACACCGTCGACGACGACGCCCGGGAAGGTGACGCCGACCCGGTCGTACCCGTCGAACTGGGCCGCGACCTGGGCGACGGCCTCGACCACGCTGGTGACGTCGGAGGGCTGCGGCGTGGGCACACGGAACCGCTCCGCGAGCAGCTCGCCCCTGACGGTGTCGACCGGCGCCCCCTTGACCCCGGAGCCGCCGATGTCGATGCCGAGAATGGCCATCCCTGTTTCCCGTCTCAAGACTCTGTTCGTTTCCCGTTGATTACCACGGGGGACCGACCTTAAATCCCCGGCGCGTCATCCGCGCGCGCCGGGTTGTGCACTTGTCGAGCGTCACTCGTCCGTTCGGCTAGGCAAGCCTCACCACATCGGCTAGCGTGGAATAACTGATCGGTCGCCGCTAGCGGGCACGGCTCTCTGCCCGTTGTGATGGAGGACCACCCCGATGACCTTGTCGTACACAGATCAGACGGTCGCCGAGACCACCGCCACCGACCTGCTGGCCGCCATGTGCGAGCTCCCCGCCGACGATCCTCACCGCGCCGCCGCGCGCGACCGGGCGATCGAGGCGTGGCTGCCGCTGGCCCGCCACCTCGCCCACCGCTACTCCGGCCGT
>NZ_BOMI01000021.1 GCF_016862115.1 Paractinoplanes deccanensis
CTAGGCGACGCCGGCGAGCCAGCCGCCGAGCTGCGCCCGGGAGCGTAGGCCGAGCTTGGCCCGCACGTGCTCCAGGTGCGACTCGACCGTGCGCACCGAGACGGTCAGCCGCGCGGCCACCTCGCGGTTGGTCAGGCCGTCGGCCACCATCCGGGCGATCTGGAGCTCGCGGGGGGTGAGCGGCGGGTGGCGGCGGGCCAGGAAATCGCGGACGGAGCCGAGCATCCGGAACCGGGACCGCGCCGGCTCCCCCGGCACGGGCAGGACGAACGACTTGTCGACCAGCGCCGCCAGCAGCCGCAGGCTCCCGCCGGCCGTCTCCCGGTCAAAGGCTGTCTCGTGTACGGCGAGACGACCGGCCAGGTGCTGCTCCGCGACGGTGAGCCGGCGGTAGTCGCGCTCGATGACCTGCCGGAGTCCGTCCAGCAGGGCGAACCGGTCGCGGCACACCTCGGCCAGGATCTCGGCCGGCGTCAGCATCCGGGCCCAGCGCGCGGCCAGCTCGATCGCCAGCGGCAGGCCGTCGAGCCGCGCGCCGATCGCCGCGACCTCCGGTCCGGCGACGATCCGGCGGCCGGCCGCGCGGGCCCGGTCGGTGAACAGCTGGACGGCCGCCGCCTCGTCCAGCCCGCTCACCGGGTGGACGACCTCGCCGGGCAGGCCCAGCGGTCCCGGCGCGGTGGCCACCACCCGGGCGCCCGACCGCAGCAGCTCCGCCGCCCCGGCGCCGTCGTCGGCCACCCGGACGCCCGGGGACGAGGCGGCGACCCGCCACGCCAGCGTGGACTTGCCGGCCCCGCCCGGCCCGGTCAGTGTCACCAGCGGCGCCGTGCCGAGGCTCCGCACGACGGCGGCCAGGTCGGCCTCGCGGCCCACGAAACGGCCCGTGAAGCTCATGCGGACCACTCTGCGTGCGCGGGCACCTCGCGAGCATGGGCCATTTGACCTGGGTGCGGGAGGTCACGCGTAAAATTCCTCGGTGACGTTGGTGGGGCGGGACAGCGAGGTGGCGCGGATCTCCGCCATGATCCGTGCCGTCCGCGACCGCGGCGCCGCCCTCGTGGTGCACGGCGACGCCGGGATCGGCAAGTCGGCACTGCTCGCGCAGGCCGCCGACACCGCCCGGGTGGCGGGACTGCGGGTGCTGACCATGGCCGGCACCGAGGCCGAGGCCCATCTTCCCTTCGGCGGCCTGCACCAGATGCTCTATCCGGTCCACGGCGCCTTCGGCCTGCTGCCGCCGGGCCAGCGGGCCGCCCTGCGCGCCGCCCTGGGCCTCAGCGACGAGACCGTGCCGGACGCCTTCCTGGTCGGCTTCGCCGTGCTCAACCTGCTGGCCGAGCTGGCCGACAGCGCGCCCACCCTGATCGTCGCCGAGGACGCGCACTGGCTCGACGCCGCCACCGCCGGTGTGCTGACCTTCCTCGCCCGCCGGCTCGAGTCCGAGCCGATCCTGCTGCTGGCCGCGGTGCGCACCGGCGCGGGCGTCACCCGCTGGACCGGCTCCGGCCTGCCCGAGCTGGCGGTGCGGCCGCTGCCGGAGACCGCCGCGACGGCCCTGCTCGGCCGGTCGGCCGTCGCGCTGACCGGACCCGAGCGGCAGCGGCTGCTCGCCGAGGCGGCCGGCAACCCGCTCGCCCTGATCGAGCTGCCGGACGCGGTCGCCGCCACCCGGGGGAGCAGCACGCTGGCCGCGCCCTGGCTGCCGCTGACCGCCCGGCTCGAGCGTGCCTTCGTCGAGCGCGCCACCGCCCTGCCGCCGGACACGATCATGGCGCTGCAGGTCGCCGCCCTCAACGACGGCGGCGCTCTGGCCGAGATCGAGGACGCCACCGCGGCGCTGACCGGCCGCCGGATCGGCGCCGAACGGCTGCGCCCGGCCGTGGACGCCCGCCTCGTCGAGCTCGGCGAGGACCGGCTGACGTTCCGGCACCCCCTGATCCGATCGGCCATCCATCAGAACGCCGGGCCGGACCGCCGCCGCGACGTGCACCGTGCCCTGGCCTCGGTGCTCGCCGCCGACCCGGACCGGCAGACCTGGCATCTCGCCTCGGCCGCCGACCGGCCGGACGAGACCGTCGCCGCCGCGCTCGAAGCGGTGGCCGCCCGGGCCCAGCGGCGGGGCAGCGCGGCCACGGTGGTCGCGGCGCTCGACCGGGCGGCTCGGCTCAGCCCCGACCCGCACCGCCGTGCCGACCGGCTGCTGCGGGCCGCCGACGCGGGCGTCGACCTGGGCCGCACCGAGGTGGTCGAGCGGCTGCTCGGCGCGGCCGGCTCGCTCGACCTCACCGCCGGGCAGCGGGCGCGGGCCGCGTGGATCGGTGCCGCCTTCGACGACGGCATGCGCGACCGGGACACCGACGCCACCACCCTGGCGGAGCTCGCGGGCGAGACCGCCGCCGCGGGCGACCTCGATCTGGGCGTCCGCATCCTGTGGAGCGCGGCCCTGCGGTGCTTCTGGTCCGAGCCCGGCCCGGACGCCCGCCGGCGCATCGTGGCGGTGGCCGAGGGCCTGCCCCTCGACCCGCACGACGCCCGGCTGCTGGCCGTCCTGGCCTACGCGGCGCCGATCGACCGGGGCGCCGTCGTGATCGAACGGTCCCGGCAGGTGCTCGCCCAGCCGGTGCCCGACCCGCGGGCGGTACGGCTGATCGGCAGCGCCGCGGTGCTGGTCGGCTCGTTCGACGTCGCCGTCGCCCAGTCGGCCGCCTCGCTCACCGGACTGCGCGCGCAGGGCCGCCTTCAGTTGCTTGCCCGCGCACTCGCCGCGCAGGCCTGGAGCGCCGTGCACCTGGTCGATCTCGCGGTCGCCATCCCGGCCGCCCAGGAGGCGAGCGACCTGGCCGAGGAGACCGGTCAGCCCTACCTGCTCGGCCTCATCCGGGCCAGTCAGGCCAAGCTGGCCGCCCTGCGCGGCGACTTCGACGGCGCCCGGCGGCTGGCCACCGAGGCCGAGCAGCGGGGTCTGCCGGTCGGCGCCCGGCCGGTGCTCGCCACCGCCCAGCACGCCCGGGCGCTGGCCGCCCTCGGCGCCGGCGACCATGCCGAGGCGCTGGAACGGCTGCTGCGCCTGCACGATCCGGGCGATCCGTCCTATCAGCTGGCGCTGCGCTGTCACACGATCGGCGACCTGGCCGACGCGGCCGCGCACGCCGGGCGCACCGAGGCGATCGGCGCGATCATCGCCGAGATGGAGGAGGCGGCCACCCGCACCCTGTCGCCGTCGCTGCACGACGGGCTGCGGCTGGCCCGGGCCCTGCTGGCCGACGACGAGGCCCTGTTCCGGGACGCGCTGGCACAGGACCTCAGCCGGCGGCCGTTCGTGCGGGCGCGGACCGCGCTCGCGTACGGCGAATGGCTGCGCCGCCGCCGGCGGGTGGCCGAGTCGCGTCAGCCGCTGCGGGCCGCCCGCGACGCCTTCGACGCGCTGGGCGCGGTGCCGTGGGGCGACCGGGCCCGGCGCGAGCTGCGGGCCGCGGGCGAGCGCAGCGGTCAGCGGGCCGCCGCCGCGACCGACCGGCTCACCGCGCACGAGTTCCAGATCGCCCAGCTGGCCGCGCAGGGCCTGACCAACCGGGACATCGGCAAGCGGCTCTACATCTCGCACCGGACCGTCGGCGCCCACCTGGCCAAGATCTTCCCGAAGATCGGCGTGACCTCGCGCGTGCAGCTGCGGGACGCCCTCGAGGGTTGATCTCCCCCACTTCCGCCGCCGCTCGGTGGTGACATCACCCGATGCCTCGCATCGGGGCCGATCGCATCATGGGCGCATGATCAACAACATCGACCGGCTTCGTGAGCAGGTGTCCGTCCTGCTGCCCGGCGAGCCCGGATACGCCGCCGCGTGCGCCACCTTCAACGTGCTCACCCCGATGACGCCGGCGGTCGTCGTCGACGCCGCGGGGCCCGCCGACGTGCAGGCGGCCGTCCGGTTCGCGGCGGCGAACGGCCTCGCCGTGGCGGTCAAGGGCGGCGGGCACCTCCAGCCGCTGCCCGGCGACGGCGCCGTCCTCATCGTCATGGACCGGATGGCCGGCGTCACCGTCGACCCCGCCGCGGCGACCGCCCGGGTCACCGGCTCGGCGCGCTGGGGCCAGGTCCTCGACGCGGCGGCCGAGCACGGCCTGGCCCCGCTCAACGGCTCCACACCCACGGTCGGCGCCATCGGCTACGTGCTGGGCGGCGGCCAGAGCCCCACCCTCGGCCGCCGGTACGGCTACGCCGGCGACCACGTGACCGAGTTCGAGGTGGTCACCGCCGACGGGCAGCTCCGGGTCGTCGACGAGATCCGGGAGCCCGAGCTGTTCCACGCGCTCAAGGGCACGCGGGGCAACCTCGGTGTGGTCACCCGCATGGACATCGGGCTGCTGCCGATCCCCACGATCTACGCGGGCGGCCTGTTCTTCCCCGGCGAGCAGATGACCACGCTGCTCCCGCTGTGGCGGGACTGGGCGGCCACCCTGCCGGAGAACGCGAGCACCTCGGTCGCCGTCGACCGGCTCCCTCCGGCGCCCGACCTGCCGCCGCACCTGCGCGGCGCGTTCCTGCTGCACGTGCGCTTCGCCTTCATCGGCCCGGCCGAGCAGGGCGCGGCGCTGCTCGCCCCGATCCGGGCCGCCGGCACCGCCGTCGACGACTCGGTGGCCGAGGTGCCGTACCGCGACTCGGCGACGATGCACGCCGACCCGCTGACGCCGCTGCCCTATGTGGACAAGGGCCTCGGCCTGAGCGCCCTCACCGACGAGACGCTGGCGGCGTTCCTCGGCGCGGTCGGCCCCGACTCCGGCTGCCCGCTCACCACGGTCGAGATCCGCGCTCTCGGCGGCGCCCTCGACCGGGCTCCCGCGGTGCCCGACGCGGTGCCGAGCCGGGGCCTGCCGTTCCAGGTCTTCGGCGTCGGCGCGGGCGGCCCGGACGACCTGCCGCGCCTGACCGCCGCGCTCGACCGGCTCGTCGAGGCCCTGCGGCCCTGGCAGTACGACCACCAGATGGCCAACTTCATGACCGTGGGCGGGGACGGGCTTCGCCGGGTGTACGGGCCGGAGCTCTACGACCGCATCCTGGCCGTCAAGCACAAGTACGACCCGGACAACCTGTTCCGCGTCAACTTCACCTTCGTCTAGCGCGACCCGGCGGGAACGAGCCGCGGGTGGACGGGTAGGTGGCCGTACGCCCGTGGTGAACCTGCTGGTCCAGGTGGCCGCCCGCCGGCACGGAGGCGCGGCGGTGCTGCGGGCGTGCACCGGCCGGGGGTGAGTCGCGCCGTCTCAGTGCGTCTTAAACGTTTTAGAAAGCCGTCCGAAAAGGGCCTTCATCGCCTCTTGCTCGGGGGGAGGAGAGCGGGTAGCTTCGCCGGGAAGTAAACGTTTTACATGAGGTGACAGGGGCGCTATGGCGGGCCGGGTGCGGATTCAGGACGTCGCTGCGGCGGCCGGGGTCTCGGTGGCGACCGTGTCTAACGCGCTCAACCGGCCCGAGCGGGTCAACGCCGGCACCGCCGCGCGCATTCAGCGGATCGCGCGGGAGCTCGACTACGTGCCGCATCACGGGGCCGTCGATCTGCGCCACGGCCGGCGCTCGGCGATCGCGCTGGTGATCCCGGACGTCACGAACTCGTTCTACGCGCGCATCACGCGCGGGGCGGCCGACGCCGCGTACGGGCACGGCTTCTCGCTCGTGCTCTGCGACAGCAACGACGACGCCGAGCGGGAGCGCGACTTCTTCACCATGCTCGCCGACCAGCGGGCCGCCGGGGCCGTCGTGGTGCCCCGCGGCGCCGACCGGCAGCGGCTGGACGGGTTGCGGCGCCGCGGCATCCCGCTGGTGCTCACCGACCGGGCGGTGCCGGTGCAGGAGGGGTGCTCGGTGGCCGTCGACGACGTCGCCGGTGGGCGGCTCGCCGTCGAGCACCTGCTCGCCGGTGGGGCCCGGCGCATCCTGGTGGTCAACGGTGACCGGGCGATCCGGCAGTGCGCCGACCGGTGGCAGGGCGCCCGGCAGGCGGTCCGCGAGCACCGGGGCGCGGCCGTGCGGCAGGTGTCCGTACCGCAGATGGATGTCGCTTGCGGCGCCGCGGCGGTCCGGGAGCTCGCCGAGCTGCCCGACGCCGTCTTCTGCACCAATGACTTCCTTGCCGTGGGTGTGGTGCAGGCCCTGCTGGCCCGTGGCGTGCGCGTCCCGGGTGACATCACGGTCGCCGGGTTCGGGGACCTCGACGTCGCCACGGTGTCCGCCGTGCCGCTGACCACGGTCCGGCAGCCGGTCGAGGAGCTCGGCCGCGCCGGCGTCGGCCTGCTGCTCGACGAGGTCGAGGCGGTGGACGACCACACCCACGAAGCCCGCCAGTTCCCCCCGCGACTCGTGGTGCGCGAGTCCGCGCCCCGCCAGGAGGTTCTCGTATGACTGTCGTAGCCGAGCTGCTGCCCGCCGCGGTGCGGCGCAAGACCCGGATCGGTCTCGTGGCCGGCGGTCTGGGCGCCTACTGGCCGCAATTTCCCGGGCTGCTGCCGCAGCTGAAGGAGTCCGCCGCGTACGTCTCGTCGCGGTTCCAGCGGATGGACGCCGAGGTCGTCGACGTCGGGTTCATCTCCGACGCCCGCGAGGGAGCGGTCGCCGCGGAGACCCTGCGCCGCGCCGACTGCGACCTGATCGTGCTGTTCCTGACGACCTACCTGACCTCCGACATGGTGCTGCCGATCGCGCAGCGCGCGCACACGCCGGTCCTCGTGATCGACCTGCAGCCGACCGAGCGCATGGACCACGCGCAGTTCGACACGGGGGCGTGGCTGGCGTACTGCGGCCAGTGCCCGGTCCCCGAGGTCGGCAACGTGTTCCGCCGGGCCGGCATCCCGTTCCGCTCGGTCTCCGGCCATCTGCGCCAGGAGGCGGCCTGGCAGCGGATCGACCGGTGGATCGAGGCGGCGGGGGTGCGGGCCGCGCTGCGGCACGCCCGGCACGGCCTGATGGGCCATCTCTATCCCGGCATGCTCGACGTCTCGACCGATCTGACGCTGCTGCCCGCCACCTTCGGCTCGCACGTCGAGGTGCTCGAGTTCGACGACCTCCGAGTACGCGTGGAGCAGGTCACCGACGCGCAGGTCGCCGAGCGGGTGGCCCTCGCCCGGGAGCTGTTCACGGTCGACGAGTCCGTCGCCGAGGACGATCTGGCGTGGGGCGCCAAGGTGTCGGTGGGGCTCGATCGTCTCGCCGGCGACTTCGCGCTGGACTCGCTCGCCTACTACCACCGCGGGCTCGACGGCGAGCAGCACGAGCGGCTGGGCGCCGGCATGATCCTCGGCGCGTCGCTGCTCACCGCCCGGGGCATTCCGGCGGCCGGTGAGTACGAGCTGCGTACCTCGGTGGCTCAGCTCGTCACCCAGGCGGCGGGTGCCGGCGGTTCGTTCTGCGAGATCCAGGCCCTCAACTTCACCGACAACGTGGTCGAGATGGGCCATGACGGCCCGGCGCACCTCGCCGTCTCGGCCGGCGATCCGCTGCTGCGCGGCCTCGGCGTCTACCACGGCAAGCGCGGCTGGGGCGTCAGCGTCGAGTTCGACGTACGGCACGGCCCGGTCACCCTGCTCGGCCTCGGCCAGGACCAGGACGGCACGCTCGCGTTCGTGGCGTCGGAGGGCACCGTGGTGCCCGGCCCGCTGCTCGAGATCGGCAACACCACGTCCCGGGTGGACTTCGGCCGCGACCCGGGCGAGTGGGTCGACGACTGGAGCGCCACCGGCATCGGTCACCACTGGTCGCTGTCGGTCGGGCACCGCGCCGGCACCTACGCGGCCGCCGCGAGCCTGCTGGGCATCCCGTTCCGCAAGGTGTAGGGGAAGCGGTGCGTCAGCGGGCCAGCCAGCGGTCGAGCTCGGTGAGGACGTTCTCGATCTGTGGCCGGAGCGCGTCGGCCGTCTCGGCCGGGCTTCGCCCTTCGCGGGTGAGGCGGCCGGTCTCGCCGATGACGATGCGGACGACGCCGGCCAGGGCGATGCCCTGCAGGCGGGCCACCTCGGGTGTGACGTCGCTGGTGGCGGCGATGGCCGCGGCCAGGGCGGTGGCCAGGCGATCGGTCACCTCCAGGGCGAGCCGGTTGACCGCCGGGCTGATCGAGGCCAGGTAGCCGAGGTTGCCGCGGGCGTTCTCGGCGGGCATGCCGCGGATCGCCGCCACCGTCTCGAGGAGGAGGCCGCGCACCGCGGCGGCGGGGGTGGTGCCGGCCGGGCGCGAGCGGATCAGCTCGGTCAGCCGCTGCTGCATCTCGTCCTCGCGGTCGGTGACCAGATGCTCCTTGGCCGGGAAGTAGTTGTAGAGCGTCTGCTCGGCCACCTCCGCCGCGCGCGCCACCTCGCTCACCGTCACCTGCTCGTAGCCGCGCTCGGCGAACAACCGCGCCGCGGTGTCGGCGATCAGCCGGCGAGTGCGCGCCTTCTTGAGCTCCCGAAGTCCCCGTTCAGCCACGTCGGAAGTGTATCAAGCCACAAACTTGGGGTGCGCTCTAAAATTCGCGTACGCTCTAATCGGCGATGTACGCGACGAGAGGAAGCACGCCATGACAACAGACAGCCCGCCACGTTCCCTGCGGCAGGCCTGGATCGCGCTGGCCGGCCTGTCGGCGGTGTTCCTGTTCGAGATGCTCGACAACTCGGTGCTGAACGTCGCCCTGCCCACGATCGGCCGTGACCTGCACGCCTCGACGGTGGCCCTGCAGTGGGTCACCGGCTCGTACGCGGTCGTGTTCGGCGGGCTGATGCTGGTCTTCGGCGCCATCGCCGACCGGTTCGGCCGCCGGCGGATCATGCTGCTGGGGCTGGTCCTGCTCGGTGCGGCGAGCCTGGCGACCGCCTTCGTCACCACGGCGGAGCAGCTCATCGCCGTCCGGGCGCTGATGGGCGTCGCGGCCGCCATGACGACGCCCGGCTCGATCGCGCTCGCGTTCCGCCTGTTCACCGCCGACGGGCTGCGCGTGCGGGCGATGACCCTCATCTCCACCGTCGGGCTGGCCGGGCTGGCTATCGGGCCGACCGCGGGCGGCTTCGTCCTGGCGGTCGCCCCGTGGCAGGTCCTGCTGCTGGTCAACGTGCCGATCGCCGCGCTGGCGTACGCGGGCATCCGCTCCGGCATCGCCGCCGACCGGTCCGCCGAGCTCCACCGGGACCCGATCGACGTCCCCGGCGCGGTGCTGGGCACGGCGACCATCGTGCTCGCGCTCGTCGCGCCCACCCTGTTCGTCGACGAGGGCACCGGTTCGTGGGCGCCGTGGGCGGCGACCGCCGCGGCCGTCGTGGCCGTGGTGCTCTTCGTGCGGCGCGAGCGCTCCGCCGCGTACCCGCTGCTCGATCTGAAGCTCGTCGCCCGGCCGCTGGTCGCCGCCGGACTCGCCTACAAGGCCGCGACCGGTCTGGCCGTGGCCGGCATGGGCTACATGGTGACCCTGCAACTGCAACTCGACTGGGGCTGGCCGCCCGCGCTCGCCGCCGCCGGCATGCTGCCGCAGGTGGTCGTCCTGATCGCCGCCGGGCCCTTCGTCAACCGGTTCGTCGATCGGGTGGGCCTGGACCGGGCGGCCGGTCTCAGCTCGTTCGCGGTCGTGGCCGGGCTCGCCGTCTACGCGCTGCTGGGCCACTACGGCTACGTCTGGGTCGCGCTCTCGCTCGCCCTGGTCGCCGCCGCGATCCGCGTGGTCGGCGTCGTCGCCGGCGTCAACGTGCTGCGCGGCCTGCCCGAGAACCGCACCTCGATCGGCGCGGCCCTGGTCGACACGGCCTCCGAGATCACCTCCGGCGCGGGCGTCGCGGTCACCGGCACGATCCTGGCCGCGCTGTTCACCGGCGCGATCGCGGCGTCGCACTGGACCGGCCGGCAGACCGCGCAGTTCGAGCACGCGGTCACCTTCGCGGGCCTGGCTCTCACCGTCGTCGCCGCCGCCCTGGCCGGCTGGGCGCTCCATCGCACCCGCGCACGGGCGCGCGGGTGACGCGCCGGGGACTCTCAGCGGCCGGCGTCGTCGCCGGCGGGCAGGGTGTGCCAGATCTGGAACGCCACGGTCGCGGCGCCCTGCTCGTCGCCGGCCGCGATCATGTCGATCAGCTGGGTGTGCAGCTCGACCGAGGTGTGCCCGTCCGTGCTGAAGCGCAGCCGCTCCGCGCGGCGGACGAGGGGGCCGAACTGGTCCAGCACGGTCGCGAGGGCGTGATTGCCCAGGGCGTCGACCGGGATTCGGTGGATCTCGTCGTCGGCGTCCAGGGCCGCGCCGATGTCGCCCGCGGTCACCGCGTCGGCGAAGCGGCGATTGGCGTTGCGCATGCGCTCGATGTCGTCGTCGCTCAGCCGGCCGGTGGCCTGGCGCACGGCCAGTTGGTGCATGGCGGCGATGACGTCGCGAGCGTCCCGCACCGCGCCGGCCTCGATGGTGCTGACCCTCGTCGACCGGCCCGGCAGCGCCACCACCAGTCCGCTTCCGCCGAGACGCAGCAGTGCCTCGCGCACCGGGGTGCGGCTGACCCCGAGCCACTCGGCGAGCTCGCCGTCCTTGAGCTGCTCGCCGGGCCGGAACGTGCCGTCGACGATGGCGTCCCGAAGGCGCCGGTAGACGTCGTCGCGCAGGAGCGAGCGGTCCACGGCCGGGCTGTCCAGGGGGATCGGCATGCAACATATTGCACACAATGTTCGTCCTCGCACAAATTGACATCGGCCTTGGTGTCGCGCCCGATGTGCAATATATTGCATGTCGGAGATCGGCGACGGAGGGACGAGACCCATGAGCATCAAGAACATCGTGCTGGTGCACGGCGCGTTCGCTGACGGTTCGGGCTGGCGCGGCGTGTACGACGATCTGACGGCGCGCGGTTACCGCGTCACGATCGTGCAGAACCCGCTCACGTCGCTGGCGGACGACGTCGCCGCGACCACGAGAGTGCTCGACCGGCAGGACGGCCCGGCAATCCTGGTCGGCCACTCGTGGGGCGGCACGGTCATCACCGAGGCGGGAGTCCACCCCAGGGTCGCCGGCCTGGTGTACGTGTCGGCGCTGGCTCCCGACGCCGGTGAGACCACCGCCCAGCAGTACGAGGGGTTCGCCCCGACGCCCGACTTCGTCATCGATGTCGCCGAGGACGGCTACGGCTTCCTCAACTCCGAGAAGTTCCAGGCCGGGTTCGCCGCGGACGCCGATGACGCCGACGCGGCCTTCCTGCGCGACTCCCAGGTGCCCGTCAACATGGCGGCCTTCGCGACGCCGGTGCGCAACGCCGCCTGGCGGGACAAGCCCAGCTGGGCCGTCATCGCGACCGCGGACAGGGCGTTCGACCAGGCGATGCTGCAGCACATGGCCAAGCGCATCGGCGCCGAGGTCACCACCGTGCCGGCCAGTCACGCCCTGTTCCTGACACAGCCCGTCGCCGTCGCCGACGTCATCGTGACCGCCGCGCGGAACGCCGCCGCCGCTCGCTGACAGCCGGCTTACCCGTCCGGGCCCCGGCCCGCGATCGTGCGCAGGGTGTCGAGCACGGCGCGGACCGAGGCGCGGTGCAATGTCTCCGGCCTGGTGAGCACGTCGATGTGGCGGCCGGCCGGCAGGTCGGCGAGGGGACGCAGCACCAGCCGCGGATCCGGTGCGGTCGTGTGGCCCGGCAGCAGGGCGAGCGCGTCCCCGGCCGCGACCACCGACGCGGCGACCGTGAACTCGTTGATGCGGTGCCGGATGTCGAGGGGGCGCCCGGCCGCCGCGGCGATCGCGGTCAGCACGCCGGTCAGCGGGAAGCCCTCGTGCACGCTGATCCACGGCCAGGTGCTCACGTCGGCCGCGGTGAGCCGGCCGCGGGCGGTGAGCGGGTGGCGGGCCGACATCGCGACGTACAGCGGCTCGTGGATCAGCGGGATCACCGTGAGCCGGTCGGCGGGCCAGGGCGGGCTGTGCGCCAGCCGGTGCGCGAGCACCAGGTCGTAGTCGCCGACCAGCGCGGGAAACTCGGCCTCCGGCACATCGCGGTCGGCGCACCGCACCGCCGGGAACCGGGCGATCAGCGGCGCGAACCAGGTCACGCCGGCGCTGTGGAACGCGGCCACGGTGACCGGCGTGCCGGGCGCGTCCAGGTAGTCGCCGACCGCGCGGGACGCCCGGTCGAGCGCGGTCATCACCTCGACCGAGGCCGCGGCCAGGGCGCGGCCCGCGTCGGTCAGCACCAGGCGCCGGCCGCGGCGCTCGGTCAGCGGCACCGGCGCCGACCGTTGCAGGACGTTGAGCTGCTGCGACACGGCCGACGGGGTGATGTGCAGGGCGCGGGCCACGGCGGCGACACTGCCTCGCTCGCCCAGCTCGCGCAGCAGCCTCAAGTGGTGCGGATCCATTAGCCCTACTACATCGTCGATTCAGAGGTTGGCGTCTTGTCTACCGTATCGGTGGGCAGCAGGCTTCCCGTGTGACAGGGGATCTTCTGCTGCTCGCCGTGGCCGTGATCTGGGGCAGCAGCTATCTGGCCACCAAGACGCTGGTCGTGGCCGGTGGGGTGCTGGTGGTGCTCGCGCTGCGCTACCTGGTGTCGATGGCCGCCATGCTGCCGCTGATGATCCGCCGGCGTCCGGCGCGGGGCGAGATCGGCGTCGGGCTCCTGCTCGGGTGCACGCAGGCGGCGGTGCTCGCGCTGGAGACGTACGGGGTGTCGCTCACCAGCGCCACCAACGCCGGCGTGCTGATCAGCCTCACGATCCTGCTCACCCCGCTGTTCCAGGGCGGCCTGCCGCCGCGGTTCTTCCTGGCCGCCGGGGTCGCGACCGGCGGGGTGGTGCTCCTGGTGGCAGGACCCGGCCTGCGTACGCCGTCGGCGGGCGACGCCCTGATGCTGGCCGCCGCCGTGGTCCGCGCCGCGCACGTCACGCTCTCCGGGCGGCTCAGCCGGCCGTCCTACGACACCGTCACCCTGACCACCTTGCAGACCGTGGTGGGCGCTGTCGTGTTCACCGTCGCGGCCGGTCCGGCGCTGCTTCCGGCGGCCACCGGCTTCGGCGCCGGCGATTGGCTGGGCGTGCTGTACGTGGCGCTGGGCTGCAGCGTGTTCGCGTTCGTGGTGCAGTTGTGGGCCGTACGCCGCACCTCACCCGCCCGGGCGAGCCTGCTGCTCGGCACCGAGCCGGTGTGGGCCGTCCTGATCGGCCTCGGCCTCGGCGGCGACCACCTCACCGTCCTCGCGGCGGCCGGCATCGCCCTGGTGCTCGCCGGCACGTTCTGGGGCCAGCGGGTGGAGCGTGCCCACCGCACCGGTTCGGTTTCGGCCGCCGTGCCGGTGGGCCGACAGCGGCCGGAGCACGATCAGCGCGAGCACGGCGGCGACGGCATAGGTGGTGGCCTGGACCTCGAGGAGCGGCAGCGTGCCGGCCGTGCCTTGCAGTGCTCCGGCGGCGAGCAGGCCCAATGCTTGCCCGGCGGCCTGGGCGAGGCCGAACGCCGCGAACGCGCTGCCACGCCGGTCGTCGTCCGACGCCTGTTGCAAGAGGCTGGTCAGGCCCGCACCCAGGAGGACGCCCGGCGCGCCGATGACGGCGAACAGGGTTAGGTAGACCGGCATCGCGTGGGTCACGAACGACAGATTCCACGTCACCGCGGTGAGGACGGTGAAGATGACGCTGCCGGCGACAGTGAGCCGCAGGACGCTCAGGCGAGCGCCCAGCACGCCGAGGACGACACCGGCGGCGATGGCCCCGATCGCCTGGACGCCGCGGAGCACCCCGACGTCCGCCTCGGCGCCGCCGAGGATGTCGGTGACGAAGAAGACGAACAGCAGGAGGAACAGGCCCTGGGCAACGGCCGCGACGAAGGCCACCACGATGGGTGCCCGGCTCGCCGGGTCGGCCAGGACGGCGAGCGGGCCACCGTGCGAAGGGCCGGCCGGCCTCGCCGTTCGCGGGACGCGTTCCCGAGGCAGGGTCGCGACGAGTGCGGCGGCGACCAGGTAGGTCGCGATGTCCACCAGCACGACGGCGCTGAGCCCGGCCACGGCGAGCAGTGCGCCGCCGAGCGGGCCGCCCACGATGCGCCCCAGGTCGTTGTTGAGCCCGACCAGGGCGTTCGCGGACATGGCCCGGTCGGGTCCCACGAGCGCCGGCAGCACGGCGTTCTTGGCGGGCTCGAAGAACGCGGCGAAGGTCGCGTGGGCGACGATCACGCCGTAGAGCAGTGGCAGGTCGGCTCTGTCGCGCACCGCGAGCAGCGGCAGCAGCGAGCCTGCCTGGGCGAGCATCGCGACGACCATGACGAGGCGCCTCGGCAGCCGGTCGGCGACGCGGCCCGTGACCGGGGCGAGCAGCACGGGCGGCGCCAACTCGAGCAGGAACGCGACCGAGGTGCCCAGGGCCGAGCCGGTCAGCTCGAGCACGACCAGCGGCAGGGCGATGAACATCAGCCAGTCGCCGGCGTCGGACACCAGTCCGGCGATCCACAGCCGGCGGAAGGCGGGCACCGTCAGCGCTGAAGATCGCCGCGGGCGCGCCACAGTGGTCACTGCGGCCCGAATCCCGGCCGGGGGAAGGCCATAAGCGAGAGGTGTACGTGTTCTGCGTCCTCGGGGGCGCCGGTGCGCGTGGCCGCGATGTAGGGGCGCACCACGGCGTCGATGCGGCGCAGCACTGTGGCGAGCTCGTCCGGTGACAGGGCGAGGCCGAAGCTGGCATGCGAGTCGACCTCGCGCCAGCGCTCGGGCAGATCCTGTTGCCGGCGCAGGAACTCGCGGGCAAGGTGGTGGTCCAGCTCCACGGCGGCGGCCAGCACGCGGCCGGCGCCCGCGTCGGCGTCGGCGGTGTCGGTGCCGACCGTGAAACCGGTGAGCGTGGCGCGCCACGGGCGGGAGCGCCCGTCGCCGGAGTCGTCCGGCTCGACGAGGCCGTGCGCCGCCAGCACCCGCAGGTGGTAGCTGCAGTTGGACGGCGTGTCCCCGACGGCACGCGCACAGGCGGAGGCCGTCGCGGGCCCGGACGACATGAGATAGCCGAGCACGTCGAGCCGCACCGGATGGGCCAGCGCGTCGACGACGGCGGGATCGGTGAGCTGAGGGCGGCGTTCCCGCATGGCGGTGCTCCAATCTGAAAGACTCTTTCAGATCCTAGCGCCCCACCTTCCCGCGGGCTCACGGCACCGGTTCGGACAGCTGCCGCATCGGGTCAGGAACACGCGCGCAGTGGCCGATTCGGCGACCACCAGCGCGTAGGAGAACGAGTTCGGCGCCCCCTGGCTGAACGCCGCCATGCCGGTGACCTTGCTGTCGTCCGCCGCCGGCCGGCCGTCCTCGCGCATGCGGCGGTGAACCAGTTGCACGGGAACGTGACGGTCTGGCCGAGCGCGCTGCACACCAGGAACCAGTCGGACGAGCGTCATCGCCGGCCACTCCCCAGAAATCCGCCGCACACGCCCGGTCAGATCTGGGACAGAGTGGGTCCTTTCTTCTTGTCCGTATAGGCGATATTTTGGCGAGTTTCGCGGCGATATGGTCGGGCGTCTTTTTCAGGATCTTGCGTGAGGTGCCCATGTCCCGCCTGTCTCGGCCCGCGTTGCTGACGGCTTCCGTAGCGATGACCGCTGGTCTCATCGCCGTCCCGAGTGCCGCGTCCGCCGCCGGCACCACGACCTCCCTGTCCGCGGCGCAGATGTCCGCGGCGCTCAAGGCGGTGGCGGCCACGTCGACCGCCGCGACGGCGAAGGGCTGGAAGGCCACGATCAGCCTGACCGGCGCGCTGTCCGCCGCCGGCCTGTACGTCGTCGACCCGGCCGCCGGCGTGGTGTTCGACCGCACCGTCATCGCCGGGCAGCTCACGGCCGACTACGCGGTGGCGGGCAAGGGCCTGTACGGATACCTGGCCGACCCGTCGTCCCGCTCGGCGGTGAAGATGATGGGCCGCCCCTCGGTCCGGTACGTCTTCGCGGCGAACAAGGCGCTCAAGCTCGACACCTACGTCCAGGACAGCGGCGTGTCACCGGCGACGGTCCTGACCGAGGACGTCGACCACGCCGGCACCAGGACCGTGCACGACGACGCGTCCGTCGACTACCAGTACCGCGACGGCGACGGCGCGACCGTGAAGATGCACGTCAGCGAGGCCGGGCTGCTGACGACGGCGCAGGCGAGCGGCGACGGCCTGGGCGTGACCCTCGCCTACGCGTACGCCCCGCAGCGCGTGACGGTGCCGCCGGCGTCGGCGACGATCGGCTCCGCGGCGCTGGCCCAGGGCGTCGCCTACCTGGACATGCCGGCGCTGGTCAAGAAGGTCGCCCGGCAGGGCGCCGCCGACGCGCGCCGGGCGGCGCACGGCCACAAGGTCAAGGTCACGTCCCTGCGCAAGGTGGTACGGCGTGACGTGGCCGCGCTCAACGCCTCCATCCAGGTGCCGATGGTGAAGACCAGGAACGTCGCCAAGGGCGTCCGCGTCTCCGCGACGAACCCGTGGACGCGCAAGACCATCTCGTACACGCTCAAGGCCTCCGGCACGAAGGTCGTCCTGACCAAGAGCTGATCGAGTCAGAGCTGCGTGGGCCGGTTCCCGGCCGGGTCCGGCTCGGCTTCGGGCGGGCGGGGCCCGGGCACGGCACCGGCCGCGCGCCGGTCGACGGTGATCTGGGCCCACCAGCCGCGCACCGTGCGGTCCGCGGCGCCCTCGCGGAGCACTGCCACCCCGAGCACGGCCCCCGCGGTGCCGAGCCCGATGGCCGCGACGCCGAACAGGACGTCGCCGCTGCGCAGAGCCGCCACACCGAACATGGCGAACGAGAATCCGCCGCCGATGGCCGCGGCGCCGAAGAGCACCCCGCCGCGGCGCAGCGCGGCCACGCCGACCACGGCGAATGCGAGTCCACTTCCCACGGCCGCGGCGCCGAGCAGGACGTCGCCGCCGCGCATCACTCCCACGCCGACCACGGCGAACGCGAGTCCGCTGCCGATGGCCGCGGCGCCGAGCAGCACGTCGCCGCCGCGTACCACCGCCACCCCGCCCGCGACGAGCGCGATCCCGAGCCCGGCGATGGCCGTGCCGAGCAGCAGGTCGCCGTTTCGCAGCATCGTCGCCCCGGCCCCGGCCAGCATGACTCCGCTCCCGGCGATGGCGGCGCCGAGCAAGGTGGCGCTGTCGCGCAGGACCGCCGCTCCGGCCACGACGAGCGCGATCCCGAGCCCGGTGACGGCCGCGCCGAGCAGCCCGCCGCCGTTCCCCAGCATCGTCGTCCCCGCCACGGCCAGCGCGACCCCGCATCCGACGCCCGCGGCGCCGCTCAGCAGGCGGCCGGCGGTTTCGAGCGCGGTGGCGAGCAGGACGGTGATCGACAGCAGGGCGGCGGCGGACGCGGTGAGCCATGTCGTCCACGCCGGCACGGCCAGGGTGAGCAGGACGGCAGCGGCGGCGAGGGACCACAGCGTGACGCGGGCGCCGCGTTGCAGGGTGGAGCCGGGGTAGCGGCGCAGCCAGCCGGCGCTCGCGGCGACGGCGCCGAGCCCGGTGACGGCGGCGAGGGCCGGGCCGGCGCGGTCGTCGTCGCTGAGGATGTTGACCAGGATGCCGGCGGCCATCGTGCCGAGCAGGAACCCGGCGATGACACCGGGCCAGCCCAGCCGCGACCCGCCCGGCGCGGGGCCGGGTGCCGAGCCTGGCTCGCGGGCGGATGCCGGGCCCGGCTCGTGGGTGGTCATGCCGTCGAGCATGGCGGGCCGGCGCCGGCCGGGGAAGATGCCGCGCGGCGCCCGGTGCCGGGCACGGGCCGGCGAGGCGGGTTCGGGACGGGCGGCCGATCAATCGTGGCGGAAGACGGTGACCAGGACGCGCAGCACGAGGACCGCCGAGACGATCAGGAGGCCGTAGCCCAGCAGCGGGAACAGGGCGACGCCCGTGCTGACCCGGGGGCCGCCGTCGGTGCCCAGCAGCAGGGTGGCCATCACGCCCGCTGTCGCGCCGATGACCGTGAGCAGGACCTGGTGGAGCAGGCCGGTGACCAGGCGCCGGTCCTGGTCGTCGGCGAACAGCCGGACGTTGAACCGCAGCCGGCCGTGTTCGAGCGCGTCGCCGATGCGGTCGATGCGGCGGGGGAGGCCGCGCAGCATCGGCAGGATGGTGCTGAGCTCCTGTTCGAGGGCGTCGCGCAGGTTGTCCGGGGTGAGGCCGCCGGCGATCCGGCGGCCGGCCGAGGCGCGGGCCTGGCCGACCAGGTCGAAGCCGGGGTGGACGAGCGCGAGCGTGCCCTCGAGCGTGGTGACGGCCCGGAAGACGGCCGCGACCGACGGGGGCACGCCGAGGCCGTGCGCGGTGAAGGTGTCCAGCAGCGCGGTGACCGCCGCGACGCCGACCGTGCTCGCCGGTGACGCGTAGCGCACGATGAGCGCGCCGACCATCCGCTGCAGTTCGCGCTCGTCCACGTCGTCGGGGCGGTCGAGCAGTTGCAGCAGCGCGTCGGTGACCGCCACGGAGTCGCCGCGGCCGGCCGCCAGCAGGAGCCGGCCGATCGCGGTGCGGGTCACCGCGTCGATCCGCCCGACCGAGCCCAGGTCGAGCATGCCGAGCGAGCCGTCGTCGTCGAGCAGCAAGTTGCCGGGGTGCAGGTCGACGTGGAAGAGGCCGTGCACCAGAATCTGGTCGAGCATGCTGTCGAGCAGGCCGGACGCGATCTCCGCACGCCGCTCGTCGTCGAGGCGCGCGAGGAGCGGGGCGGCCGCGCCGAGCGGGGTGCCGGGCAGGCGGTCCATCACCAGGACCCGTTCGGAGCCGAGCCCCGGGTGCGGGGCGGGCACCCGGACGCCGCGCCCGGGCGACGCGGCCAGGGCGGCGGCCATGGCGCGCAGGTTGTCGCGTTCGACGGTGAAGTCGAGCTCCTCGCGCAGGGCGGCGGCGAATCCGGTGGCGAGGCCGCGCACGCCGAAGGCCCGTCCCCAGGCCGTGCGGTCCTCGAGCATGTCGGCGAGCCGGAGCAGGATGTCCAGGTCGCGTTCCACGATCCGGGCGATGCCGGGCCGCTGCACCTTCACCACCACCTCGGTGCCGTCGAGCAGCCGGGCCGCGTGCACCTGGGCCACCGACGCCGCGGCCAGGGGCTCGCGGTCGATGTCGCGGAAGACCTCGCCGGCCGGGTGGCCCAGCTCGGCGGTGAGGACCGCGTCGATCTCGGGCCACGCCACCGGGGTGGCCCGGTCCTGCAGCGCGGTCAGCTCGTCGGCGAACTCGGCGGGCAGCAGGTCACGCCGGGTGGACAGCAGCTGGCCGATCTTGACGAAGGTCACGCCGCCCTCGTCGAGGGCGGCGCGCAGCGATCGGGCCAGCCGCCGCCGCGCCGCCGCCGACGTCGGTCCCGGCAGCGGCCGGCCGCGCAGGAACCGGCCCAGGCCGTGCCGCAGCGCGATCCGGAGGATCGTGGAATAGCGGCGGGTGCGCTCGATGCGGCGCCGGGCTCCCTTCCACGCCTCCACCGGGCCGGGCAGCGACCCGGTCGGCAGCAGGACCTCGAGGACGACCAGCGCGGCCATGGCGAGCAGCGCGGCGACGACGATCGAGGCCGCGCCCAGCAGGAAAGCCTCACCGCCGCCGACCGTCGTGGGGTCGTCCGGCGCGAACGCCGACAGGATCGGCGCCGTCACCAGCAGGGCCAGCACGGCGGCCAGCAGGGCACGGACCAGGCCGACCCGCACGCCGAGCAGCCGCCGGATGACCGCGGCGAAGGCCAGCACCGTCACGATGACGGTGGGGACGAACAGCACTATCGAAAGGGCTCGCTGCACGAGGAGTGACGATATCGTCGCCTGTCACTCCAGGCTGACCGCCGCGGTGGTGCGCCGGACGGCGAGGGTGGGTGACAGCTGCACCTGGACCGGGCGGCGGTCGCGGTCGGCGATGCGGTCGACGAGCAGGCGGGCCGCGTCGGCGCCCATCTGGCGGCCGTCCTGGTCGACGCTGGTCAGCGAGATCGGGCCGAAGGATGCCAGGGCGCTGTTGTCGTAGCCGGCCACCGAGATGTCGCCGGGCACGGACAGGCCCGCCTCGGCGATCGCCTCCAGCGCCCCGAGCGCGACGACGTCGGCGCCCGCGAAGATGGCGGTGGGGCGCGGCGCGCGGCTCAGCAGCTCCTTCGCGCCGCGGTAGCCGCCGTCGTGGGTGTAGCTGGTCGACGCGATGTCGATGAAGCCGGCGAGGCCGCGCCGGCGCATCGCCTCCCGGTAGCCGTCGGCGCGCCGGGCGTTGGGCATCTCGGCCAGGCGCACCCGGTCGGTCTCGTGGTGTTCGATGTGCGCGATGCGGCGGTGGCCGAGGTCGGCGAGGTGGTCGACGACCAGGGCGGCGCCGGCGACGTCGTCGTCGGCGACCGAGTCGTAGGCGGGGGAGGAGCCGTGCCGGCCGACGACCACGGTCGGCACCCGGCGGGCGACCTCGATGAGCCGCGTCTTCGCCGACACCGGGGCGATGAGCACGAGCCCGTCCATGCTGCGGTCGATCATCGCGTCGATCACACGGGCCTCGGCCTTCTCGCCGTTGCAGCCGGGCGCGATCAGCACCTGGTAGTCGGTGCCGGCGAGCTGGGCGGTGATGCCGTCGAGGATGTCGGCGAAGAACAGGTTGCGCAGTTCCGGGATCATCACCCCGATCGTGTACGTCTGCCCGCGCAGCCCGCGCGCGGCGGCGGAGGGCCGGTAGCCGAGCTCGGCGATCGCCTGCTGCACCTTGGCCCGCATGGCCGGGCTGGCCCCGTACGCGTTGCGCAGGACCTTGGACACGGCGGTCGTGGAGACCTGGGCGTGCCGGGCCACGTCGATGATCGTGACGCGCCGGGGCGCGGGCTTGTCCACCACCAGCTCAGCGTACTGATCAGGGGCCGGCCCCTGGCGCCGCGGTCGTGCCGCGCGTGACCAGCGCGGGCGAGAGCCGCACCTGCGAGGTGGGACGGCCCCGGTCGCCGATGCGCTCCAGCAGCAGGCGCGCCGCCTGCCCGCCCATCTGATGCCCGGCCTGGTCGACCGTGGTCAGCGAGATCGGGCCGAACGAGGCGAACGTGGTGTCGTCGTATCCGGCCAGCGACACGTCGGCGGGCGCCGACAGGCCGGCCTCGGCCAGGGCGTCGAACACCCCCATGGCGACGATGTCGGCGCCCGCGAAGATGGCCGTCGGGCGCGGCTCGCGGGACAGCAGCTCCCGGGCGCCGGCGTAGCCGCCCTCCCGCGTGTAGGACGTGGCCGCGATGTCGATCTGGTCGCCGAGGCCGTGGGCGCGCATCGCGTGGCGGTATCCGTCGGCCCGCCGCGCGTTGGGCATCTCGCGCAGCCGTACGGCATCGGTCTCGAGATGCTCGATGTGCGCGATGCGGCGGTGGCCGAGCCCGACCAGGTGGTCGACGACGAGGGCAGCGCCGGAGAAGTCGTCGTCGGTCACGGTGTCGTAGTCGGGGGAGTGCCCGTGGCGGCCCACCACGACCGTCGGCACGGTGCGGGCGACGCTCTGCAGCCGGCGTGGCGAGGCGACCGGCGCGATCAGCACGACGCCGTCCATGCTGCGATCGATCATGGCCTCGGTCAGCCGGGCCTCGCCTTGCTGGTCGTTGCCGGACGAGGCCATCAGCACCTGGTAGTCCGTGCCGCCCAGGCGTTCGGCGATGCCGTCGAGGATGTCGGCGAAGAACGGGTTGCGCAGGTCGGGCAGAAGCACGCCGATCGTGTACGTCTGCCCGCGCAGTCCCCGCGCCGCCGCCGACGGGCGGTAGCCGAGCTCTTGGATGGCCGCGCGCACCTTGGCCTGCATCTCCGGGCTGGCCCCGTACGCGTTGCGCAGCACTTTGGACACCGCCGTGGTCGAGACGCCCGCGTGCCGCGCCACGTCGACGATCGTGATCCGCCGACTGACCATCCGCGCTCCTAGCTGTGCGAACGAGTATGGAAAACGTTGCTCAGCATAGACCCTTGACTCGGCTTGGCATGCGCTCGTAAGGTCGGCGAAACATTGAGAAAACGTTACCCATGCCGCACCCGGCGTGGCGTCCTGATCGGCTCCTGATCCGCTGAAACGATTCAAAACCGAAGTGGGTTGCCGTGTCTCTCGATCTCCAATCCCGCACCACCGAGCGGGTGGTCCGCCCGCCCCGGTCGCGGCGGCCACGGGTGACTCCACCGTGGTGGTTCACGTTGCCGGCTCTGCTGCTCTTCGCGTTCGTCGTGCTGATCCCGAGCGGCCGCGGCGTCTACTACGCCTTCACCGACTGGGACGGCCTCGACCCGGACTTCGCCTTCATCGGCCTGCGCAACTTCACCGACATGCTCGGCGACGAGGACGCGGTGCAGGCCATCTGGCACACGGTGCTCATCGCGGTGGCCATCACGGTGATCCAGAACGGCATCGGCCTGCTGCTCGCCCTCGGCGTCAACAGCATGATCAAGACGCGGAACCTCCTGCGCGTCCTGCTCTTCGCGCCGGCCGTGGTGACGCCGATCGTCACCGCCTACCTGTGGCGCAACCTGCTCGGCCCGGACGGCGCGGTCAACGCGGTCCTCGGCCCCTGGGGCCGGGACTGGCTCGGCGACCCCGGCCTCGCCCTCTGGATGATCGTCGTGGTCGTGGTCTGGCAGTTCGCCGGCTACTCGATGGTCATCTTCCTGGCCGGTCTCCAGTCGATCCCGCGCGAGATCTACGAGGCGGCCGCCATCGACGGCACCGGCGCGCTCCGCCGCTTCTGGTCCATCGTGCGCCCGCTGCTCGCACCGGCCATCACGATCAACCTGATGCTCTCGATCATCGGCGGCATCAAGCTCTTCGACCAGGTGTACGCCCTGACGGGCGGCGGACCGGGGCACGCCACCGACACCATCTCCACGCTCATCTACAAGGACGCCTTCACGCTCGGCGAGTTCGGCTACAGCATCGCGCTCGCCGTCGTCCTGACGATCATCGTGGCCATCGCCTCCGCCGCCCAGTACACGTTCCTGTCCCGCAACGAGAAGGCGGCGTCGTGAACCGCTACACCAAACGCACCTTCGCGCTCGAAACACTGATGATCGCCGTCGGGATCGTCTTCGCCTTCCCGGTCTACGTGCTGGTCAACCTGGCGATCCGGCAGCCGTCGGACACGTCCTCGCCGATCCGGCCCACCATGTCGCCGACCTTCGCCAACTTCACCGGAGCCTGGCGCGAGGCCGGCCTCGGCGGCGCCCTGATCAACAGCGTGCTGGTGACGGTCGTCAGTGTCACCATCGTGCTGGCCGTCTCGGCCCTCGCGGCCTACCCGCTCGCCCGCAGCGCCGCCCGCTGGTCGCGCACCACGTTCCTGGTCATCATGCTCGGCCTCGTCCTGCCGTTCCAGCTGGCCTCGCTGCCGCTCTACCAGACGGTCCGCGACCTGGGCCTGCTCGGCTCGGTGTGGTCGCTGGTGCTGTTCTACTCGGGTCTGCAGGTCCCGTTCACGACCTTCCTGTACGTGGGCTTCCTGCGCGCGCTGCCCCGCGACTTCGAGGAGGCCGCGTCGATCGACGGCGCCACCCCGTTCACCACCTTCCGGTACGTCGTGCTGCCCATGCTGAAACCGATCACCGTGACCGCGCTGGTGCTCAACGCGGTCGCCGTCTGGAACGACTTCTTCACCCCGCTGCTCTACCTCAGCGGCAGCGACCAGCAGACCGTCCCGGTCGCCGTCGCCGGCTTCGTCGGCCAGTTCGTCTCCGACTGGAACCTCATCTTCGCCGCCCTGATCATCAGCATCATCCCGGTCCTGGCGGTCTACCTGGCGCTGCAGCGCTCCATCATCAACGGCTTCGCCGGAGGACTCAAGGGATGACACCGTACGGCCTGACGACCGAACAAATGACAGAGCCGCTCGGCCTCGGGGAACCGCGTCCGCGGCTGTCGTGGAGACTGCGCTCCGGGCGGCACGCAGCGGCGCAGACCGCCTACCGCATCACGGCCACTGTGGACGGAAGCGACCGCCTCGTGCGGGACAGCGTCCGGCGCGAGCTGCTGCTGCGGCCCACCCGGGCGGCACGCTCACCTGGGCCCGCGCCGAGCAGGAAACGGCGCGCGGCCGGGTCGCCTGCGGCTGGTCGCTCGACGGCGACCGGCTCACCGTGACCGTCACCGTGCCGCCGGGATGCACAGCGATCCTCGAAGTTCCCACTCCCGACCCGGGCAGCGTGCGCTGCGTCCCGGTCGCGCCGTCGGCCGGCGGAGCCACCCTCCGCCTGGTCTCCGGCAGCCACACCGTCACCGCCACCTCTTGTTGATCTCCAATGTGGGAGAGCTCATGAAGAAAAGTCTCAGCCTCGCCCTTACCGCCGTCCTGCTCACCGCCGCGTGCAGCAGCGGCACGAATGCCAACTCCGGCAGCGACGCCGAGAACAAGACCCTGACGCTGGCCTCGGTCGACCAAGGGTCCGTCGAGGACGTCATCAAGGCGTTCGAGGCGGCCAACCCGGGCGTGAAGGTCACCTTCACCACCAGCGGCGCCGACCAGTACCAGGCCCAGATCCGCACCCAGCTGTCGTCGGGCACCGCGCCGGACGTGATGACGGTGTGGCCGGGCAACGGCAACCCCGGCGCCACGTACGTGCTCGCCAAGCCGGGCTATCTGATGGACCTCTCCGACCAGCCGTGGGCCGGGCAGTTGCCGGACGCGTTCAAGACCGTCGCCCAGTACGAGGGCAAGACCTACAACGCCGTCTTCGGGCTCAACGGCATCGGCGCCGTCTACAACGACGAGGCCCTGGCCAAGTCCGGCCTGAAGGCCCCGGAGACCTGGACGCAGCTGCTGAAGTTCTGCGGCGATGCGGCCGCCAAGGGCACGCCCGCCTTCGCCCTGGGCATCCAGGACAACTGGGTGACCCAGCTGGTGCTGTACGCGCTCGCGGCCACCACGGTCTTCGGCGCCGACAGGGACTTCGACGCCAAGCTGCAGAGCGGGCAGGCCACTTTCGCCACCTCGCAGTGGACCACGGCCATGGCCAAGTACCAGGAGATGTCCTCGGCCGGGTGTTTCCAGAAGAACCCGCTCGGCACGAGTTACGAGGCCAGCCAGGCGCTCGCCGCGACCGGCAAGACGCTCGGCATCGTGCAGGGCAACTGGATCATCGGGCTGCTCAAGCAGAAGAACCCGAAGGGCAAGTTCACGATGAAGGCGCTGCCGGCCACCGACGACCCGGCCTCGTTCCTCATGCCCGCCGCCGCGGGGGCCGGCTACGGCATCAACGCCAAGGCCAAGAACAAGGAGCTGGCGCTGAGGTTCGTCACCTTCATCATGTCGCCCGAGGGCATGAAGCTGTTCAACGAGAAGCAAGGCAGCCTGCCCACCCTGGCGGGCGCCGGCACCACTGTGGACCCGGGCCTGTCCGAGCTGACCACCTTTGTCAAGGACAACCGCACCGTCCCGTTCATGGATCAGCTGTGGCCCAACGCCAAGGTGCAGCAGACCATGCTCAGCGGCCTCCAGGAGGTCTTCAGCAAGCAGACCACCCCGGACAAGGTTCTGGCCGACATGGACGCCGAATACCAGAAGGGCGCCTAGCCCCAGCGCACACGCCCTTGCCCGCGTCGCCCGCTCCGGACGACTGGACTCCCTGGAGGAAGTCTGATGCCACCGATCAGAAGACCCGCCACCCTCATGACGACGGCCCTCCTGCTCACCCTCGGCGCCGCCGTGCCGGCCTCCGCCCGCTCCGGCTCGACCGGAGATGTGCGGGTCGAGCGGCTCAGCGTCGACGGCCGCTACGACAACCCGCTCGGCCTCGACAGCCAACGGCCCACGCTCGCCTGGCAGATGGACGAGGTCCGCTGCCGCCCCGGTGCGCGCGTCTGCCCGGGTGACCGCCAAACGGCGTACGAGATTCAAGCCGCCGCAACCCCGTCGGACCTGAAGGCGGGACGCCTGATCTGGCGCAGCGGCCGCGTCAGCGGCAGCCGGCAGCAGGCACAGTTCGGCCGCGAGCTGAAGAGCCGCGACACCGTCGCCTGGCGCGTGCGCGTGTGGGACGCGAACCGCAACGCCTCCGCCTGGTCGGCACCCGCGACGTGGTCGATGGGCCTGCTGCACCAGGGCGACTGGGGCGCGGCCCGCTGGATCGACTACCCGGAGCGGGCCGAGAACCAGCCGATGCCCCTCTTCGCCCGCCCGTTCGGGGTGACGAAGAAGGTCGCCGACGCGCGGCTCTACCTCTCCGGTGTGGGACTGCACCACGCAACCCTCAACGGGCGCGAGATCACCGGCGAGGTGCTCGCGCCGGGCAACTCCAACTACCAGCTCTCCAGCGAGTACCGCACGTACGACCTCACCTCCGCCGTGCGCGCGGGCGCCAACACGCTCGGCGTCGAGCTCGGCAACGGGCCGGCGTACGTGCGCCGCAGCGTCACCAACCCCGCAGTGGGGCGCACCTCGCCGTACTCGTGGTGGCAGAGCCAGCTCAAGGGCAGCGGCACGCTGACCGCGGCCGCCCCGGCCGGCGCCACCAGCATCACCGTGAGCGACACCGCCGGATACCACATCGGCGGCACGGTCAATGTGGACACCGGCGGGGGAGGCGACCGGCTCGAGTCCCGGGTCATCACCGCCATCGGCACCGGCACCCTCTCGTTCAGCCCGGCGCTGAGCGGCGCGCACGAGGCCGGCGCCAAGGTGACCGGCTCCGGCAACAACATCGCCGCCAGCGACCCCAGCGCGGGTGCCGCCGTCACGCCGCGCTTCATCGGCCGCCTGGAGATCACGTACCGGGACGGCAGCCGCGACACCATCGTCACCGACCGCTCGTGGCGGGCCGCGCTCGGCCCGCTGGTCACCGACGCCTGGTATTCCGGCTCCGACTACGACGCGCGCCGGGAGCAGCCGGGCTGGAACCTTCCCGGCGCGAACCTGACCGCGACCGCCACCCGCCGCGACGGCACGCCGACCGGCTGGATCAGCGCCGGCATCGCCCCGCCGCCCAACCTGGCCACCAAGCTCGTGGCCCGCACCGCCGAGCCGGTCACCGTCCAGGAGGAGTTCCGGCCGGTGAGCGTCACCAACCCCGTACCGGGGACGTGGGTCTTCGATCTCGGGCAGAACATCGTCGGCTGGCCGCGTCTCGACGTGAGCCGGCTTCCGGCCGGCACGACCGTCAAGATGCAGCCCGCCGAGTCGCTCAACCCGGACGGCACGGTCAACCAGGCGTCGCTGATGGGCGGCGGCGGGTCGCGCGGCGTCGACCTGTTCAACACCTACACCACGTTCGGCGGCCGCACCGAGTCGTGGCACCCGAACTTCAACTACTTCGGCATGCAGTGGGTCCAGGTCACCGGTCTGCCGGCCGGCTTCGCGCCGGGCAAAGACCTGATCACGGGGGTACGCCTGCAGGCGGACACGCCGACCGCCGGCACCTTCACCTCGTCCAACGCCCGCGTGAACCGGATCCACATGATGGCGCGCTACTCGTTCGCGGGCAACATCATGAGCGTCTTCACCGACTGCCCGGGCCGCGAGAAGCTGTCGTACCCGGCGGACTACACGATGCCGATGGGTGCCATCCACCGCAACTTCGAGCTGAACGCCTTCCTGCGGACCACCATGCGGCACCTCGTCGAGGGCCAGTCGCTGGCGGACACCCCGATGTACGGCAACGTCGCCCTCAAGACGCCGGTCTACGACTGGGGCTACTCGGGCCGGTTCGGCGACGAGATCAACTGGGGCAACGCGATCGTGCTCGTCCCGGCGATCCTCGAGCAGCTGTACGGCGATCCGGCGCTCATGAACGCCTACTACGACCGGATGGTGCGCTTCGTCGACTACATCCAGCGGCAGAAGGCCCAGGGCTTCATCGTGGACGCGGCGCTGGGCGACTGGGTCGGCGACGAGCCCACCTCCGGGCGCATCACCGGCACGTGGGGCTACTACCTGACCGCTCAGGCCATGGCCCGCGCCGCCGAGCTGACCGGCCGCTCCGCCGACGCGGCCTCCTACGCCGCGCTGGCCGCGAACATCAAGACCGCGTTCCACGAGGCCTTCTACAACGAATCGCTGAACCGCTACACGGCCACCGGCAACGCCGGCACGGCCGGAGCGTCGCAGACGGCGCAGGCGCTCGCGCTCGACGCGGGCCTGGTGCCCGAGGAAAAGCGCGGCAAGGTGCTGGAGGCGCTCGTCGAGCTCGTCTACGCGTACCACCCCAACGGCACCGGCCCGCACCTCAGCGGCGGCACCATCGGCATGGGCCCGATCGTGCGGGTCCTGATGAACGCCGACCGCGACGACGTGCTGTGGGAGACGCTCCAGCAGAACGACCAGCCCAGCTACGGCTACTTCCTGGCGCCGACGCCGGCCAACCCGTACGGCATGACCACCATGGGGGAGCGCTGGAACCGCGGCGACTCGAAGAACCACATGATCCTGGCCCAGATCGAGGAGTGGTTCCACGCCGGGATCGCCGGCCTTCAGGTCTCCGGTGACCGGCTGGTCTTCAAGCCCAAGCCGGTCGGCGACCTGCGGTCGGCTGCCGCCGGCTATGGGGCGGCCCGCAGCAGCTGGACCAAGAAGGATGGTCGTTTCGCCCTCACGGTGACCGTGCCGGCCAACACGACGGCCGAGGTCTGGGCGCCCGCCGGGAGCAAGGCCTCCGGCCGTGCCACCTTCCAGCGGACCGAGGGCGCGTACGCCGTCTTCACCGTCCCCGCCGGAACGCACCACTTCACCGCCTCCGCGAAGTAGCCACGACGGCGGGAGGGTCGCCCGCGGCCCTCCCGCCCCTCCCTCGAAGAGGTTGCCCATGAGCTCAGGGATGACCCGCAGGACGTTGATCGGTGGTTCCCTGTCCGTGGCCGCCGTGGCGGGTCTGCCCGCGCCGGCCCAGGCGCACGGCACGGTGGCGGCGACCCGCTACGGCCGCGTGCGTGGACGGCGCGAGGACGGCATCGTCAAGTTCCTCGGCGTCCCCTACGCCACGCCGCCGCTGGGCCGGCTCCGCTTCCAGGCCCCGCGGCCGCCCCGGCCCTGGCGCGGCGCGCGCGCCGCGGTGGACTTCGCCGCGCCCGCCTATCAGGTGGCCGGCGCCGAGATGGGCCCCGGCCGCCGGATGCCGGCGCCGTCGGAGGACTGCCTCTACCTCAACATCTGGACGCCCGCCGCCGACCGCAAGCGCCGCCCGGTGATGTTCTACCACCACGGCGGCGGCTACATGATCGGCTCCGGCGCCGCGACCGGCCAGGACGGCACGAACCTCGGGCGCCGAACTCGACCGGATCATCGCCACCTTCCGCCGGTCCCGGCCGGGCGCGACGCCGGCGCAGCTCTACTTCGCCATCACCACGTCGCCGATCTGGCGCGACGCCATCACCATCGCGGAGACGAAGGCGGCGCAGCGCCGCGCGCCCGCGTTCATGTATCAACTCGCCTACCCGGACCCGGCCGTGGTGCCCGGCACCGACTTCCCGCTCGGCTCGCCGCACGCCTCGGACATCCCGATGAAGTTCGCCAACGTCGGCGCGGACGAGCTGCCCGGCAAGCGGGCGACCGCGCGGCACATGAGCGCCCTGTGGGCCGGCTTCGCCCGCCACGGCCACCCCACGGCGCCCGGCGTGCCCCGCCGGCCCGCCTGCACGCGCGCGGAACGCGCCACCATGGGGATCGACGCCCGGTGCCGGATCGTCCACGACCCGGACCGCGCCGAAAGGCTCTATGGGGAGGACCGCACGCCCCGGTCGCGCCGTTGAGCGGCGCGGCGCATCTTGATGTAGTTGCCGCATCCGGACATCGAGCACCAGCGGCGCTTCTGGTTGCGGGAGGCGTCGTAGTAGGCCCACCGGCAGGTGTCGCGGTCGCAGACCTTGAGCCGGGTCCACACCTGGTCCTCGGCGCACTGCCTGATCGCGTCGACGAGCCCGGCGAGGGCCCGGCCGAACCGCTCGTCACCGGCGGAGACCAGGCGAGGCTTCCCACCCGCCAGGCTGAGCCGCACGGGCACGGCCGCGAGGACCTCGTCCAGCCCTCGCACCACGGCCGGGTCCGTGCGATGGCCGGCATGGCCCAGCAGCACCTCGCGCAGGCCCTCCCGGAACGCGATCGCGGTCGCCAGGTCCGGCGAGCGCAGTCGCGTGCCGGGGCGGATCAGGCCCGCGCCGGCGAGCCACGTCCGCAGGGCGTCGGGAGTGCCCAGCGATTCTTCGTCGATCTGAGGCTCGTACGTGTTGACGAAGTCGCGCAGCAGCCGGGCGGCGGGTGGGACCGCCTCGTCGTCGCTCATCGTCATCCTCCTCCAGGCGACCACCGTAGCGCCTTGACAGCCGCGCGGGCCCCCTGATTCGCTTACACCACCAAAACGCTTTTGGTGGTGTAAGCACCGGGTGCGGCGGAGGGACGGATCGTGGCCACCACGCTGAAGGACGTGGCACGGATCGCCCGGGTGTCGGTGAAGACCGTCTCCAACGTCATCCACGACCATCCGCATGTCAGCGACGAGGTGCGCCGCCGCGTCGAGACGGCGATCCGGCAGCTCGGTTACCGGCCCAACCTGGCCGCCCGCGGGCTGCGCCGCGGCCGCAGCGGGTTGCTCACGCTGGTGGCCCCGCACGCCCCGGGAGTGGTGGAGGCGATCGTCAGCGGGGCCACCGCTCTCGGGTTCCGGGTCGTCCTCGCGCCGCCGGACGCCTCGCTCGCCGAGGGGCCGGACGTCGACGCGGTGCTGGTCAGCCGCGAAGCGCCGGCCTCCGGACGGCTCGACGCTCTCGCGCCGGCGGGGACGCCCCTGGTCCTGCTCACCGGCATCCCCGACCCGCGATATGACTGCGTCGGCCCCGACACCGTCCAGTCGGTCCGGGATGCGTTCGGCCACCTCACGCTCGCGGGCCGTCGGCGTGTCGCGGCCGTCGGCTCGAACGGCTTCCGGGAGGCGGTGCGCCGCGCCTGGCCGACCCCGCCGGCCGGGCGCCTGAGTCTCGCGTCCGGCAGCGGGCCCGCCGAGGGATATCGGGCCGTCCGGTGGCTCGTCACCGGCGGGCAGCCTCCGGACGCGATCCTCTGTGGCAGCGACCTGCCGGCGGCCGCGGTGATCCGCGCCGTCGCCGACGAGGGTCTGCGGGTGCCCGAGGACGTCGCCGTGATCGCCATCGGCGACGGGGAGGCCGGCCGCTATCTCCGGCCGGCGGTGACCACGGTGGCCACCGATCCCGCGTTCATCGCCGGGCACGCGCTCGGCCTCGTGGTCCGGCGACTCGGCGACCGGGCCGCGCCCCCGGTCCAGATCGTCGCGCCGCACGTGGTGCTGACCCGGGAGAGCACTCGCCCGCTTCGACTTTCAACCCAGGTTCCTAGGATGCTCTAGACGGTGTCTCAGCGGCGGCACAGGGCAGTGCGCCGACCATGCGAGCATGACGACGCTGACGCAACGGCCCGCCGCGCTGCTCGTCGCGGTGTCGCGGCCCTGGTTCTGGCCGGTGTCCTGGGTGCCGGCCTACCTCGGCACCGTCCTCGCCGGACACTCGTGGCTGCCGGGCCGGGCCGACGCCGGCCGGGCGGTCGTGGCGCTGCTCATCCTCGGCCCGCTCGTCTGGGCCGCGGTCCTGGCGCAGAACGACCTGGAGGACCTGCGCAGCGACCGGGCCAACCCGCGCAAGGCGACCGCACCGCTCGTCACCGGGGCGGTGTCCGCCCGGCGGCTGCGAACCTGGTACCGCGCGGCCGCGCTCGCGTCGGTCGGTGCCGCGTTCCTCGTCGGGCCGCTCTTCGTGCTGGGGGTGGGCGGCGTGCTGCTGCTCGGCTGGGCGTACAGCGTGCCGCCCCTGCGGCTGAAGACCCGGCCGGGCTGGGACGTGGCGGTCAACGCGCTCGTGGTGGGTCTCGTCTCGCCCGTCGCCGGCTGGTCGATCACCCGCGACCCGTGGCACTTCCCGTGGCCGGTCGCGGTGATCGGGGTGCTGTTCGCGGCCGCGCTCTACGTGCCGACCACGGTGACCGACCTGGCCGCGGACACGCAGGCCGGCGACACCACGTTCGCCGTGCGGTTCGGCGCGACGTTCGCCCACCGGCTCGGGATCGGCCTGTGGGGCGCCGCGCTAGCCGTCTCGCTCGCGTGCGCCGCGTTCGGCCTGGTCGTGCCCCGCTCCACGCTGACGGCCCAGCTCGTCATGGCGCCGATATTGCTGGTCGCGTACGCGGCCCTCACCCGCCGCCCGACGATCGCCAAGCTGGCGGTCGTCTCGGTGCTGTTCGGGATCCCGACGGCCGGTTTCGCGCTGGCCTACATCAGCGGCTGAGTCACCGGTCCAGCCACGCGAAAGCCTCCGCCCGCATGGCCACATCGAAGACGTGGCCGCGGCCCGGCCAGAGCTTGGTGGTGAGGCGATCGCCGGCCGCGAGTGTCACGGCGAGCAGGGGCATCCTCGACGTGGCCGGCGAGCGGATGACCGCCTCGCCGAACATCCCGCGCTTCAAGCGGCCAAGGCGTCGAAACGCTGGAACCGGCGCTACCTCGGCTTCACCGAGGGCTTGAGTCGCGGCGGCAGCCGGATCGAGGTCCGGAACGGGACCGTCACGCCTTGACGACGTGCGGGTCAGCCGAGGGCCTGGCGGGCCGCCCGGGCCAGGACGTCGCGCAGGTAGCGGTGGCCGGGGTCGTCGTCGTACATCGGGTGCCACCACATCGCCTCGACCAAGGGGGTGGCGTCGAACGGGGGCCGCAGCGCGCGGAGGCCGCTGTTGAGGGGGAGCAGCTCGACCAGGTGGCGCTGGAGCAGGGCGATGCGGTCGGTGCCGGCGACCAGGCCCGGGACGGTCAGGAACGTCTCGGTGACGACCTGCACCCGGGGTTCGATGCCGAGCATGCGCAGCTGGCGGCCGGCCGGGGTGGACGCCGTGGGGCCGTGGAAGGTGACCGCCCACGGCAGGTCGCGCAGGTGGTCGAGGGTCAGCTCGCCGGCTACCGCGGTGTTGTCGGCGGAGACCACGCAGACCCACTCGTCGCGGTAGAGGTCCTGGTGGGACAGGTCGGTGACGAAGCCGTGCGGGATGACCAGCAGGTCGGTGGTGGTCAGGACCTGGTCGGCCCGGTCGACGCGTTCGGGCGTGTTCGCGGCGTAGCGCAGGCGGCTGTGCGGGGCCTCCGCGCCCACCAGCTGCGCGACCGTGTCGCCGAGCACGGCCACCATGTAGTCGCTGACCAGCAGCGAGAACTCGCGGGACGAGGACGCCGGGTCGAACTCGGGCTGGGCCGTGAACACGCGCTCGACGCCGGCCAGCGCGATGCGGGCGCGTTCCTTGAGCTGCGCGGCCAGCGGCGTGAGCCGGTATTCGTTGCCGACCCGGGTCAGCAGCTCGTCGCCGAAGTGGCGGCGCAGCCGGGCCAGGGAGGCCGACAGGGCCGGCTGGCTGAGGCCGAGCTGCGCCGCCGCGCGGGTGACGCCGCGCTGCTGGAGGAGGGCGTCCAGCGCCACGAGCAGGTTCAGGTCCAGGCCGGCCAGGTTCACCGCGCCAGGGTATCCACGGCATTGATGACTCACATCAGAAATCTGCTCTTCCCTGATTCGTCATGGATGGCCGACGGTGTGAGGCATGCAACTGGACCGCACCGACCCGGCGGGTGCCATCGCCGAGGCCGCCAAGCGCTGCTCGAACTGGGGGCGCTGGGGCTCCGACGACGTGCTCGGCACCCTCAACTTCCTCGACGAGGGCAAGCGGCGCGAGGGTGCGGCCCTGGTGCGCCACGGCAGGGCGTTCTCGCTGGCGCAGACCTTCGACACGGACGGGCCGCAGCGGGGCTGGCGGCGGCGCACCAACCCGGTGCACACGATGCTCGACACCGGCCTGGACGCCGAGCGGGGCCAGGGCTTCCCGCACGGGCTCGGCGGCGCCGACGACGTCGTGTTCATGCCGTTGCAGGCCTCCACCCAGTGGGACGGCCTCGGGCACATCTTCGACCACGGGATGGCGTACAACGGGCGCCGTGCCGGCGACGTGGTGACCAGCGAGGGTGACCGGGTCACCGGCATCGAGACGGCGGCCGCGCACCTCGCCGGGCGCGGCGTGCTGCTCGACGTGGGCCGCGCGCTCGGCGACGGCGGGGAGCTGCCGGACGGGTTCGCCATCACCGTCGAGCACCTCGAGCGGACCATCGCCGCGCAGGGCGACTCCGCGCGGGTGGGCCGCGGTGACCTGGTGTGCGTGCGCACCGGCCGGCTGGCCCGGGCCCGCCGGGAGGGCTGGGGCGACTACGCCGGGGGACCCGCGCCGGGCCTGTCGTTCACCACGGCCGGGTGGCTGCACGGCACCGAGATCGCCGGGCTGGCCACCGACACGTGGGGATTCGAGGTGCGCCCCAACGAGTTCGACGACGCGTTCCAGCCGCTGCACCAGGTGGCGATCCCGCACATCGGCCTGTTCCTCGGCGAGATGTGGGACCTCGACGCGCTGGCCGCCGACTGCGCCGCGGACGGCCGCTACGACTTCTGGCTCACCGCCGCCCCGCTGCCGGTCACCGGCGCGGTCGGCGCCCCGGTCAACCCCATCGCCGTCAAGTGACGAAGGACTGCTGACATGCCCGCCGTGAACAATGTCCTCGTGGTCGGCAGCGGCCTCGCCGGGACCGCCGCCGCCATCCGCCTCGCCGCCGGCGGTGTCGCCGTCGACCTGGTCGAGATCAAGCCCGACGCCGCCGCCCTCGGCTCCGGGATCACCCTGCAGGGCAACGCCTTGCGCGAGCTGCGCGAGCTCGGCGTCTGGGACCGGGTCCGTGAGCAGGGGTACGCCTTCGACGTGACCGGCATCCGCGCGCCGGACCCGCACGGCACCGTGGTCGCCGAGATCCCCGACGCCCGCACCGGTGGCCCGGAGCTGCCCGCCGCGCTCGGCATGCCCCGCCCCGGCCTCGCGCGCATCCTGCTCGACCGGGCCGCCGAGACCGGCGTGAAGGTGCGCTTCGGCACCACCTGCACCGCGCTGGAGCAGGACGGCAACGGCGTCGGCGTCACGTTCGCCGACGGCTCGGCCGGCCGCTACGACCTGGTGGTGGGCGCCGACGGCATCCGCTCGTGGACGCGGCGCACGCTCGGCGTCCAGCTGGAGACCCGGGCGACCGGCATGGGCATCTGGCGGGCGTTCGGGCCGCGGCCGGCGAGCGTCACCCGCACCGACCTCTACTACGGCGGGCCCAGCTTCATCGCCGGTTACTGCCCCACCGGCGAGGACAGCCTTTACGCGTACGTGGTGGAAGCCGCCCAGGACCGCTCGACGCTCACCGCTGAGCAGCGGCTCGCCACGATGAAGGAGCTCGCCGCCGCGTACCACGGGCCGTGGGACGAGATCCGCGAGAGCCTCGACGATCCGCAGAGGGTGAACTACACCTGGTTCGAGACGCACGTCCTGCCCGCGCCGTGGAACCGCGGCCGGGTCGTGCTCATCGGCGACGCCGCGCACTGCTGCCCGCCCACCCTCGCCCAGGGCGGCGCCCAGGCCCTCGAGGACGCCGCGGTGCTCACCGAGCTGCTGGTCGCCCGCGACACCCTCGATGAGGACCTGTGGGACACGTTCCACGCCCGCCGCGTCGACCGCGCCACCACCGTGGTCGCCGCCTCGAACCAACTCGGCCAATGGCTGCTCGACCACGAGCGGGGCGACGTGCCCAAGCTCATGCGCGACATCGCCACCCTCGTCAGCCGGCCCTCCTGAAGGAGCCTCCATGCGATTGATCACGCACCTGCGGCACGTCGACCTCGCCGTGCCCGACTACGCCAAGCAGCTCGACTTCTACACCCACACCTGGGGGCTCAGGCCCGAGCACACCGACTCGGGCCTGACCTTCCTGGCCGCCGAGGGCAGCCCCGAGCAATACGTCGTACGCCTGCGTGAGGCCGCCGACAAGCGCATCGACCTGATCGCGTTCGGCGCGGCCACACCGGCCGATGTGGACACTCTCGCGCAACGGATCGCGGCCGCCGGCGTGCGGCTGGTGTCCGAGCCCGGCACCCTCCAGACGCCGGGCGGCGGGTACGGCTTCCGGTTCTTCGACAACGAGGGCCGCACGGTCGAGATCTCCGCCGACGTGGCGGTGCGCCGGCACCGCGCCATCGAGGAGGGCGAGTCGATCCCGGTCCGCCTCTCCCACGTGGTCATCAACTCGGCCGACCCGGAGGGCACGCTCGCCTTCTACTCCCAGCACCTGTCGTTCGCGCTCTCGGACACCCTGATGCACCCCCGGATGGGCGAGATGATGTGGTTCCTGCGGGTCAACGCCTGGCACCACAGCATGGCCATCGCCCGCGGCCCGCACCCGTCGCTGCACCACGCGTCGTTCGAGCTGCGCGGCCTCGACGAGTACATGCGCGGCACCGGCCGGGTGCTGCGCGCCGGCGTGGAGAAGATCTGGGGTCCCGGCCGCCACCTGGCCGGCAACAACACGTTCAGCTACTTCCTCGACCCCAGCGGCAACACCATGGAGTACACCACGGAGCTGGAGCAGATCGACGAGGACACCTGGCACCCGCACCTCTACGACTTCTCCAACCCCGAGGTCAGCGACCAGTGGGGCACGGCGAACGCGATGAACGAGTTCGTCGCCCGACGGTCGTTCAACGACCCCGACAAGGGCCTGTTCCAGGCCCCGCCCGTCTGATGCGGTTCGCCACCTACGAGACGGCCGGCGCGGCGCGCGCGGCCGTCGCCTCCGACGCCGGGCTGCACCCACTGCCGGACGGCACGACCGTGCTCGACCTCATCCGGGCCGGGTTGCCCGCCGCGCTCGACGCCGGTGCCGCCGCCCTCACCGGCCCTGCCGTGCCGGTGGAGTCGGTGCGGCTGCTCCCGCCGCTCGAAGCGCCAACTGTCCGCGACTTCGTCGCCTTCGAGGAACACGTCGAAGGCGTTGTCGCCTCGGTCGGTGACGGCGGCGGCGTTGTCCCCGAGTGGTACGAGGCGCCGACGTTCTACTTCACCAACCCGTACGCGCTGGTCGGCGCCCACGACGACGTGCCGGTGCCGCCCGGCAGCCGCCTGCTCGACTTCGAGCTCGAGGTGGCGGTCGTGGTCGGCCGCGACGGCGCGTCGCTGAGCCCCGCGCAGGCCCGCGAGCACGTCTTCGGCTACACGATCCTCAACGACTGGTCCGCCCGCGACCTGCAACGCCGCGAGATGAAGGTGAACCTGGGCCCGGCCAAGGGCAAGGACTCCGCCACCACGCTCGGCCCGTGGCTGGTCACCGCCGACGAGCTGGAGCCGTTCCGCGACGCCGACGGCTTCCTCCCTCTCGACATGCGGGTGTCGGTCAACGGGGTGGAGGTCGGCCAGGACCTGCTGTCCAACATGGGCTGGCCGTTCGAGGAGCTCATCGCGTACGCCTCCCGCGGCACCCAGGTCCGCGCCGGCGACGTCCTCGGATCGGGCACCTGCGGCAACGGCGGCTGCCTGGCCGAGCTGTGGGGCCGCCGCGGCGCGACCGACCCGCCGCCGCTGCGCCCCGGCGACGTCGTCGAGATGACCGTCGAGGGCATCGGCACCATCCGCAACCGGGTCGTCCCCGGTCTCGACCTGCCACCGGTCCGCCCCGCCCGGCCGCGGCCGCGGCCGCGCCTGCGCAAACGCTGAGAGGAACACCATGTTCGAGTACTTCCCGACCGGCCCGTACACCTGGAACCTCAGCGTGGTCGCCACGCTGAACTCCGGTGGGCTGATCGACGAGGTGGACCGGGCCTGCCGCCCCATCAAGGAGGCGGCGAACGCGGGCGAGGACGCCGGCACACCCGACTTCCTGCGCGCGTGGACGGCGCTGACCGACCAGCTGGCCGGCCAGGCCGAGGCCGCGGAGAAGGCCGGGCACACCCGCACGGCCGGGCAGTTGTACTTCCGAGCGGTCAACTACCTGGCCCAGGCCGAGCGGATGCTGTCGCACGCCGACCCCCACCGGATCCCCTCGTACGAGCGGCTGCTGACCCTGGCCCAGAAGGCGTTCAGCCTGCACAGCCCCCAGGTCAGCCGCGTCGAGATCCCGTACGAGGGCACGACCCTGCCCGCCTACTTCAGCGCGGTCCCCGGCCCCGCCCCCGTGATGGTCCTGGTCAACGGCCTGGACTCGACCAAGGAGCACATGTACTCCTCGAACCACTGGCGGGAGCTGGCGGCCCGCGGCATCTCCTGCCTCATGCTCGACCAGCCCGGCACCGGCGAGTCCCTGCGGCTGCGCGGCCTCACCGCCCGCATCGACACCGAGACCTGGGCCGGCGCGGCCGTCGACTGGCTGGAGACCCGCGCCGACGTCGACAAGACCCGGATCGGCATCGTGGGTTGGTCGCTGGGCGGCTACTACGCCCCGCGCGCCGCGGCCTTCGAGAAGCGGTTCGCGCTCTGCGTGGCCTGGGGCGCCAACCACAACTGGGGTGCGGTGCAGCGCCGCCGCCTGGAGCGCGAGGGAGAGCGTCCCGTCCCGCACTACTGGGAGCACGTGCTGTGGGTCTGGGGCCACACCGACCTGAACGAGTTCATCGAGTTCGCCGACGACGTCCACCTCGACGGCGTCGTCGAGAAGATCACCGTCCCGTTCCTGATCGCCCACGGCGCCAACGACCGGCAGATCCCCCTGGAGTACGCGCACCGCTCGTACGACCAGGCGGTCAACTCCCCGAAGCGCGAGCTGCGCGTGTTCACCCCCGAGGAGGGCGCCACCGAGCACATCGGCCTCGACCACCTGCCCCACGTCAGCGTCTTCATCGCCGACTGGGTGGCGGACACCTTCGCCTCACTCGGCGCGGCGCGGACCGGCCGGCCCGAGCCGAGCTGATCCGCCGATCACCGGCCCGCTCGTCTCCGGCGGCCGGCCGGGGAACAAGCTCCCGCCCGGCGACGCTGGACCTGTGGTGATCGACTCCGAGGTGCGCCTCTCCCTGCTGGATCGGTCCCGGACCCGCGCCGGGGAGGCCGAGACGGCGGCTCTGCGCGGCACGGTCGCGCGCGCCGCCCAGGCGGAACGGCTCGGGTACGGGCGGTTCTGGGTTGCCGAGCATCACGGGGTTCCGGGCATCGCGGGCGCGGCCCCGGCGGTGCTGCTGGCCGCGGTCGCCGGTGCGACGGCGACGATCAGGCTGGGCTCGGCCGGGGTGATGCTGCCGCATCATCAGCCGCTCGTGGTCGCCGAGCAGTTCGCCACGCTGTCCGCGTTCGCGCCGGGCCGGGTCGACCTGGGGCTGGGCCGGTCGCCGGGCTTCACCGCGCCGGTCAGGCGGGCGCTGCGGCAGACCGAGCACGACTTCGCGGCCGACCTGGCCGAGCTGCGCGGGTTCCTCACCGGGACGGCGGAGATCGGCCTGCACCCGCGGCCGGAGGGCGAGGTGCCGCTGTACGTGCTCGCCACGGGAAGCGGCCTCCAGATCGCGGCCGCCCTCGGGCTTCCGGTGATCGTCGGCGGGCCGCTGCTGGGCGTGGGCGGCGACCCTGCGCCCGGGCTGGCGGCGCTGGCCCGCTATCGGCGCGAGTTCCGGCCGTCCGAGCAGCAGCCGCGGCCCCGGGTGGCGGTCAGCCTCGACGTGCTGATCGCCGACACCGCCGAGGAGGCGGCCGAGCTGCTGCTGCCGGAGGCGTGGGCGATGGCGCAGAGCCGCACCGCCGGGGTGTTCCCGCCCCTGCGACCGGTGGCGGAGGTCCGCGCCGCAACCCGCAGCGCGCGCCAGCAGCAATACATGGACCAGACCGCGGCGGCGGCGATCACCGGCACGCCGGCGCAGGTGGCGAGCCGGCTCGGCGCATTGCTCGACCGCACCGGCGCCGCCGAGCTCGTCGCGGCCGGCAGCACCTACGACCGGGCCGCCCTGGCCGCCTCGGACGCCGCGCTGGCGGGGGTGTTCGGCGCTTGATCGCGTTGGGCATGCTCGACCGCATGCCGCAAGCCCTCACGCGAGTCCTTACGCGAGCCCCCACGCGAGCCCTCACGCGAGAACGAACGTTCTATCTACTTCAAGGGCGCTCCGCCGTCGCGCTCGTTCCGCTCGTTCCGGCGCGGGTCCTCGCGCGAGAACGAACGTTCTATCTACCTAACGGGCGCTACGCCGCCGCGGCTGTGTCGCTCGTTCTCGCGGGGGCGCTTCGGCGAGAACGAACGTTCTATCTACCTCGGGGTCGTGGCGCCGTCGCCGCACTTCCTCTCGTCCTCACCGCCGCGCTCCTGGGCGGCTGCGGCGCGGCGGAGCCCGAAACCCCGCCGGCGCCGCCGAGCGCCGTCTCCTCGCCCGGGCTGAGCGCCGTCTCCTCGTCCGGGCTGAGCGCCGTCTCCTCGTCCGGGCCGAGTGCCGTCTCCCCGTCCGGGCCGAGTGCCGCCGCCGGGTCCGCCGCCGCGACCCGCCGGTTTGCCGAGCTGGAACGCCGCTTCGGCGCGCGCCTCGGCGTGTACGCGATCGACACGGGAACCGGCCGCACCGTCACCCACCGTGCGGACGAGCGTTTCGCGCACGCGTCCACCTTCAAGGCCCTGCTCGCCGGGATGCTGCTGCGCGACCTGCCCGACGCGGATCTGCGGCGCGTCATCACGTACAGCACATCGGATCTGCTCGAATGGGCCCCCGTCACGTCGCGGCACGTCGCCTCCGGCATGACGGTCGACGCCCTCATCGCCGCCGCCGTGCAGCACAGCGACAACACGGCCGCCAACCTGCTGCTCGACGAGATCGGCGGCCCGAAGGGCCTGGAGCGCGAGCTGCGCCGGATCGGGGACCGCACGACCAACGTCAACCGCACCGAGCCGACCCTCAACCAGGCGACACCGGGCGACGACCGAGACACGAGTACGCCGCGCGCGCTCGGCACCGACCTGCGCCTGCTCGCTCTCGGCGACGTCCTGCCCGAGCCCCGCCGCCGGAAGCTGAACGACCTGCTGCTCGGCAACACGACCGGCGACACCTCCATCCGCGCCGGCGTGCCCGCCGGTTGGCAGGTCGGCGACAAGACCGGCAGCGGCGGTTACGGCACCCGCAACGACATCGCCGTCGTCCGCCCGCCCACCGGCGGCCCACTGATCATCGCCATCCAGTCCGACCGCGGCGTGCCGGACGCGCCCTCGGCCGACTCGCTGATCGCCGACGCGACCCGGGCCACCATCGCGGCGCTGCGCTGACCGGGGGCCGCCGCGGCCGATCGTCGCGGGCGGCCCCGGCCTCAGGCGGCCGGGAGCGCGGAGTACGGGTGGACCGCGATCCGCATCGGCGGCTCGGCCAGCAGGCCGATGATCTCGTCGCGCAGCTCGTCGGCGAGGGGGCTGTTCTCGTACGCGTCCTTGGCCTCGCCGGACTTGAAGACCTCCATGTTCCAGAGCACGTCCGGGTCGTCGTCCTCGCGGGCGATGATGAACCGGTCGGAGGAGCCCGACTTCTCCATGCCGGCGGTCGCCAGCTCGAACAACTTGTCACCGAGGCCGGGCTTGGCGCGCATCTTGATGATGTACGCGGGCTGGTCCTGAAGTGCCATGTCCCTCTCCCTTCGCTTCTCCGAACACCGTTCGGGGTACGTTTGCTAACGTACACCCGGACCACCCCTTCCAGGGCCAGGAGTGAGATTGCCGACGGACCACGAGAAAGGCTCACGGGGCCTCATCTGGGCTCGCCCGGAACGGGCCGCGAAGGGGCCCGCCCCGTCGCGCAGCCGCGGGCAGATCGCCGAGGCCGCCGTCGCCCTGGCGGACGCGGAAGGGCTCGACGCCGTCTCGATGCGCAAGGTCGCCGCCGCGCTCGGGATCGGGACGGCGTCGCTGTACGGCTACGTCGCCGGCAAGGACGAGCTCTACGACCTCATGGTCGACCGGGTCGAGGGCGAGGACGGCCCGCCGCCACCGCCCAGCGGGGACTGGCGCGCCGACCTGTCCGGGATGGCCCACAAGATCCGCGGTTCGATCCTGCGCCACCCCTGGATGGCGAGCGTCGCCGCGGAGCGGCCCAGCTTCGGGCCGAACTCCTTGGCGTGGAACGAATACGGCCTGGCCGCGCTGGATGATCTCGGGCTCACGATCGACGAGATGCTCATCGCGAGCGAGATCGTGCAGGCCTTCGTGCGCGGCTTCGCCACGCGGGAGCTCGCCGAGCAGCAGGCCCTTCAGCGGGCCGGCCTCGACGCCGAGGAGTGGGGACGGGTGCTCGCCCCGTACGTGGAATCGGTGGAGCGCAGCGGCGACTATCCGCGCTTCTCTCGCGTCGTGCGCGATGCGCATGTCCCGCATGCCCCGGACCGGCAGGACCTGATCTTCGCCACCGGCCTCGGCCACATCCTCGACGGTCTGCTCAAGCGGTGACGTGGCCGGCTTGGAAGCCGGCGACGAGCGCGTCGACCATGTAGCGGTAGCTCTCGCCGACGTCGCGGCTGAGCCCGAACCCGCCGGCGGCCTCCAGGGTGGCGAAGCCGTGCAGGGCGGCGCGCAGCGCGCGGGCGGCGTCGACGGAGCGCGACTCGGGCAGGCCGAAGCCGGCCAGGACGTCGAACAGGATCTGGACGGACTCGTCGGACACGCGCTGGTCCTCCTCGTCGCCGGCCTCGGGGGCGCGCAGGCTCGCGGCGTAGCGGCCGGGATGATCGAGGACCCATCGGCGGAACGCGGCGGCGAAGGCGTGCACCGCGCCGGGGCCCGACTGACCGACGGCCGCCCGGGCCAGCGCGACGGCGAACTCCTGTTTGGCGCGGATGCCGATGCCGCGGCGAAGGGCGTCGAGCGACTCGACGTGCTTGTAGAGCGACGGCGTGCGCACGCCCAGCCGCTCCGCCAGCAGGCCCATGGTCAAGTTGTCCAGGCCGACCTCGTCGGCGAGCTCGGCGCCGGCCTCGATGACCGCGGCCGGAGCGAGTCCTGCCCTGGGCATGGCACACCGCCTCAACTAGTTGCGTTAGCTACTGGCTAACCATATTAGCCTAGCGTCGCAGGACGGCGGAGAAGATCTCGGCGCGCCGCGTCAGCGGCAGCGATGCCGGCTCGATGACACCGTGCACGCCGGCCACGTTGGTGACGGCGGCGACGAGGAAGGCGATCGTCCACGGGTCGCCGGTGATGCCGAGCCGGGCGGCGTTGTCGCGGATGATCTCGGTCACCGAGGTCAGCAGCCGGTGCCGATTGGCGCGGTAGACCGCGGCGGCCTCCTCGTCGGTGGTGGCCAGGACGGCGAACTCGGCGAGCAGCACGTGCCAGCGCTCCTCGTCGAGCGAGAGGCGGGCCATCCGCCGGGCGACGTCGTCGAGGGTGAGGTCGGCGGCCATGATGCCCTGGACGCTGTCGACGATCAGGGCGGTGATGCGCTGGTCGAGCAGCTCGGCGAAGAGCTCCTGCTTCGAGCCGAAGTTGGAGTAGACCGCGCCCTTGGTGTAGCCGGCGCGGGTGGCGATCGCCTCGAGCCGGGTCGCCGCGTACCCCCTGGTCTGGAACTCCTCGGCGGCCGCGGCGAGCAGATCGCTGCGGACGTCCTCGCGGCGTGGTCGCCGGCGCTCCGGAGCGGAACGGCGCTGATCGGAACGGCTCTGTGGCATTTCAGACAATCCTGGCCCCTTGCTGTTTCGATACCGCGGGTATTCACTCGATACCGACGGTACTGAAACGACCTTACCCAGGTCAGGCACGAGGAGCCACCATGCTCGCTGGACGTCTCAACGTTTACGCCGGAAGCTTCGCGCTCGAGGAGATCGCCGAACCGCACGCCGGGCCCGGCCAGGTGCGCATCGCGGTCAAGGCGGCCGGCGTCTGCCTCTCCGACGTGCACCTCATCCAGGGCATCATCAAGCCGTTCCTGCTGCGCGGCGACACGGTGACCCTCGGGCACGAGACGGCCGGCGTCATCGACGAGATCGGCGACGGGGTCACCGGCCTCAGCGTCGGGCAGCGGGTGCTGCTCCAGGCCGGCGAGGAGCGTGACGGCACCGTCTTCACCCGCGGCGTCGACTACGACGGCGGCTGGGCCGAGCACGCGGTCGCCACCGCCGACACGGTCGTGCCGCTGCCCGACAGCCTCCCGTTCGAGCAGGCGTGCTTCATCCCGGACGCCGTCTCGACCCCGTGGGCGGCGATCACCGCGACCGCCGCCGTGGCGCCGGCCCGCCCCGTGGGCGTGTGGGGCGTCGGCGGCCTCGGCGCGCACGCGGTCCAGCTGCTGCGCACGGTCGGCGCGGCCCCGATCATCGCGATCGACCCGCTGCCCGCCGCCCGCGAGCGCGCCCTCGACTTCGGGGCCGACCTGGCCCTCGACCCGGCCGACCCGATCTTCGGCACCCGCATCGCCGACGCGACCCGCGGCCGCGGCCTCGCGTACGCGTTCGATTTCGCCGGCGTCGCCCCGGTGCGCGAGCAGGCCGCCAAGAGCCTGGCCCGCGAGGGGCAGCTGATCCTCGCCGGCCTCACCGACCAGCCGCTCACGATCACCGACGGCACCCACTTCAGCTACCTCAAGCAGCAGATCCGCGGCCACTACGGCTCGTCCCCCGAGCACGTCGTCGAACTGCTCGACCTGGTCGCCGCCGGCCGCGTGGAGTTCTCCCGCTCGGTCAGCGCCACGCTGCCCCTCGCCGAGGCCGCCGAGGCGGTCCGCCGCCTGGACGCCAAGGAGGGCAACCCGATCCGCCTGGTCCTCGTCCCCTGACAGTGCCTGGCCCTGGCACTCCCAGGAAGGAAGGTGCGATGGTTGCGCCGCGCCGGGTGACGAACCATTCGAGGCATGACACAACAGCGAGTTCTCGTCACCGGCGGCTCGGGGTTCATCGCCGGTCACTGCATCCTTCAGCTGCTCGAACAGGGCTACCTCGTGCGGACCACCGTCCGGTCGCCGAGCCGTGAGGCGGCCGTCCGGTCCGCGCTCCGCGGTGCGGGCATGGTGAACGGCGACGCGCTGAGCTTCGCCGCCGCCGATCTCACCGAGGACGCCGGGTGGGCGGGCGCCGTGGCCGGCGTGGACTTCGTGCTGCACGTCGCGTCGCCCGTACGGCCGGGGCATGTCGACAACCCGGACGACCTGATCGTCCCGGCGCGTGAGGGCACCCTGCGGGTGTTGCGCGCCGCCCGGGACGCCGGCGTGAAGCGGGTCGTCCTCACCTCGGCGTTCCACGCGGCCGGCTGGGGTCACCCGCGCGGCGACCACGTCTTCACCGAGGACGACTGGACCGTCGTCGACGGGCCGGGCGTCGACGCGTACGGCGCGAGCAAGACCCTCGCCGAACGCGCGGCCTGGGACTTCGTCCGCGCCGAGGGCGGCGCGACGGAGCTCGCCACGACGCTTCCGGTCGCCGTGATGGGGCCGGTCATCGGCGGCGAGGTCTCCGGCGCCAACAACATCGTCAAGAGGCTGCTCGACGGCGACATCCCCGGCTACCCCGACCTCTACTTCCCGATCGTCGACGTGCGCGACGTCGCCGCGGCGCACATCCTGGCGATGACGGCCGACGGCGCCGCCGGCGAGCGCTTCCTGCTCTCCAACGGCCCCGCGGTCCCGATGCGCGAGATCGGCGCCCTCATCAAGGCGCGCCTCGGCGCGGCCGCCGCCAAGGTCCCGACCCGCAAGATCCCGGACCTGGCCGTACGGGCGGGCGCCCGCTTCTCGCCGCAGATGCGCGAGATCGCGCCCGACCTGGGCTACGCGAGGCGGACGTCCAACGAGAAGGCCCGCCGGGTGCTGGGCTGGCAGCCGCGCGACCCCCGGGAGGCGATCGTCGCCGCCGCCGAGAGCCTCAGCTCTCGAACAGCCGGCGCGCGCTGAGCCAGATCGCCCACGGGTTGACGCGGTCGGGGTAGCGCCTCTTCAGCCCGTGGAAGAAGCTCGTGGCGTCCGCCGACCGGTCGAGCACTTCAGCCGCCGCGTCGAGGTAGCGGCGAGTCTCGCCGATGTCGGACGGCAGGTCCGGACGCCGGACGTCCTTGTGCGAGGCCACCACGAAGCCCGGCCGGAGGGCCTCGACCGCGTCGAGGGCCCGGTGCCAGGCGTCCAGGCCGCCGTCGCGGACCTCGCCGACGAACTGGTGCACGTTATTGTAGACGACGTCACCGGCAACGACCAGATCCAGCGCCGGTACGTGGAGCACGCTGGTGTCGTCGGTGTCGGAGTGGCCCACCTCGTGGGCGTACAGCTCGTGCCCGTCGAGCATCAGGCCGCCGGCCGGGAAGACCGAGCCGTGCACCGTCACGGGCGGTTCGGGCAACGCGTCGCCGAGAAGTTCCGATAGCGGTCGGAGACGGCGCCGCCGGGAGTCTCCCGGGCGATGCGTGCGAGGACCGCCTCGGTCGCGACCACCGTCGCGTCCGGGAACCGGCGCAGCAGGTGATTGGTGGTCGGGAAGTGATCGGCGTGCGCGTGCGTGAGGTAGATGTAGCGCAACGCGACCGCACGCCCGACCTGCTCGACGCGCCCGCACTCGCCTCCGCCTCCGCCCGCCTCGTCCTCGACCCCGGCGGCGGTGTCCGGCTCGACGACGGCTCCGGTGACATCGCCGCGCACGCGGGCCGCATCCTGCTCGCGGTCCACGACGCCCAGCTGACCGGCGCGTGGCAGCGCATGAAGCTGTGCCGCAACCCCGAGTGCGAGGTCGCCTTCTGGGACAGCTCCCGCAACACCAGCGGCGTCTGGCACGACGTGCGCACGTGCGGCAACGTCGCCAACCTCCGCAAGTCCCGCGCCCGGCGCGCCGCCAGGGCCGCGGAGTGAACGCGCTGCTCAGCCCTGCGTGATCAGGCCGGTCACCAGGATGCCCATCGCGGCGACGAAGGCGTCCCGGGTGTTCGCCTCGCGCATCGCGCCGGCCGTGGCGGCCAGGGCGGGCAGCTTGCCGGGGTCGATGCGGCTCACCGCGATCGAGCGCTGCGTCGGCTGGCGTGGGGCCAGGCGCGGGTGCGCGTCGAGGATCTCGCCGATCATCAGGTGCCAGCAGGAGCGGAAGGCGCGGGCGGCCTGGTGCGGGCCGAGGCCGGCGTCGAGCAGGTCGGCCAGGCAGGCGTCGCTGAACGGGAAGGCGTTCTCGGCGACGAGCTCGCCCTGGATGAGCACCTGAAGCACCCAGGAGCTGCCGGCCATGTAGTCGTGCGCGGCGGCGAAGCGGGTGAGCAGCCGCTCCTTCGGGGTCGCGCCCGGCACGTCGACGGGCAGGCCGGCGGCGATGCTCTCGAGGATGGCCAGCAGCAGCGCGTCGCGGTCGGCGATGTGCCGGTAGAGCGAGGTCGCCGCCGTGTCCAGCTCGGCCGCGACGGCCCGCATGGTGAGGGCGTCGAGGCCGTCGCGCTCGATCAGCCGGCGTCCCGCCTCGACGATCAGCTCCGGGGTCAGCCCGGGCCGGGGACGTGCGCGCGGCGGCATGGAGAGATCTTCGCACAGGGTAGAAGTTAGGTAAGCCTTACGCGTACATTGTTCGCGTCGGATGCGAACACTGTACGCGTAGGGAGAGCCATGTCTCGAACACCGCACCCCGCCCTCGTGCTGGCCGCCGCCTGCGTCTGTCAAGCGCTGGTCGTCCTGGACGTCACCCTGGTCAACGTGGCGCTGCCGTCGGTCGCCGCCGACCTCGGCTTCACGCCCGCCGGCCTGTCCTGGGTGGTCAACGCCTACACGCTCGCGCTCGGCGGGCTGCTGCTGCTCGGCGGCCGGTTCGCCGACCTGGTCGGGCATCGCGCCGCGATGTTCTCCGGGCTCGGCCTGTTCGGCGCCGCCTCGGTCCTCGGCGGGCTGGCCCAGTCGCCCGGGGAGCTGATCGCCGCCCGGGCCGCGCAGGGCGTCGCCGGTGCGGTGCTCGCGCCGCTGAGCCTCACCGTCATCATGGTGACCTTCCCGGAAGGCACGGCCCGGTCCCGGGCGATCGGCGTCTGGTCGATGGTCGCCGCCGGCGGCAGCGCGCTCGGGGTTCTGCTCGGCGGTGCCCTCACCCAGGGCCTGTCGTGGCGGTGGGTGCTGCTGATCAACGTGCCGATCGCCCTGGCCGCGCTGCTGCTCGCCGCCTTCTCGGTGCGCGGCACGCGCACCTCACCCGCCGGCCGCCTCGACGTCGCCGGCGCGGTGCTGGTCACCGCGGCGGTGACGGCCCTGGTGCACGGCACCATCCAGGCCGCCGAGCGCGGCTGGGGCTCGGCCGCCGCGCTGTCGTCGTTCGCGGTCGCCCTGCTCGCCGGCGCCGCCTTCGCCGGGTGGGAGCTGCGCGTGGCGCCGGCGCCCCTGGTGCGCTTCGGGGTGCTGCGCAGCCGCCCGGTGTGGGTGGCCAACGTGATCGTCCTGTTTCTCGGGGGCACGACCGTCGCCGGCTTCTACTTCGCCTCGCTCTACCTGCAGGACGTGCTGCACTACACGCCGCTGCGGGCCGGGGCCGCCTTCCTGCCGTTCTGCCTCGGCACGGTGGTGGGCGCGATGTCCTCCGGCCCGCTCACCGGGCGGCTCGGCGCCCGTGCCGTCATGACCGGTGGCCTGGTCCTCGGCGCGGCCGGCATGGTCCTGTTCAGCCGCGCGGACGCGGACTCCACCTTCCTGGACGGGTTCCTGCTGCCGTCCGTGCTCGCGTCGATCGGCATCGGCTGGTGCATGGTGGCGAACACGACGCTGGCCACCACCGGCGCCGCGCCCGGCGAGGCGGGTCTGGTCAGCGGCCTGCTCAACGCCGGACGGCAGATCGGCGGCAGCCTGTCGCTGGCCGTCCTGACCACCGTGGCCCTCGCCGCGGCCGAGCACTCCGGCGCCACCAGCCTCGCGGGCGCCCGCGCCGCCGGCTACAGCCGGGCCTTTTTGGTAACCGCGGGCTTCGTGCTGGTCGCCGCGCTGGTCGCGGCCGCGGCGACACCCTCCGTGACGTCCTCGGTGCGGAAGGCGAAGCAGGTGGCGCTGCGTCAGTAGCCGGTGCCGGTCTTGACCCGGCTGCGGTCGTGCGGGTGCAGGGTCCCCTTCTCGGCCAGAACCTGGCAGGCGGCCGCGATGTCGTCGGCGAGCGTCTCGACCATGCTGTGCCCGAGGGTGAGCTTCACCAGCGCTCGCATGATCTTGATGTGGTCGGCCTTGGGCGGGAGCGTGTAGGCGGGGACCATCCAGCCTCGCTCGGCGGCCAGCTGGGACGCCACGTCGAACTCGTCGTAGTTGTGGTCGCCGGCGAGCTGGAAGGCCACCAGCGGCAGCTGCTCCTCCTTCTCGGAGCCGATGATCCGGAAGTCGCCGATGGCGGCGATCCGCTCGGCGAGGTGGCGCGCGTTGGCCTGCATGGTCTCCATGATGTAGCGGTAGCCTTCGTGGCCGAAGCGGACGAAGTTGTAGTACTGGGCCAGGACCATCGAGGAGCCGGTGGAGAAGTTCAGCGTGAAGGTGGCGTCCCGCTTGCCCAGGTAGTTCTCGTAGAAGACGAGGTCGTCCGGAAGGTCGCCGCGCTCCCGGAAGATCAGCCAGCCGATCCCCGGGTAGACGAGCCCGAACTTGTGGCCGGAGACGTTGATCGAGCGCACCCGGGAGAGCCGGAAGTCCCACTCGCTGTCCGGGTAGAGGAACGGCCAGACGAAGCCGCCGCTGGCCGCGTCGACGTGGATGGGCACGTCGAGGCCGCGTTCCTCGTTCAGGCGTACGAGCAGGTCGTTGATCCCGGCGATGTCGTCGGCGTGCCCGGTGAACGTGGTGCCCAGGACCGCGGCGACGCCGATGGTGTTCTCGTCCACGTGCGGCTCCACGTCCGCCGGGCCGATCACGTACTTGTCGGGCTGGAGCGCGATGATGCGCGGTTCGACCTCGAAGTAGCGGCAGAACTTCTCCCACACCACGTGCACGTCGCCGCCGAACACCAGGTTGGGGCGCGTCGTGTCCTTGCCGGCCGCCTCCCGCCGGGCGCGCCACTTCCACTTCAGCGAGAGGGCACCCAGCATGATCGCCTCCGAGGAGCCCTGGGTGCGGGTGCCGGTCGTCTCCCCGGGCGCGTGGAAGAGGTCGGCGAGCATCCGGATGCACCGCTGCTCGATCTCCGCCGTCCGCGGGTACTCGGCGTGGTCGATGTAGTTGCGGTGCAGGTTCTCCGCGACGACCCGCTGCGCCTCGGGCTCCATCCACGTGGTCACGAACGTGGCCAGGTTGCGCATCGGAAGGCCGTCGAGCAGCAGTTCCTCGCCGAGCAGGCGCATCGCGTCCACCGCGCGCATCCCGTGCCGGGGCAGCCGGTGGTCGGGTGCGGGCTCGAGGAGGAACCGGTTGCCGTACTCCCGGGCGAGGGCATCGAGATCGCTCATCACCGGGCTGGGGTACTCGCCAGAGGTCATGCGCTCCAACGTCGCCTCGGCACCGGCCCCGCACATCATCTGCCCAGGGTGAAACTTCCCCGATCTCGAAGGTCCCTAGGCTGGGGGCATGAAGGTTCTGTCCATCCAGTCGGCGGTCGCCTGGGGCCACGTCGGCAACTCCGCGGCCGTGTTCCCGCTCCAGCGCATCGGTGTCGAGGTCGTCCCGGTCTACACCGTCAACTTCTCCAACCACACGGGCTACGGCGCCTGGCGGGGGCCGCTCATCTCGCCCTCGGACGTCGCCGAGGTGCTGCTCGGCGTGGAGGATCGGGGCGTCTTCCCGCAGATCGACGCCGTGCTCTCCGGCTATCAGGGCGGCGTGGGCATCGGCGACGTCATCGTCGACGCGGTGCGCCGGGTGAAGGCGGCCAACCCCGCGGCGGTGTACGCGTGCGACCCGGTCATGGGCAACGCCAAGTCCGGCTGCTTCGTCGCGCCCGAGATCCCCGTGCTGCTGCGCGACCGGGTCGTGCCGGTGGCCGACATCATCACGCCGAACCAGTTCGAGCTGGGCTTCCTCACCGGCACCGAGCCGGCGACCGTCGAGTCGACGCTCGCCTCGGCCGACCTGGCCCGCGAGATGGGCCCCTCGACCGTGCTGGTCACGAGCGTGGAGCGTCCCGACCGCGAGGAGGGCACGATCGAGATGCTGGTGGTCGACGCCGCCGGCGCGTGGATCGTGACCACCCCGCACCTGCCCTTCAAGGCGAACGGATCCGGCGACGTCACGGCGGCGCTGTTCACGGCCCACTACGTCGCCACCAACGACGCCGCGGTGGCGCTGGAGCGTACGGCCTCGAGCGTCTTCGACCTGATCGAGACCACCTATCGGTCCGGGCAGCGGGAGCTCCAGCTGGTGGAGGCGCAGGAGTTCTACGCCTCGCCGCGCATGCAGTTCCGGGCGAAGCAGGTGCGCTGAGCCGGCCGGCCGAGTCAGCGTCGTCCCAGAAGCTCCTCGCGTTCCCGGTCCGGGATCGTCATCGACTCGGCCAGCAAGGCGGCGAGCGCGTCCACGTGGGCCCTGTCGACGTCGGCCGGGAAGAGCCACCGGATGTTCTCGTCGCGCGTGATCAGGTCGATCGCCTCTCGATTCGGCGCGGTCCGGACATACCGGATCAGGTCGATCGGAACGTCCTGGCGGATCTCACCCTGTTCGAGGAACGCGGTGGCCTTGGCCGTGAGGACGCGGCGATCGGTGACGGCGACCAGATCCTTGCCCGCCATCTTGTCCTTGGCGCCCAGCAGCCCTTTCGCGCCGCCGACGAGCGATTTCCCGCCGCCGGGCTGATCGGGGAAGCCGAGGACTCGTACCGTCTCGCCGTCCTCGAGGAACCAGCGCAGGATGCGGAGGCTCGGTCCGGGCTCCAGCGAAGCGGGTGCGCAGAAGACCTCCGGAGCCTCCAGCGCAGGGATCGGCGGATGGAGGGCGTCGGCGAGCGGCTCGAGCGCCTCCAGCAGGCGGGCGGAGGTCTGCCGCGCCGCGTTCGCGTCCTTCCGCATCCCCGGCAGCGCCAGGGTGTCGCGCCCCGGCAGCTCGGCGATGATGCGCAGCTCCCGGGCCAGCGCGTCGACGAGCCGCGTCGCCTCGGCGAGGGCCGACTTGAGCTCCTCGCCGGTGTCCCGCGCGATGGCGTCGACGAGCCGGGCCTCGGCAGGGTCGCCGGCGCCGGCGGCCCGCGCCCGCGCGGCGTGCAGCGCCTGGTAGCCGGTCCACGCCTTGACCGAGGACAGCAGGGCGTGGGCGTCGAAGAGAATCGCCTCGGCGTTCGTCTCCAGGTATTCCCGGCGGGCACGGCGATCGAGCCGGTGGACCTGCCGGATGTGGTTGTCGACGTTCAGCCGGTACAGGTCACGCTGCTTGCGCAGAGCCGCCTCGCTGCCCGCGACGCTGTCCCACAGGGACGCCGGAACCGATTCGATCTCGCGCGCCTTGTCGACGGCGCGATCGATGGTGGTGACGAGCGCCGTCAGCTCGGCCCACTGCTCGTGGCGGACGGTCGTGAGCACCTGGCTGGTCAGCGCGATGTTGGTGCGGGTCAGGCCGGTGATCTCGCTGAGCTGCATCTGCATCGCGACCATGGCGAGCGCCGGCCCGATGGCGGCCACCGTCTGCGCCACCCCCACCGCGGACACCGGGATGAAGCGAGCCTGCGCGACGATGCGGCCGTTCGCGAAGATCGCTCCGAGGTTCGCGCCGTCCTTGACGGCGAGCGTGCCGCCGGCCTTCAGCAGGGCCATCGTCGCGTCGGTGACCCGGTAGAGCCCCTGCGCGCCGGCGACGGCGTTGCCGAGGTTGCCGGCGACCGTCGCGGTGGTGCCGATCGAGGCGAGGGCCGCGGAGATCCGGTCGCGATCACCGGCCGGCACGAGACCGAAGTCGATGAGGTCGACCCTCAGCTCCGGCGGAACTTCGCCGAAGACGACAGCGATTCCCGGCAGCACCTCCGCCAGGACGGTCGATGCCTCCGCCGAGTCGCCGTCCGGCTCGGGTGTGGTGTCCTGCATTCGATCTCCTCGCTCGGCATTGCTCGCCGATCAAACCTAGGGTGCGACCGCCGTGGCCGGTGCCGGTCATTCGTCGCTGATGTCGCAGCCGTACGGCGGAGCGTCGCGCTTACCGCCGGCCGCCCCGCGAAAATATGGCGGGAGCGCTCCCAAGCGGAGCCGGGCCGTGCCATTATCGATTGACACGTGTCAATGGAATCGCGGAGAGGCCCGGCATGAAGCTCAGCCGCATCCTGCTCGTCCTGGTCCTGGCGCTCGCCGGGGGTGGTCTGGCCGGCGCGCCGTCGGTGGCGGCGCCCGGGCACCGGGTCAGCTACGACAAGCACTCGCTGATGGTGGACGGCCGGCGCGTGCTGGTGCAGGCCGCCGAGTTCCACTACTTCCGGCTGCCCAGCCCGGACCTGTGGCGCGACATCCTCGAGAAGGAGAAGGCGGCCGGCTTCAACGCCGTCTCGGTCTACTTCGACTGGGCGTACCACTCGCCCGCGCCGGGGGTCTACGACTTCACCGGGGTGCGCGACGTGGACCGGTTGCTGCGCACGGCCGAGCAGGCCGGGCTGTACGTGATCGCGCGGCCCGGCCCGTACATCAACGCCGAGACCACCGGCGGCGGCTTCCCGGGCTGGCTCAAGCTCGTGCCCGGCCGCGCCCGGAGCAGCGCGCCGGGCTACACCGCCGCCTACCGTGACTGGCTCGGGCACATCAACCCGATCATCGCGCGGCATCAGGTGACCCGCGGCGGGCCGGTGCTGCTCTACAACGTCGAGAACGAGTACGCGGTGAACACCGACCCCGCGTACATGCAGGATCTGCAGGACACCGCCCGCGCGCACGGCATCGACGTGCCGATCACCACGAACCTCTGCTGTGACGCGGCGTCGTGGACCTCCACCTGGGCGTCCGGCCCCGGCGCCGTGCAGATCCCGGGCGTGGACGACTATCCGCAATCGTTCGACTGCGGCAACGCCGCCACGGTCTGGGGCCCGTGGGGTGCCGGCATCACGGAGCGGGTGCGCGACGACGCGCCGGTCTTCGCGGCCGAGTACCAGGCCGGCGCGATCGACGTGAACAACGCCGGGTACGAGGCGTGCCGGGAGCTCACCGGGGTGGCGTACACCCGCTACTTCCAGAAGAGCAACCTGATCGCCGGCGGGGCCACGGCGTTCAGCTACTACATGGGTTTCGGCGGCACGAACTGGGGCTGGCTGGCCCAGCCCAACGACACCTACACGTCGTACGACTACGGCGCCGCCATCACCGAGGGCCGGCAGCTCACCGCGAAGTACGACGAGTACAAGCGGCAGGGCTACTTCCTGCACGCCGTCGCCGGCTCGCTCACCCGCACCGACCCGGCGCCCGCGCCCACGGCGGCCGGGCTCGAGACCCTCGCGCGGGCCAACCCCGACGACGGCACCCAGTTCGTCCTGGTGCGCAACCCGGGGACGGCGGCCGTGTCCAGCACCCTCCAGTGGGGACGGTATGCCCTCCCGGTGACGCTTCTCGGGCGCGACGCCAAGGTGCTCACCGGCGGCTACCGGCAGTTCGCCGCGTCCACCTCCGAGATTCTGACGCACGAGACGATCGGCGGGCGCGACATCGCGGTGCTCTACGGCAACGAGGGCACGCCGGGCGCGACAGTGCTGCGCTACCCGTCCCGGCCGCGGGTGACCGTGCTCGACGGCCGGGTCACCTCGGCCTTCGACGCCACCCACGGCGACCTGCGGCTCGACTACACGCACACCGGGCCGGCCCGGGTGCTGATCGAGGGCGGGGGACACCGGCCGTTGCTGCTGATGCTCGGCACCGCCGAGGCCGCGGCGTCGTTCTGGCGGGCGGACACCAGCGCGGGCCCGGTCCTGGTGCGCGGCACGGCACTGCTGCGCTCGGCCACCGCGACGCCGGGCTCCGTGGCGCTGCGCGCCGACACCGCCGCCGCCGGACCGGTCGAGGTCTTCACGGCCGGGCGCGCGGTGACCGTCAACGGCGAACGGGTCGCCAGCCGGCCCACCCCGAGCGGATCCCTGCTCGGCCACCTGCCCGGGCCACGCCCGGTCGCCCTGCCGGCGCTCACCGGCTGGCGCGGGCACGCCGAGGCGCCCGAGGCCGCGCCCGGCTTCGACGACTCCCGATGGACCGTCGCCGCGAAGACCACCAGCCTCAGCCCGTTCGCCCCGATCACCCTGCCGGTGCTGTTCAGCGACGAGTACGGCTTCCACACCGGCAGCGTCTGGTACCGGGGACGGTTCACCGCCACCGGTGCCGAGACGTCCGTGTCGCTCAACGCGATCACCGGCCGGCGGGGCAACTACCTGGTCTGGCTGAACGGCCGCTACCTCGGCTCGGCGGCCGGCGGCGTGCAGGCCGACTCGGACGCGCCCGCCAACCCGGCGCCCGGGCCGGGCACGTTCGGCGTACCGCCCGGCCTGCTCGAACCCGGCAAGCCGGCCGTGCTGTCCGTGCTGGTGCAGAACATGGGCCACAACGACGACTGGACCGCCGACGACAACCGGTTCCGGCAGCCCCGCGGCCTGGTCGGCGCCCGCATCGACGGCTCGGCGGCCCCGGTCACCTGGCGCCTCCAGGGCACCGCGGCGATCGACCCGGCGCGCGGCGCCCTCAACAACGGCGGCCTCTACGGCGAGCGGGCCGGCTGGAGCCTGCCCGGATACGCCGACCGCGGCTGGCCGCCCGCCGGCTCCACCGTGCCCGCCGGCGTCACCTGGCTGCGCACCGCCTTCCGGCTCGACCTGCCGCACGGGCAGGACACGTCGGTGGCGCTGCGCTTCCCCGGCACGCCCCCGGCCGGCTACCGGGCCATCGTCTACCTGAACGGGTGGCAGCTCGGCCAGTACGGCGCCGCCATCGGCCCGCAGACCGACTTCGTCCTGCCGGCCGGCCTGCTGCGCCAGGACGGGCGCAACACCCTGGCCATCGCCGTCATCGCCACCACCCCGAGCACCGTCACCACTCCGAGCCTGACCGTCGTGGGCCGGCATCGCGGCGGCGTGCCGGTGCGCGACGTGCCGGCCGCTGTCTCCCCCCTTCGTGCCGCTGTGACGTGACCGGCTCATCCAGCCGTGACGCCGCGACGAACTGGTCCCAGAAGCGGCCGCCCGGCCGCGGTTTCGAGGGGGAGACACTGGATGGGACCGAGCAAGGAACGGCTCAAGCGCATGGCGATGAGCTCGGGGCTCGCGGTGGCGGTCGTCGCCGCGATCGCGACCGGGATGGCCGCCACCGGCGACGGGGATCGCCGGGCCGAGGTGCCGGCGACGGTGCAGGTGAACCGCACCGGCTCCGCCGCTGTCGCCGGTGACTCGAGCGGCGGCGGCCACGCCGTGACGTATGTACCCGTCGGCGGCACGACCGGTTGTTGCCCGTAAGCCGGCCGGCACGGCCCGGCCGGTCAGCCCGGCGGGGCCGTGCCGCGCGCACGTATCCGTTCGCGGGCCGGGAGCCTCTGTCCACAGTGCGACAGCGAGCGACCGGACAGGAGCGGGCGAGATGTTTGCGATCTGTATCCGAGAGCCCGGCGGGCCCGAGGTGCTCGCCTGGACCGCGGTGCCCGATCCGCGGGTCCGGGCGGGCGAGGTGCTCATCGACATCACGGCCGGTGGGGTCAACCGCGGCGATCTGCTCCAGCGGACCGGACACTACGATCCGCCGCCGGGCAGCCCGCCGTACCCCGGGCTCGAATGCTCCGGCCGGATCGCGGCCGTCGGCGCGGGCGTGCGCGGATGGCGTCCCGGTGACGAGGTCTGCGCGCTGCTGGCCGGTGGCGGATACGCCGAGAAGGTGGCCGTACCGGCCGGACAGGTGTTGCCGGTGCCCAAGGGCGTCGGACTGGCCGAGGCGGCGGCGCTGCCCGAGGTGGCGTGCACGGTGTGGGTGAACCTGGTCCGGCACGCCCGGCTGCGGGCCGGCGAGACGCTGCTCGTCCACGGCGGCGGCAGCGGGATCGGCACCTTCGCCCTCCAGTTCGCCGCCGCGCTGGGCGCGCGGGTGCTCACCACCGCCCGGCCCGTCAAGCACGAGGCCCTGCGCGGTCTGGGCGCCGAGGTGACCATCGACTACACCACCGAGGACTTCGCCGCCGCGGTGCTGCGGGCCACCGGCGGCCGCGGCGCCGACGTGATCCTCGACATCCTCGGCGGCGGCTGCCTGGACCGCAACGTGCGGGCGCTGGCCGTCGGCGGCCGGCTGGTGGTCATCGGGTTGCAGCGTGGCCGCCGCGGCGAGCTGGACCTCAGCGAGCTTCTGGCCCGGCGGGCCACGGTGACGGCGACCGCGCTGCGCGGGCGGCCCGCGGCCGAGAAGGCCGCGATCGTGCGGGGAACCCGGGACGACGTCTGGCCGCTGGTGGAGTCCGGCGCGATCCGGCCCGTGGTGGACCGGGTGTTGCCGATGACCGAGGCGGCCCGCGCCCATCAGGTGCTGGCCGCCGGGGAGCACATCGGCAAGGTGCTGTTGCTCACCGGGCCGGGCCGGGGCTGACGCTGTATCCCTCGCCGAACCCCCGAGATCTGTCTCTGTGCCCGGGCGCGGCGCCCGCGCGCAACGTATCTCAGGGAGGCGCAATTGCGGCACCACCGACGGATCCTGCTGTCCACCGTGTCCTCGGACGCGCACACCTGGAACCTCGTCTACCTGCAGATGCTGCTGGAGGAGCACGGCTGCACGGTCACCAACCTCGGGCCCTGCGTGCCGGACGACGTGCTGGTGCGAGCCGCCCGGGAGGAGCAGCCCGACGCCATCGTCATCAGCTCGGTGAACGGGCACGGCCACATCGACGGCGCCCGCGTGATGCGGGCGCTGCGCCGGGACCCGGGCACGCGGCACCTGCCGGCGGTGATCGGCGGCAAGCTGGGCATCGGGGGCACCGCCGACGAGGACCACGCCGCCGCGTTGCTGGCGGCGGGGTTCGACGTGGTGTTCCCCGATTCCGCCGACGCCGCCGCGCTGCCGGAGATCCTCGACGGCCTCGCCGCCGGTTCGGCACGCGAGGCCGTGCTCGCCGGTGGTGCCCGGTGAAGCGGGCGTCCCGGATCGGCCTGGGCGCCTACGTCGCCGCGGCCCGGGGGACGCTGGTGGTCCAGCCGCGGATGGGCATGGGCGACCCCGCGGCGATGGCCGCCGCGGTGCGGGCGGTCGCCGCTCTGCCGGCCCGCACGGCGGCCACCATCACGTTGGACAGCTACACCCGGGTGGGCGACCACCGGGGCGCGCGGCGGGCGCTCGCCGCCGGTGAGCGGCTCAACGGCTTCCCCCTGGTGGCACACGGCCCCGCGGTGACCGCGCGGGTGGCGGACCCGGCCGGGCCCGGCGTGCCGGTGCAGGTCCGGCACGGCTCCGCGCGGCCCGGCAGGATCTTCGCCACGATGGCCACCGCGGGACTCTGCGACACCGAGGGCGGACCGGTGTCGTACTGCCTGCCGTACGGCCGCATCCCGCTGGCGGAGTCCGTCGCCTGCTGGGCCGAGGCCACCGAGGAACTGGCGGCCGCCTGCGCGGCCCAGGGCCTGCGTGCCCACCTGGAGACCTTCGGCGGCTGCCTGCTCGGCCAGCTGAGCCCGCCGTCGTTGCTGGTGGCGATGAGCGTGCTGGAGGCGCTGTTCTTCGCCCGGCACGGGATCACCAGCGTCTCGCTGAGCTACGCGCAGCAGACCGACGCGGTGCAGGACGTGGAGGCGCTCGCCGCGCTGCGGCACCTCGCCGGTGAGCTGCTGCCCGCCGGCCTGGACTGGCACGTGGTGCTCTACACCTACATGGGCGTGTACCCGCGTACCGCGCCGGGGGCCTGGCGTCTGCTCGGCGACAGTGCGGAGATCGCGGTGAGCGGTGGCGCGGAGCGGCTCATCGTGAAGACGGTGGCCGAGGCGCACCGGATCGCGACGGTGGGGGAGAACCTCGCCGCCCTGGTGCACGCCTCCCGGACCGCGGAGCGCGCGTACCGGCACTGCGCCCTTCCCCGGATCGGCCAGGTGGACTACGCGCAGGTGCTGGACGAGGCGCGGGCGCTGATCGAGGCGGTGCTCGGGCTCGCCGACGACGTCGGGCGGGGCCTGCTGCGGGCGTTCGCCGGGGGCCTGCTGGACGTCCCGTTCTGCCTGCACCGCGACAATCGCGGGCTGACCCGGGGCACGATCGACGCCGGCGGCCGGCTGGTGTGGGCGAAGACCGGACGGCTGCCGTTGCCGGCGTCCGCACGGCCGCGGATCCACCGGATGACCTCCACGGACCTGCTGAGCCTGCTCAGCCATGTGGCGGACCGCCAGGACGGACGCGGCCGCTAGCCGAACGCCCCCGCGGCGCGCAGCGCGGCGACCCCCTCGCCGGAGAGCCCCAGCAGCGTGCGCAGCAGCGGGCCGGTGTCGGCGCCGAGAGCGGGCGCCGCCGTGTCCGCCGGCCGCGCGTCGCCGACCCGCACCGCGGTCGCCGGCAACCGCAGCCGGCCCCAGTGCGGGTGGGGCAGATCGACCAGCATGTCGCGGGCGGCGCAGTACGGATCCTCCAGCGCCTCGGCCACGGTCCGCACCGGCGAACAGGGGACGCCGTGCTCCTTCAGGACCTTCACCCAATGTGCGGTCTCGGCCGTGGCGAACACATCGTCGAGCGCCGCCATCAGGTCGTCACGGTGGCGCAGGCGTGCCTCCATGTCGCGGTACCGCTCGTCCTCGGCCAGGCCGGGCCGGCCCACCGCAACGGTCAGCCGGCGCCAGAAGTGCTCCTTGGCGCAGGCGACGACGAGCCAGCCGTCGGCGGTGGGAAAGGCGCCGAAGGGAATCACGGACGGATGCGACGAGTGCCGCGTCGGCAGGGCCGGCACGTCGCCGTTGAGATGCCAGGCGGCCGGGTAGGTCAGCATGGAGACCGCCGCGTCGTACAGGCTCAGATCGCAGTCGCAGCCCCGGCCGGTGCGCCGGGCGGCGTGCACCGCCGCGGTCAGCGACAACGCGGCGACCAGGCCGCCGATGTAGTCGACCAGCGAGAGCCCCGACTTGGCCGGCGGGCCGTCCGGCTCACCGGTGAGGTGCATCCAGCCGGTCTCGGCCTGCAGGACGTAGTCGTACCCGGGCTCCGCCTCCCGGCTGCCCCGGCCGAAGGCGGACAGGTTGGCGCAGACGATCCTCGGGTTGTGCGCGGCCAGGTCGGCGTAGCACAGCCCGAGCTTGCCCGGGACGTCGGCGCGCAGGTTGCTGAAGACCACGTCGCTGACCGCCACCAGCCGGGCGAAGACCGCGCGGCCGCTGTCGTTGGCCAGGTCCAGCGCGATGCTGCGCTTGCCGCGGTTGAAGGTCTGGAAGAACACGCTGTCGCCCTCGGTGCGCATCGGCGCGATCCGCCGGGAGATCTCCCCGCCGGTGGCCGGGTCCTCGATCTTGATCACCTCGGCGCCGAGGTCCACCAGGTGCAGCGTGCCGAACGGGCCGGCGCCGTACTGTTCGATGGCGAGGATCCGGATGTCCTCGAGCGGTTTCATGCGCCCTCCAGCTGAGCGATCGGGGCCGGCGCGACCTGGGCCAGCGCCAGCCGCATCTCGTTGCGGACGATCGACAGGCCCTCGTCGACGCCCATGCCGGGCTTGGCGAGGACCAGCTCCGCGCCGCAGGCCAGCGCCACCTGGGCGCACACCTGCGCGGAGCCGGCGGTCTCGTTGCTGGAGCCGCCGCAGTAGCCGGCCACCCCGTGCCGCCGGCAGGCGAGCAGCGCCTCGACCGTCCGGTCGAGGCCGCCCAGGTCCGGTGTCTTCACGTGGATCATGTCGACGCAGCCCGCGGCGGCGAACGCCAGTACGTCGGGCAGCGTGTTGCACCACTCGTCGGCGACCAGCTCCACCCGGCCGCGCAGCGACCGCCGCAGGGCGGCCAGCGTCTCGATCTGCCGGTCGCGGTCGCCGGCGTCCACGGGATGCTCGACGCGCAGGCGGTACGGCGCCGCGGCGGCCGCGAGGGTGAGCAGGTACCTGGCGACGCGATCCACTGTGCCGAACGCCTCGCCCACCGTGCCGTACACGTCGAAGTGCAGGACCGGGCGGTACGGCCCGGCCGGCCCGGCCAGCTCGGTTATCCGGCCGCTGAGCCAGCGCACCAGGTCCAGCAGCTTCTCGCCGCGCCGTCCGAGGCAGGCGTCGACGTTGTTCACCAGACCGTGCGGCAGCGCGTCCGCCCGCTTGAGGATCATCCGGTCGGCCGCCGCCCGGGGCGTCTCGCCGCTCTGCGCGAGCACCGGAACCGTACGCGACGGCACCGGCAGACCCCACTCGTCGACGATCACCCCGGCGATCGGCCTGCGCCGCGCCGACGCCACCGCGCGCACCAGGGCCTGGCTCGCGCCGTAGGCCAGCCAGGGCGGCAGGGCGAGGGCGGCGAGCACTTCGCTGAGCCCACGAAAGCTCGCCACCTCCCGCCCCACCAGCGCCGGGCGCAGCACGGTGCCGACGAGCCGGGCGCCGTCCACCGCCGACATCGGCGCAGCCCGCCCCGCCACCCCCGAATACTGCACCCCGGCGCAGTCACCGGTGAGAACGACGCCGTCGTCCAACCGGACGAGGACGGTCAGCGCCTGGCCCGGCTCGCGGATCTCCCGGAAACCGGGAGTCAGGGGACGGCCCCGGTAGCGGAAGCCGTCGCGCCGGGCGCCGGCCCGGACAGCCGCCTGGTCGTCGACGAAGTAGGCGGCCTCGGTGGCGACGGACGTGACGTCCCAGATTCGTGGTGGCACAAGACATCCCCGTCGAGCGATCCGGCAAGCGTCTGGACACCGGACAGAGCCGCGCCGGCGTGGCCCGGATACACGGCGCGGAACCGCGGACGGGCGGGTGTACTCGCCGCCGCCGGCGGGAGGTCTGTACCGGTGAGCCGCAGACGTTTCGGCGCGGCGCGAGCAGCGAGGAGTCCCGACCATGCGATTCGACGGCGGCCTGGGCGTCAAGGCGGTCAGCACCTGGATCCCCACGACGACCGAGAAGGCGGCGGACGTGGCCCGCGCGGGCCGGATCGATCAGGAGACCGTGGAGCGGCTGGGCGTCCACGAGCTTCCGGTCTCCGGCCGGCTGGCGCCGCCCGAGATGGCGGTGCGGGCGGCCCGGAAGGCGCTGGCGCGGGCCGGCTGGGAGCCGGAGCGGGTCGGCATGCTGGTCCACGCGTGGGTGTACCACCAGGGCTACGACAAGTGGGCCGCGCCGCACTACATCGCCAACCAGCTGGGCCTGCGGCCGGAGGCGCTGCCGGTCGGAATCCACGAGCTCTGCAACGGGGGGACGACCGCGCTCTACATGGCGGCCGCCAATCTCGTCGCGGACGAGCGGCTGCCGGGGGCGCTCGTCACCACGGCGGACCGGTACGGCGCACCGGTCTGGGATCGCTGGCTGACCCACACCGACATCGGCTACGGCGACGGGGCCACCGCGGCTCTGTTGCATCGGCGCGACGGCAGCGACGACGCCTTGGTGCTGTTGTCGCTGACCCATTCCTCGGCGAGCCTGCTGGAGGGTCTGGAGCGGGGCGACGCCGCGTTCACCCGGGCGCCCCTGGCCGGCCGGGACAACCTGAACAGCGGGGTGCAGCGCCGGCAGTTCTACGACAGGTACGGCAAGGAGAGCCTCGGTGAGGCAGCCCGCCGCAACGTCCGCGCCACCCTGGAGCAGGCCCTGGACGAGGCCGGCCTGGCCGCCGACGACCCGCGCATCCGCTACGTCCTGGTGCCGCGGGTGAGCCCCCGGCTGACCGAGCTGATGTACGCCGGCGTGGTGGCGAGCGATCTGAAGGCCGAGCTGGTCTGGCTCGGCGCGCACACCGGGCATCTCGGCGCGGGCGACATGCCGGCCAACATGGCCGATCTGGTGGAGCGGCGGATGCTCCGGCCGGGCGAGTTCGCCGTCGTCGCGGGCGCGGGCGGCGGTTTCACCTGGGCGACCGCGATCGTCCAGGCCCCCGGGCGGTGACCCGCTCAGTCGGCCGCGATGGTCGAGGCCAGGGTGCTCAGCGCGATGCGGTCCCGGTGCCCGGTCTTGGTGATCAGGCTGGCGACATGCTTCTCGACGGTACGGGGTGACAGGTGCAGCCGGCCGGCGATCTCCCGGTTGCCGAGCCGGTTCGCGAGCAGGAGCAGGACCTCGTACTCCCGGACGGTGACGCCGGCGCCGCGCAGCTCCGGCGGTATGCGCCCCACGCCGTCACGCCGCTGGGCGACCGGGGCGCCGGCCCGCCGCAGCAGCGCCCGGCACGCGCCGGCGATCGCGGGGACGCCCTCGGCGTGGAAGTGCTCCTCGGCGCGGCGTAGCCACGGCACCGGCGTCCCCCACCCGTCGGCGAGCGCCGCCTCACCGACCAGGCGCAGTCCCAGGTGGCGGCTCATCGGGTAGGGCTCGGCGACCCGCATCGCCTCGGCGACGAGCGACGCCGCGTCGGCGGGCCTGCCGGAGCGGCCGGTCAGGACGGCCCGGGCCAGCAGCGCGAACTGCCGGTTCCACCGCAGCTCGCTGGTCGGCTCCGCGCTGACCGCCTGGCATTCCGCCCGGTCCAGGTCGCCGGAGACGGCCCGCAGCAGCAGGTCGAGGCCCTGCCGGCCGGACAGGTAGAAGATGTTCGGGGTCTCGTCCTCGGCGGCGAGCGCCCGGTCCAGGTCCTTGCGCGCCTGAGCCCTGTTCTCCTCCAGGAGCGCGCAGAACGCCCGGGCCAGGCCGTGGATCCGCGGCGTGTGCTGGCGGGGGTCGCCGTCCCAGCCGCGGAACTCCGCCAGCGCGGCGTTCATCGCCCGCCGCCGTCCCCGGTGCGCGGCCAGGACGATGCGGAGCAGCAGCACGTAGTGCACGGTCTCCAGCAGCTTCAGCCGGCCGGCGGCGGCCAGGACCTGGCCGCTCAGCGTTTCGGCGGTGGCGACGTCACCGCGCAGGACGGCCTGCAGGGCGATGCTCGCCTCGGCCTGGTAGCCGGCGTTCACCGCGCCGACCCGCAGCGCCTCCTGCCGGGCCTGCTCCAGCCGGCGCAGGCTGCCGTCGCGCAGCGCGTCGTCGTTGCCGAGCCGGACCAGGGCGTGGATCTCCCAGATCGGCAGGTGGTACTGGACGGCGATCGAGCGGGACCGCTCCAGGCAGGCGGTCGCCTCGGCCAGGTCCTTGCGCCGGGTGATGGCACCCAGCAACTGCCACGCCTGGCAGGCGACGACCGGCAACGGCGCCGCCTCCGCCACCGGCGCCGCGCGGCGGGCCATCTCCTCGGCGTCGCGCAACTGGTCCGGCCCGGGCAGGTCCAGCATCAGGTGGGCGGCGATCACGTCGAGGGGCGCGAGCTGTTCGGCGGTGGCGCCGGGGCCGAGCAGCGTCCGCGCGATGCCGACCTGGGCCAGTCCCTCCGCCGAGCGTCCCGCGACGTTGAGCGACCAGGCCAGCCTGATGTGCAGCTGGGCCCGGCGGTCGCGGTCCAGGCCGCTGCCGATCTCGTCGAGCGCGCTCACCGAGGCGAGGGCCCGCTCCACCAGGCCGGCCTCGGCCAGGGCGTAGAGCAGGTGCTCCACCGTGTCGGCGCGCGCCGCGGCGTCGCCCTCGGCGAGCAGGCCGAGCGCGCGGTCGAGGAGGGTGACCGCGGAGCCGGCGGCTCCCTGGGCGAGGGCTCGCCGCCCGGCCTCGGCGAACAGGCGCCCGGCGGCGGCCGGTTCGTCGGCGTGCAGCCGCAGCGTGGCCGCGATCTGGCACCATTCGCCGGGCAGCCCCGCGAAGACCGTCGCGACCGCGTCGGCGGTGCGCCGGGCCAGGCGGATCCGCTCGTCCGGGGCGAGCAGCGAGAGCAGCGACTCGGCGATCAGCGGATGCTGGAAGGCGTACCAGTCCGGCGCCTGGTCGTCCGGGACGACCAGCTGGGCGGCGATCTCGCAGTGCAGGTGGCCGAGCAGGTCCCGGTCGGGCAGCCCGGTGACCGCCTGCACGACGGTGAGCGGGAACCGGCGCCCGAGGATGGCGGCGACCGCCAGGAGCTCGCGCAGCCGGGGCTCCGCCCGGTCGATCCGGCGGGCCACGCTGCGCGTGAGCGAGGCGGGCAGCCGGGTCCGCGCGTCGCCCGCGGCCCGCCAGCCCTCCGCGCCGCGCACCAGCAGCCCGCCGGCGACCATGCCGTGGAGCAGCTCCTCGACCAGCAGCGGGTTGCCGGCGCTGTCCTCCCAGAGCCGGTCCGCCACCGGCTCCGGCACCTCGCCGGGGCCGGCGCCGAGGCACGAGGCGGCCAGCCGGCGCACGTCGTCGCGGCCGAGGCGCTCCAGTTCCACCAGCGTCCCGGTGCCCCGCTGGGCGGCCGAGCGGGCCAGGTCGAGCGCGGCGCACGGCTCGGCGCGCACGGTGCAGAGCAGCAGGGCCGGGACCGGCTGGTGGCCGAGATTGTCCATCAGGTACTCGACGACGGCCAGGCTTTCCGCGTCGGCGTCCTGCAGGTCGTCGAGGACCATCAGGCAGCCGCCCGCCCGGCCGGCCAGACCGGCCAGCCGCAGCACCGCCTCGGCGAGCACCACCAGCGAGCCGCTGTCCGGGCCGTCCGCGGCCGTGCCCCAGTCCGGGATCAGCCGGCCCAGGACCGGGCGGTAGGGCCCCAGCTCGGCGGCGTCGATCGGGACGCCCGCGCGGGGCAGCGACAGCAGCGCCTCGGTGAGCGACCGGAACGGCACGGTCGGCCCGATGGCGCTGCCGCGCCCGCGCATCGTCGTCATGCCGGTGGCGGCCGCCCGCTCGGCCGCCGCGGCGGCCAGCCGGGACTTGCCTATCCCGCCCTCGCCCACCAGGAACACCGCGCTGCCGCGCCCGGAGCGGGCCGCCTCCAGGGCCTGCTCCACCGCCTGGATCTCGTCGTCCCTGCCCACCATCGCCGGCGCTCGGGTCCGCATGGTGGCCGAGAGTACCGCCGGACCGTGGCCGGGAGCCCGATCCGCCCGAAAGGCGACAGGGCGGCGGCCCCCGGACGGGGCCATGCGTGGAACCTACCCATCTTCCGCGGGGCGCCGGCGGCTCGCCGTGGGTGTCAAACGCCGCCATACCCGCCCAACCCGCCCCGGGAAGCCACCCCGCGGTGCCGGGCGACCGGGCGAATGCGGGGGTTCGGCACCCATGTCAGCGCCGCCGCCGGTCGGCACGCTGGTCGACGTCGGTCAGCGAGCGCGGCGACGTCGAAGGAGTGGATCGCGTGGCACAGCACGGCGAGACCGTCCTCACCCGAGGATCACCGACCAGCATCACCTCCCAGCTCTGGTACGGCGAGGCGATCCACGCCAGGCGCCGGCCACCGAGCCGGCCGGGCGCCCCGAGGGTCGCGTTCGTGCACGGCCTGGAGGGCACCTGGGATTCCTGGACGGGTACGGCCGATCGGTGGGCGACGGAATGCGACGCCTACTTCCTCGACCTTCCGTGGCGGGCCGGCGGCAGCTACGCCTGGCAGCACTGGGGCAGCTCGAGCACCTGGCTGGCGCGCGCCCTGGACCTGCTGCCCGCGCCGCCGGACGTGCTGGTGGCGCACTCCTTCGGCGCCAGCACGGCCCTGGACCTGCTGGCCCGTGAGGATCGGCCGCTGCGCGCCGCCGTTCTGATCGCCCCGCTGTTCCGCCCCCGCGACGAGGCGGTGAACCCGGCCTTCTTCACCGAGGCCGTCACCCGGTTCCGCGCGGTGATGAGCGACGGGGTGCTGGCGCAGCTCGGCGGGCGCGCGGGCGGGATGACCCCGGACCTGCTCGGCCGGATGCTCGACAAGGTTCTCAGCCGGGCGGAGCCGTCCGGTTTCCTGCAGCTCTACACGCTCCTGTCGCGGTTGCCGGCCCTGCCGCTGGAGGCGATCGGCACGCCGGTGCTGATCGTCAACGGCGAGCACGACCCGTCCGCGCCCCCGCCGGCCGCCCGGGAGCTGGCTCGCCGGCTGCCCGCCGGGCGGCTGGCCCAGCGCCCGGAGTTCGGGCACTTCTGCCAGCTCGACCACGCCGCCGAGGTGACCGCGCTGATCGCCGGTTTCCTCGCCGATGTCCACAGCCATGCCGCACCTGAAGGAGGAAGCGATTCATGAAACCGAGATACGACGTCGTGATCTGTGGCGCGAGCATCGCGGGTTGCACGGCCGCCACGCTCTACGCCCGCCGGGGTGCGCGGGTCGCGCTGGTGGAGCGCCGCGCGGACCCCGCCGCGTACAAGGTCCTGTGCACCCACTTCATCCAGCCGTGCGGGCAGCCGGTGCTGTCCGAGCTGGGCCTGATCGGTGAGCTCGAGGCGGCCGGCGCCGTGCGCAACGCCGCGCACTACTGGACCCGCTGGGGCTGGATCCGGCCGGGCGCTGACGGGCGGAGCCTGCCGTACGGCTACAACGTCCGGCGGGAGACGCTCGATCCGATGCTGCGGCGGCTGGCCGCCGGCACCCCGGGCGTCGACCTGCTGCTCGGGCACACGGTGCAGCGGTTGCTCACCGGCGAGGGCGGCACGACCGGCGTCGTGACCGAGGGCCCGGACGGCCCTCGTGAGCTGCGGGCCCGGCTGGTGGTCGGCGCCGACGGGCGGGACTCCACGGTGGCCAAGCTGGCCGGTCTGCCGGCCAAGGAGGCCGGCAACGGGCGGTTCAGCTACTTCGCGCAGTTCCGCGGTCTGCCCCGGCCGGACGGGGACACGACGTACGCGTGGTTCCGGGAGCCGGACGTCGCGTACGCCATGCCGAACGACGACGACGTCACGGTGATCGCGGTCATCCCCTCGGCGGAGCGGCTGGCCGAGTTCCGCGACGATCTGCCCGGCGCGTACCGCCGGTTCGTCGCGTCCCTGCCGAACGCGCCGAGCCTCTACGGCGCCGAGCAGGTCTCCAAGATCATCGGAACGGTCCACTACCCGCTGGTCTCGCGCGCGCCGGTCGGCGACGGGCTGGCGCTCATCGGTGACGCCGCGCTGACCAGCGACCCGCTCTGGGGAGTCGGCTGCGGCTGGGCGCTCCAGTCGGCACAGTGGCTGGTCGAGGCCACCGCGGAGGCCGTGCAGGGCCTCGGATCGTTGCCGCGGGCCCTGACCCGCTATCGGCGCAAGCACCGGTCGCGGCTGCACGGCCACCAGCACCTGATCTCCGACTACGCCGGCGCGCGGCCGTTCAACCCGATCGAGCGGCTGATGTTCTCGGCGGCGGCCCGCGACGCCGGGATGGCCGAGCACATGCACCTGTTCGGTTCCCGGCTGACCCGGGTGCGCGACTTCCTGTCCCCGGTCGCGATGGCCCGCGCCGCTGCCGTGAACCTGCGGCACAAGCGCCACCCGCGGCCCGAGCTCGTACCCACCCATCGAGTCTGACCCTCCGGAGGAGCCCTCATGTCCCAGGCCACCATCACCGCACAGCACCGCCGGCAGCTTCGTGACCTCGTCGCCGACGTCCTCGAACTGGAGCCCGGCGACCTCACCGAGACCAGCAGCTTCGTCGACGAGCACGGCGCCGACTCGCTCCAGGCCATCGAGATCCTGGCCCGCCTCGAGCGCGACCTCGGGGTGCTCATCCCGCAGGAGGACGCCTCCGAGATGACCACCCTGGCGGGCGTGTACGCGGTGGTCGCCCGGCACGCGGGCTGGGCGACCGCGCATGGCTGAGCCCACCGGCCGCCGGGTCGTGGTGACCGGCCTCGGCGCCGTCAGCAGCCTGGGCATCGGCGCGCCCGCGTTCACCGCGGGGATCCGCGCCGGGCGCAGCGGGGTGTCCAGGATCCGCGGCTTCGACACCACCGGCTTCCCGCACACGGTCGCGGGCGAGGTGCACGACTTCGCCCCGCGGCGGCTGCTGCGCCGGCTCGACCCCGACGAGTGGGGGCGCAGCAGCCTGTTCGCCGCCGGCGCCGCGCGGCTGGCCGTGGCCGACGCCGGCGTGCGCCCGGCGGAGCTGTCCGCCGGCAACGCCGGCTCGGCCATCGGCACCACCAGCGGGGAGTCCGCGGTCATCGAACGGCTCACCGCGCAGTGGGTCGAGGGCGGCTTCAAGGAGCTCGATCCGGCGCTCGTGCGGCAGGTGCCGGCGAACCGGATCGCCGCCGCGGTAAACCGCGAGCTGGGGCTCACCGGGGACGCGCAGACCATCGCCACCGCCTGCTCGGCGAGCAACTACGCGCTGGGGTACGCGTACGACATGGTCCGCACCGGCGAGGCCGACCTGATGATCGGCGGCGGCGCCGACTCGGTGAACCGCTGGGCGCACGCCGGCTTCTACCGGCTCGGCGCGCTGGCCGAGCAGGTCTGCCGGCCGTTCGACGTCGATCGCACCGGCATCCTGACCGCCGAGGGCGGGGTGGCGCTGCTGCTGGAGGAGCACGACCACGCGATCGCGCGCGGCGCCCGTGTCTACGCCGAGGTCCTCGGATACGGCGTCAACTGCGACGCCCTGCACCCGGTGGCGCCGGACCCCGGCCGGATCGCGGAGTGCATCCGGGCCGCGCACCGCAACGCCGGCGTGGGCCCGGACGACATCGACTACATCTGCGCCCACGGCACCGGAACGCCCACCAACGACGCCACGGAGATCCAGGCGGTGCGGGAGGTCTTCGGCGACCGGATCCCGCCGATCAGCTCGATCAAATCGATGATCGGCCACACGATGGGCGCGGCCAGCGGGTTCGGCGCGCTCGCCTGCTGCATGGCGCTGTATGAGGGGTTCCTGCCGCCGACGGCCACCCTCGCCGAGGTCGACCCGCGGCTGGGCGACGGCGTGGACTGCGTACCCGGCCGGGCGCGTGCGGCGCGGCCGCGGATCGCGCAGAACCACGGGTTCGCCTTCGGCGGGAACAACGCGATCGTGATCCTGCGGAGGATGTCATGACCGGCCTCGCCACCCGTACCGTCGTCGAGCCCCTGATGATCACCGGATGCGGGGTGGTGTCGGCGGCCGGGATCGGGCTGGACGCGCTGGCCGACGCGATCGGCGCCGGCCGGGCCGACCAGCCGGCCGCCTCGGCGTTTCCCGAGGACGCGCCGCCGATCCCGCTGGCGGCCGTGCCGGACCTGAAGGTCGCCGAGCACCTGGGGGCGAAGGGCACCCGGCACCTCGACCGCACCACGCTGCTCGCGCTGGTGGCCTGCAACCGGGCGCTGGCCGGCCTGGTGCCGGCCCTGCCCGAGCCGGACCGCGCGCGCACCGGTGTCGCGATCGGCACCAGCACCGGCAGCATCCGCAGTTCCAGCGAGTTCTCCCGGGAGACGCTGGTGCAGGCGCTGCCCTACCTGGTCCGCGCGAACCTCTTCCCGAACTCGGTGATGAACTGCTGCGCCGCCCGGATCGCCATCGTCAACGGGATCCGGGGCGTGAACGCCACGCTCGCCGGCGGCCAGCTGTCCAGCCTCGCCGCGCTGCGCTACGCCCGCAACGTCATCGATCGGGGCCACGCCGACCGGGTGCTGGCCGGCGGGGTCGAGGAGCTCAGCGCCCAGTCCGCCTGGGCCTGGCACCTGGCCCGGGGACTGTCGCCGGGCACGGCCGTCGGCGAGGGCTGCGCGGTCTTCGTCGCGGAGTCGCGCCGGGCCGCGGACCGGGCCGGCCGCCCGGTGCTCGCCGAGGTCCTCGCCTGCGAGGTGCGCTCCACGGGCGGGGACGATCCACGGCACCAGCTGTCCACCGCGCTGGCCGGCTGCGTGGAACGCGCGCTGCGGCGCAGCGGGGTGGGACCGGACGACGTCCGCGAGGTCGCACCCGGCGCCACCGGGCAGCGGGGCCTGCGCGCTCTGGAACGCCGCGGCGTCCGGGCCGTGGTCGGCGGCCGGCCCGGTGAGGTGCGGGTGGCCCCGGTGCTGGGCGAGACGTTCAGCGCCGGCGGCGCCCTGCAGCTCGCGGCGCTGATCGCCGGCTGGCGGCGGCGGCCGCCCGCCGGCGGCGTCGCGCTGGTCACCTCGGTCGGCCACGACGGCACCGCCGGCTGCCTGGTCGTGCGGCCGCCGGCCGGCGGCGCCGAGCGGCGGGAGGTGCGACGGTGACCACGGTCAGCGACCCCACCGACCTCGTCGCCGGCTGCGCGGCCGGCGACGAGCTGGCCTGGCAGCGGCTGGTGCGGCAGTTCACGCCGCTGGTCTGGACGGTCGCGCGCTCGCACCGGCTCTCCGACGCCGACTGCCAGGACGTGTACCAGCTGACGTTCCTCAAGCTGATCCGCCGGATCGGCCAGCTCCGCTCGCCGGACCGGCTGGGCAGCTGGATCACCACCACCGCGCGGCGGGAGTCGCTCAAGCACATCGAGCGCAACCGGAGGTACTGGCCGGTCGGCGACAGCGTGATGCTGGACCGGCCGGCCCCCGCCGAGGACCGCACGGACGACCTGGCCCTGCGCCGGGTGGGCAACGCGCGCGTGCTGGACGCGTTCCGGCGGCTGCCCGAACGGGACCGGCGGCTGCTCGGCCTGCTGATGGCCGACTCGGCGCCGACCTACGACGAGGTGGGCCGGGCGCTGCGAATCCCCCGAGGGTCGATCGGGCCGCTGCGCCAGCGCGCGCTGGCCCGCCTGCGCGACCTGCTCGGGCCGGCCGTCGTGGAGTGAGCCCGGCCCGGGCCCCCGGCCGGCCGGGGGCCCGGGCCCCTTCCTCGTGGTCACAGCTCTCGTCGTCACAGCGCGATCCCGCCGTCGATCTGGATCACCTGGCCGGTGATGTAGTCGGCCCGGTCGGACACCAGGAACGACGTCAGCTCGGCGACCGCCGCGGCGGAGCCGAACCGGCGCAGCGGGATCAGCCCCATCGCCTGCTCGCGGGCCTTGCCGGACAGGCCGGTGGTCATGTCCGTGTCGATGAATCCCGGCGCGACCACGTTGACCCGGACGCCCCGGCCGGCGACCTCCTTGGCCAGCGCCCGGCTCATCCCGTTGACCCCGGCCTTGGCCGCGGAGTAGTTCGCCTGGCCGGCGTGGCCGTAGACCCCGGCGACCGAGGACATGTTGACGATGACGCCCGCGCGGCGCTTCAGCATGCCCAGCAGGGCACTGCGGCAGACGTTGAAGGTGCCGGTCAGGTTCGTCTCGATCACCGCCGACCAGTCCTCCGGCGGCATCAGCACCATCGGGTTGTCCCGGACGATGCCGGCCGAGTTCACCAGCGCGTGGATCGGGCCGAGCTCCGCCTCGGCCCGCTGGACGAAACCGGCGGCCGCCCTGCCGTCGGCGACGTCGCACGCCTCGTGGAAGCACCGGGCACCGGCCGCCTCGGCCAGCCGCGCGGTCTCGGCGGCGGCGGCCGACCCGGAGCGGAAACAGAACGCCACGTCGAACCCGTCTTCGGCGAGCCGGACCGCGACCGCGCGGCCGATGCCGCGGGATCCGCCGGTGACGAGGGCGCAGGGGCGTGTCGACATGGGTTCTCCCTGGGTCGAGTGGTCGTTGCCCAACGGATCCGCCGGGTGCCCCGGCCGGATACAGGCAGCGGCGGCTGTATCCGGCGCGCGCCGGCCCCGCTCTGTGTCGGCAGACAGCAAGCTCACCCAGCACAGAGGGGATCGGCACGCATGACTGTGCGAACCGCGCCCGCGGAACTCACCCACCAGGCCGCCGCGCACCTGTGGCGCCGGTGGCTGACGATGTGGAACGGGCAGCCGTCCGTCGCGCACGACATCGTCGGCACGCCGTACACCGTTCATCTGCCGACGGCCGGCGCCACCATCGATCCGAGCCGGATCCGGGACGCCGCGGCGATGGCCGAGTGGGTCGAGGGGTTCCGCGCCAAGTTCGAGGACCTGCGCTACCGCACCGACTTCGGCCCGCTGGTCGACGGCGGCAAACTCGTCTGCCGCTGGTACGCCACCGCCGTCTACACCGGGCGCACCGGGTGGCCCGGCGACGTCGCCGGCCGGCCGGTGACGATGGTCGGCGTTGACATCCTGCGCGTGGACGGCGGCCGGATCGCCGAGTGCTGGACCCAGGGCGCCGCGACATGAGACTCGGCGACCGGATCGGCATCGCGGCGGCCACCACCTGGCTGCCCGGCACCCGGCAGAGTGCCGACGAGGCCCGGCTGCTCGGCCGGATCGACGCGGAGGACCTTCCCGCCACCGGCGCGCACTCGGTGCCGGTCGCCGAGGAGGAGAGCGCGCCCGACATGGCCGTGCTCGCGGGGGCCGAGGCGCTGCGCCGGGCCGGGACCCCGGCCGGCCGGCTGGCCCTGCTGGCGCACGCCTGGATCTACCACCAGGGCCACGACTTCTGGTCCCCGGCCCACTACGTCGCCGCGCGGCTCGGCGCGGACCGGGCGCTGCCGCTCGGCGTCGCCCAGATGTGCAACGGGGGAGCGGCCGGCCTGACCACCGCGGTGACCCGGGTGCTGGCCGATCCGCAGCCCGCCGAGGCGCTGGTGACGACCGCGGACCGGTTCACGCTGCCCGGGTTCGACCGATGGCGCGGGGACTACGCGGTGGCCTACGGCGACGGCGCGACCGCCGCCCTGGTCCGCCGGTACGAGCCCGGCCGCGACGATCTGGCGCTGCTGTCGCTCGCGGTCGCCAGCGCACCGGAGCTGGAGCGGATGCACCGCGGCGACGACCCGTTCAGCCCGGCCCCGCGCTGGCTGAGCAGCCAGGTGAACGTACGCCGCACCAAGAAGGCCTTCCTGAGCGCCGGCGGCATGCGGCAGTTCCGCGACACCGCCCGCGACAAGGTCCGCGAGGTGCTCGGCCGCGCGCTGGCCGAGGCCGGCGTGGCGCCGGACGATCCGCTGCTGCGCACCGTCCTGCTGCCCCGGCTGGGCCCGGGCACGCTCGAGCTCATGTACCTGCCGGTGGTGGAGGACACCGTCAAGGCGACGCCGGCCGTGCTCGGCGCCGACACCGGTCACCTGGGCGCGGGCGACTTCCTGGCCAACCTGGCCGACCTGAGCGCACCGGCACGCCTCGGCGCGGGCGAGCTCGCCGTCGTCCTCGGCGGTGGCGGCGGATTCAGCTGGACCTGCGCCGTGGTCCGGCGCTCACCGGCAAGGAGCGAGGAATGAGTGTCACGTCGAGCGTCACACCGGCCGCGCCGGAGCGCACCCGCCGGCTGTTGCGGCGATGGCTGCGCATGTGGAACGGCGATCTGGCGACCGCCGGCGAGATCATCGCGCCCGAGCTGCGGGTGCACCTGCCGGCCGTCGGTATGCCGCCGGAGGAGAGGATCTGCGATCCGCGGACGATGGCGGAGTGGATCGGGCTGTTCCGCGGCTCGTACTCGTCGGGGACGTTCCGGTGCGAGCTCGGCCCCTTCGCCGTGGGCGACTTCGTCATCGCCCGGTTCCGGTTCACCGGCATCTGGCGGGGCGGCCGGCCGGTGGTGGCGACCACCCCGCCCGGTACCGCCGTGGACTTCGCCGGCGTGGACATCCTGCGGCTGGAGGAGGGCCGGGTCGCGGAGTACTGGCTGACCGACGACCAGCTCGACCTGTACGACCAGCTCGGCGCGATCCGTGAGCCGATCGCGGCGACCGACCACTTCGGAGGACGAGCGCGATGACGCTGTCGATACCCGCCGCCACCTACGAGCAGGCCCGCGGGCCGCATCTGCGCGCCATGCTGGCCGGCCTGGCGGAGGAGAGCGAGAAGCTGACCTGGCCGCTGGAGCGGCTGCACCACCTGCGCGACGAGCGGCTGCGCACGCTGATCCGGCACGCCCAGCGGCACTCGCCGTGGCACAGCCACCGGCTTCGGCACATCGACCTTGAGGCCCTCTCGGGCGCCGACCTGACCGCCATCCCGCCGATGACGAAGACCGACGTGATGGCGCACTGGGACGACATCGTCACCGACCGCCGGCTGACGCTGCGCGGTGCGCGGGAGCACCTCGCGCGGGTGTCCGCCGAGGGCCCCGCCTACCTGCTCGACGACTACCACGTCGTCACCACCGGCGGGTCGTCCGGGCTGGTCGGGCTCTTCCCCTGGGACCGGGACGGCTGGCTGGCCGCCGCCCTGTCGTCGTGGCGGGTGTTCGCCTGGCTGGCGAGGACGATGAACCTCGCCCAGCCCGGGCGTACCGCCTTCGTGGCGGCGGCGCACGCCTCGCACGTGAGCGAGGCGATGCGCCGGACGTTCGAGCCGCCCGGCATCAGCTGCGAGATCCCGGTGACCTTGCCGCTGGCCGAGATCGTCGCCCGGCTCAACGCCTTCCGGCCCGACCGGATCATCGCCTACCCGTCGATGCTGCGGCGGCTGGCCTTCGAGCGGCGGGCCGGGCGGCTGACCGTCGCGCCGCAGGTGATGCTGGGCGGCGCCGAGCCGTTGCCGCCGCGGATGCGCGCGGACATCGAGGAGGCCTTCGACGCGCCGGTCGTCAACTTCTACGCCACCTCCGAGACCTGGACCATGGCCTGCTCCCCGCCGGGCCGGACCGAGCTGCACCTGGCCGAGGACGTCGCGGTCTACGAACCGGTGGACCACGACGGCAACCCGGTGCCGCCCGGCCGGCGCGCCGCCAAGATCCTCGTCACGAACGTGATCAATAAGGTCTTCCCGCTGATCCGCTACGAGATCGCCGACGAGGTGACGCTGCTCGACGGCCCGAACACCGAGGTGTGGAGCGGCCGGCGGATCGCACCCGTCCAGGGCCGGCACGACGACCTGTTCGACTACGGCGACGGCGTCGTGGTGCACCCGTACATCTTCTGGACACCGCTGTGGGACGCGCGGATCGCGCACTATCAGGTCAGGCAGACGCCGCGCGGCGCCGACGTCCTCGTCGAGCTCCGCGAGCGGCTGTCCCTGGACACCGTCCGCGACGAGCTGGCCGCCGCGCTCCGCAGGGCCGGCCTGGCCGATCCCGCCGTCGACGTCACCGCCGTGGACCGGATCGCCCGCGCGCCGATGTCCGGCAAGATCAGGTCGTTCGTCCCGCTGCCCCGTCCGGCCGCCGGGCCCGCGCGACCGTGACATGGCCGAGCCGGAATCGACCCTGACGACGGGCGCGCGGGCCGCTCGGCCGCCCGCGCCGCCCGGCGATCCCCGCCTGACCCTGGTCTTCCTCGTCCTCTGCACCGGATTCGTCATGGCCAACCTGGACATGATGATCGTCAACGTCGCCTTCCCGGCGATCCAGCGCGACCTCTCCGGCGCCACCGTGGCGGGCCTGTCCTGGACGCTCACCGGTTATTCGATCGTGTTCGCCGCGCTGCTGGTGCCGGCCGGCCGGCTCGCCGACCGATACGGCCGCAGGCCCGGCTTCCTGCTCAGCCTCGCCGTCTTCACCGCCGCCTCGGCCCTGTGCGCCGTGGCACAGGCGGCGCCGATGCTGGTCGCCGCGCGGGTGCTCCAGGCGATCGGCGCCGCCGGGCTCGTGCCCACGTCGCTCGGCATCCTGCTCGCCACCTGGCCGCCGCACCGGCGCGACGCGGCCGTGCGGGCCTGGATCTCGGTCGGCGGCGTGGCCGCGGCGCTCGCGCCGATCATCGGGGGCGCGCTGGTCGCGGCGGGCTGGCGCTGGATTTTCCTGATCAACCTGCCGATCGGGGCCGCGGGCCTGCTGATCGGCCGTCGGGTGCTGCCCCACGCGCGCACCGGAGAACCGGGCCCGCTGCCCGACTTCGCCGGCGCGGTGCTGCTCGTCCTCGGCGTCGGCGCGGTCACCCTCGGCCTGGTGCAGGCGCCGGAGTGGGGATGGAGCTCCGGCCGGGCCGGCGGGTGCCTGGTGGGCGCCGTGGTGCTGCTCGCCGCGTTCGTCCTGCGGTCGGCGCGCCACCCGGTCCCGGTGGTGCCGCTGTCCCTGCTGCGCGTGCCCGCCTTCGCGATGGCGAACCTCGCCACCCTCGCCTTCGGCGTCTGCTTCTCGGCGATGCTGTTCTCGGTGGTGCTGTTCAGCGAGGACGTCTGGGGCTACTCCCCGCTGCGGGCCGGGCTCGCGCTGGCGCCCGGCACGCTGCTCATGCCTCTCGTGGCCGTGCTCTCCGGCCGGCTGATCGGGCGGCTGGGGCAGGCGGCCGTGATCGCCCTCGGCTGCGGCCTGCTCGCCGGCGGTGTGCTGTGGTGGGCGCTGACCGCTCAGACCCGGCCGCACTACTTCGGCACGCTGCTGCCCGGCGCCGTGCTGACCGCCGTCGGCAGCATCCTCGCCGTCGGCACCCTGGTGGCGGCCGCCACCAGAGACCTGCCGCCCCCGTCGTTGAGCACCGGCTCCGCCGTCAACTCCATGGTCCGGCAGGTCGGCTTCGTGATCGGCGTGTCCGTGTTCGTCGCCGCGCTCGGCGCTCCGGACACCGCGGCCCAGGCCCGGGAGGCCTTTCAGCGCGGCTGGCTGATCGCCGCCGCCTGCGGGGCCGGCGCGATGGTGCTCGGCCTGCTGGTGCCGGCGGCGGCCACGAGGAAGCCATCGCGCCGCCGCGACCGCGCCGATCGGACCGCGCCGTGACGCCGCCGCGCCCGGACCGGATCGTGGTGGGGATCAGCGGGGCCACCGGCGTCGTCTACGGCATCCGGATGTTGCAGGCGCTGCGGTCCGCCGGTGTGGAGACGCACCTGGTGATGTCGCGCGCGGCCCGGCTGACCCTGGCGCACGAGAGCGCGATGTCCGTCCGCGACGTCCTGGCCCTGGCCGACGCCCACTACGCTCCCGGCGACGTGGGCGCGGCCATCGCCAGCGGCTCGTTCCGCACCCGAGGCATGGTGGTCGCGCCGTGCTCGGTCAAGACCCTGGCGCAGATCGGCGTCGGCTCCTGCGACACGTTGCTGGCCCGGGCCGCTGACGTGACGCTCAAGGAGCGGCGGCGGCTGGTCCTGATGGTCCGCGAGACCCCGCTGACCCTGACCCACCTGCGCAACATGGTCGCGGTGACCGAGAACGGCGGCATCGTGGCGCCGCCGGTGCCGGCCTTCTACACCCGCCCCTCCGGGATCGAGGAGCTGGTGGACCAGACGGTCGGCCGGGCGCTGGACCTCTTCGGCATCGACACCGGCGACTTCCCGCGATGGGGCGGGCCGCACCCCGCGCACGGTGCCCCGAAGACCACCCGAAGGCGTCTGGAAGGGAGCCTGACCCGGCCATGAGGAAGCATCTGAAGAGCCTGCGCGACTATCTGGAGGCGCTCGACGCCCTGGGCGACCTGCGCACCGTCGGGCAGGAGGCCGACACCCACCTCGAGATCGGCGCGGTGATCCGGCGCGCCGTCGAGACGTGCGGCCCGGCGCCGCTGTTCACCGCGATCCGCGGGCACGCGCCCGGGTTCCGGGTCCTCGGCGCGCCCGCCGCGTTCAGCTCGCTTCCCGGGGCTCGCTGGTCCAGGGCCGCGCTGTCGCTGGGCCTCGACCCGGCGACCCACCCGCTCGAGCTCGTCGAGGAGCTGGCCGCGGCCCGCCGGCTCGACCCGATCGCGCCGGTCACCGTGGACTCGGGCGAGTGCCAGCAGAACGTGCTGCTCGGCGACGACGCCTCGCTGGCGGCCTTCCCGATACCGCTGATCCACGACGGCGACGGCGGCCGCTACGTCAACACCTGGGGCACCATCGTGGTCCGCACCCCCGACGGCACGTGGACCAACTGGTCGATCGCGCGCGTCATGATGGTCGACGACCACACCATGACCGGGATGATCCGTCCGCTGCAGGACCTCGGGAAGATCTTCGCGATGTGGCGCGAGCGCGGCGAGCCGATGCCGTTCGCGCTGGCACAGGGGTGCGCGCCCGCCATACCGTTCGTCTGCGGCATGGGTTTGCCCTCGGGCCTCGACGAGGCGGGCTACCTCGGCGCCCACTTCGGCGAGCCGCTCGAGGTGGTGCGCTGCCGGACGGTCGGCCTCACCGTGCCGGCGACCGCCGAGATCGTGATCGAGGGCCACGTGGCGGTGGACGAGACGGCGCCCGAGGGGCCGATGGGCGAGTACTTCGGCTACCTCGGCGGCGGCAGCCGGCCGTGGCCGGTCTTCCGCATCGGCGCGATCACGCACCGCGACGACCCGATCCTGCCGGTGGTGTCGGCCGGGAAGCCGGTGGAGGAGGACCACACCGTGGTCGGCCTGACCTACTCCGCCGAGGCGCTGGTGAGCCTGCGCGCCGCCGGCCTGCCGGTGACGGGCGCGTGGATCGTCCCCGAGAGCGCGGTGAACGTGCTGGCGGTGACGGTGTCCCGGGACTGGGCGCGGCAGGGCGTGTTCACCAGCACCCGCATGCTGTGCCGGGCGGTGGCCCAGGCCGTGCTGCGGCCGAAGGTGGGTTACTGGATCACGCGGATCATGGTCTTCGACGACGACATCGATCCCACCGACACACGGGACGTCATCTGGGCGTACGCCACCCGCTGCCACCCGGTGCGGGGGCAGCTCCTCGTGGAGGACCAGCGCGTCACCCCGCTGCACATCTTCTACTCGCCCGAGGAGCAGGGCGTGGGCGGCCCCAAGATGGTGTACGACTGCCTGTTGCCGCCGGACGGGCCGCAGCGGCCGCGGAGCACCGCCTTCGCCGAGAACTTCGCTCCCGCCGTTCAGCGACGTGCCCTGCACCTGTGGGAGGGTGCGCTGAAGGGGACCTGAAGGAAACCGTAAGCGCCCTGCGACAGAGTTCTCCCATCGACAGCGACACCGCGACTCACCTGGGAGAACATCCGATGCGCAAGCTCATCAACTCGACCTACATCACCCTCGACGGCGTCATCGAGAACCCGGCGTGGACGGCGCCCTACTTCGCCGAGGAGGCGACCGAGGTGGCCGGCGAGATCACGAACGGCGCTGATGCGCTGCTCATGGGGCGGGCCACCTACGACGGCTTCTCGCAGGCGTGGCCGGCCATGGACGAGAGCGACCCGAGCACCGGCGCCGCCTTCTTCAACAACGTCAAGAAGTACGTGGCCTCGACGACGCTCAAGGACCCGTCCTGGAAGAACACCGAGGTTCTCCAGGGCGATCTGGTCGAGGCCGTCGCGAAGCTCAAGGCCCAGCCGGGCAAGGACATCGTCCAGTACGGGTACGGCTCGGTCACCGCGCAGCTCGTCAAGGCGGGGCTGGTCGACGAGGTCAAGTTCTGGATCCACCCGGTCATCGAGGGCGTGCCGAACCTCAGCACCGCGCTGAGCGACGTGAAGGCGACCTTCGAGCTGATCGGCAACCGGGTCTTCAGCAACGGCGTCATCGTCGCCACCTACCGGCCCAAGGCGACCGCCTGATCGAGGGTGAGCTTCGCGCCCTCGGCCACCAGGTCGCCGAAGCGCTCCCGGCCCAGGGCGGCGATCGCCCGTCGCGCCACCCGGTCGAGCTCGTCCTGCTCGGCCGGGGCGGCGGGGGCGGCGTTCTGGTCGCGGGCGGTGCCCGCGGCGCCGAGCATGCGGGCCGCCGCGGCGGGCTCGGCCAGGGCGGCCAGGCCCTCGACGGCGCCGATGCCGTCGCGGGTGGAGCCGATCGCCGCCTCGAACGCCTCGGTGTGCAGGGCCCGGGCGGCCGCCGGATCACCCTGCAGCTCGCGGGCGTAGCCCAGCTCCACCAGGATCATCGGCAGGTACGGCGGCGGCTGCGGCTCGGCGCGGCCCCGGTCGGCGATGCCGGTCAGGTGGGTGACGGCCTGCTCGAGGTGGCCGGAGCGGCGGGCCGCCATGCCGAGGCTCATCTCGGCGAAGACCAGCGCGGCCGGGGCGCCCTGCTCGACGGCCAGCCGGTAGGCGCGTTCCGCCAGCTCGCGCGCCGTCTCGTACGCCCGGCCCTGCACTGCCAGCCAGGCCAGCCAGGACAGCTTGCCGCCGACCTCGGGCCACAGCGACAGCTCCGTCGCCCAGCGCAGGCCCTCGCGGTGCACGGCGGCGGCCCGCTCGTTCTGGCCGCGGAACTCGGCGAGCCCGCCGAGCCAGTCGCTGGCCCGCAACCGGCCCCACCGGTCGCCGAGCTCGGCGAAGAGCGCGTCGCCGCGGGTGGCGGCCCACTCCAGCGCGGACGGGTCGCCGGCCGCGTGCGCGAGCATCGCCCGCGACGTCAGCACCGCCGCCTCGGTCCACGGGTCGTCGAACGCCGTCGGCAGCAGGTCGGCCGCGAGCGCCAGGTCGCCCCGATCCAGCACCGCGTGCGCCAGGAACCACGCGGAGCGCCCGGCCGGGTCGAGGGCGAGCACCTCCCGTACGCCCGGGGGCACCGGCTCGCCCTGCAGCAGGGCGAGCCCGAGCCGCCACGGCGCCGCGCGGCGCTCCTCATCGGCCGTGCCGGGCATCGCCAGGGCGGTGCGCGCCTCGCTGAGCCGGCCCCGCAACACCCAGTACCAGGTCAGGGCGAGCGCCAGCCGCAGACCGCCGCCGTGGGCGAGGGCCGCCCGCATGTTGGCCCGCTCGGCGTCGAGGACCGCCAGCCACTCCCGCTGCTCGGGGCCGCGCAGCAGGGGATCGGCGCGTTCGGCGAGCTCCAGGAAGTAGGCGGCATGCCGCTCCCGGACCGCGGCGGCGCCGGGCAGCCGGGCGGCGCCGAACTCGGCGACCGATTCGAGCAGCCGGAAGCGCGGCCCGGGCTCGGCCACCACGAGCGAGCGCTCCACGAGCCGGTCCACCGCGTCCAGGTCGGCGCCGCACACGTGCTCGGCGGCCTCGGCCGTGCAGCCGTCGCGGAACACCGACAACCCCGCCAGCACGGCCCGGTCGGCGGGGTCCAGCAGATCCCAGCTCCACGCGATCACCGCGGTCAGCGTGCGCTGCCGCTCCGGCACGTCGCGCTGCCGCGTGGTGAGCAGCCGGAAACGGTCGTCGAGGCCGTCCACCACGCCCTGCACGCCGAGCGCGCGCACCCGCGTCGCGGCCAGCTCCAGGGCCAGCGGCAGGCCGTCGAGCCGGCGGCAGAGCTGCGCCACCGCGGGCGCCGTCCGCTCGTCGAGCCGGAATCCGCGGTGCTGGGCGGCGGCGCGCGCCGCGAAGAGCCGGGCCGCGGCCGACCGGCGTACCGCGTCGACGTCGTCCGGATCCGCGGGCAGCGGCAGCGGGGCCACCTCCCACACCCGTTCGCCCGCCAGTTGCAGCGGCTCGCGGCTGGTGGCCAGCAGGCGCACCCCGGGCGCCTCGCGCAGCAGCCGCCCGGCCACGCCGGCGGCCGCCTCGATCACGTGCTCGCAGTTGTCGAGCACGAGCAGCATCTCGCGCCGGCGCAGCGCCGCCACCAGGCGATCGGCCGCCGATCCGCTGGTGCCCGGCGCCTCGTGCAGGCCCAGCACCCCGAGCACCTGCTCCGCCACGCGCGTGTCGGCCAGGGGCAGCGGGGTCAGATCCACCAGGTGTACGCCGTCCGGCGGCGCCTGGTCGCCGGCGGCGGCCGTGGCGAGCCGGGTCTTGCCCACCCCGCCCGGCCCGACGAGCGTGACCAGCCGGGCGGCCGGGATCAGGGTGCGCAGCTCCGCCAGCGCCTCGGCCCGGCCGATCAGCTCGTCCAGCTGGGCCGGCAGGCTGTTGCGGACGATCGCGGCCGGCGGCGCGGCGCTGAGACCCGGGTCCTGCTCGAGGATCCGGCGGTAGAGGGCGGCCAGCTCGGGACCCGGGTCGAGGCCGAGCTCGTCGGCGAGCCGTTCGCGCAGCCCGGCATAGCTCTCCAGGGCCTCGGCCTGGCGGCCCGCCGCGTAGAGGGCGCGAATGTGCAGGGCGCGCAGGCCCTCGCGCAGCGGATGACGCTCGACCAGCTCGGCCAGCTCCGCGGCGACCAGGTCGTGCTCGCCGCGGGCCAGCCGGGCCTCGGCGAGCCGCTCGTGCACCACGAGGCGCTGCTCGGTGAGGCGGGTCGCCTCGGCACGGGCGAACTCCTGGTCGGCCACGTCGGCGTACGCCTGGCCGCGCCACAGCGCGAGCGCCGCCCCGAGCCGGTCGGCGTCCGTGGCGTCGGCGAGCGCGGCGAACCGGTCGGCGTCCACGTCGGCGGCCCGCAGCCGGTAGCCCGGCGGCCGCGACTCGATCAGGTCGCGCGCGCCCGGCTCGGCGTCGTTGAGCGCCTTGCGCAGCTGGGACACCCGCACCTGGAGCGCGGCGGCCGGGTTCGCGGGCGCGTCGTCGCCCCACAGGTCTTCGATGAGCCGGTCGGCGGAGACCACCGTGCCGCGGTGGGCGAGCAGGTCGGCGAGGAGCATGCGCACCTTGGCGCCGGGCACCACCACCGGCTCGCCGTCGTCGGTGGTGACGGCGAGGGGGCCGAGGATCCCGAAGCGCACAGCGGGACATGGTACGGCGGTAAGCCGACCGTAAGCGCGCCCGCGCACGCTGAGGCCATGGAGATGTACTTCGAGGAGCACGGCGCCGGCAAGGGACGACCACTGGTCCTGGTGCCCGCGGCGCTGTCCGGCATTCGTACCTCGTACGGCCTGTTGCTGCCCCTGCTGGCGAAGAACCGGCGCGTCGTGGCGATCGAGCTGCCGGGGCACGGCCGCACGCCCGACTGCGACGGCCCGTACACCGTCGAGGGCTTCGCGGTGGAGGTGGTGCGGCTGCTGGACCGTCTCGGCCTGCCGCGCGCGGACGTGCTCGGCTGGGGGCTGGGCGCCGCGGTGGCGTTGCGGCTCGGCACCCACCACCCGGAGCGGGCCGGGCGGCTGGTGCTCGCCTCGCCGGCCTTCGACCGCGGCGGGCTGCACCCCGGGCTGCTCGACGGCGCCCATCACCTGAGACCCGAGCACCTGTACGGCTCGGAGCTGCACGAGGAATACCTGCGGACCGCCACCGACCCGAAGGGCTGGGACCGCCTCGTCACCAAGATGGCAGTGCTCGACGCGCACCCTCCGGAGTGGACGGCCGACCAGGTGCGCGCCTTGCGGGCCGCGGTGCTGGTCGTGGTGGGCGACGCGGACATCGTCCGGCCGGAGCACGCCGTACGGATGCTGCGGCTCCTCGGTGGCGGCGTCCCCGGCGACCTCCGCGGGCTGCCGCGCTGCCGCCTCGCGATCCTGCCCGGCACCACCCACGCCTCGCTGCCGCAACGGGCCGAGCTGCTGGCCCCGATGGTGGACGAGTTCCTCGACGGGTGAGCCTCAGCCCGCCCGGACCGCCCGGGCCATCAGCGAGACGCCCGGCAGCGACCACACGGGCAGGAACCGCTCGGCGGCGACGACGGCGCGCAGCGCGGCGTTGACGACCGGGTGCATCTTGCACAGGTCGCTGGTGGTGGACCGCTTCCGGGTGTACGCCGCGGCCGGCCGGAGCAGCACGTTCCAGCTCCACAGCCGCTCGACCCGCAGGCCGCCGCTCTCCACGACCGCGCGCAGCGTGTCACGTGTGTAGCGCCGCACGTGCCCGACCGCCACGTCGTGCGCCGACCACAGCCGCATGTCGCACGGGACGGTGATGAGCGCACTGCCACCCGGCCGCAGCACCCGGCGCATCTCGGCGACCACCCGCTCGTCGTCGTCGATATGCTCCAGCACGTCGAACGCGACGACCAGATCCGCCGAGTCCGACCGGAACGGCAGGCACCGCCCGTCCCCGCGCACCGTGGTCAGCTCCCGCTGCCGCGCGGCCATCGCGCCGTCCGGGCAGTATTCGACGGCCACCGGCGACCAGCGGTGCTGCCGCAAGACCCGGGTGTTCCCACCACCGGCGGCGCCGATGTCCAGCGCTGTCCCCGGAGCGCCGGGCAGCCGGCGCAGGTGCCGGCCGAGCAGGGCACGCCGCTCCCGATACCACCAGTGCTGGTCCTCGAGCGCCACCAGCTTCTGGATCTCTGTGCTGTCCATGACCGCATCATCGGCGGCCCCGGCCCTCCGGCGTGCCGGAACGCCGAAAGACGTCCAGCGCCGCACGCGGCTCGCCCTCGAGGCCCATTGACGAGCCTCATTAGCTTGGCGTTACGGGGGTGTCTTCATGTCTGACCAGATGCGCGTGCGGCACACCGAGTTGGTCACCCACGCGGGCCACGTCGAGGCGGTTGCCGATCGAGTCGCGAGCGCGGCCGGAGCCGGTCGTGCGGTGCGCGCAGGAAACGGGGCGTATGGGCAGCTCTGTGTCATGGTGCCGGCGATGCTCAACGTGCTGCACGACATCCTGGTCGACGGCCTGGACGAGTGTGCCGAGTCGCTGCGGGACACCGGCGCCAAGCTGCGCACCACTGCCGGCGAGTACGAGGCCTCCGACGCCTTCAGCGCCGACTCGTCGAAGGGTGCCGGATGACTTCCCACCCGCTGGTCTCCGGCCCCATTGAGCAGCCGAAGTCGGCGTGGGCCGGGGTCTGGCTCGCCGAGGACATCGAGCTCATCGCGCGTGGCGTGCAGAACAAGAGCTGGGTGGACGGCTCCCTGGGTGCGGTCGGCGCCGGGCTTGACGGGCTGGCTCTGGCGTCCGATCCGGTGGGCGCCCTCCTGCAATACGGCATCGCATGGCTGATCGAACACGTGAAGCCGCTGTCCGAGGCCCTGGACTGGCTGGCCGGCGATCCGGCCGCGATCGCCGGCCACGCGCAGACCTGGCGCAATGTGGCGCAGAGTGTGCGCGCTGAGTCGGACGAGCTGGCTCGGGCGGTGCGGTTCGACCTGACCGAGTGGCAGGGCGCCGCCTCCGACGCGTACCGGATCTGGGCCGACCGCCGCGATCAGTCACTGGACGCGGTGGCAAGGGCGTCCGACACGATGGCTCTGATCACCGAGGGCGCCGGACTGCTGATCGCCACCGTGCGGATGATGGTGCGGGACGCGGTCGCCACCGTCGTCTCCAGGCTGATCGTCTACGCGGGCGAGCTGCTCGCCTCGCTTGGCACGGCCACCCCGCTGGTGGTCGAGCAGGTGGCCACGCTGTGCGCGTCGTGGGCCGCGAAAATCGCTCGCTGGCTCAAGGATCTGCTTTCCAGCCTGCGCAATCTCGGCACCATGGTCCGCAGGCTCGGCGAGATCATCCAAGACCTGATCGCTCGGCTGCGCGGGTCGCGGGGGCTGGAACGGGGCCTCTTCCGCGAGGGCGACGGCATCGTCCGCAACGGCAAGAAGATCCTCATGAGCCGCGACAACGTGCTGGCGCTCGCGAAGAAGTACGCCATCGACATGGAGGACGTGACCTTCAGCATCGACAAGTTCCGCCGAGGCGGCGGCCCCGGCAAGGAGTTCTACGGTGCGACGATGCCGGACGGCGAGATCAAGCTGGCCCGGGACGCCTTCATGGACGAGGAACAGCTGGCCCGCACGCTGGCACATGAGCGTTTCCACCTCGACGAGTTGCGCAACGGCCTGCCGTTCCCGTGGACCGAGCAGGCCCGCAAGGCCTACGAGGCGCGCGCGTACGCCTATGAGGAACGCTGGTGGCAGGAACACAAGCACCTGCTCGAGGGGGAATGACACCGAGATGCCCGAGATGACAGACGCGGAGCGGCGCTGGGAATCGTGGTACCAGGCCTTCGTCAAGGTGTTCGAGGCTTTCCCCGAGCCGGCTGACGTGCCCTGCCCCGAGGGCGACGGCGGCCACGTCCGGCTCACCTTCTACGGCTATCCCGGCGGCCGTAAGGGCTCCGTCACGGCGTGGTGCGACCGCTGCCACCACGGCATCTGGCTGGGCCGGGTCGGCATCCCGGCGGGCGCCCAGGTGTACCCGTTCGACAGCGGCCCCGAGAACCAGCCCGGGATCGAGCTGATCCCGGAGGCCTGGCACACGCCGGAGGGCGGCGACGGGGACGACGACCTCGTGCCCTGACCGGCGCCCCGTCGCGATCCGGAAGGCGGAGCCGGGCCGCGGCGAGTGGTTCGCCGCGGCCCGGGTGGTGGTCACTTCAGGCCGAAGGCCCTGGTGATCGTCTGTTCGACGCTGTTGCCGTAGCGGTCCTCGGCGCCGGTGCGCAGGGTCACGTGCTGCGCGTTGCGCGGGGCGCGCAGGGTGGTCGTCCAGCCGTCGCCCGTCCGGCGCAGGCGCTGGGTGACCCAGGTGACGCCGTCGTCGTAGGAGACGTCCAGCGTGGCGGACCGGATGGTCTTCGTGCTGGGGGCGCCGGGCAGGTGCGACGGGACGACGGTGATCGCCGCCGTGCGGGAGGCCCGGTGGGTGATGTCCGTGTCCACCTCGTAGTCGAGCTGGATCAGCGGCAGGCGGGCCGTCTTCGCGTCCGAGGTGAAGGTCCAGGCCGTACGCGTCTTCGTCGAGTACGGGTACGCCGCCGCGTCGCGCTGGGTGGTGGTGACCAGGCTGTACGGGAGGCGCTGGGGGCTGAGCCCGGAGTTGGTGTCGATCCAGTTGTACGTATTCCGCTCGATCACCTTGGTGCCCTGCGCGAGCGTCGCGGTCATCTCGCCGCCCTGCGGGAAAGCCACGCCGGCGTGGTTCGCGCCGGAGTCGCCCCAGCCGGGGATCTCGGCCACGATGCGGTCGCCGTCACGCTGGGGGAGCGTGACCGCGTCGTTGATCCGCGGGCGCTGGATGGCGCCGAGCCACGTCTCGCGGGTGCGGCTGCCGGCCCGGTAGGTCGTGCTGCCGCCGAGCTGGAACGAATACCTGTCGTCCATGTCGGTCGACCAGCGGACGCCGTCCTGGGCGGTGACCCAGTCGGTGCGGAAGCGCTCGGAGCGCATCAGCAGCGTCGAGCCGGCCTTCGTCGGCATGTCCGGGGTGGAGTCGAACCGCTTCTCCGAGATCTCCCGGCCGGAGGTGCTCTGGAAGTCGACGTCGACGCGGGCCAGCTCCCGCTCGGACGGGCGGTAGGTCACCGACTTCGGCACGCCGCCCGTCCAGTAGCGGACCAGGTCGTACAGGTAGTCGGTGGTGGGGTCCGAGACGACGCGCAGGCTCACCCGGCCCTTGCCGAGCTGCTCGATGAGGCGGTCGCCGCCGTCCTTGGTCAGCGACACCACGGCGAGCTTCGTGCGGGACGTGGCGTCGTAGTAGCGGCCGGGCTCGTCGTTGACGATCGCGAGCATCGCCGCGCCGGCCTTCTCGGCGGCCGCGACCTGGTCGTCGAGGTCGGCACGGCGTACCACAGCGATCTTGTCCTTGACGGTGACGGCCGCGAGCTCGGCCGCCGTGCCCGTGCCCGCGAAGACGGCCTCGATCTGCCGGGTGCCCTCGGCCGGCGGGGTCGAACCGGGCAGCACCAGCAGGTCGTCGTAGGAGTCGCCGAGCGACAGGACCGGCTCGATCTTGCGCCAGCGGGCGGTCACCGACATCTTGCCGTCGCGCGCCTTCAGGCCGGGGGTGACCCAGACGCTGTCGTACGAGCGGCCCAGGATGTACGAGTCGGTGGCCGACGCCGTGCCGCCCAGCTCGCGGTGGTAGTCGAGGCGCACCTCCGCGTCCGCCGACGCCTTCGGGGTGATCGCCTTGACCTCGCGGGTGGCGGCGGCCTTCAGCGGCACCGTCATGTTCTCGTCGACGGTCACGGTGGGCTCGCTGACCAGGGCCATGCCGCGGGAGCTCGGGCCGTGGCTGCCCTCGACCTGTCCCCACATCCACACCGAGTAGCGGCCCTCCGGCACGAGCACGTCGATCGGCCGGCCGTCGAGGGTGGCGAAGGTGTAGTAGGAGCCGGCCGGGTCGCCCTCGCGGATCAGGTTGATCTCACCGGGCATCGGCTCGCCGTTGCGGCCGGTGGGCTCGATGACCAGGTGCCGCAGCGGGTCCTCGGTGCTGACCCCGACGACGGTGTCGGCGACCCGGGTGCCGCCGGCGACGGCGACGACGTTGCCGGTGAAGCGGCCCTTCGCCGCGCCGCTCAGGTCGGCGGTGACGGTCACCGTGGCGGTGCCTGCGGCGGGCACGGTCACCCGCGCCGCGGAGAGCTTCAGCAGGGCGGGACCGTCCACCTTCAGGTCCAGGCCGACCGGGGCCGAGCCGGTGTTGGTGTACGTGATCTGCTTCTCGACGGGGCCGGACGGCTCCTCGTCGAGCGGGTGGATGCCGAGGTAAGCGGTGGCCGTGGCGAAGACGGTCGCCTGGGTGGCGGCGGCGATGTCGACGCGCCCGCTGCCCCCGTCGTACGGGCCGATCCCGGGTGTCTGTTCGGCCGTGCTCACCAGCGCGTCCTTGAGCTGCGGGCCGGTCCAGCCGGTGTGCTCGGCGGCGAGCAGGGCGGCCGCGCCGGCCACGTGCGGCGTGGCCATCGAGGTGCCGCTCATCGTCTGGTAGAGGCCCGCACCCTCGCCCGCGAACTGCGAGCGGGCGGCCAGGATGCCGACGCCCGGCGCGGTGATCTCGGGCTTGAGCGCCTGGTCGACCAGGCGCGGGCCGCGGCTGGAGAACTCGGCGATGTGGTCGTCGGCGTCGACCGCGCCCACGGTCAGGGCGGCGTCGGCGGCGCCGGGGGACCCGACGGTCGTGTCGCCGGGGCCGGCGTTGCCCGCCGCGATGACGAACAGGGCGCCGGTCTCGGCGCTGAGCTCGTTGACGGCCGCGCTCATCGGGTCGGTGCCGTCGGTGGGCGAGCCGCCGAGGCTCATGCTGACGATCTTGGCCTTGCGATCGCGGGCGGCCCACTCCATGCCGGCCACGATCCAGGAGTCGTATCCGGAGCCGCCGTTGTCGAGCACCTTGCCGATCTGGAGGTCGGCGCCGGGGGCGACGCCCCGCTCCTTGCCGTCCGATCCGGCGCCGGTGCCGGCGATCGTGGAGGCCACGTGGGTGCCGTGCCCGTGCCCGTCGGTGACGTCCTCGCCGGGCACGAAGCTGGCGCTCGACTCGACCTGGCCGGACAGGTCCGGGTGCTCGGCGTCGATGCCGGTGTCGAGCACGGCGACGTCGACGCCCTCGCCGGTGTTGCCGCCCGCCCACACGGACGGGGCGCCGACCTGGGCCACGCTGTCGGCGAGCGCGGCGTGCACCTTGCCGTCCAGCCACACCTTGGTGATGCCGTGCGCGAAGGGGGCGGGTTGCTGCTTGGCGGCGCCGGCCGAGGGTGAGGTGCCGGTCAGCGAGTCCCAGAAGTCGCGGTCCCGTTCGGCGCTCACCACGCGGGCCTGGATGCTCGGCAGGGCGCGCACCTCGGTGCCGCCCTCGGGCAGCGAGCCGGCGCGGCGGCCGGCCGCGGCGCTCTGGTAGCCGAGGATGAGCGGCAGCCGGCCGGCCGCGGCGTCGGCGTAGCCCTCGCGCAGCAGGTAGGTGACGTTGAACAGCCGCTTGTCGAGCAGGCCGCTGCCCACGTACGGCATGGCGCTGTCCGGATAGACGTACGTGTCGGGGCCGATGGTGGTGATGTGGGCCCCGACCTGCTCGCCGTCCGGCCCCTGCACGGTGGTGACGCCGGGCCGGACGGTCACCCGGTCACCGGTGATCAGGGTGATCGTCGTGCCGGCGGCGGACGTCGCGGGGCTGGTGGGGGTGGCGGCCGGTTGGGCGGTGGCGGGCGCCGGCGGGGTCACTGCCAGCGCGGTCACGGCCGCGACGATGAGCGGCACGGACCTGCCGATGGAGGAATGCGTCAACGGAGCACCTCGACTCGATCAGAGGCTTGAAGTGCTGATGACGCTACGACAACCTTGATCGATATCTCGGTTGTGGATCTTGTCCGTTAACCGCATCAAAATCGAATACGTAGCTCCCGGAAACATGTGCCGAAGAGCAAGCCAGGAGAAGTTCCCCGGCCGCGACGGTCCGTAGCGTCGTGCCCAGCCGTCATGCCCGGAAGGGGTTTCGCCATGTCCAGCCGCGGTTTTCTCGACTTCCGGTCGCTCGGCGAGACCCATCACCGCGCCGCCCTGAACGTCTTCATGGTGATCGTGCTGGCGCACTGGGCCGAGCACATCGTGCAGGCCGTGCAGATCTGGGGGATGGGCTACGCGCGCCCGCAGGCGCGTGGCGTCCTCGGGATGCCGTTCCCGTGGCTGGTCTCCTCGGAGTGGCTGCACTACGGCTACGCGCTGGTCATGGTGGCCGGGCTGTGGTTGCTGCGCGGCGGCTTCACCGGCACGGCGCGCCGCTTCTGGATGCTCGCCTTCGGCATCCAGGTGTGGCACCACTTCGAACACCTGCTGCTGCTGATCCAGGCGCAGACCGGCCGCCCGTTCTTCGGCCAGGCGGTGCCCACCAGCATCCTGCAGCTCGTCCTGCCCAGGGTCGAGCTGCACCTGTTCTACAACACCGTGGTCTTCGTGCCGATGGTCATCGCGGTCTATCTGCACCTGCGGCCCAGCGAGGCCGAGGCGCGCCGCATGCGATGCAGCTGCCGGCCGTCCCTGGCGGCGCCGCTGCCGGCCCCGGCACCGGCCCGCTGAGCCGGCATGCCGCGCGCGGCCTTCGGCCTGGCGATGGCGCACCAGCACGCCGGCCCGAGCCCGGCGGACGCGCTGCTGCTGGCCGTGGGCGCGATCCTGGCCGTCGTGCTGCTCACCCTGATCTTCCGGCGCCCCCGCGTCCGCGCCCGCGCCGACGGCCGATGGCGCCTGCCCCCGGCGGACCGTCACCCACCCGAGGGCGACCAGGGAGAGTGAGCCCCGCGCGAGGGCCCGGGCTCAGCCGAGCCGCGGCCGGGGTGCGCGCAGCACGGCGGCGGGGCCGGTGCGCCATCCGGCGCTGGGCCACATCAGGCACTCGTCGGACAGTTCCAGCAGGACCAGTGTGGGGCCGTCCGGCAGGGCGCAGCTGACGCCCGCCCCGGGCGCGGCGGGGCCGAGGAATACAGCGCCGTGCGCCTCCAGCACCGCCCGGACCGCGCCGATCTCGTCGACCAGGACTACCACGTCGGCGCCCGGGTCGGGTGCGGCGACGGGCGCGCTGTGGTCGAGCGTCCAGTCGAGCACGAGCGTCACGTCACCCGCCTCGTAGCTGACCGACTTCGCGTCCTCGGCGGTGGCCCGCAGCCGCAGCGACTCGGCGAGGAATCGCCGGCACGCCTGCACGTCCCCGCGTGCGGCGTGCAGGCGCATGGTGCGTTGATGTGCCATGCCAGGATTGTCGGCATCGGCGACCGTTGATCGCTACTTCCCGCTTGCTCGGCTATCCGGCGGGGCGGTCGCGTTTCGGGAGCTTGCTGACCACCGACTCGTAGGAGGCGTCCAGCGCCTCCCGCAGCTCGTCGTCGGGGATGGCGCCGTCGAGGCGCATGGTGTTCCAGCCGTAGCGCCCGATGTACGCCGTCACCGTGACGTCGTCCGGGTAGCGCTTCAGCCACTCGTCGGCGGCGTCGCGGTCCTTGCCGCACTTGAGGCCGACCGAGTTTCCCGCGGAGCCGAGGAAGGCGAAGATCTTCGTGCCCACCTTGGCCACGACGTCGCCCTCCCACGGCTCGTCCTGCCAGGCCCCCGGCTTGGCCAGGCTGTAGGCGAGCATCTCTTCCCGGTTCATGGCTCAGTCGTACGCCCTGCCGGTGGCCCGCGCAAGCACCGTGCCCACCGCCGGGGGTGGAAAGAGCAACGAGCGAGAAGGCGTGGCCCGTGAACCGGCCGAGCATGGCGGGTACGCGGCCGAATGCCCTGGAGGTAACGATGCTGACCGGTGCCCCGATCGTCTCGCTCGTGATGTACGCGTCCGACGTGGCCGCGTCCGCGGAGTTCTACCACCAACGTCTGGGCCTGCCCTCGTTGCCCGCCGCGCCCGGCGAGGCGCGGGCCGGCGCGGGCGGACTGGACCTGTGGCTGCGCCCGGCGGACCGGCACGGCGTGCGGCTCTTCGGGCGCCGCGACGACTCCTCGGACGTGGTCTTCCTGGTGGAGGATCTGGAGGCGACCCGGTCGGCGCTGGAGGGGCGGGGCGTCCGGTTCGAGCGGCGGCGCAGCTACGAGGTCGGCCTGGTGACCGACTTCTACGACCCGAGCGGGCACCGGCTCATGCTCTACCAGCCGTCGCCGACCGCGCTGACCTGGCCGAGCGCGCCGAAGCTGCGGGCGATCTGGCGGGCGTACGGGCGCGGCGGCGCGGACGTGATCGGCCCCTCCGCCGGCCCGGCCGAGGGCCCGCCCGAGCGAACCGGGCTGTCCGGCAGCCCGCTGTCGTACCTGTTCATGTTCGAGAACGACCAGACCGCCGCGCTCGGCTTCTACCGCGACCGGCTCGGTCTCGAGCTGCTGGAGCGGGTGCACTGCTGCAACCAGGACTGCGACTCCGAGATCGAGGGGATCGGCAAGTACGACGGCGGCGACGTGCTGCTCGCCACCCACCACATGCACGAGAAGTCGATGGTCGTCGACGACCTCGGCCGGCCGTACTCGCCGCGCGAGTTCACCCCGGCGCACGGCCAGGGCATCGCGCCGGTGTTCCTGGTCGGCGACGTCGCCGCGACGGCCGAGCGGCTCGCCGGCCGCGGCGTGCCCTTCCCGGACGAGCCGGAGACCGTTCCCGAGGGCACCCTGGCTCGCTTCGAGGACCCGTTCGGTCACCCGTTCCTTCTGCTCGAGCGGGCGCCGGCGGCGCAACGGAGCAAACCGCGAGAAGGCGTGAACGCCGCGCGTTGAAACAATTTCTCAAGACGAATTCGTGAGATCCCGCGAGGGGAGACCGATCATGCCCGTCAACGTCTACCGCAACGAATCCCTGGTCCAGATGGAGACCTACGAGGCCGACCCGGCGCACGTCGACGAGCTCGTCGAGCAGGTGCGCGCCAAGTGGTCGTTGCTGCGCGAGCACGGCTACGCCGGCGACTACCCGATCGAGGTGCTCCGCGGCAACCGCAACGGCGGCGACGTGAAGGTCGTCGAGGTGTTCCGGTGGAAGTCGGTGCAGGACCGGATCAACGCGCAGACCGATCCCGACTACATCGCGCAGGCCGGCCGGATCTCGTCGCTGACCAGCACCGAGGGTCCGAAGGAGACGTACACCCAGGCGGTGCGCGGCTTCAACCACAACTTCCCGTCGATCGGCGGCGTGGAACTGCTCAAGGGTGTCTGCTCCTGCCTGCTGACCATCGACGGCGTGGTCAAGGACTACCAGATGAGCGTGAAGAACGGCATCGTGCTCATGCACCGCAGTCCGCGCATGGACCTCGACGGCGACGGCCGCAACGAGATGTACCTGAAGATCCTGATGCACGGCGGCGAGATCATCCAGGCCGCGCTCGGCCCGATCCGGGTGGAGCAGAACTTCAACCGCCCCAACGACGGCATCGTGAAGGCCAACAGCTCCGGCGGGTCGGACTTCCCGGGCACCGCGATCTGGCGGGTCTCCTGGAAGATCCACACCCCGATGGGTCCCGTCCTGACCGACCCGGACCAGCCGCTGATCTTCGGCCCGGCGACCGTCAACCACTACCCGCCGGTGGGCACGCACTTCCACTCGCCGACCGGGCCGGTGGCCCTGGTGCACGAGGAGACCGGGGCGCGGGTCGGCACGCTCACCCCGGGCGAGCTGACCGCGTTCGACATCGTCGTGACGAAGGACGACGAGATCTTCGCCGACGTGCTCAACACCCCGCCCGCCGACATCTTCGAGGTGATGGAGGAGTGGCGGGCCCGGATGAACGGCTCCGAGGTGGCGCCGGTGGTGGCGGGAGCAACCGACGGAGTGATGTGACGGTCGCGCCCGGCGAGGGGCCGCCGCCGACGTCCTGGCTGGCGGCCTCCGAGCCGGACCCGTTCCCGCCGCTCGACCGGCTGCCGGCCGGCGCGGACGTGACGGTGATCGGCGGCGGCCTGATGGGCGTGTCGGTCGCCTATTGGCTGGCCCGCGGCGGCGGCTCGGTGCTGCTGCTGGAGGCCCTGCGGCCGGGGTGGGGCGCGAGCGGCCGCAACGCCGGGATCTTCCTGGCCGGCCTGCATCCGATGGAGGACGACACGGTGCTGCGCAAGGTGCTCAGCGACGAGGGCGTCGACGCCGGCTACCGGCGCACGGGCCACCTGGCGCTCGCCGCCTCCACCGAGGTGTGGGAGCAGGTCCGCGCCGAGGCGGCGCGGCGGCCGGCCGGCGCCACGCCGCTGCACGCGCTCGACCGGGACGCCTGCGCCGCGTTGCTGGGCAGGCCCCTCGCGCCGCGTTTCACCGGCGGCCGGTGGGCGCCGGACGGGCATGTCGTGCAGCCGGCGCGGCTCGTGCACGGGCTGGCCGCCGCGGCCCGGCGGCACGGCGCCCGGATCGCCACCCGCACCCGGGCGCTTCGCGTGGTGGCCGGCCGGCGCGCGGGGCTGCGGGTGCGCACGGATCGCGGCACCGTCCACACCGGTCAGGTGGTCTACGCCTGCAACGCCGAGGTCACCCGGTTCTGCCCGGCGCTTGCGGGGTTCGTGCGGCCGGTGCGCGGACAGGTGCTCAACACGACCGTCCTGCCGCCGCTGTTCGAGCCCGGCATGGCCGTCGACTTCGGCAGCGTCTACTGGCGGCAGACCGGCGACGGGTCGATCGTCCTGGGTGGATGCCGCTCGGTCTCCGCCGAGGACGCGGCCGTCCAGCGTGCCCTCGAAGCCTTCCTGCCCGGAGCCTTCCCCGGATTCCCGCGGTTCGGGGTGCGGCGCCGCTGGGCGGGCGTGATGGACCAGACCGCCGACGGCCGGCCGCTGGTCGGCGCCGTGCCGTGGGCGCACCGGCAGTGGGTGATCGCCGGGTTCGGCGGGCACGGCCTGCCGCCCGGGCTCGCCGCCGGCCGGGCCCTCGCCGAGGCGGTGGAGAGCGGCCGCCGCACCGCGCCGGAGCCCGCCTTCGATCCCGCCCGCGCGCTTCCCGACCACGGAGGAAAACCATGAGCGACGGCCTCTCCGACGCGCCCCTGATGTTCGTCTTCCTGGACGTCTCCTCGCTGCCCCGGCACCGCCGCCTCTACGAGCGGGTGCTCGGCTTCCGGGTGGTGGAGAACCAGTTCCATCCGCCGCACGAGCACCACGGCCTGGTCAAGTACGACACCGGCGGCACCATCCTGGCGGTCAACCTCTTCGCCGAGCGCAAGTTCCGGCGGCCGGACTCCGACGGCGTGACCCTCGTCTGCCGGGTCGCCGACTCCGGCCCGCTGGATCAGCTGGACGACTACGGGCAGCGCACCGGCGACGCCTTCACCGACGTGGACGGCCATCACTACCTGCTCGGCGAGGGCCCGCGATCCGAGATCACCGAGGTCCGCCTCGCCGTGCCGGACCTGCCGGCCGCTGTCGCGTTCTACCGGGACGGCCTGGGCCTGCGGCCGGCGGAGGCCGGCGGCGACGCGGTGCGGTTCCACACCGGCTCCATCGGCCTGACGGTGTATCCCGCCGAGCGCGGCCCGGACGGCCGGCCGATCCGCCACAACGCCTGCCTGCTGGTCTTCTACACGGCCGACGTGATCGCCGCCGAGCGGGAGCTGCGCGCGCGTGGCGTGGCCTTCTCGTCGGCCGCCGGATTCAGCGACATCGGCGGCACCGCGCGCTTCCGTGACCCGTCGGGACACACGTACTGCCTCTATCAGCCGTCGGCGGAGAGTCTCACGTGGGGCAGCGCCGACAAGGTCATGGAGCTCATGACCAGCCGTACCCGCCACTGACCGCAAGGGAGCCCGCCATGCCGACCGACGCCGCCACGCTCGCCGAGCGCCGCATCGTCTACCTCTTCCTCTACGTCCGTGACCTCGCCGCGTCGCGTGACTTCTTCGAGCGCGCCCTGCGCCTGCGCGTGCTCGAGGAGGACGACGCCTCCGTCAAGTACGACACCGGCGAGGTGATCCTCGCGATCAACCGGGCGGACGACTACGGCATCGTGCTCCCCGACGAGCACGACCACTCGACCGACATCGTCTTCCTGGTCGAGGACCTGGACGCCGCGCGCGCCGCGCTGGAGGAGCGGGGCGTGACCTTCACCGAGACCCACCGGTACGAGATCGGCGCGATCACCGACTTCTACGACCTCGACGGGCACTGGTTCACCCTGTACGAGACCTCGGACGAGTCGCTCACCTGGCCGAGCGGCGACCGGATCCAGGCGGTCCGCTCGCTCTATCGATCCAACGGCTCACCGGGCCTGGCCGGTCCGCACGGCGGCCCGGAGTTCAGCCTGCACGGCAAGCCGCTGATCTACCTGTTCCTGTTCGTGCGCGACGCCGACGAGGCGGCCGGCGTCTACGCCGACGGCCTGGCGATCCGCGACATCGAGGGCGGCCCGTGCAGCCGCGCCTCCACCGCCGACGAGGAGGGCGTGATCAAGTACGACACCGGCGGCTGCATGATCGCCACGCACTCGCTGGAGACGGTGCGCCCCGAGGAGGAGATCATCGATCATCCGTGCCCGCCGCGCACGGTGAACCCGCGCGAGATGGGCGGCAAGGCGGTGGTGTTCCACGCGCCCGACATCGAGGTGGCGGTCAAGGAGCTCGCCGAGCGCGGGATCCACTCGCCGGAGGGCGTCGTGCGCTCCTCGATCGGCGCCACGGTCAAGTACGCCGACCCGTCCGGGCACGTCTTCTTCCTGTACGAGCCGTCCGAGGGCGCCCTGCGCTCGCCGAGCGGCGAGAAGCTGCGGACCATCCTGTCCCGGACGTACTGAGCCGTGCCCGGCGTCGGCGGCGCGGCCGCGTACCGGGATCTGCGGCGCCTGGCCCACGGCGCGGTGCTGCGGCCCGGCGACGACGGGTACGACGCCGCGCGCCGGGTGTGGAACGGCGCGATCGACCGCCGGCCGATGGTGATCCTGCGGTGCGCCGGCGCCGCCGACGTGGCCGCCGGGGTCCGCTACGCCGTGCGCGCCGGCATCGAGCTGTCGATCCGCAGCACCGGGCACAACGTCACGGGCCGCGCGGTCAGCGACGGCGGGCTCACCCTGGACCTGTCCGGGATGGACGGCCTGCGGATCGACCCGGAGCGGCGGGCCGCGGTGGCGGGGCCGGGCGTCCTGTGGGGCGACTTCGACCGGCGGGCGCAGGAGCACGGCCTGGCCACCACGGGCGGCCGCATCTCCACCACCGGGGTGGCCGGGCTCACCCTGGGCGGCGGGTTCGGCTGGCTGATGCGCCGGTGCGGGCTGGCCGCCGACAACCTGCTGTCGGTGGAGCTGGTCACCGCGGACGGCACCGTGACGCGCGTGGACGGTGACACCGACGCCGACCTCTTCTGGGCGCTGCGCGGCGGCGGAGGCAACTTCGGCGTGGCCACCGCCCTGGAGTTCCGGCTGCACCCGGTGGGCCCGGTCGTGACCGGGGGAGCGGTCTTCTACCCGGCGGCCTCGGCCGGCCGGGTGCTGCGCTGGTACCGCGGCTTCCTCCGGGACGCCCCGGACGTGCTCTCCGCGCAGTGCAACCTGCTGCGGCTGCCGGCCGCGCCCTTCGTCCCCGCCGAGCTGCACGGCCGGCCGGCGGTCGCCGTCGCCGTGTGCCATCTCGGCGGCGAGGCCGAGGCCGGCAAGGACCTCGCCGCGCTCGACGACCTCGGCCCCCCGCTGCTGCGCCGGATCGCCCGGATGCGCTACACGTCCCTGCAGCGCCTCTACGACATGGCCGGCCGGTTCGGCTCGCGCGTCCACGGCCGGGCGGGCTACCTGGCCGCCCTGCCGGACGCCGCGATCGACGTGCTGGCGAGCGCCGAGGCGGCGCCGTCGCCGGACTGCATCGTCATGCTCTCGCCGCTCGGCGGGGCGGTGGCCCGCGTCGGCGAGACCGAGACCGCGGCCGGCCACCGGTCCGCCGCGCTCAGCGTGTCGGTGGACGCGGTCTGGCGCGACCCGGCCGAGACGGCCGCCCACCACGCCTGGGTGCGCCGGTTGTGGGACGGGCTGCGCCCGTTCACCGACGGCGTCTACGTCAACGAGCTCGGCGACGAGGGCCCGGACCGGGTGCGGGCGGCGTACCACCCGGCGAGCTGGTCCCGGCTGCGCGACCTCAAGGCCCGGTACGACCCGGGCAACGTCTTCCGCCTCAACCAGAACATCCCGCCGGCCGGGCCGGTGACAACCGCAAGCGGTGAGAAGACACCCGCGCCCGCGCCGGGAAGGCTGGGTTGACGCCGCCCACCACCTCGAGGAGGGGCCATGACAGCCGGACCGGCGCCGACGTTGTACGCGGCGCTCCTCGCGACCGCACAGCGCCGGCCGGACCGGCCCGCCCTCGTCTGCCCCCGGCACCGGCTCACCCACGCCGACCTCGTCGCGGCGGCCGGGCGGCTGGCCGGCGTCTACCGCAAGCTCGGGGTGCGCCGCGGCGACCGGGTGGTCTGCTCGGTCGGCAACCGCTGCGAATACCCGGTGGCGATGACGGCGGCGTGGAGCCTGGGCGCGGTGCACGTCGCGGCGGACCACCGGGCCACCGTCCCGGAGCTCGACGCGGTGATCGGCAAGACCGGCGCGAGCACGCTGATCTACGAGCCGGGCGACGAGCGGATGAGCCCGTACGCGACGCCCGCGGCCCTGCGCCGGCGCCACCCGGACCTGCGGGTGGTCGTGGTGACCGGCCATCTCGCCCCGGCGGAGCTCGCGCGGTGGACCGTCGACGACCGCGGCGAGCCGGACCCGGGCGACGGCCCGGCGCCCGACGATCCCGCCGTCGTCTTCATCAGCTCGGGCACGACCGGCGCGCCGAAGGCGACCGTCGGCTTCCACGGCAACCTGGCGGGCCGCTGGCGAGGGCTCGCCGGCTGGCTGGAGTTCCAGCCCGGCGACGTGCACCTGGCGCAGGTGCCGCTGTCGCACGGGTTCGGCATGATGATGGCCACCGCCGGGCTGCTGGCCGGCGGCTCGCTCGTGCTGCTCGACCGGTTCTCGCCGGAGGCCGCGCTGCGGGCGATCGGCGCGCACGGCGTCACCGTGCTCACCGGCGCGCCGGCGCACTTCGCCCTGTTGCTGGACCGCCTCGACCCGGACACGCACCGGGTGGACACGCTGCGGTTCGCGGTGGGCACGGCCGGCGCCTTCCGCCCGGATCTGGTGAACGCGATCTGGGAACGGCTCGCCGTCGACCTGATGGCGATGTACGGCTCCAGCGAGGGCATCGGGGTGGCCACCAAGGACGCCGAGGACGTGCTGCGCGGCTCGGTCGGGCGGCCCGATCCGGGAACGGTGCGCATCGTCGGCCCGGACCGGGAGCCGCTGCCGGCCGGGGCGGTCGGGGAGGTCGCCTTCTCCCGGGCCGCGTTCCCGGTGCGCTACTACGGCGAGGAGCCGCCGCGCGAGCAGTGGTACTACTCCGGCGACCTGGGCCGGCTCGACGAGCAGGGCCGCCTCTACATCCAGGGACGGCTCGCGCACCGGATCGACCGCGGCGGGCTCAAGGTGGATCCGGTCGAGGTGGAGCAGGCGCTGCTGCGCTGCCCGGACGTGCTGGACGCCGCGGTGTTCGGCCGGCCCGACCCGGTCGTCGGCGAGACGGTGTGCGCCTGCGTGCGGCCCGCCGCCGGCCGCCGTCCCGGCCTGGAGGGCCTGCGCGCCCAGCTGAGCGGCAGCCTGGCGCCGTTCAAGCTGCCCGAGGAGCTGTGCCTGCTCGACGAGATCCCGCGGACCGCGATCGGCAAGGTCGACCTGCCCCGGCTGCGCGAGATGGCGGGCACGGCGCCGTCGCAGCGCCTGGCCCGGCGGTGACCGGTGGACGCCGGCACGATGCTCGCCGGGCACCTCGGGCGGCTCGGCATCCCCGTCCCGGACGTGCGGGTCGAGGCCGAGCCGGAGACGGTGGTGCAGGCGCGCACCGGCCTGATGACGGTCCACGGGCGCGAACGGGGCACACCCCGCCGGCTCGGGCTCGACGTCGCCACCGCCGCCACCGGCATCCTCGCGGCGCAGGGCGCGCTGGCCGTCCTGATCGGCCGGCTCCGCGGCCTGCCCACGCGCGGGGTGACGGTCCACGCGGCGGCGGGCGGCCTCCAGTTCGTCCGGCATCACCTGGCCATCGCGACCGGGGGCGGCGCGTTCCCGTACCGGCCGGCCGGCGTGCCCGGCCCGCCGTTCCGGACCGCCGACGGGCACTGGATCGAGATCGAGGTCCTCGCGGGCGACGACTGGGCGGCCTTCTGGCGCCGGCTCGGGCTGGACGGCCCCGGCGTGGTCGGCGCCGCCTGGCTGCCGTTCGTCTACCGCTACCTGGCCGGCGAGTGCCGGGTGCCGCCGGAGCTGCCGGCCGCCGTGGCCCGGCACAGCCTGGCGCAGGTGCGTGCGGCCGCCGTGACCTGTGGCGCCGCCGTCGTCCCGATCCGCACCACGGCCGCGCCGGGCGGGCTCGCGCCGTGGACGCTGGAGCCGCACGGCACCCGGGAAGCCGTGCGCCGTGCGCCGCGCGCCGCGGAGGCGGGGCCGTTGGCCGGTCTGCGGGTCGTCGAGGTCACCTCGCGGCTGCAGGGCCCGCTCGCGGGTCTCCTGCTGAGCCGGCTCGGCGCCGAGGTGACCAAAGTGGAGCCGCCGGGCGGCGACTTCGGCCGGCACAGCCCGCCGCTGGCCGGCGAGACCGGCGCCGCCTACCTCGCGTACAACGACGGCAAGCGGGTCGTCGAGATCGACTACAAGCTTCCGGCCGGCCGTGCGGAGCTGCGCGAGCTGGCGGCGGGCGCGGACGTCTTCCTGCACAACTGGCGGCCGGGCCGGGCCGAGGCGCTGGGCCTCGACGCGGCCGCCGTCGCGCGGGTGAACCCCTCGGTGGTGTACGCGCACGCGTCGGGCTGGGACGGCGCCGACGACCCACCGTGCCCGATCGCCGGTGACTTCGTGGTCCAGGCGTACGCCGGCACCGGCGCCCTGCTGCACCCGCGCGGCGCCGACCCCCTGCCGAGCCGGGTCACCCTGATCGACGTCACCGGCGGGCTACTCGCCGGCGAGGCCGTGCTGGCCGGGCTCCACCACCGGGAACGCACCGGCCGGGGCTGCCGGGCCGGCAGCTCGCTGGTCCGGGCCGCGGCCGTGCTGGCCGCCTCGGCCCGCTCCCGCTGGGGGCCCTGGGACGCGCCGCTGGAGACGAGGGCCGGTCATCTCGCCGTGGCCGGCGCCGACGCCGCCCGGCTGCGCGCGGCCTTCGGCCTGCCGAGCCGCTGCGCCGACGCCGACGTCCGGGACCGCCTGCGCCGCGCCACCGCCGAGGAAGGGGTGCGGCGCCTGGCGGCGGCGGGCGTGCCGGCCGTCGTGGTGCCGGCGGACCTCGCGGGCCTGCCGGCCGACCCCCGGCTCGCCGGGCTGCTGCGGCGGGTGGGCGGCGCCTGGGTTCCCGGCGATCCGTGGAGGTTCCATGCTTGAGCCGGGTGCGAGCGTGCTGGTGGTGACGGCCCATCCGGACGACGCCGAGTTCCACTTCGGAGCGACGATCGCGGCGCTGGCCGACGGCGGCGCCGGCGTGCGCTACCTGGTCTGCACCGACGGCGCGCAGGGCGAGCCCGGCGACGGGCCGCCGGCCGGCGGGGTGGCGGCGACCCGGATGGCCGAGCAGCGCGCCGCCGCCGCCGTGCTGGGCGTCCGCGAGGTGTGCTTCCTGGGCCTGCCGGACGGCAGCCTGGAGCCGACCCTCGGCCTGCGCCGGGCGATCACCGAGCGGATCCGCCGGTACCGGCCGGCCCTGCTGCTCACCCACTATCCGCGCCGGGTGCTCGACATCCCGATCGAAGCCTCGCACCCCGACCACCTCGCGGTCGGCGAGGCGGCGATGGCGGCCGTCTACCCGGACGCGGGCAACGCGCGCGCCTTCCCCGAGCTCGCGCGCGCCGGCCTCGGTCCGCACCAGGTGCGCGAGGTCTGGGTGCCGGGCTACGAGCGGCCGAACCACTACGTCGACGCGACGAAATACGTCGACCGCAAGTGCGAGGCCCTGCGGCGGCACCGGAGCCAGACCGGCGGCGAGCCGCCCGCGTGGGTGCTCGAGTGGATGCGCCAGGCCGGGCGCGGCCCCGGCTACCGCTACGCCGAGCACTACCGCCGCATCGAGATCCGCTGAGCGCCCGGGTCAGCGGCGGGCCCGCGGCCCGGTGGCCGCCATCAGCAGCGGCAGCGCCATCAGGATCGGCGGGTCGGTCGGCCCGCGCCGGCGCAGCGCCAGCTCGACGGTGACCGGCCCGGCCCCACCGCTCACCCGGACCGGTCCGGGCGACGCCGCGACGTAGCAGCGGTCCAGGTCGATGGCGGCGACGGCCTCGCGGACGGTCACCGACCGGTCGAAGCACATCGCGAGGGCCTGGAACTCGCCGTCGCCGGGGACGCCGATCCCCGCCGCGCCCGGGGTGCGGACCACCGCGCAGCCCGCCGGGTGGCGCTGCGGGATCGTGCTGTCGAAGAGCCCGGCAGCGGCCGGTGTGCCGTCGCCCGGCCCGCCGCTGACCGAGACCGTGACCGCGGCGTGCGCCGGCTCTTCGGTCCGGTCCTCCAGCCGCTGGAGGATCTCGTGGAAGGGCACGTCCGCATGGGCCCGCACGATCCGGCGGAACCGGCCGGGCGACACGCCGACCACCCGGGTGAACTGCGACGTGAAGGTGCCCAGGCTGGCGTAGCCGACGTGCATGCAGACATCGGTGACGCTGTCGGCGGTGTAGGCCAGTAGCCGCTTGGCCTCGGCGATCCGCCACGCCGCGAGGAACCGGGCCGGCGTGGAGTCGGTCATGCGGTGGAAGACGCGGTGGAAGTGGAACGGGCTGAGCCAGGCCGACTGAGCCAGCGTGCGCAGGGACAGCTCGTCGCCCAGGTGCTCGCGCATCGTGCCGATCGACCGGATCACCGCCTGGCTCCACATGTCCGCGGTGTGCTCGGTGGCGGGCAGGTTCATGACGCTCCTCTCCGCTGGCGGCGGTCAGCTCCGCAGCGCCTGGAACAACGTGGGTATCGATTCCTTCTGGAAGTCCACGTGCACGTCGAAGTCGTTGATCATGCCTTCCAGGACGAGCAGGGAGAGCAACGGGAAGACGAACTCCGGCGCCGCCGAGATCCGGTGCCGGCGTTGCAGCTCGAACAGCCGGGCGGCGAACGGCCCGAGGCGGAACTCGCCGGCCCGCCGGCCGTGGTTCTGCCGCACCAGCCCGCTCAGGTCTCGCCGGAAGCCGGCGAGGTCCGCGCCGGCCGGCACCGACGCGGCGCTGCGCAGCACGATCTCCGCGCACTCCTCGGCCCGGCCCAGGGCCATGTTGACGAAGAACTGGGCGAACAGCTTGCGGACCGTGGGGCTCAGCTCCACCACGAAACCGGCGTCCAGCAGCACCACCTCGCCGGAGGGCCGCAGGTAGAGGTTGCCCGGATGCATGTCGCAGTGCACCAGGCCGTCGATGAAGAGCATCTGGTAGACCGCGTGCAGCACCCGCCGCACGATCGTGCCGCGCTGCTCGCCGGTGAACGAGGCCGGCCCGAACCGCTGGAGACCGTCGAGGAACTCCATCACGAGCACGCCCTCGCCGGCCGCCGCCGGCACCGTCGCCGGTATGCGGACCATCGTGCCCAGGTTGTCGCGCAGCCGCTCCAGCATGACCGCCTCGCGCGCCAGGTCGAGCTGCCCCAGCACGGCCGCCCCCACCTGGTCGACCATCAGCCGGGCCGGCAGGCCGCGCAAGCCCGGCATCCGCTCGCCGACCCCGGCGGCCAGGGCCAGCAGGCGGAAGTCGGCGACCATCCGGCGATCCAGACCCGGCCGGCGCACCTTGACCGCGACCGCCCGGCCGTCGCGCAGCCGCGCGCGGTAGACGCCGGCGATGCTGCCGCTCGCCACGGCGGCGTAGTCGAACTCGGCGAACGGCCAGGCCCGCCCGCCGGCGTACGCGGTGGACAGGGCCCGGCGGACGTCCGCGGCCGGCATCGGGTCCATGCGGTCGGTGAGCCCGGCCAGGGTCGCGCAGGCGGCGCGCGGCAGCAGGTCGGCGCGCGTGCTCAGCAACTGGCCGCCCTTGACGAAGGTCGGCCCGAGCCGGACCAGCGCCGGCACGACGGCACGCTCCGCGGAGCCGGCCACCGGGCGGCGCAGCACCCGCCCGGTCGCCCACCGGGAGGCCGTGCCGGCCAGCAGCCCGCAGGCGGCCACGGCCCAGGCACTCAGGCGGGTGATCAGGACGGGCCACGGGACGGTGGGCGCCATGCGAGCCTCCGGCGGACTGCGGCGTGCCATGCTGTCTCGGCCCGATTCAACGGTCGCGGCGACGGCCGGGGCAATGTCGCGGGGCGCACACCCCAAGCTGGAAGACACCCTGACCGGCGGAGTCAAGGATCCATCAAGGTGGAGGGTGCACACTCGACCGCACGACGGCGAATGTGGAGAGTGATCGTGTCCACGGTGACGGAGGCGGTGAGCACCGGCATACGCGTGGCCCACGTCGAGGCGGTCACTCGCGCGATCGCGGCGATGCGGGGCCGGCTCGCACACCCGCATCCGCTCGGCGCGCTCGCTGGCGCGGCGACGTTCAGTCCGTTCCACTTCCACGAGGTGTTCCGCCGGATCACCCTGCTGACGCCGGCCCGCTTCCTGGCGGTGCTGCGCCTGGCCGAGGCACGGCGTCTGCTGCTGCACTCGACCCTGCCGGTCCGCGAGGTCAGCGGCCGGGTCGGCTACGCCAGCCCGGGGGCGTTCTCCGCGCGGTTCGCCCGGCTGACCGGCACCTCGCCGACCGGTTTCCGCGCGCAGGCCCGCGCGCTGGCCGATGCCCGGGTCGCCGGAACGCTCTGGTGGGCGGGGACCCGGCGGCCGTCGGTGGCCGCGCCGATGCTGACCTTGTCCCGGGCGCCGGAGCCCGGCTCGCTCGTCTGCACCTGCCTGATGCCGGCCGGCACCCTGCGCGCCCACCCGGGCCGGTGGGCGCCGTCCACGGGATCGCCGCGGGTGCCGCTGACCGCGCCGCCGGCCGGCGGCGCGTACGCCGCGTACTGCATGGTGATCCCGGCGGGCGCACGGATCACCGACGCGCTGGTCGACGAGACACCGGGCAGCCTGCGGATCGGCAGCGCCGAGCTGTCGGTCACCGAGCGGGCGCCCGCGGCGGTGCGGATGGGGTTGCGCTGGCCGGCGCCGACCGATCCGCCGATCGCCGCACTACTTCCACTGGCCGCTCCACCCGGGTGATCGCGGGGCACGGATCTCCGGGCGGGGTGACGAAACCAGACAACAGGTTGGAAGGGGCAACCACTCGTATCAATGGATAGTGGAGGGGCACACTCTCCATGTGGACCGGCGGGGCCGGTGCCCGAGGACCTGCCGGTGACGACCTCGACGGGAGTTGTCGATGTCCGACGCCAGGGCAATCCTACGCATTTCCGTGCTGGGCTCGATCCAGGTGCACCGGGGCCCGGTGCCGATCGATCCCGGGCCCGGCAAACAGCGGGCGGTGCTGGCGGTGCTGGCGCTGCACGTCGGCCACGCCGTCTCGATCGACGCGCTGCTCGGCGCGGTCTGGGACGGTACGCAGCCGGCCAGCGCCAGGCAGCTGGTGCACACCTACGTGGCCCGGCTGCGCCGCCTGCTGGAACCCGACCTTCCTCCCCGGGGCCGCACCAACATCATCAGTTCCGGTCCCGGCGGCTACCGGTTGCTGACCGGCCGCGAGCTCGTCGACGTCACGCGGTTCGAGCTGCTCTACCGCCGGGCGCAGCAGTTCTCGTCGGCCGACGAGCCGCAACGGACGTTCGAGCTGCTCGGCGAGGCGATGCGGTTGTGGCGCGACCCCGAGCTGACCGAGCTCAGCGCGCTGCTGCACGCCTCGGACACGCTCGACCTGCTGCGCCGCACGTGGTCCGAGGCGGCGCTGGACTACGTGCGGGCCGGCCTCGACGTGCGGCAGGCGCCCGCGGTGCTGCCGGTCGCCCGGCGCCTCGCGGCCACCGAGCCGATGAACGAGACGGCTCAGGCGCTCTACATGGTCGCGCTGGAGCAGACCGGGCGGCGCGCCGCCGCGGTCCGGCACTTCGACGACATCCGGGTGATGCTCAAGGCGGAGCTGGGGGTGGGCCCGGGATCGCAGCTGTCCGACGCCTACCGCGCCGTGCTGGCCGGCGACGAGCCGGCGGCCGGGCCGGCCGGTGCGGTCAGCGCGCCGGCCGAGCAGATCCGGCCACCGTGGCGGGGCCGGGGTCCCGGGCTGGGCCAGCTGATCTATCGCGAGCGCGATCTCGACGCCGTGATGTGCCTGCTCGCGGGGCAGCGGCTGCTGACGGTCACCGGACCGCCCGGATGCGGCAAGTCCGCCCTGGCACTGCACGCGGCGGCCTGCCTGCGCGACAACCTGCCGGGCGGCGTGGTGGTCCTCGACTGCGCGGACCTCGGGCCGACGGCCCGCCTGGACCGGCGGCTGAGCATGCTGCTCGGCGCCGAGCCGGCGACCGGCGCGCCGTCGCGGCTGATCGGCGAGCAGCAGATGCTGATCGTCTTCGACGACGCGGAACTGGTGATGGACGGCTGCGCCGAGGTGGTCGACGACGTGGTGCGCGCGTGCCCGAACGTGTCCGTGGTGGTCACCTCCCGTGAGCCGCTGGGCGTGCCGTACGAGACGGTCTGGCGGCTGCGGCCGCTGCGGCTGTCACGCGACGACGAGGCGTGCTGGGAAGCCGAGCCGCCGGCCGTGCAGTTGTTCGCGCGCCGGGCCGCGCAGGTCCGCCCCGGGCTGCGGCTCGGCGCCGACGAGGTGCGCACCGTCGAGACGCTGTGCGAGCAGCTGGACCACCTGCCGCTCGCCGTGGAGCTGGCCGCGGAATGCCTGGCGACGGACACGCTGGACGAGCTGTCCCGGCGGCTCGACGATCCGCTGCGGGAGCTGCGGCCGCCGCGCCGGGGGCAGCCGCTGCACCACCGGTCGTTGCAGGCCGCGCTGTTGCGCAGCCTGGGCTGCCTCGACCAGCAGGAACGGTGGTGCCTGCGCCGGCTGGGTGAGCTGCCGCTGCGGTTCCGCGCCGAGCAGGCCGAGGCGCTCTGGCGCTCGTCGCCGCACGGACCGGTCGACGGCCGGCTGATGCTGCGGCGCCTGGCCGACAAGTCGCTGCTGTTCGTCCATCACGACCTGGCCGGTCCGGTGTACGGCAAGCTGCGCCTCGTGCACCGGGTGGCCGTCGGGCTGGGCACCGCCGAGCACCGGTTCGGCGAGCACGCCGTCGCGGTGCGCTGATCACCCGGCCGCCTCGGGGGCCGGGCTCGCCGGGCAGCCGTCCAGCTCGGCGATCCGGACACCGATCCGGCCGTGCAGGCCGTGCGCGGTGCTCACCCGGGCCAGCAGCACGGCCAGCGCCTCCATCTCGCGGCTGCTCTCGATGCCGCCCGCGTCCAGCGGATCGAAGCCGAGCCGCACGGCCAGGTCGAACACCGGTGGTTTGGCGTCCGCCGGCCCGGCCACCGGCAGCGTCACCGGCCCGTCGCCCATCCGGGTCAGGGCCAGGTGCTCGGCGGCGACCGTGTTGAACGCCTTCACCGTGCGCCAGCCGGCCGCGGCGGCCGCGATGATCTCGCCGCCCGAGCCGAAGCCGCCCGAGCCGAAGCCGCCCGAGCCGAAGCCGCCCGAGCCGAAGCCGCCGGAGCCGCAGCCTCGGGGCGGCGCCGAACGGTCCGGGCACAGGGCCGGATTGGTGGCGTCGATCAGCACGCGCCCACCGCCGCGGTGACCGGCCGGCCCGGCCACCAGCGCGGCGGCCACCGGGTAGGGCAGCGCCAGCAGCACCGTGCCCGCGTGCCGGAGCACCTCCTCCAGGGTGGCCGCGGCACATCCCGGCGGCAGGCCGGCTGGTGGCGCCTGCTCGCGCCGGGCGGTGCAGAGCACGGCCGGCACCCCCGCGGCGGCCAGGGCCCGCGCCAGCGCCGTGCCCATCCGGCCCGCGCCGATGATGCCGAGGGTCATCGCCCGGCGCCGGCCGGATCGTACGGCGCCAGGGCCTCGCGCAGCTCCTCCGGCACCGCCGCCGGCTGCAGCCCGTGCTCCGCGCGCCGCATGCACGCCACGCTCTGCCGGCCCCGGGCCAGCAGCTGCTCACCGCCGTCGTCGCGGCGCACGTAGTCGAACACCATCGTCAGCCGGTTGCCGGCCATCCGGTCGAGCTCCATCCGGATCTCGACCAGGTCACCGGCGAAGCTCTCCGCGTAGAACTCCACCGAGCAGTCCACGGTGACCAGGACGAAGTCGCCGGCCAGCATGGCGAGCACGCCCGGCGCCCGGTCGAGCAGGAACCGCTCGCGGCAGTGCCCCTGCCACCGCACGTAGTGGGCGAAGTAGACGTTGCCCACCACGTTCGTCTCGTCGAAGGTCACCCGATGGCGGTGCACGTATCGCTCGGGCATCGCCGTCACCCCGTCCCGACCGCGATCGCCACCGGGCCCGCCGTGCTCTCCAGCAGCAGGCTGTGCAGGGTGACCTCGCCGGACCGCAGGGTGGTGCGGCCGTCCTCCGTGCCGGCGACGGCCAGCGGCGCGGACGGCGGCGCTCCGAGCTTGCCCAGGACCTCGCGGCACGTCCAGACCCGCAGCGCGCCCTCGCGCCCGGCCCGCTCCGCCACCCGCCGGTCCGCCGCGGTCAGCGGGGGAGGCTCCGCACCGGCCCGCTGCCAGTCGACCGCCACCCGGCCGGGGCCGGCGGCGACCAGCAGGTGGTCGCCGAGGTGGCTGGCCGAGACCGATCCCGGCCCGGCGCTCACCAGGCGCCCGTCCGCGGCGTGCGTGACCGGCGCGCCCGCCAGCCAGCCGGCCACCGCCGCGGTGTGCGCCGGGCCGGCCCGATCGGCCCGGGCGGTGACCAGCTCCACCGGCGGGGCCGGGCTGAGCCCGGCCAGCGTGCGGGTGAGGCAGGCGCCGGCGAGCTCCAGCGGCCATCGCGTGATCCCGGTATCGCGGACGGCCCGCAGCCGCAGGCCGGTCCACTCCTCCACCGGCGCACCGGCCTCGTCGGTCACCTCCAGGTCGAAGACGTATCCGGGCGGGTCCTCGGACCGCTGGCGGGCCGAGACGGTGAGCCGGCCGGTGGGCGGGCGGTGCATCCGGATCTCGTCCACGCCCACGGGCAGCACCATCCGGCCGGGCACACACACCTGGAGCAGGTGCAGGAACGCGTCGCGGGCCGCGGGATCGCCCAGGAGCAGGCGCTGGTCCAGGAACGCGGAGAACCACGGCTCCCGCGGGCCGGCGTCCACGACGCCCACGCAGCGGTAGGCGCCCACCGCCCGGTAGCCGAGCACGCGCCGGAACCGCGGGCCGTGGAAGAACAGCGGCCCGTACAGGTGCCCGGCCGGCATCTCGGCCACCCGGAGCGGGGCGGTGGCCCGGCCCGGCGGTGCCGCCGCTCCGCCGAGCCGGGCCCGGAAATGCTCGGTGGCGAAGCCGGTCTCGTCGCTGCGCAGCACCACGTCCACAGTGCCGTCGTGCCGCGCCAGGGCGGCCAGCCGCAGCGTCCGGCGGTCGCGGTCGGGCACGGTGACCGGGTGGTCGAGCCGGACGCCGGTGACGAGCGCCGCCGGCCCGGCCAGCGCCGCGGCGCACTGGGCCATCGCCTCCAGGCCCAGGACGGCCGGCAGCACGGCCGCCCCGTCGATGCGGTGATCGTTCAGGTACGGGTCGGTGCCGGTCGACACCCCGGCGGCCGCGACCAGCTCGGTGCGGGGCGTGTGCACCAGCGGCGTCTCCAGGAACCGCCCGGCCACCGGCTCGCGCTCGCCGAGCCAGCGCAACACCGGTCCGGTGGGCAGCCGGCCGGTGACCAGCACGGTGGGCGGCAGGCCGGCGGTGGACAGCAGGCGCAGCAGGGTGGCGGGGCCGGCCTCCACCGGTATCGGGTCGAGGCCGCGCCGGATCAGCCCGTCGAGGACGCCCAGTCGCACGCCCATGCCGGCGCCAGACCAGGCCGACCACTCGACGTTGAGCCAGCGGGTGCCGGGCCGCTCCTCGGCCAGCCGCGCGCAGCGCCGGGCCAGCCATTCGTTGGCCACCGCGTAGTGCGCCTCGCCGGCCAGCCCGGTGCGGGCGATCACCGAGCCGAAGGTGACCGCGAAGGCCAACTCGCCGGGGTCGAGCGCGGCGAGCACGTTGTCGAACCCGCCCGCCTTGGCCGCGGCGGCGGCGTCCATCGCCGCGACGTCGAGGTCCGGGATGAGCGCCGGCGCGTTGCTCCCGGCGGCGTGCAGCAGCCCGCGGACCGGGCCGTGCCGGCGCCGCACCTCGCCCAGCACCCGGGCCAGCGCGCCGGCGTCGGTCACGTCGGCCACCCGGTAGTCCGCGCCGGGCAGCCGGGACAGCGTCGCCCGCACCTGCGGGTCGGTGCCCGGCGCCCGGCCCAGCAGCACCATCCGCGCGCCGGTGAAGCCGGCCAGCGCGACCGCGCACTCGGCGCCGATGCCCTTGGCGCCCCCGGTCACCACGCACACCTCGCCCGCACGCAGCGGGATCCGGTCCGGGGCGGCCGGGGCGAGCGGCACCGGCGCCATCATCGGCACCTGGCGCCGGCCGTCGCCGGTGAGGACCAGCTCGGCGTAGGGGGCGAGCTCGCGCCGCGCCTCGGCGGCGGCCCGGGCCACGCCGGCCGGGTCGGCGGGCACCTCGGCCACCAGCACCGGGACGCCCGGGGCCTCGGCGGCGAGGCTGCGGCCGACGGCGGCGCCGACACCGCCGTGATGCACCACGACGAGCGGCACGCGGTCGCGGTGCGCGGCTTGCAGCGCCGCGACCACGTCCGCCGCCGGTGCGGGGGCCGGCCACGGCGGCAGCGCGAGGACGTACGCCGGGGCGCCCTCGGACGGGCCGAAGGCGGAGCGGACCGCATCGGCCAGGGGGTGGCCGGCGAGGTCGCCGACGACGGTGAACGAACGCGGCGCCGGATCGCCGCGGCGCGCCTCCTCCGGGACGAGGACGGGGGCGAACGCCCGCACCCAGGGGGCCACCCCGGCCGGGGGCGCCTCGCCCTCGTCCGCCGCGGGGAGGTCCGCGACGGTCTCCGCCAGCTCGCGGACCGTCGCGGTGCTGAGCGCGAGCGGCGCGGCCGGCATCGCCCGGCCCAGCCGCGCGGCCACCGCGGCGGCGAGCTGGGCGACCCGCAGCGAGGTCAGATGCAGCCCGGCCAGCAGCCGGGCGTCCGGCGCGATGGTGCCGGCGTCGAGCTCCAGGGCCTCCGCGACGGCGGCGACGGTGACGGCCAGCGGGTCGTCGTCCCGCTCGGCGGTCCCGGCCGGCGCGGCCGGGGCGGGTGCCTCCCGGCCGGCGGCCGGCGGGGCGGCCTCGCACGGGTTGCTCAGCAGCACCCGCTCGCGGCCGAGCGGGAAGGGCCGGGTGAAGCGGCCCGCGTACAGCGGCGCCAGGGTGCGGCACCGGCCGGCGGCGAACAGCGCGGCGGTGACCGACGCGACGCCCTCGGCGGACGGTGATCCGGCGTCCAGGCAGACCACCGCCGGCCCGGCCAGGCCGGCCATCACGTGGCCCGGCCCGACCTCGACGAACAGGCCGGCGGAGAGCCGGGCCAGCGCGGGCGCGAAGCGCACCGGCGCGGTCAGCTGCCGGACGAGCAGCTCCACGGGGTCGTTCGCGGCGGACAGCCAGCCGCCGGTGACGGTGGAGGCCACCCGGCGGCGGATCGGGCGCCAGGCCAGGGCGGCGGCCGCCGACTTCACCCGCGGCGCGGCCGCCGCCATGGCCGGCGAGTGGAAGGCGTGCGCGACCGGCAGCCAGGTGGCGTCGATGCCCCGGCGCGCCGCCTCGCCGATCACCCGGCCCACCGCCATACGGCCGCCGGAGATCACGGTGCGGCGCTCGCCGTTGTCGGCCGCGATCACCACGTCGGTGCCGCGCAGCAGGTCGGCGACCGTCTCGGGATCGGCCCGCAGGCTCGCCATGCCGCCGGGCGCGGGGTCGGCCTCGGCCATGGCCGCGCCGCGCGCGGTGGCCAGCGCGTACGCGTCCGCCTCCCGCAGCGCGCCGGCCCAGACCAGCGCGCCGATCTCGCCGAGGCTGTGCCCGGTCGCCATGGCCGCGTCCGCGCCGATCGCGGCCAGCCAGCGCAGTCCGGCGAGGATGCCGCGCATGATGGCCGGCTGCGCCACGTCGGTGCCGGCGACGCCGGCCGGGTCCGCGGGCAGCGCGAGGGGATCGTCGTATCCGGGCGGGAGCGCGCCGAGCAGCGCGCCGAGCGCGCCGGGCCCGGGATGGCACGGCGCCGCCTGCCCGGGAAACAACAGCGCGACGGACGGGCGTTCGGGCCCGCCGAGGAACACCCGGCGCACGGGGTCGATCAGCGTGGTGACGCCCCCGTCCAGCCGGTCGCACCCGTGCCGGGCGGCGGCCGCCAGCTCGTCCGGGGCGGCGACCGCGGCGGCGAACCGGTAGGGCGCGTCCACCGTCTCGCCGCCGGCCAGGGTCGCCGCCAGGTCACCCAGCTCGCCGCGGGACAGCGTGCCCGCCAGCTCGCCGGCCCGGGCCAGCTTCGCCGACAGCGCCTCCCGGCTCGCGGCGGCGCAGACCACGACCTCGTGGCTCGGCGGCGCGGCGCCGAGCCGGCGCTCGGCGGTGCTGAGCCGGCCGCGCCGCCGGGACGTGATCCCGCCGAGCACCGCGTGCACGTTGATGCCGCCGAAGCCCATCGCGCTGACCGAGGCGTAGCGCCGGCCCGCCGGCCACGGCCGGGCCTCGCCGAGGATCTCCAGGGCCGCGCCCGGCTCGGTGAGCAACGGGTGCGGTTCCGCGCATCCGGTGGTCGGCGGCAGCACCCCGTGGTGCACGGCCAGCACCGCCTTGAGCAGGCCGGCCACCCCGGCCGCCGCCTTGGTGTGGCCGAGGTTGGCCTTGATGCTGCCCAGCGCCGCCACGTGCTCGGCGCGGCGGCGCAGGGCGAGCAGGGCGCCGAGCTCGGCGCGGTCGCCGACCGCCGTCCCGGTCCCGTGCCCCTCGACCAGGCGCACCGCCCCGGGGTCGAGGCGGGCGTGCTGGTAGGCCCGGCGCAGGGCCAGCGCCTGACCGGCGGGCTCCGGCCGGGTCAGGCCCCCGCCGCCGTCCGACGACATCCCCCAGCCCAGCAGGTGGGCGTACGTGCGCAGTCCCCGCTCCCGGGCGAACGACTCGCGGCACAGCACCACGACGCCGCAGCCCTCGCCGGGCAGGAACCCGGTCGGGCGCCGGTCGTACACCCGCATCTCGCCGTGCGCCATCGCGCCGACCCGGGCGAAGCCGACCAGCTCGAACGGGTCGAGGCTGAGGTCGACCCCGCCGGCGAGCGCCACGTCGAGCCGGCCGTCGGCGAGCGCGCCCGCGGCCGTGGCGACGGCCAGCAACGACGAGGCGCAGGCGCCGTCCACCGTGTAGCCGAGACCGTGGAAGTCGAAGTGGTTGCACACCCGGCCGGCGATCGTGTTGGCCAGGGCGCCGGCGAGCGTCTCGTCGGACGGCTCCGGGAACGGCTCCTTGTACGCGCGCTCGATCGCCTCGACCAGGCGGGACTGCTCGGCGGCGGGCAGGCCGGCGCCGGCCAGCGCGCCCAGCACCGAGCGCCGGACGTACGGCCAGCGGGTCCGCATCGCGGCCGCCCGGGAGAACTCGCCGGTGAGCGTGTTGCCGAGCACCACGCCGGCGCGGCTGCGATCCAGCCCGTCGCCGTCCGGGAACCCGGCGTCCGCGAGCGCCGCCGAGCTCACGTCGAGAGCGAGCCAATGTGTCGTGTCGACGGCCCGGAACGTGGGGCCGGCGACCCCGAAGCGCTGCCGGTCGAACGTCCAGTCGCTGATCAGCCCGGCCCGGGTGACGTACGTCTGGTCCGGGCCGTCGCCGCCGTAGTCGGCCAGGGGGAGCCGCTGCGGCGGCAGCCGGCGGAAGGAGCGCCGCCGCGCCATGACGTTCTCCCACAACCGTTGTGGGCCGTCCGCCTCCGGGTAGCGGCACGCCATCCCGATGACGGCCACTCTCTCGGTCATCCGTCCGCCGGCCACCTGGTCCTCCTAGCCCCCGACGCGGGCAGCGGCCTCCGGCGCCTGCGCGGCAACCGCGGGCGGCCGGTCCGGCGTCGTGATCTCGGTCCGCTCGCGGCGGGCCTTGCGGGCGAGGGTGAACAGGAACCGGCCGGCGCACACGATGGTCAGCGCGTAGAACAGGCCGAAGGTGATGTGCGCGACGACCAGCAAGCCGTAGACGCCGGCCGTCGCCGCCCCGAACAGCACCTGGTCGCGCGGGCGGGAGGGCGAGGTCTGCGGGTCGGTGATCATGTAGTTGGTGAACAGGATGAAGGCGACGCCGGTCACCACCAGCAGGGTCGAGGCGAGCGTGTCGGGCAGGAACGCCGCCCGCAGGACGGCCTGCGCCAGGAAGCCGCCGACCCACCCGGCGATCAGTGGCATCCGTCCGGTGAGCTTCGCGTTGATCATGGTGCCGGCGACCAGGATGGCGGCCGGCAACGCCCAGTCGATCACCGAGCCGGTGTTCTCGGTGAACTGGTACGGCGGCGCGATCGACACCCAGGTGAAGCAGAGCAGCGTGGCGGCGATGCCCAGGTTGCTCGGGTTGAACAGGTGCCGCGGCACGCCGCCCACCCGCAGGCGCAGCACGTACTTGCTGCCGATCGCGACGGTCACCGCGAAGACCGTCGGCATGAGCCGCTCGTTGCCGTAGAGCAGCATCGCGCAGGCGAGCGCCGCGATGTGCGCGGGCAGCAGGAAGTTCACCATGGCCGTGGCCGAGCCGCGGTACCGGGCCGGGCGGCGCTGCGCCCACGCGTCCACGGTCTCCAGGACCAGGCTCAGGGGGTACGCCACCAGCAGCGCCACGATCGGCGTCAGGTACGCCTGCTCGAAGCCGAGGAACGCGTGCCCGGCGATGGTGAAGACGGTGATGGACGCGGCGAACCGGCGTAGCGCGGTGAGCCCCTTGGCGGACCGGCCGGGAACTTGAGAGGCGGTCATCGCGGTTCCTCCTGCGACGGATCGATGCCGGGCGGCGCTAGGCGCCGAGGGTCAGGTCGTGCCAGCCGGGCGCCAGCGTGCGGGTGGTGGTGTGCCGTCCGGCGGCGTCGCGCCAGGCGACCGACACGGTCGCCGGGCCGCTCGCCGCGCCCAGCCCGAAGAGCAGCTCGGGGGCGTTCACCCCGGTGTGGCCGTTCGCCGGGTAGAGCTGGCCGCGCAGCACCGTGCCGTCGGACCGGGTGACGGTGACCGCGGCGCCGACGGCCGGCCGCGGCCGGGCCCCGGGCCCGGTGCCCGGCAGCAGCAGCCGCAGGCCCAGATGCGCGCCGGCCGTGCCGGTGTTGTGCAGGAACTGCGAGCGGGCCCACTGGTTCGCGATCAGCAGGTCGGCGCGCCCGTCGTGGTCGACGTCGCCGACCGCGAGGCCCCGGCTCGGACCGTGGTTGACGATGCCGAGCCGCTGCCCGATGTCCACGTAGCGGCCGCCGGCGTCCCGGGCGAAGAACGGGTCCCGCTCCCGGCCGGAGATGTCGGTGTCCGCGTCGAAGTTGGGCCACGCCGCCGGGAAGCGCACCACGTCGTCGTTGGCCATCGCCAGCTCCTGGAGGTTCGCCCAGCGGTTCACCCGGCCGCGGACGAAGCCGACCGCCTGCACCAGCTCGTCGGTGCCGTCGCCGTCGAAGTCGGCGGCCTTGACGTCCCAGCCCCAGCCGGTGCGGGACAGCCCGAGCGGCTCGCTGTCGTCGCGGTACGGCGCGTGGCCGTCACCGAGCGGGCCGGTGCCGGTGCTGACGAACGCGAAGTTGCTCTCCTCGAGGCCGCGCTCGACGGTGATGTTGCTGACCACGATGTCCGGCCGGCCGTCGGTGTTCAGGTCGGTGAAGGTGACGCCCATGCTCTTGAACGAGTCGTCGGCCAGCCGCTTGGACTTGGGGGTGTTCGCGCCCCGGTCGCCGCGCAGCTCGGCGAACGCCACCCGGCCCGGCACCGACCGGTTGTGCAGCAGCTGGTCCGGCCCGAAGTCGTTGGCGACGTACAGCTCGGGCAGGCCGTCACCGTCCAGGTCCTGCGCGCCGGTGGCCAGCGTCCACGAGTCGGACGAGGCGCCGCGCAGCGCCGCCGAGGCGTCGTCGTAGCGGGGCACGCCCACGTCACCGGACCGCTCCACCCGGGCGAGCCGCAGGATCCGGTTGGTGCCGGCGTTCGTCGCCTTCGACATGGAGTCCTGCATGCGCATGTGCGGGTCGTCGCGGGCGGTCCCGTCGAGCACCCGGGCGCCGTCCGGGAAGTAGTTGCCGATGAACAGGTCGAGGTGGCCGTCGCCGTCGAAGTCCACCACGTTGGCGGTGGTGCTGTTCCAGATCTCCGTGGGGCGCGGCACGATGTCGGCGGCGCGGAAGGCGTCCGGCCGCAGCGGCACGCCGGGCCGGCGCAGGTAGGCGATCGGCGTCCGTCCCCAGAAGTGCACAAGGACGTCGGTCCAACCGTCCTCGTTGAGGTCGGCGGGCACGCAGCCCATCGGCGCGGTGGTCCGCGCGTCGTACGCCACGCCCGCCGGGGTCAGCGGGAACGCCGCGAAGCGATCGGCGCGGTCCGGCGTGGACCGGACGGTGACCGAGTCGTCGCGCGGGTCGACCAGGCAGGCCTCGCCGGGCAGCCCGTCGCCGTCGAGGTCGGCCAGGCCGGCGGCGGCGCCCACCGCGGAGATCCAGCCCTGGATGTGCTGGATGGCCGGCTGCACGACCCGGTGCGTGCGCGCTCCCGGCGGATCGCCGTTGACGTCCTGGACGGTGAAGCCGTATCGCCCGGCCAGCGCCGCGGTGTCGGCGGCCGGCGCGGCCGGCAGCCGGGTGAACCAGCCGGCGCCCACGCACAGCCCCGCGGCGAGCAGGCCGACCAGCGCGGTCCGCCCACCCCGCCGGGCGCTCACGCCGCGTCCTTCGCGCCGGCCGCGGCCGCCAGCCGCTGCACGCGCCGCCGCCATTCGCGGTAGGTGCTCGCGCCCGCCGACGGTCCGTCCAGCCCTTCCCGAGCGGTCCAGGTCCACGCCGCGGCCTCGCCGGCCTCCGCACCGGCCAGGGCGCGCACCGCGACATCGGTCTGCTCCGTCAGGTCGCCGCCGAGCCGGCGGGCCTCGGCGGCGAACGCCGCGCCCTGCGCGAGCGCCGCACGGTGGTCGTTCGCCCGCTCGGCCAGCAGCCCGTAGGCGCCGGCGTCCACGCCACCGGCGTATGCGGCGGCCAGCCCGGCGCCGCTCCACAGGTCGCCGTGATGGCGCGCCGGCATCGCCGTGATCAGGCCGGCGAGCCGGTCCGGGTCGCCGCACGCCCGGAACCAGAGGGAACGGCCCAGACCCTGATACTCGATCTCGCACACCGCCGAGCACGGGCCGGCGTGCCGCCGCCACCGGCCGAGCCGGGCCGGCCCGGCGAAGAACCCCTCGCAGAACCCCTTGCCGTCGTAGGCCAGCCAGCGCAGCAGCGGCGCCGGCGCGCCGATCCGGCCGAGCCGCCGGCGGTGCAGCTTGGCCATCGCCCAGCCGCTTCCGACGTGGAGCAGGTAGGCGTACCGGTCGCCGTACGCCGCGTGCAGTGCCTCGGTGCGCCGCGTCCCGGTGGGACGGGCGGCGTCCAGCAGGGCGGTGGCCATGGCCGCGCCCTCGGCGGCGAACCCGCGCCGTGGCGCCGGCGTCGCGGCCAGGTCGGGCGGGTCGTCCGGCCCGGTGGCGAGCTCGGCGTTGAAGCCGTCCAGAAACGCGCCGGCCGCCGCCTCCAGATGCGCTCGGGTGGCCGCCGGCTCGGTGGCGAACCCGCGCGACGCGAAATCGACCAGCGCCGGGCGCAGCACGAGCAGCCGTCGCCAGCCGAGCCGGTGCGGCGCCGTTCTCGCTCCTGTCATGTCGGCCTCCCGGTGAGCACAGGACCGCAGCCAAACACGAGCGGGTTGACCGACTCTGGAACGTTCTGGAGCCGACTGGACCGGCCCGGCTGCCCGGCCGTCCGGGGCGCTCGGGCGTCCGCCGGGAAGAAGTCCGGGCACCCGCGCACGCCGTAGGATGAGGCCGACACCCTGGCGCCGATGCGAGCGAGCAGGTGGGTGCGATGCGAATGGCACAGTTGGCCGAGCGGAGCGGCATCGCGATACCGACGATCAAGTACTACCTGCGGGCCGGGCTGGTGCCGCCCGGGCGGGTCACCGCCCGCAACCAGGCCGAGTACACCGAGGGGCACCTGCGCCGGCTGCGGCTCGTCGACACGCTGCTGACCGTCGGCGGCTTCCCGGTGACCGCGGCACGCGCGATCCTGGCCGCCGTCGACGACGTGCGCGTGCCGTCCCGCGAGCTGATCGAGACGGTCCAGGCGGCCGCGCGCGCCGGCCGCGCCCGGGTCGTCGGCGACGACCTCCGCGAGCGCGCGGAGGCGACCGTCAGCGCGTCCCTCGGCGCCGGCCCCGCGCCGCTGGACAGGCTGGTCGAGGCGTGCGCGGTCGCCGATCTGCTCGGCGCGCCCGGCCTCGGCGCCGCGCTCGAGCAGTACGCGGCCGCGGCCCGCACGAGCGCCGCCTGCGACGACGCCGTGCTGCGCGCCTACGTGGCACGCGCGCAGCGCACGCCGCCCGAGCGCGACCCGGCCGTCCGCGAGGCCGTCGTGGTCGTCCTGGTGCTCGGCGCCGTGGTGCGCTCGGCGCTGGTGAGCGCGGCGCAGCGCGAGCTGCTGACGCCCCGCCTGACCGGCGCGGCGACGGGCCCGGCTCAGTTCCAGGGCATGACCGGGAACCAGCCGTACCCGAAGAGCGAGGGCACCCGCAGGTCCCAGTAGACGACGAGGAAGGTGCCGAGCGCGATCAGGGCGAGCCCGGCCGCCCGCGCCACCCGCTCCGGCCGCCATGCCCGGCCGCCTCCGCGGCCGACCAGGGCGAGGACGCCGCCGAGCACGGCGACGACCAGCAGGTTGCCGGCCGACTGGAGGATGAACACGCCCGCGCCGTACAGGGGATTGCCGGTCTGCGCCGCATACTCGATCAGCTTGTCGAACAGCGGGTACGGGCGGCCGATCAGGAAGCCTCCGATCAGCGCGCCGAGCACCACGAGCCGCGCCCGGGGCCGGCGGGCGAAGGGGTCGGGCAGCACGCCGAGGGTGCTCAGGCCCAGCGCGACGAAGGCCACGCCGATCAGGCCGAAGACGACGTAGGACTGCACCAGGCGCACCGGCATGCCACCGGCCGTCACGCGCTCGGAGAGCTGTGGGAGCCGGTCCGCGAGCAGGACCGCGGCGAAGCCGTAGGCGGCCGAGACGGTGAGCATGCCGGCCGTCAGCCAGCCGAGGCCGGTTGCCACCGCCCGCACCCGGCCGGAGGAGCCTCCGGCCAGTTGCGGCAGCGCGCCGAAGACCGCGATGTTGCAGGCGGTGAAGGTGAGGGCGCGCGGCGGGTGTCGGCACCGGCGGGGGTGGCTCGGCGCCGCTGGGTCACGCTCATGCCGGGTCGTCCTGTCCCTCGAACAGCGTGTCGAAGAGCTCGATGCGCCGGCGGGACAGCGGCACGGTCAGGTGCAGCCGCCCGGGTGCCGGCGGCGCCGGGACCGGCGCCGGAGCGGGAAGCAGGCCACGAATCCCGCGCGCGGCGAGGGCTCGTCCCGCGGCGCCGTCCGGGTCGGCGACCGTCACCCACGGGATGTCGGGATGCCCTGATATGACGGCGAAGCCGCCGGCGGCGAGCTTCCGGGCGAAGGGCGGCTTCACCTCGCGGACGCGCCGGCGCAGCGCGGCCAGCGGGTCACCGGCGGCGAGCACTCCCAACGCGGCCCGCAGTGCCGGCTCGCCGATCAGCATGGGGGTGATCAGCTCGCGGACCCGGGGCGCGAGCTCCGGCGAGCAGATCGCGTAGCCGGCGCGCAGGCCGCCCCAGGAGTACGCCTTCGTGAACCCGCGCAGCACGACCAGGTTGCCGGTGTCCGCGGCCACTGTGGCGCAGCTGCCGGCCGGGCCGAGGTAGGCGGCCGCGCTCTCGTCCACCACGACCACCGCGCCGGTCTGCGCCGCCACCCCGGCCAGCCGCACGACGTCCGCGAGGGCGAGGACGCCGGCGTCGAAGCCGGGGCGGTCCAGCAGCACCAGCGCCGGCCGGCACTCGCGGATCCGAGCCGTCAGCGCCGCGGCCGTGGCCACGTGGACGTCGGAGCCCGCGAACGCGGCCCACGCCTGGAGGTCCGGATGGGTGTGCTCGGGCGCCACCACCGGCCCGCCGTCGGCGAGTCCGGCGAGGTCGCGCAGCAGCGAGGTGACCCCGGCGCCGAAGGACAACTGGCCGGGCGGCACGGGACGGCCGAAGAAGCGGCTGACCACCGGTGCGCCGCGCACCCCGCCGAACGGGTCGTCCACCGGGTAGTGGCCGGCCACCTGATCCGCCTCGGCGGCGACATCCGCCCAGATCTTGCCGGGCGCCGGGTCGAGCAGTTCCGTCTCGTCGTCCGCGTACCGCAGGTCGAGCCGGACCTCGCCGGCGTCGGCGCCCCAGCCCGTCACGGCCAGGGCCTCGGGCGGTGCGAGCAGCGCCCGGGCGGCGACCAGCACGCCCGGCGGCCCCGCACCCGGCGCGGCCCCGGTGAGCTCCACGTGCTCGGTGCGGAAACCCGCGGCACGGACCAGCCCGGCCAGCTCGGTGGGGTGGTAGTAGCGGACCGTGCCGCCTCGCCCGGTCAGCGGATCGACGTCGCCCCCCGCGGCGGCCTGGTCGAGGATCAAGGTCCCGCCCGGCCGCAGCCGGCGGCGCACCTCGGCCAGGAAGCGCCGGTGCTCCGCCTCGCCGCTCGTCCACCGCCACCCGGCGCAGACGGCGGCGTCCGCCCGCGGGTCACCGGGCGCCGGCGGCCAGGCGGTGACGGTCCGGCCCGGCCGGGCGAGCTCGCCGGCCGGCCGGGCGGCGTCCGGCCCGGCGACCAGGATGCGGTCGGCGGGCGGCCACCGGTCCAGCAGGCGGCCGACCGCCCCGGCGGAGGTCATCGGCCGATCAGGATCTGGCGGAGGGTGGCGCCGCTGCGGTCGCCGAGCGCCTCGTCCGACGGCTCGTAGAGGCAGAACCGGTGCCCGGACGGGTCGGTGAAGCGGATGGTGCGGCCGATCCGCTTCGACCCGACGCCGCGCCCGGTGAAGGTCAGCCCCGCGGCGGACAGCTCGGCCGCGGTGCGGTCGATGTCCGGGGTGTGGAAGACGAGCAGGTAGGTGTCGTGCCGGATGCGGCGGCCGTCCGCGGCGAGCGGCGCCGCGGTGAGGACGATCGGCACCGAGCCGGTGGCGAAGGCGGCCGTGCCCGGATCGGGTTGCCGCAGGCCGAGCACGTCGCGGTAGAAGGCGACGGACGCGGCCAGGTCGGTGACCCGCAGGCGCAGCTCGGCGACCACCGGGGGCCGATCGCCGAGGAGGAAGTGGTGCCCGTGCGGATCGGTCACCAGCCGCGACCCGCCGGCGCAGACGATGGTCAGGCCGTCGGAGCCGGAGAGGCGGAAGCGGGAGGCGGGGGAGAGGTTGAGGGACAGGATCACCGGTCCCGCGGCGTACTTGACGACGCCGTGCCGGTGGCCGGGATCGTCGTCGGTCTCGATGACCGGCAGGCCCACCCGCTGCTCCAGGTAGGCCCGTTCGGCGGCCAGGCCCTGCGCCTCCAGGAAGATGTACGGCAGTGGTCGATCTCGAAGGCTCACCGGCTTCTTCTCTCTTGCTTCGTTCGGGTGTGGCGGGTGTGCCGGCCACCGTCAGGTGCGAGGCTGGTCCGGACAACGCCGTTCACACCAAGCCATTCACCAGGTGGGGGTCGCCATGATCATCGGAAGTCATGCCACGATGTACAGCGCTCGTGCTGACGAGGACCGGGCCTTTCTGCGCGACACGCTGGGCCTGTCCGCTGTCGACGCGGGAGGCGGCTGGCTCGTCCTCGCGCTGCCGCCGGCCGAGCTGTCCGTGCATCCGGCTGAGGCCGTGCCGCGCGGGGACCTGGCCGACCTCGTCGAGCTGTACCTGTTGTGCGACGACCTCGACGCGACGATCGCCGAGCTGCGCGACAAGGGCGTCGACATGTCCGGCGAGATCACCGACGAGGGATGGGGGCTGGTCACGTCGATCCCGATGCCCGGCGGCGCGCGTCTCGGCCTGTACCAGCCACGGCATCCGACCGCGCACTGACGAGATCGCCGCGCCGGCCGGCGTTGCCGCGCCGGCCGGTGTCGCGGTGCGTGGCGGGCCTATTGCTCCTGCTCGTCCGCTTCCCGTTCGGCGGCGGCGAGCGCCTCCATCATGCCGCCCTTGGCGTCGAGCGACTCGTGCTCCACCATGATGCCGTTCTGGAACGTCACCACGTCCGTGCCGGTGAAGGTGGTCGCCCGGTTGGTGGCGGGCTGGCCGAGCCACTCGCCACGCTGGGTGCCGGACAGCCGCCAGCGGAAGGTGACCTTGTCGCCTTCGGACTTCATGTCCTCGATGGTGAACTCGCCGTCCGGGAACGCCGAGCGCAGATGCTGGATCTTCAGCTTGAGCCCGAGCCTGTCCTTCGTCGTTCCGGGGATCGGCGTCTTCTCGATGTTGCCCTTGCGCTTGACCAGGGCGTCGACCAGTTTCGTGTTCCCCGTGTTGAACGCCTCGGTCATCCGGCGAATGGCCTGTTCGTTGGCTCGCTGCCCTTCCGATTGCGTCATGTCAGCGCCTCCTGCGCTCGCCGATTCGCGTTCTCGTACGTTCTCCGAGCCTAGGGACGAACCGGCTCGGCGGGCTTCTCCCACCTTGCTCGCCCGGCCCCGGCGCGGTCCGCGGCCACCTTGATCCGGTCGAGCAGCCGGAGCTGCTCGTCCAGCGGCGGCATGCGCACGTTGGTGAAGAGCACGTGATCGACGCGCCACTCGTCGAGGCGCCGCAGGTCCTCGGCGACCTGGACGGGCGAGCCGCCGAGGAAGGGGCGCCGGCCGCCGAGGGAGGAAAGGGTCAGCGGCGTCGCGGCCCGCACCACGATGGACAGCCGGGCCGGGTCACGGCCGGCCCGCGCGGCGGCGGCCCGGAACCTGCCGATCGCCGCCGTGAGCCGCTCGAACGACATGGACGTCGGGTTGAACCCGTCGGCGATGCGGGCGGCCCGGTCGATGGCGGCCGGTGCGGCCGCGCCGACGAGCAGGGGCGGGCCGCCGTCCTGGTGCGGCTTGGGCCCGAAGTGGCCGGCCGGCATCCGGTAGAAGCGCCCCTCGTAGCTCACCGGGTCGGGCGCCCACGCCGCGCGCAGCGCGCCCACGAAGTCCTGGAGCCGGTCGCCCCGCTCGCCGAACGGGACGTTCTCCGCGTCGTACTCCGCCCGCATCCATCCCTGGCCGAGCCCGGCGACCAGGCGCCCGCGGCTCAGCCGGTCGAGCGTGGCCAGCCGGCGTGCCAGCAGGACCGGGCTGTGCAGTGGCGCGGTCAGCACGCTCGTGCCCAGCCGGACGCCGCTGGTGAGGGCCGCGACGAAGGCGAGCGTGTCGACCGGGTCGTAGGTCGTCCGGTAGTAGTCCGGCAACGGCCGTGGCGGGCCCGGCGGCTGCGCGACGTCGCCCGTGGGGCAGAGCTGCCGCTCGTGGGTCCACACGGCCGCGTACCCCAGTGCCTCCGCCTCCGCGGCCAGCCGGACGATCGTGTCCTCGGTGGCGTGCGGCCCCGAGGTCAGCAGGTCAACTCCGAGGTCCATGACCGGCGCACTCCGCGTCCGCCTCGGCGAGGGCCCGCGCTATCGCCGCGCAGTGCTGGGGCTCGAGCCGGGGATTGGTCTGCACGAAGGCGATCCGCCGGAGCAGCCGCATGCTCTCGTCGGCGAAACCGGGCGGATAGTCGCGGCCGGGCACCCGTGCCCAGGGATCGTTACGGGCGTCGATGCCGACGTGAGCGATCATGGCGCGGAACTCCGGCGCCCAGTGAGCACCCGTCGTGGGGAGGTAGCGGTCGGTGCTCATCGCCGGGTAGCAGTGCTCGATCTCGCCGCCGGCGAACAGCTCTCGCGACGTGGTGACGTGCCGGATGCCCCGGGTCCGGACGGCTCTGGCGAAGGTCTGGCAGGCGCTCTCGTCCGGGAACAGCAGCGGCGTCATCCAGCCCGAGTCGCCCCGCGGGTCGTGGCCGGGCACCCGGCGGTAGGTGCGCGCCGGCCCGGTGAGGTCGAAGATGAGGTCGCGCGCCTCGCGCAGGCGGCCGAGCAGATCGTCGAGGCGCTCGGCCTGCGCCAGCGCCACGGCCCCGGTCAGCTCGTTCATCCGCAGCCCGGTCGCCGGCATGACGCGGTCCTCGACGGCCAGCGCCCGCTTGCGTGCCGGGAACGTGCGGCCACCGGTGTAGAGGACCGCGAACTGGTAGAGCGCGTCCGAGTTCGTCGCCAGGAAGCCCCCGTCGCCGGCGGCCACGAACTTCATGAACTTGGTGCTGAAGATCGCCGCGTCACCGATGGAGCCCACCCGGCGGCCGTGGTGGCTCACGCCGGCCGCCTGGGCGTTGTCCTCGATCAGGGCGATGCCGTGCCGGTCCGCCAGCGCCCGCAGCCCGGTCAGGTCGCAGGAGGCGCCGAAGAGGCTGACGGCCATCACGGCCCGGGTGCGGCCGGTGACGAGGCGCTCCACGTCGGCGACGGAGAGCCCCAGCGTCTCGTCGACCTGGGCGATGACCGGGACCGCGCCGCACAGGATCACCGCGTCGGCGCACCCCACCCAGGTCACGGCGGGCACGATGACCTCGTCGCCCGGGCCCACGCCCAGGCCGAGCAGCGCCGCGGTGAGCGCCGCGGATCCGGACACCGTCGCGTGCACGTGCTTGACGCCCAGCAGCGACTCCATGGTCTCCTCGAAGCGCCCGACGAAGGAGCGGGCCGCGGGCACCTCGTAGCGCCAGAGCCGCTTGCCGCGCAGCACCTCCAGGACGTAGCGCTCCTCCGCCTCGCCGGTCATCTCCGCGCCGGTCGAGGTGTAGGGGACGTCCACATAGTTCGCGAGTCCCGCGAGCCGCAGCGCCGCGTCGTGGCGCTCGCCGCCCACCGCGTCCCGGATCAGCGACAGCACGACCGAGACCGCGGGTGGCGACGCGGTACGGGCGAGATGCCGCATCACCTCGGCGATCTCGCAGTCGTCCTTCGTGACGAACGCCTTGCGGAACTCCTCGTGCGCCTCGTCGCCGGAGATCGCCGCGTAGGCGGCGCCCTGGAGGTCCTTGACCGCCTTGCGGGACTCGTCCGGGCTCCCGCCGGTGGCGAGGGCCGTCAGCGCGCTGCGCAGATCCTTGAAGTCCATGGTCAGAGGTCCGCGCCGAGGATGCGCCGGATCGCCTCGCCGGCCGGCGACGACATGGCCCGCGCGGACGGCTCGCAGAGGAAGAACCGGTAGCCGCCGGGATCGGTGAACGCGGCGGCGCGCCCGATCCCGGGCACCGTCTGGTCGCCGTCGAGGGAGAGCCCTCGCGCGGAGAGCTCGGCGGCCGCCGCGTCCAGGCCGGGAGTGTGGAAGCCGAGGGCGACGCCGGGCGTGCCCCCGGCGGTGACCCGGTGCAGGGCCGCGTGGTCGCCGTCGCCGACGTGGTGCGTGGTCAGCAGGGCGCCACCGGCGTCGTACTTCACCACACCGTCCGGCACGGCGGTGAGGCCGCGGTGGCACGTGGTGGTCTCCACCGGAGTCAGGCCGAGCCCACCCTGGTAGAACTTCTCGGTCGCGTGCAGGTCTCGCACGTAGAGGAAGAGATAGAGCAGCTCCGTGCCCGCGCCGCCCTGCCGCAGCGCCCTGACCTTGCGCGCGCTCGGCCAGGTCAGCGCGTCGGCGGACGGCTGATAGAGCGAGAACCAGTGCCCGTCCGGATCGTAGAGGTCCGCCATCACGCCGGCCCGGGAGGTCTGCGCGGGTTTCACCGTGGCGCCGTTCCGCCCCATCGCCGCCCGGGTCTTCTCCACGTCGTCCACCAGCAGCGTCAACGTGACGGAGCGGTCGCGCCCGTCCGGGACGTCCGCGCGGTGCAGCACCAGGATGACGTGGCCGAGCGGATAGCTCACCGTGGCCGCGTCCGGGCCGAGCGGGCGAAGGCCCAGCACTCCCTCGTAGAACCGCCGGGACTCCCCGACATCTCGCACGGCGAGGGTGACGAACATCAGGCGCGGATTCATGCTGCGACCGTAGGCAGCCACCGGGCGGCCGGTCTTCTCTCCCGTTGCTCAACCACGCCGGGTCAGGCGGCGCGGCACTCGATGACGCGGTAGCCGTGCTTGGCCGCCGTGATCCCGGCGAGCCGCAGGCCCGCCGCCGCGGCGAGCTCCGCGAACTCCGCCGCCGTGCGTTCCCGGCCGTGGCAGCCGACGAGCATGAGCAGATCCATCAGCAGCGCCGGGCTCGGCTCGCCGCCGGGCGGCAGCACGAACTCGACGACGAGCACCACGCCGCCGGGGCGCATCGCGCGCCGGCAGGCACCGAGCACCCGCGCCGCCTCGTCGTCGGGCAGCCCGTGCAGCACGCTCTTCAGCAGGTACGCGTCGCCGGCCGGCAGCGCCCCCGCGATGTCGCCGGCCACCGCGGTGCAGCGATCGGCGACCCCGGCGCGCGCGAACACCCGCCGGGCCGCGTCGAGCACGCGAGCCTGATCCACGAGCACGCCCCGCATCGCCGGGCGCTCGGCGAGGACCGCGGCGATCAGCTCACCGCGGCCGCCGCCGACGTCCACGACCACGCCCGCCTCGGCGAACCCGTGTCCGGCGATCGCCGCGGCGACCGGGGCGGTGTGCCGCGACATCATCTCGTCGAAGACCGCACCGGACTCCGGATGCTCGGCGAGGTAGGCGAAGAACTCCTGGCCGAACAGCGTCTCGAAGGCCGGCTCGCCGGTGCGCACACTCTGCTCCAGGGCGCCGAACGCCTGGTAGCTCACGCCGCCGGACCAGAGGGCGAACGGCAGCACCGACCGCGGGTCGTCCGATCGCAGCAGCTCGCCCATCGCGGTGAGCCGGAAGCGGCCCGCGCCGTCGTCCGCGACGATGTGGTGGCCGGCGAGCACACGAAGCAGCCGGCCCAGCGCGCCGGGATGCGCCCCGGTCAGCTCGGCGAGCTCGGCGGCGTCGCGCGGGCCGTCCCGCAGCCGGTCGGCGATGCCGAGCCGCGCCGCCACGTGGACGGCCTGCTGCACCTGGTTGCCGACGAGCAGCTGGGCGAGGGCCTGCGCGGCGGACATCGCCGGTGCCGTTGGGCTGGTCATCGTGGCCCCCTCCCGCTGCGCGACGCCGGATGCCGCGAGCGTAGGGCGGCGATCCGGCGCGGCGCTTCTTCCCGCTTGCGCGACGGGCACGCTTGTCTCGATCGCGGCACCGCCGTTAGGGTCCGAATCTATAGATGGTCGTTGTGTTCGATTATCGAACGACCGCCTCCTCGGCCGATCTGGGCGTCAAGGGCACCGCGCCGCCCGCCGTGAGCGCATCGCCGCCCAGCCGCTGATCGACCGGCGCTGGGGCCGCCGCACGGCCGGCATCACCGTCCCGTCACCGTCTGAGGAGGTCCCATGGCGTACTACCGGCAGGTGGGCAGCGTCGCGCCGAGGCCGTGCGACGAGCTCGCGGTCATGGTGGGCAGCGTCGCGCCGAGGCCGTGCGACGAGCTCGCGGTCATGGTGGGCACGTTCCGGCCGCTGGGCCTCGGCGAGGCGGGCACCGCGGCGAACAGCGGCCGCTACGCGTGGACGTGGTCGGCATGATGTTCGAGCGGCTCTTCGACGACGCGGCGCTCTTCCCGCCCGGTGACGCGCCGATGGACGTGGCCGTCGCGGCGCACCGGGCACGCGGATCCGCCTTGGTGGGGCCGTTCGTGGTGACCGCGCGACATCTCGACGCGGTGGCCGTACAGCTGGAGAAGGAAGGACCACCCCTGGAGCTGGCGCTGATCGCCGCCGCGGACGACCTGCCGGCGGCGGCCGGCAAGGTCGGCAAGACCGAGGGCCTGCGGTTGGCCGCGGTGGAGACACCGGTCGCGGCCGGCGCGGCGCAGGCCCTTGCGGCGGTACGAGTGGCGCGCGACGTGCTGCCGCCGGACGTGCCCGTGGCGGTGGAGATCCCGCGTACGGACGCCCGCGACGACGTGCTCGACGCGCTCGCCGGCACCGGCTGCCGGGCGAAGCTGCGCACCGGCGGGATCCGCGCCGACCTGTTCCCACCCGCGCAGGAACTGGCCGCGACGATCCGCGCCTGCGCCGACCGGGGCATCGCGTTCAAGTGCACGGCCGGGCTGCACCACGCGATCCGGCACACCGACCCGGCCACCGGCTTCCACCACCACGGCTTCCTCAACGTGCTGCTCGCCGCCGCCCACCCCACCGACGCCGAGGCCCACCTGCGGCGCACCGACACCGAGGCCATCGTCGCCGACGTGCGCGGCTGCGAGACGGCGCGGCGCAGCTTCACCTCGTTCGGCACGTGCAGCGTCGCCGAGCCGGTGGACGACCTCATCGGCCTCGGGCTCCTGCCCGCCCACGAGCGGATCACGGCGTGAACGGCCTGCCATATGGCATCCGGATCAGCCACGGCGAGGTCACCGGAACCGTCGAACACCATGCTGGGGGCTCTCTCGACACCTCGCCGCCGGCATCCCCGAGCCGATCACGGAGATCTGCCGCGAGCTGAACGTGCACCGGTCCATCGCCTACCGGCTGCTGCGCACCCTAAAGGACCACCAGCTCGTCGAACGCGACTCGCTCGGCCGCAACGGCCTCGGCGTCTCCGGCCTGGCCGAGCCGTCCGCAGCGACCTTCAGTCGGCCGCCACGCCCCGCCTGACGGCGCTCGCCGCCGAGCTGGGCATGACAGCGTTCCTGGTGGTGCGCGCCGGCGACGAGGCCGTCACGGTCGTCAGCATCCCACCCCACGACACCGCGGCGCGCGGCGCGGGCAGCCTTGGCCGTCGTCCACGTCAACGCCGACACCGAGGCATCGGCCGAGCGGTCACCGAGGCGGCGGCGAAGGTTGCCGCCGCTTTGGGCTGAGAAGCTCGGCTGCCTCCGCGCGGGGTGGTGGTGACCGCGTCCCGCAGGTGCGGGCCGGCCGGAGTGCCGGGGGTCCCTATGGATGCTGTCAGGCGGCGCGCGCCAGCTTTTCTACCGGTTTGTGCTGGTAGGGCGTCGCGGCGTAGGAGGCCGTGAAGACTGTCGGCGAGTCGAGGGAAGGATCGTCTCCGCAGCGATGAAACCCGGGACCACGACGGTCTGGGCGTCCAGAGCGGTGACGCCCGCGGCGCGGGCGACCGCGACCGGCAGGGCGCCGCGCGATGTCCCGTCATGGGCTCGGCCGCCGTGTCTGAGCGTCGGACTGCCGGCAGCCACGTTACGAAGAGACCTACCCCGAACGGTGGCCGGGTCCCTGTCAGCGGTCTCGCCGACGCCACCCGGCCGGCGACAACACCCCCCGGATCATGGGTGCGACAGGAGCAGCAAGACGGACCGAGCGACTGAGTCCCCCGGGCTGGGGACGATCAAAGTTAACGGGTGACGAGCAGAGCTGGGATGCCGACCGCGCGGGCTCCGGCCACGTCCGCCCTCGAACAGTCACGGACTGATGGCGCCAGTCCGCCGGGTGGTGGGGACCTGGGCGGCGCTTCGTGGGGTGAGCGCAGGACCGCGACGTGGGCGTCGGCAGCGCCCTCTGGTCCCTTGACGATCCCGGCCCGGAGCGGCCGCGGCAGGTGGGGCCGCCCGCGCGGATCCGGCGGCCAGGTCAAGGGTAGGCGGTCGGAGTCCTGCGCGGATCTGGATGGCCGGCTTCGGTGTCAGGGCATTGAAGCGGCGCGGCGGTGGGGACCGCCGCGCCGCTGTGGAGGGGTGGGTCAGCTTGTTCGGCAGGTGATGGTGGGCCAGGTCCAGTTGCCGTTGGCCATGATGGTGACGCCGAAGTTGTTGCCGCTGCCGTTCGGGCGGGCGGTCACGGTTCCGGTGGTGCCGGAGACCGAGGCGTTCCAGCTGTTCTGGATGCTCTGGCCGCCGTTCAGGCCCAGGGAGACGATCCAGGAGTTGGTGCCGCTGACGGCGATGTTGAGGTTGAAGCGGTCGCCGAACTGCTGGCCGGCGGAGATGGTCGCGGTGCAGTTGCCGCCGCCCGGGTTCGGGGTGGTCGGGGTGGTGGGGGTGGTGCCGCCGCCCTCGCGGACGGTGATGTCGGAGCTGCCGCTGCTCTGGTAGCCCTCGGTGGCCATGATCTGGTAGGCCCAGCTGCTGCCGAGGTTCAGGCCGGCGCGGGCCCACGCGTCGAAGTGGTTGGCCGTGGTGATGGTGCCGGAGCTGCGCTTCTGCTGGCGGACGCTCCAGTACTGGTAGAACGTGGCGGTGCCGTCGATCGACGGCTGGTTGACCCGCTGGCTGCGCAGGATGTCGTACGTGCCGCCGTCGGTGGTGACCGTGCCGAGCCGCTGGGCGCCGCTGCTCGGGTTGTAGCTGCCGAAGTTCTCGACGATGTAGTACTCGATGAGCGGGTTGCGCGTCCAGCCGTACAGGGCGAGATAGGTGTTGTTGTTGCCCGGGTTGTAGGTGCCCGAGTAGGTGACCGTCCGGCGGGTGCCGGTGGCCCAGCCCTTGCCGCCCACCCAGTTGTTGGTGCTGCGGTCCCAGCTGCTGGTGTACCGGCCATCGGCGCGCAGGGTCATGCTCGCGTTGCCGCTGTCCTTCCAGAACGAGAAGTAGTAGCCGTTGTGCGTGCCGGTGGCGTTCGAGCTGACGGTCCGGTCGGCCTCGGCGTGGGCGGCGCCGGCCAGCGTCACGCCGGAGACCGCCACCACGACGGCGCACGCGGCGCTGACTAGCAGGCGGAGACGGCCGCGCCCGCGGCGCGGGGAAGGGGCGAGATCTGCGGTCATGGTGCGTCCTCCTCGTGGAGGGGCTGACGGGGGACAAGACGGACATTGAAGTCCGTCGTTGCGAGAGATGGTGGCCCCCGGGACGCGAGCTTGTCAACAACTTCCGGAAACATCGCGGAAATACCGAACACGATCATCGGCTCGTTTGGCCAGCACGGCGACGGGAAGACCAGGGGAGCTGGCGTTCGGTGTGCGACGATCGGGGAGCTTAATTCGGAACCGAAACTTACGAATAGTTTCGCTCTGTTGACGGCGGTCTGACGTGGCAAAACGACGTCGGGCGCCGGCGGATGGACCGCCGGCGCCCGACTCGGGGTGGTGCTGGGTGGAAGGTCAGCGTGTGGTGTAGCGGATGACGTCGCTGCGCATCACGTTGCCGGTGACCTTGACTGCCTTGAACGTGTGTTGCTTGTTCTTGAGACCCGACGTGCTGAAGAGGGTCTGCTGGGTGGCGCGGGTGGCGCCGTGGGCGTCGACGCGCTTGACCCGCACGCCGTCGATGTAGATGTCGACCAGGCCCTGGTCGGGGGCGGTCGCGGTGATCCAGTCGACGCCGGTTCCGGTGAAGGTGTAGGAAACCGCGTCGCCGTTGGCCGTGGTCGCGTGGACGTCGTCGAGGTGGTCGCCGCGGAAGGCGAAGTCCAGCTGGGCCTTGCCGGCCGGGAGGGTGGACAGGTACGGCGCGCGCAGCGTCACGGTCGAGCCCGACAGGGTGTAGTCGGTTCCCCGTACCAGTGCCTTGCCGTTGTGGGTGACGCCGGTGAACTCGGTGCCGTCGCGCAGCAGCTCGACCCGGACGTCCGCCGGGGCCTTGCGGTCGAACGAGGCGGTCGGCGGGTCGAGCAGGCTCGGCTGCATCACGTCGATCCGGTCGAGCAGCATGAACGAGCCCGACTTCTTCACGGCCATCAGCGTGTGGCTGCCGTTCGGCAGGTCGTTCACGGTGAACACGGCCTGCTGCGCGAGGCGGGGCTGGCCCTGTTCACGGCCGGTGTTCACGGTCTTGATGAACTGGCCGTCGAGGTAGACGTCGACCTCGCCCTGCGAGCTGTCCATCTCGGTCACGTACGAGACGCCGGTGCCCGTGAACGTGTACTGGAACGAGTCGCCGTTGCGCTCGGTGTAGTGCACGTTGTCGTTGTAGTCGCCGAGGCCACGGCCGGTGCTCTGCGACCACGTGCCCGCGTACGCGATGCCGGTGTCGGTGTTGTCGTGGACGATCGTGCGGACCGGGCCGCTCGTCGACGGCGGGGCGGGGGTGCCGGTGTCGGTGACCGTCAGCTCCAGCGGCTGCGCGGTGGCGGCGACCTCCTTGCCGCCGTTGCGCGCCCAGTCACCCTGGTAGCCGACGCGCAGGGCGTCGTCGTTCACGGCGACCTTGGCGCCCGCCTGCGGCGTGATCTTGAGCAGGCGTACGCCGTGGATCGGCACCGTCGCGGCGGTGAAGCCGGTGGGGAAGCGGCCGAGGTCCTTGCGGGCCCACAGGTCGCGGACCGAGGCGGCGCCGGTCAGGCCGATGTCCGACCAGTTCACCGTGATGTCCTTGTCGGTGCGGCCCAGGTTGAACAGCGCGACGGTGTAGCTGCCGTCGGCGTTCAGCGCGTACCAGGTCGGCTGCTGCGACGTCGCGTTGACCGGGCGCGCCGGGGTGCCGGCCTGGTCGACCGCGATCACCTCGGGGTTGGTGAGCAGGCTCAGCCCGTACGAGTCGAGCTTGGTCAGGTCGTTGCCGAGATAGAGGGGAGCCGCGGAGATCGCCCACAGGGTCATCGCCGTGCGCCGCTCGTCCTGGGTCAGGCCGTCCATGGAGCCGTTGCCGACGTTGAGCGAGTCGAGGTCGTTCCAGCCGCCGTTGCCGCCGTGGCGCCACCAGGTGGCCAGGTCGGGGAAGAGGCGGGCGATGTTCTGCCACTGGGTGAGTGCCTCGCCGGCGCAGTAGCACTCGACGTCCCAGTCGATGCGCCAGCCGTTCGCCTTGGACCGCCAGAAGCCGGCGTACTGGGGGTCGAGCGCCCAGGAGAGCTCGAACCAGATCTTGTGCTTCTTCAGCGCGGACGACCAGGCGGCCACGTCGTCGCGAGCGTCGAGCGACAGGTCGCTGATGCCGGAGCCGGGCGTGACGCTGTCGAACTTGACGAAGTTGACGCCCCACTCGGCGAAGAGGCCGACGATCGAGTTGATGTACTTCTGCGAGCAAGGGTTCGAGAAGTCGATGCGGTAGCCGATCTTCCAGTAGTCGGCCTGCTGGATCGGCTGCTTGACGATGTCGTGCGTGGTGCAGCCGGGCGCGCCGGCGATCGGCAGGCTCGCCTCGTACACGGCGGGGGAGATGCCCGGGATCATGTAGAGCCCGAACTTCTGGCCGTTCGCGTGGACGTGGTCGATGACCTTCTGCAGGCCCTGCGGGTAGAGGGTGGTGCTGGGCTTCGGGCGGCCGTTGGCGTCGACGCCGTCGTTCCAGCCGGCGTCCACGTTGATGTAGTTGTAGCCGTACCGCTGGAGCTTGGCCTTCATCGCGTCCGACTGCTTGATGAGCTGGTCGGCGGTGATCCACTTACCGTTGCCCGAGTAGACCTGCATGCTGTAGCTGCTCCAGCCCATGTAGGGCTTGACGGCCCAGGGGTCGGGAGCCGAGGCGGACGGCGCCTCGGCCGCCGCGACGGCCGGAGCGGGCCGGGCGGCGGCGCCGGGCGGCGGGCTCGGTTTGGGGCCGGTGGCGGCCTGCGCCGCGGAGGCGCTCGCGGTCGAAGCGCTCGCGGTCGAAGCGCTCGCGGTCGAAGCGCTCGCGGTCAAAGCCAAGAGCATCGTCGCGCCGAGGACGGCGGCGGAACGGGAACTCACAGAGAAACCCCCTGGTCAGGGCAGGAAGGCGGGCAGAGAGTGCGACGAGCGTAGGACCGCCGACTCACATAAATCAATACTTGACGAAGGAAATTATTGAGCTTAGGTTTCGGCCATGTTTCCCGAGATCGGCCATCAGCCGACGACCGTGCGCCGGCGCAGCCGCTGGTCGGAGGCGCAGCGGTCCTGGCGGCTGCACTGGCAGCTGTACCTGCTGGCGATCGTGCCGATCGCCTACTTCGTGATCTTCAAGTACGTCCCGATGGCCTTCAACGTCATCGCGTTCAAGGACTACAGCCCCGTGCTGGGGCCATGGGGCAGTGAATGGGTGGGGCTGCGGAACTTCCAGCAGCTGTTCGACAACCCGGTCTTCACCGAGCTGCTGAAGAACACCGTCTTCCTGGCGTTCTACCTGGTCCTGGCGAGCTTCCCGATCCCGATCCTGCTGGCGATCGCGCTCAACGAGATCCGCAACGGGTGGTTCAAGCGCACCGTCCAGATGGTCACCTACGCGCCCTACTTCATCTCCACCGTGGTGGTCGTGTCGATGACGATCCTGGTGCTGTCGCCCCGGGCCGGCGTCGTCAACGAGGGGCTCGGCTGGTTCGGCATCGACCCGATCAACTTCCTCGGCGAGCCGGGCTACTTCCGGCACATCTACGTGTGGACGGACGTCTGGCAGACGGCGGGCTACTCGGCCGTCATCTACATGGCCGCGCTCGCCGGCATCGACCCGGCGCTGCACGAGTCGGCCAAGGTCGACGGGGCCAGCCGCCTCCAGCGCATCCGGCACATCGATCTGCCCGGCATCATGCCGACCGCGGTGATCATCCTGATCCTCGGCGTGGGCAACACGATGGCGATCGGCTTCGAGAAGGCCTACCTGCTCCAGAACGACCTCAACCTGGCGGTGTCGGAGATCATCCCGACGTACGTCTACAAGACCGGCCTGATCAACGCGGACTTCAGCATGGCCACCGCCGTTGGCCTGTTCAACTCGGTGGTCAATCTCTTCCTGCTGCTGGCGGTCAACTTCGCCGCCAAGCGCATCACGGGGAACGGACTCTGGCGATGAGCGCGATATCCACTTCGGCGTTGACCCGGCTGCGGCGGCGCGAGCGCCCGGCCACGACGAAGGTCCGCGAGCCGTTGCGCGACCGCATGTTCATGGTCGTCATCACGATCATGCTGGTGGTGGCGCTGCTGCTGGTGCTGGCACCGCTGGTGTTCATCGTCGCCAGCTCGTTCAGCAGCGCGGAGGCGGTGAACGCGGGCCGGGTGACCTTCTGGCCGGTCGACTTCTCGCTGCACGCGTACCAGGTCGCGCTGAGCAACTCGCAGGTCCTGCAGGGCTACTACAACTCGCTGATCTACGCGGTGTTCGGCACCCTGATCAGCGTCACGCTGACCGTGGCCATCGCGTACCCACTGTCGCGCAAGACGTTCTTCGGGCGCAACGTCATCATGACGCTGCTGATCTTCACGATGCTCTTCTCGGGCGGCCTGATCCCGACGTACATGGTGGTCCAGGACCTCGGCATGCTCGACACTCGCTGGGCCCTGCTGATCCCCAACGCGATCGGCGTCTGGCAGGTGATCATCGCGCGCACGTTCTTCGCCAACTCGATCCCGGACGAGCTGTACGAGGCGTCCATGCTGGACGGCGCCGGCGGGCTCAGAACGCTGTGGTCGGTGGTGCTGCCGCTGTCCAAGCCGCTGCTGGCCGTCCTCGCGCTGATGTACGCGATCTTCCAGTGGAACACCTACTTCGACGCCCTGGTGTACCTCAAGGACCCCGGTCTGTATCCGCTGCAGATCGTGCTGCGCAACCTGCTGATCCTCAACGAGACCCGCTCGGGCGCGCAGGACCTGGCCCAGCAGATGGAGCAGCAGCAGCTGGCCGCCGTCCTCCGCTACGCGCTCATCGTCGTCTCAAGCCTGCCCGTCCTGCTCCTCTACCCGTTCATCGCCCGCCACTTCACCAAGGGCGTCATGGTCGGCGCCGTCAAGGGATAAGGAAACTCACCCATGAAATCGCATGCCCCCGGAAGAACACTCGTCGCCGTCTCGGCCGCCATGGCGCTCGCGGCGGCCGGCTGCTCCTCGAGCGCGAAGGACGACGCTCCCAAGGCCAAGATGGCCGGCGACAAGGTGATCATCTCGGTGATGTCGCCCGCCGACGCCGACACCAAGCTCGACACCAACACCGCCACCAAGGCGCTCAGCGACAAGTTCAAAATCCAGTTCCAGTTCCAGAGCACCAACCAGGACGGCGGCGCGGCCAAGGAGAAGCGGCAGATCTCCCTGGCCAGCAACGACTACCCCGACCTGTTCCTGCTGGTGCCGTGGGTCGACGCGTTCACCAAGGTCGAGGTGCAGAAGCTCGGCCGGCAGGGCGTCGCGGTCCCGCTGGAAGACCTGATCAAGGAGAACGCGCCGAACATCCAGAAGGCGCTCGACTCCAACGCCACGCTCAAGGCGATGTCGGTCTCGCCGGACGGGCACATCTACGCGCTGCCGCAGTGGTCCGACTGCTACCACTGCGCGTACCCGGACAAGCTCTGGATCAACTCGTCCTGGCTGAAGAAGCTCAACCTGCAGATGCCGAAGACGCCCGAGGAGCTGCGCACGGTCCTCAAGGCGTTCAAGACCCAGGACCCGAACGGCAACGGCAAGGCCGACGAGATCCCGATGACCACCTCCGTCGGCGACAGCAGCCTCATCGGCTATCTCATGGGTGCCTTCGCCTACAACCCGGTCGGCGCCAACAACGGCATCCGGTCGCTGCTGGAGCTCAACGGCGACAAGGTGGAGACGCCGGTCGACAAGGCGAACTTCAAGGCCGGCCTCAAGTACATCAATTCGCTCTACAAGGACGGGCTGATCGACCCCGCCTCGTTCACCCAGAACGCCGAGGCGCTCCAGGCCATCGGCAACAACCCCAAGGCCGTGCAGATCGGCTCCGCCCCCGTGCTGTGGCCCGGCATCTTCGTCCAGCTCGGCCAGAAGGACGGCCGCGACAAGCAGTACGACGCCGTGCCGCCGCTGACCGGCCCGGACGGCACCAGCTACACCGGGTACACCCCGACGACCTCCACCGGCTACACCTTCATGCTGACCAACAAGTCCAGCAAGGAGGCCCGCGTCGCCGCGATCAAGATGCTCGACTACCTCTACACCGAGGAGGGCCTGCTCAACACGATGGTGGGCCCCGAGAACGTCGCCTGGGTCAAGCCGGGCCCCGGTGACATCGCGCTCGACGAGAAGGCCAAGCCGATCTACAAGGCGCTGAACTCCGCCGAGGTGCCGAAGAACGTCGGCTGGAACGCGCTGGCGCAGTACAACGTCACCCTCGCCTTCCGTAACGGCCTGGTCGTGCCCAAGGACATCTACTCCGAGCAGGGGCTCGAGCGGCGGCTGTTCGAGGCGACCAAGCAGTACGAGCCCCACGCCGACAAGTCGCTGGTCTTCCCCGAGGTTTCGATCTGGGTCAGCGACAGCGAGGCGTCCGAGCTGGCCACCCTGAAGACCAACCTCGACAGCTACGTCAGCCAGGGGCAGCTGGCCTTCATCACCGGGTCGAAGAACATCGACACCGAGTGGGACACCTGGGTCAAGGGCCTCGACGGGGTCGGCATGAAGCGGTACCTGGAGATCAACCAGAAGGCCTACGATCAATACAAGTCGAGCAAGTAGCGGCGCGTCCTGTCGTATCCCGGCGCGGCTGTTCGTGGACCCGGTGTGCTCTGCCGGACACGAGGAGAGGTAACGCCATGACCGAGTACCTGATCACCTTCAACGACGAGTGGGTGCCCGCACACACACCGGAGGAGCTGGCCCAGAAGGCCAAGTCGGGGCTGGCCGTGATCGACGAGATGCGGGCCGAGGGGGTCCTGATCTTCACGAACGGCGGGCTCGACCGCTCCACCGCGGTGTGCAGCGCCGAGGCGGTCGACGGCAAGGCGGTGATCACCGACGGGCCGTACGCCGAGACCAAGGAACACCTCGGCGGCTTCGCGGTCGTCGACGTGCCCGACGACGAGGCGGCGCGCTACTGGGCCGGCCGGCTCGCGGTCGCGCTCGACTGGCCACAGGAGGTGCACCGGTTCCGGGGCCCCGGGCAGAGGGCCGGCGCACGGGAGCCGTGACCCACTCCGACGCCGAGCAGGCGATCACCCGCGCTCACCACGAGGAGTGGGCACGGGTGATCGCCGGCCTCGCACGCCGCTTCGGCAGCCTCGACGTGGCCGAGGAGGCGGCGGCCGAGGCGTTCGCGGCCGCCGCGGAGAGGTGGCCGCGCGAGGGCGTACCGCCCCACCCCGGCGGCTGGCTGTCCACCACGGCCACCCGCAAGGCGATCGACTGGCTCCGTCGCGAGTCGCAGCGCGACGCCAAGCACAAGGCGGCCATGATCGTGCACGACGACACCCCCGCCGAGCCGACCGGCCCCGTCGGCGACGACCGGCTCCGGCTGGTCTTCACCTGCTGCCATCCCGCGCTCGCGATGGAGGCGCGGGTGGCGCTCACCCTGCGCCTGCTCGGCGGGCTCACCGTCGCCGAGATCGCCCGCGCCTTCCTGGTGCAGGAGACGGCGATGGCGCGGCGGATCACCCGGGCCAAGGCGAAGATCAAGGCGGCGCGCATCCCGTACCGCGTGCCCTCGGCCGGCGACATCCGCGAGCGGCTGGCGGGCGTGCTCGCGGTGATCTACCTGGTCTTCAACGAGGGCTACCTCGCCGGCGAGGGCGACGACCCGGTGCGCGCGGACCTGACGGACGAGGCGATCCGGCTGGGCCGCCTGCTGCGCACCCTGCTCCCGGACAACGGCGAGGTGGCCGGGCTGCTCGCCCTGATGCTGCTCACCGACGCCCGGCGGCGGGCCCGCGTCTCGGCCACCGGCGAACTGGTCACCCTCGGCGAGCAGGACCGCGGCGCCTGGGACCGGGAGCTGATCGCCGAGGGCAGTGCCCTGGTCCGGGAACGGGTCGAGGCGGTGGCACGGGGCACGGACCTGCCGGGGCGCTACCAACTGCTGGCCGCGATCAACGCGGTGCACACGACTGCCCGCACCGCCGCGGAGACCGACTGGGCGGCGATCGTGGCGCTCTACGGTCAACTGGCGCGGGTGGACCCCTCGCCGATCGTGCGGCTCAACCGGGCGGTCGCGGTCGCCGAGGTGGACGGGCCGGGCGCCGGGCTCGCGGAGACCGACGGTCTCGCCCCGGCTCTCGACGGCTACCACGCCTTCCACGCGGCGCGCGCCGACCTGCTGCGCCGGCTCGGGCGCACGGGCGAGGCGCTCACGGCGTACGACCGGGCCATCGACCTCGCCGGCAACCCGGCCGAGCGCGCCTATCTCACCCGGCGCCGCGATCAGCTCGCGGCTTAGGCTTTCGCCGTGGCCGGGCCGGCCGGGCGCCGGTGGGAGATGACATCTGTCATGGGTGGGCGCTGACTCCGGCGACTGCCGGAACGCCGCGTGCTCGCGAACCATGGACGGCATGAGCACGCAGACCCTGACCCGCACCGGAACGGCCATCGAGGTGTCCGGCCTGCATCAGCGGTACGGCGCCTTCGAGGCCGTCCGCGGAGTCGACTTCACCGTGCCGGGCGGCCGGTTGTTCGCCCTGCTCGGCACGAACGGCGCGGGCAAGACGACCACCATGGAAGTCCTGGAGGGCTTCCGGCCCGCCTCGTCCGGCACGGTCCGGCTGCTCGGCGCCGACCCGTACCGCGACCGCCGGGCGCTGCGGCCCCGGGTGGGGATCATGCTGCAGGAGAGCGGCCTGATCGGCGACCTCACCGCCGCCGAGACCGTCGACCTGTGGCGCGACCTGGCGAGGAACCCGCTCGGCCGGGACGAGGCCCTGGACCTGGTCGGCCTCGGCGACAAGGCCGGCGTCGCGGTGCGGCAGCTGTCCGGCGGGCAGAAGCGCCGCCTCGACCTGGCCCTCGCGGTCGTGGGCCGCCCCGAGGTCCTCTTCCTCGACGAGCCGACCACCGGCATGGACCCGGAGGCGCGCCTGGCCACCTGGCGGCTGATCCAGGACCAGGTCGCGGCCGGCACGACGGTGCTGCTCACCACGCACTACCTGGAGGAGGCGGAGCGGCTCGCCGACCGGATCGCGATCATGCACCGGGGAACGGTCCGGATCGACGGAACCGTGCCCGAGGTGGTCGCCGGCCACGGCGACCGGATCGCCTTCCGCGTCCCGGCGCACACGCCGATCGACGCGCTGCCGGCGCTCGACGGGATCCTCCCGGAGATCGCCGTGACCGACGGGCACCCCACCGCCCGCTACACGGTCACCGGCGGCGACCCGGACGGCCGCGCCCACCGGGCGGTCGCCTCCCTGCTGGCCTGGGCCGGCGAGCAGCGGGTCACCCTCGACCGGCTCGCGGTCCGCCCGGCCTCGCTCGAAGACGTGTTCCTGACCATCGTGGAGAACCAGTGAAGACCGATCTCGCGCACGTCTACCGGCTGGCCCGGCTCGACCTGACCCTGATCTTCCGCAACCGGTCGGCGCTCACCAACGCCGTCCTGATGCCGCTGCTCGTCACCGGATTCCTGATCTTCACGGCGAAGCGGCAGGCCGGCGACGAGCAGCTGCGGTTCCTGCTCACCGGGCAGGTCGCCGCCCTCGTGCTGTTCGCCCCGCTGGTCAACCTGGCCGGCTTCTACACCAGCCGGCGCGAGGAACTGGTGCTCAAGCGGCTGCTCGGCGGCCCCGCGTCGGCGACCGCGATCCTCGGCGGCAGCGCGGCCGGCGCCGCCGCTGTTTACCTGCTCCAGGTCCTCGTGCTGTGCGTGGCCGCGGTGCCGCTCGGCGTCGGGTTGCCGGACAACCCGCCCCTCCTGCTGGCCGGTGCGCTGGCCGGCGCGGCCCTGTTCAGCCTGCTCTCGATGGTCATCTCGGGGCTCAGCTCCAGCGGCGAGCTGGCCCAGATCGCCACCGTGCCGGTCATGCTGCTCTGCCTCTTCCTGTCGCCCGTGGTGGCCCCGCCGGACGCGCTGCCGGAGGCGCTGCGGGCCGTGGCCGGCTACCTGCCGATGACGCCGATGGCCGAGATCGTCCGCGCCGGCTTCCTCGGCGGCACGCGCTGGACGGAGACGATGCAGTCGGCCGGCGTGCTGGCCGTGTGGGTGGCGGTGGCCGCGATACTGGCCCGGCGGTATTTTCGCTGGGATCCGCGGCGAGGCTGAAAAGTTAGGGTGGCGTGCATGAGTGGCGCTGTGCACCGGGCTCGCCGGATCACCATGTGGAGCCTCCTGTGCGGCCTGATCCCGGGCTGGGTCGGCGCGCTCGGCGGGGCCGGCGCGCAGATCGCGGAAGACCGGGTCGATCCGCTGCGTCTCGCCGTCGCCGGCATCGGGCTGCTGGTCTTCACATGGTCCGGCGCGCGGCTGGTCCGGGCGGTGTCGGTGGGCTGGCCCGAGCAGGCGGCCCGCAGCCGGCGCGAGTCGGTGATCTCCGGCGTCGCCGTCCTGGTCGTCCTCGTCGTGCAGGACGCCGGCCCGCTCGGCTGGGGCCTGCTGGCGGTGGCATGGATCAGCCTGGTCACCGTCCGGACGAGTGCCAGGGCGACGGTGCTGCTGGCGCTCGGCACGGCGTTCACGGCCGGCGGCCTCTACTGGCTCGATCCGAGCTACGGCGACTTCCCGGTCTCGGCGGCCCTGATCGTCTACTCGGCGTTGTGCGTCTCCCTCCCGTACGCGAACAAGCTCTGGATCTGGATCCTCAACCTCACCGAGCAGGCGCACGCCAGCAAGGACGCGGAGGCCCGCCTGGCGGTCACCGAGGAGCGCCTGCGGTTCGCCCGGGACCTGCACGACCTGGTCGGCCACAGCCTGTCGGTGATCGCGGTGAAGAGCGAGTTGGCCGGCAAGCTCGCCGCCCTCGACACCAACCGGGCGGCGGCCGAGATGGCCGAGGTGCGCGGCCTGGCCCAGGACAGCCTGCGGCAGATCCGCGAGGCGGTCCGCGGCTACCGGGTCCTCGACCTGGCGTCCGAAGTGGCCAGTGTGCGGGCCATCCTGGAAGCCGACGGGGTGCGCTGTGAAGTGGACGTCCCACCGGGCGTCGTGGAGCCGTCGGCGGCGGGGCCGTTCGCCTGGGTGGTGCGGGAGAGCGCCACCAACATCCTGCGGCACAGTTCGGCGTCGTGGTGCCGGATGACGCTGCGGGCGGCGGACGGCTCGGCCGTCCTCGAGGTGGTCAACGACGGTGCGCCGCCGCCGGCCCAGGGCGGCACGGGGCTGGCGGGGCTGGCCGAGCGCCTGGCCGCGGTCGGCGGCTCGCTGACGGCCGAGCCCACCGGTGACGGTCGATTCCTGGTACGCGCCATCGCGCCGTCCGGGGTGGCCGTTGGGTCTGGATCCGGCGGGCTGTCGGGAATCGCTGGGCCGTCCGGACCCGGTGCGGTGTCGGGAATCGCTGGGCCGTCCGGATCTGCTGCGGTGTCGGGAACCGCTGGGCCGTCTGGGACCGCCGCGCCGTCCGGAGCTGCCGCATGATCCGCGTTCTGCTCGCCGACGACCAGCATCTGATTCGCGAGGCCCTCGCCATGATGCTGGACTTCGAGGACGACCTGACGGTGGTCGCCCAGTGCGGCCGCGGCGACGAGGTGGTCCCCGCGGTGACGGCCCACGACCCCGACGTGATCGTGCTCGACATCGAGATGCCCGGCCTCGACGGCCTCACGGTCGCCGAACAGCTTCCCGGCCGCGCCATGCTGATCCTGAGCACCTTCGCCCGTCCCGGCTACCTGCGCCGCGCCATCGCCGCGGGCGTCCGAGGCTTCATCCCCAAGGACTCCTCCAGTGCCGAACTGGCCGCCGCCATCCGCAAGATTCACGCCGGCGGCCGGTACCTCGACCCCGAACTGGCCGCCTCCGCCATGATGGCCGGCGAGAGCCCGCTCACCGACCGGGAACGCGACACCCTGTCCCTCGCCGCCTCCGGCGCGCCGGTCGCGGACATCGCCGCCCGGCTGCACCTCAGCGAGGGCACGGTCCGTAACTACCTGAGCAACGCCATCACCAAGCTCGGCGCGCCGAACCGGCTCACCGCGATCCGTCAGGCCCAGAGCATGGGGTGGATCTGACACCGTCCGGGTGACGGGGTCGTCCGACCTGACGTGGTGGCCGCGGAATCCGCCTGTACGGGGCCGCAAGAGGAGCGGCTCCGGCGGTGAGCCACGTATCTGATCAGAAGTTTGTTGCCGCGACAGGGTGCAGCCGCACATTCGCCGGCTCAGGAACTTGGCCTTGGTGTGGCGGCTTCGATCGGCCCCTTGTTGTAGGGCAAGGTCAGGCGGGTCACGACGGTGGGCGGGTTTATGCGGGTTTATGCCCAGCCCGTGGACGAATCCGTGCAGGGCGGACAGGGCTCGGTGTTCACGGTGCAGGGTCCAGGCGTCGAGGTCTTGTCCGCGTCGACCGGTGAGCAGATCGGCGGACCGTGGATCGTTCGGTGAAGGCGCCGAGGCGCCGCGGAGTTCGCTGATCTCGGCCACCAGCCGTGTGAGGGCCGCGCGGGGGTCTTCGGCTCGTCGTCGACGCAGGTGATTACGGACCGAAGTGACCGAGATCAGCGCCGCGATTGGCCGAGGGACAGCCCGCCATGCCACCGACCGCCATCAACGTCAAGGCCGGTCTTGTCGCCAACCGGGTCGTCTACGCAGCGCTTGCCGTCACGGCCGGGACGGGTGCGAACTCCTCGGATTTGGGGTCGGTGAGGTCGGCAAAGGCGCGAGGTTTCTGACTGGCGTGTGAACCCGACAGAAGGACTGCCGCATCGAGGACGTGTTGATGGTCGTCTGCGACACCTGGCGGGCCAGCCGCGCGTTGCCGGCTAGGCGCAGGGAATATGCCCAATCTTCGGCCGGTGCTTCATCGACGATATTCCAGGTCGATAAAGACTCCGGGCCAGCGCCTGGGGAGAGTCTGTGCCGTTCCTGGATGCGTAGCCCGAATCTGCACGGCCGATCGACGCCATCGATAGCGTTGACGTCCGCATCCCACCGCGGCCGGTTCGCGGGCATCTTGCAACGCGCGGCCAGCCTGAATGCGGCTCCCTCGGCCGCCGGCTTCAGGGTCGGCTTCAGAGGGTCAGCGGCGCGGATGGTCAGCGGCGCGGGCGGTCAGGAACGCGGGTGGTCACGGGCGCGGGTGGTCACGGACGCGGGTGGTAGAGGTTCCGGCGCGGCCGTTGCTGCTGGTCGATCGTCGGTGGCGGGATGAAGTCGGGCCGCCCGTCGGTGCCGTGGCGGATCTGCCAGCCGGTGCGGGGATGGTGGACGGCGCGGTGGTGGTGACGGCAGAGCAGCACCAGGTTGTCGAGCGACGTGGTGCCGCCGGCCGTCCAGGCGATGATGTGGTGCGCGTCGGTCCAGCGGGGTGGCCGGTCGCAGTCGGGGAAGGCGCAGCCGCCGTCGCGGATGTGCAGGGCTCGGCGTAGCGGGCCGGTGGCCAGGCGGCGGGCGCGGCCGACGTCGAGGACCTGGCCGGCGCCGCCCAGCACGACCGGGAGGATGCGGGCGTCGCAGGCGAGCCGCCGCGCGGTCTCGGCGGACACGCGCTCGCCGGTGTCGGTGGTCGCGGCCGGGCCCAGGGCGGTGGCCAGCGAGTCGAACGGGATGGTGACGGCGACCTGGGCCGGTTCGCCGCCGTCCTCGGGCAGCTGCCCGGTGCGCAACGCCAGCCGGCACACGTCGACCAGGGCGTCGGCGCGGCGCTGGGCGGCCGTCCGGTCGTCGTCGGGGGTGGGTGCGCACAGCGGATGCAGGGCGGCCTGCACGGTGGCGGCGTCCTCGGCGCCGAGAACCCCGGAGATGCGCACCATGCCCTCGACGGGCAGGGACAGGGTCAGGCCGCGGCGCCGGTGGGCGCGCGCCTCCTGCCGGGCGAGGGCGGCCGCGTCGGCGCGGTCGGCCAGGTGCGGGGCGATGTGGGCGAGGATGCGCTCGCCGACGCGGCGCAGCTGGTAGGCGGGGAGTCGGCCGGCCATGTCGGTCATCGTGGCCTGGGCCTGCTCGGTGAGGGCGGCGGCCTCGGCGAGGGGCAGGTCGGCGAGCTCGGTGGGCAGGTCGGTGACGGTCGCCGAGATCACCGCGGCTTGGCGCAGGTCGACCTGCCCGTCGAGGACCGCCTCCTCGAGCTCGGGGTGGCCGCCCATCGCGGCGGCGCCCTCGGTGAGCTCGCGAGCCGGCTGGGGGTCGATCCGCAGCAGGCTGCGCAGCCAGCCGGTGGTGCTGCGATGGCCTTGCTTGGCGGGCAGCCGCCGGGTCTCGGCCTGGTGCACCAGGCGCGCCTGGAGGGCCGCGGCGGTCTGTTGCAGCTGGTGGGCCGCCTCGAGGACATCGATCAGCTCGTCGTCGGCGAGGGACCACACCGGGGCAGCGGCGAGCTTCGCCGCTTCCTCACCCAACTGCCGAACGTCTGCCAACATGCGGACCATAATCGAACAGACGTACGACAACTTTGAGCGCCCCAGAGGCGCAAACGAGATCGACATCCACCATCTGCAAGCAACCGCAAAAGCCCTCCGATGCTGGCTCGAGATCGCTCGAAGTGACTTGCGCGTGGTGCCAGTGTGATCAATCGCTCGAGGGTGGTCATGGGGCGTCCGGCGGCCGATCGGCGCCAACAAGCCCTCCTGCGGGACCCGGCATGGGCACCGTCACCGTGCTGGACGTGATCGCCGCCCGTGGCGAGTCGCGCGAGCGGGTGGCCGAACTCGCCGCCCGAGCTGGTCGAGCCTGGCCACCCGTCAGGCCCCCGACCAAGGCCCCCGGGCCAAGGCCCCCGGGCCAAGGCCCCCGGCCAGGCCTCGGCCAAGGCCCCGGCCAAGGTCCCGGCCAAGGCCCTCGAACACGAAGTGACCGTCACCCGGCAGGTATCGACCCCCGAGCGGACACGGCCGAGAAGTGCTCGGGACCGATGACCAGCTCCTCGTCCGGCCGCCAGGTGTGATCGACGGTGGTTTCCCGGAGGCGGACCCGCATCGCGGCCGCCCGGTCCGAGCGGATCCGGCCCTCGCGCAGCCGGCCGCCGCGCCAGGACAGGTCGACGGTGAAGCCGCCTCGGGCGCGCAGCCCACGGACCGAGCCGTCGCGCCACGCGGTGGGCAGGGCGGGCAGCAGCTCGATCTCCTCGCCGGTGGACTGGAGGAGCATCTCCGCTATGGCTGCCGTGCCGGCGGTGTTGCCGTCGAAGGAGTAGATGTTCTGGGTGGCTCCGGCCACGCCGCCGGTGGAGTAGCTCAGCAGGTTGGCCTCGCTGGCGTCGGTGATGAGGCTGGTGATGTGGGCCAGGGCCCGGTCGCCGTCGAGCAGGCGGGCGTAGAAGGCGGCGAAGTTGCCCTCCACCCATTCGGTCTGCTCCCAGCCGGGCGCCTGGCGGCGGCGTTCGAGGGTCACGGAAGCGGCCCGGGCCAGGTCGGGGGTGTGGCGGGGGCTGATCTGCCGTTCGGGGAACAGGGCGCACAGGTGGGAGGTGTGCCGGTGCGCGGGGTCCGCCTCGTCGAAGTCGTCGAGCCACTCCTGGAGCTGGCCGTGGCGGCCGATCCGGAACGGGGACAGCCGGGCGCGCGCCGCCGTGGCTCGGTCGCGCAGGTCCGGGTCGACGCCGAGGATGGTGGCGGCCTGGGCGCAGATCCGCAGGACGGCGTCGGCGAAGACGCGGTCGGCGGTGGAGCCCATCGAGACGGAGCAGGGCGTGCCGTCCGGGGCCAGATACCAGTTCTCGGGTGACTCGGACGGCCCGGCCACGAGCCAGCCGTGTGACGGCGAGGGCACCAGATAGGACAGCAGGAACAGCGCGGCGCCGCGCAGGACGGGGTACGCCTGCTCGCGGAGGAAACGCTCGTCGGGGTCGTACTCGTAGTGCTCCCACAGGTGCAGGGCGAGCCACGCGCCGCCGGTGACGTGCATGCCCCAGCCGATGCCGCTGCCGGGCGCGGTGTAGCCCCACGCGTTGGTGACCGTGTGCGCCGTCCAGCCTTCGGCCCCGTACATCTGCCGTGCCGTGCTCTTCCCCGCCTCGGCGAGGCGCTGGAGGAACCGGAAGAGCGGGGCGTGACACTCGGCGAGGTTGGCCGGCTCGGCGGCCCAGTAGTTCTGCTGGGTGTTGATGTCCAGGTGGAAGTCGTCGGTCCAGCCGGAGCTGCTGGCCAGCCCGTCGTTCCAGACGCCCTGCAGCGCCAGGGGCAGCGGCGAGTCTTCGCGCGAGCCCGCGACGGTGAGGTAGCGGCCGTACTGGAAGTAGAGGGCGATCAGGTCGTCGTCGCGCTCACCCCGGGCGAGGCGCTCCCGGCGTACGTCAGTGGGAAGCGCGACCGGATCGCCGAGATCGAGCGACACCCGCCGCATCAGGCGCTGGTGGTCCTCGAGGTGCGCGGTGCGCAGGTCCTCGTAGCCGGGAGTGCCGGCGATCAGCTTCTCCGCCCGGGCGGCCGCGTCCTCGCCGCCCCAGTCGGTGCCGACGGCGACCAGCACGACGACCGCGTCCGCGCCGGTGACCTCGATCGTGTCGTCGCCGTGCCGCAGGGTTCCGCCCTCGAGCCGGAACTCGGTGCGGATCTCGACCGTGGCGCCGTCCGTGCCGTTGCTGTGCAGCGACTCGACGGCACGGCCGCTGAACGCGACGCCGGCCTCGGTGGCTGTCGTCGTGCCGGGCAGCAGGGTGTCGTCCAGGGTGGCCGTGAAGCTGACGGCGCCGGGCCGGTCCGCGGTGAGCCGCAGCGCGATGACGCCATGCGGATGGGAGGCGAGCACCTCGCGTACGACATGGGTCTCGTCCTGGTCGAACTCGGCGCGCACGAGGCCGGTGTCGAGGTCGAGGGTGCGCCGGTAGCCGCTCGCCGGGCCGCCGGTGAAGTCGAGGCGCAGGCGGGGGAGCGGCAGGTTCGTGCCGAACGACGAGGGGCGTCCGGTCAGGTGCTGCTCCGCCAGCCGTTGGGCCTCGGCGTGCTTCCCCTCGAACAGCAGCTGCCGTACGGTGTGCAGCTCCCGAAGGGCCGTCGGGCTCACGTCGTCGTCCGAGGGCGCCCCGGACCACGCGGTCGACTCGGATAGCCGCACGATCTCGGTGCGCACACCCCCGTACACCATGCCGCCGAGACGTCCGTTGCCGATCGGGAGCGCCTCGAACCAGCGCTCCGCCGGACGGTCGTAGGCGAGGACGGTGGAAGGCATCGGCAATCCCCTCAGGCCAGCTGGTCGCGGAGCCACGGCAGCTGGATCGGCGCCTGGTAGGAGCCGCCGCCCTCGTGCCGGTTGTAGGGCCAGACCTGCATCTGCTTCGGGCCCGCGTAGTGGTTGTAGGCGGCGTACACGGTGGACGGCGGGCACACGTCGTCCATGAGGCCGACGGAGTAGAGCGCGGGAGCCGTGGCACGGGCGGCGAAGTGGACGCCGTCGAAGTAGCCGAGGGTGTCGAAGACCTGCTCGGTCCGCTCCCGGTTGGCCGCGCAGAAGGCGGACAGCTCGCTGTACGGGTGCGAGTCGGTGATCTCGCTGGCGCGCCGGAAGTGGGTCAGGAACGGCACGTCGATCAGCGCGGCCCGGACCTGGGGGTGCAGCCCGGCCACGGCCTGCGCGATGCCGCCGCCCTGGCTGGCGCCGGCCACCACGATGCGGGTGGGGTCGACGTCCGGCAGGGAGGCCGCGAGGTCCACGGCCCGCACCGCGTCGGTGAACAGGCGGCGGTAGTAGTACTGCTCGGGGTCGAGCACGCCGCGGGTGAGCAGGCCGTTGTGGTGGGGCGTGCCGTCGCCGGGCAGGTCGGGGGTGTCGCCGTCGCCCTGGCCGCGGGAGTCGACCACGAGCACGGAGTATCCGGCGGCCGGCCACAGCAGCCACTCGTGCGGGCGGCCGCGCCCGCCGCCGTACCCGATGAACTGCACGACGCACGGAAGGGGCCGGTCGCCGGCGTCGGCGGGCCGCAGGAGCCAGGCGGCGACCCGCTGCCCGTCGTAGCCGCTGAACCGCACGTCGAACACGCGCACCGCGGGCAGCAGCGCGTCGTACGGCACGAGCTCGGCCGCGAGGTCGTGCTCGCGGGCGGCGGTGAGCGTGCGCTGCCAGAAGGCGTCGAAGTCGTCCGGCTCGGGGAGGGCCGGGCGGTAGTCGCGCAGCTCGGCGAGGGGCAGGTCGAACAGGGCCATGGTGCCAGCCTTTCGGGAGAGTGCGGCGAGCGTAGGTTCACGTATGCGGCCAAATCAATACTTGACGAAGGAAATTATTGAGCCTAGATTTCGGGCATGTTTCCCGAGGCTGGGGTCCTGGCACCCGCAGTGACGGCCGTGTTCACCGCCGTGTTGACCGAGGGGCCGATCAGCCGCGTGGCGCTCGCTCGCCGTCTCGGGCTGTCCTCCGGGGCGGTCACCAAGGCGGCGCGGCCGCTCATCGAGATGGGCTACCTCGAGGAACTGGCCGCCACGGAGCGTACCGGCCCGGGCGCGGGGCGGCCCGCAAGCCCGCTGGCCATCCGGGCGGACCGCGAGCTCTTCGTGGGCGTGAAGATCACCGGCGACGAGCTGATCGGCGTGGTCTGCGACCTGCGCGCCCAGGTGCGCACCTCGGCGCACCGGCGGCTGCCCGTGCCCGACCCCGATCAGGTGCTCACCCAGCTCGGCGAGCTGGTCGACGACCTGCTCGACAGCCACGCCGACTATCGCCCGCGCACCCGCCGTCTCGGGCTGGCCGTCTCCGGCGACGTCGACCGCACCACCGGCCTGGTGCGCTATTCGCCGTTCCTGCGGTGGCGCGACGTGCCGCTGCGCGAGCGGGCCGAGAAGATCACCGGCCTCACCGTCACGGTGGAGAACGACGTGAAGGCGTTGACCACGGCCGAGCACTGGTTCGGCGAGGGCGTGGGCGCCGAGTCGTTCGCGCTGGTGACCGTCGGCGCGGGCATCGGCTGCGGCCTGGTGGTGGGCGGCCGGCTGGTCTCCGGCTCGCACGGGGTGGCCGGCGAGATCGGCCACGTCGGCTGCGACCCGAACGGCCCCGCGTGCCACTGCGGGAGCCGCGGCTGCGTGGAGGCGATCGCCGGCACCGGCGCCATCGTCCGCCAGGCCCGCGAGGCCACCGGCCGCCCGGAGCTCACGCTCGCGGACGCGGTGGCCCTGGCCCGCGCGGGCGACCCGCCGGCGCGCGCGGTCTTCGCCCGCGCCGGCGACGCGATCGGCTCCGGCATCGCCGCTGTCGCCAACCTGGTCGGCCCGGCCCGGATCGTCGTCTCCGGCGAGGGCCTGTCCGCCTACGACCTGTTCGAGCCGCACATCCGGGCCGGCTTCCAGCGCCAGGCCTTCGGCGCCGCCGCGGATTGTCCACTGTCGATCCGGCCGCTGCCGTTCGAGGAGTGGGCGCGCGGCGCGGCGACGGTGAGCATCAAGGCGCTGGTCGACGCCTGAGCGCGCACGGCGTGACCCTGCCCCGGGTCAGAGGAACTCGCTGCGGTACGCCGGGGCCAGCTCGGCGGCGCGGCGGCGGCGCTCGGCGAGCTCGTCGGCGGAGAGCCGCGGGGCGGGGGCGTCCGGGCCGGCCACCACGTCGCCGATCCGCATGAAGTACTCGTCCTGGCCGGCGGGGGTGCACATGCAGAGCATGCGGGCCGGGGCGCCGGAGACGTTGCGGAAGTTGTGCGGCGCGTTGGCCGGGATGTTGACCGTGGAGCCGGCCCGGGCGACGTGCTTCTCGCCGCGGAAGGTGAACTCGATCTCGCCCTCGAGGATGGTGAACATCTCCTCGAAGTCGTGCCGGTGCGGGGGCGGGCCGCCGCCGTCCGGGACGCGCATGTCGATCAGGCAGTACCGGCCGTTCGTCTGCTCGCCGGTGATCAGCATGGTGTAGGTGTTGCCGACCAGCGAGATGTGGGTCGTGCCGGGGGCGTCCGGGCTCGCCACGGTCAGCGAGCGGGACGGGTCGTCATCGGGAATCATCGTCATCTCCGGGAGGCTCAGGCGGTGGGAGCGAGGACGACGACCTTGCCGCTGGGCAGGGTGCCCGCGGCGGCGGAGGCGTGCAGGGCCGGCAGCTCGGCCAGCGGCACGCGCTCGGCGACCTCGACGCGCAGCTCGCCGTCGTCGACCAGGGCCGCCAGCCGGGCCAGCTGCTCGGCGTCGCTGCGGACGTACATGTTGACGCCGCGCACGCCGCGCTTCTCGTCGGCGGGCGCGGGCATCCAGACGGTGGTGTTGACCAGGACGCCGCCGTCGCGGATCAGCGGGACCAGGGCGGCCAGCTGCTCCGGCGCGACCGGGGCGAGGTTGAGCACGGCGTCGACCGGCTCGGTCACCACGGTGGTGTCGTGGCCGATCACCTCGTCGGCGCCGGCCGCCCGGACGCGCTCGGCGCTGCGCGGGCCTGCGGTGGCGATCACGTGGGCGCCGGCGCGCTTGGCCAGCTGTACGGCGTAGCCGCCGACCGCCCCGCCGGCGCCGTTGATCAGCACCCGCTGCCCGGCCGTCAGCGCGGCGTGCTCGAAGAGCGCCTGCCAGGCGGTGAGCCCGACGATCGGCAGCGCCGCCGCGTCGGCCAGGGGGATGCTCTTCGGCGCGGGCGCCAGCACCTCGGCGGGCGCGATCGCGTACTCGGCGGCGGCGCCGGGCCCGGTCATCGGCAGGAACCCGATCACCTGGTCGCCGGCCTGGACGCCGGTGACGCCGTCGCCCAGCGCGTCGACCGTGCCGGCGACGTCGATGCCGGGGGTGTGCGGCAGGGTCACCGGGATCGGGCCCTGCATGAAGCCGCCGCGGATGTTGGCGTCGACCCCGTTGAACGAGGTCGCGGCGACCCGGACCCGCACCTGCCCGGCGCCGGGCGTGGGCTGCTCGACGTCCTCGTACCGCAGGACGCTCGGCTCGCCGTACTCGTGGAAACGCACTGCCTTCATGGGACTGCTCGCTTTCGCGTGATGTTTTGCTTCGAACTCGAAGCAACCTGAGACCAAAGATAGGCTTGCTGCGAATTCGAAGCAAGAGGCGTGGCTGTGGGGACGGCCACAGATCGACTCTAGGAACGGCCGCGTGCCGGAGGCTTGTACGGTCGCGACGCCGGATGGCATTCCGGCGACACCGTCAGGGAAAGGCACGTGATGAGCAGGCCCCGCTTCCTCGGACCGGGCGGCCGGGTGGGCACGTTCACCGTCGACGCCGAGTCCACCGGCGCCGGCCGCGGCACCTGGGAGCCGTTCGTCGACACCTGGAACGACCGGATGGGCGACCTCTACCCGCTGCCGGAGTTCAGCGCCGCCACGGTTGACGGCTTCCGCGGCACGATGCGCTCGGTGGCCCTCCAGGACACCGCCATCAACGAGATGTGGGCGTCCTCGCCGATCAGCACCCGCGCGGTCGGCACCCACGAGCACGACGAGATCCGGCTGTACGTCGGCCTCCGCGGCGCCGTGACGCTGCGAGACCCGCACGACCGGGCCGGCGACACGGACGTCCCGGCCGGCACCTACTTCGCCCACCACGTGGTGACGGAGAACCACTTCCACACCACGCCCGGCATCGCCACCCGCATCTTCATCTTCCCCGGCGACGCCCTGCGGTCCCTGGTCAGCGGCAGACCGCGCAGCGGCCCGGTCACCTCGCCCGCGGCGCAGATCCTGATGGCGCACGCCGGCATGGTCCAGCGCACCGTGGGCGGCCTCGGCGCGGCCGGCGCGCGAGCGTCCCGGGACGCCCTGATCGAGTTGGCCAAGGGACTGATCCTCGACCACTTCGACGACCATGAGCCCACCTTCGTCCCGGCGCTGGCGGAGGCGGCCAAGGAGCTCGCCGACGCGCGGCTCACCGATGCCGGCCTGTCGCCCGCCACCGTGGCCGCGCACCTGCACGTCTCGGTCCGCACCCTGCAACGGTCCTTCGCGGGCCTCGACGAGTCGTTCGCCGCGTACATCCGCCGCCGGCGCCTGGAGGAGGCGGCCCGCGCGCTCGCCGCGCCCGGGTCACGGCTCAGCGTGTCGCAGGCCGCGGCGATCTGGCAGTTCACCGACAGCAGCCACTTCATCCGTTCCTTCAAGAAGTGGTACGACGTGACGCCGGCCCAGTTCGCCCGGCTGCACGGCGCGGGCCGGGACGGCTCCTAGCTGTCCTCGATCCGGCGGAGCCGGCGGCGCGCGGGGGGAGACGATGCGCGAGTGCCGACGATGCCGGGTCTGACGCAGGTCGCCGAGGTGCGCCTCGGCGCCGAGCTGCGGACGCTGCCCGCCGTCCTGCACTCGCTCGGGATGCTGCCGCTCGCCCAGCCCGCGCTGGCCCGCGAGGTGGATCGGGCGCTCGCCGGCAATCCGGTGCTGTGCCGCCGTTCCGGCGGGCCCTGCCCCGGCTGCGGGTGCCATCGGCCGCCCGGTGCGCCGTGCGTGCGGTGCACGGCGTCGGCGCGGCCCGTGGCGGAGCCCGCCGTGCGGCCGTTCGAGACGCTGGAGGCCCTGGCCGGGTGGGAGATCCGGTCGGACTGCCGTGCGGCGCTGCCGGTGGTTGTCGGGCATCTGACCGCGCGCGGGCTGCTCGACGACGAGCCGGAGAGCATCGCGGCGGCGAGCGGGCTGCCGGTGGCGGCGATCGAGGAGGCGATCCGGGCGGTGCGCGCGGCTGGGCCGCCGGGCATCGCCGAGCGCTCGGTCGCCGCCATGCTCGCGGCCCAGGCACAGTCCCTCGTGGACGGTGCGGAGGCGCCGGCCTGGCTGCCCGCGCTGGTGCGCGACCATCTGGCGGCGGTGGCGGACGGCGACCACGCGGGCATCGCGCGGGCCCTCGGCGTCTCGCCCGCGGCGGCCCGGGCGGCGATCGCGCTGATCCGGGCCCGGCTGCGGCCCTTCGCCCTGGCCGGCGGGGGCGCCGAGGCCGCCGGGCCGCCGCCCGACGCGTACGTCTCGCGGGGTGCCGGCGGTCAGTGGCGCGTCGAGGTGCCGGACAGCGCCTGGTTCGGGCTGCGGGTGGCCTCCGTGCCGCCCGCCGTGCGTGCCGATCCCGAGGCCGCCGCATGGCTTTCCCGGTACGAGCGCAGCGCCCGCGACCTCCTCCAGCAGCTCGACGTGCGGGCCGGCGTGCTGCGCCGGGTCACCGCCTGCGCGGTGCGCCACCAGGCCGGCTACTTCGATCGCGGGCCGGCCGGGCACGTGCCGCTGACCCGCACCGAGGTCGCCGACGAGCTCGGGCTGCACCCCTCCACGGTGAGCCGCTGCGTGGCCGGCAAGACCGTGCGCGGGCCGGACGGCCGGCTGCTGCCGCTCGCCGCCCTCTTCGGCGGGGCGGTGGCGGCCAAGACCCGGGTCGCCGCGCTGCTGGCCGCGGACCCGCTGAGCGACGCGCAGGTGAGCCGCGCGCTCGCCGCGGAGGGTTTCACGGTGGCCCGGCGCACGGTCGCGAAGTATCGCGCCGAGCTCGGCATCGCGGCGCGAACCTGACTTCGCCCCTCCCGTACCCAGGACCCTCCCCGGCGCGAAGCGCGCTTCGCTCTCGGCCCGCCCGGCGGCCTGGCACGGATTGTGCGGTACCGGGGCGAGGAGACCAGAGGGGAGCAAGGCATGCACGACATCGACCGAGCACTGTTCGAAGCCGAGGGCGAGTTCGAGTCCGAGTTCGAGGACGAGTTCGAGTCCTTCGGCGAGGCGGAGGGCGAGGACCGGGAGACCGCACTCGCCACCGAGCTGCTGGAGATCAGCTCGGAGGAGGAGCTGGACCGGTTCATCGGCAGCCTGCTGAACGGCGCGGTGTCCGCGGCGCGCAACTTCGCCCGCTCCAGCGCCGGGAAAGCCGTCGGCGGCATGGTGAAGCAGGCGGCCCGCCAGGTGCTGCCCCGCATCGGCCAGGCGCTGGGCGACGCGGTCGGCGGCAAGACCGGCGGGGCCATGGGACAGCGGGCCGGCAAGTGGCTGAGCCGGCAGTTCGAGGGCGAGCAGTACGAGGGCGAGTTCGGCGTCCAGACGGAGGGTCTGTCCGCCGAGGACCGCGAGTTCGAGCTCGCGCGCACGTTCGTCCGGTTCGCCGACGAGGCCGCGCGGCGTGCGGCGAGCGCGGGACCCGGCGTGCAGCCGCAACAGGCCGCCCAGCAGGCGGCGATCGCGGCCGCCCGCACCCACCTTCCCGGGCTGCTGCGGCCCGGGCCGGCACAGGCCGGCCCGCGCGGCAACGGCGGGCAGCAGCGCAGCGAGGGCCGCTGGGTCCGGCGCGGCAGCCGCATCGTGATTCTCGACGTGTGACCAGGAACGGAGGACCTTCCGATGTACGAGACGACTTTCGAGATCCCCGGTGAGAGCTTCGAGTCCTACGAGAACGAGGGCGAGTCCTACGAGAGCGAGTCCTACGAGAGCCAGGGCGAGGGCGAGTCGTTCGAGGGCGAGGCCGAGCTGGTCCAGGAGCTCATGGAGATCAGCTCCGAGGCCGAGATGGACCGCTTCCTCGGCAAGCTGGCCGGCAGCATCGTCCGCGGCGCCGGCAAGTTCATCAAGTCCCCGGTCGGCAAGGCGCTCGGCGGGGTGCTCAAGAACGTCGCCAAGCGGGCGCTGCCCGTGGTCGGCGGCGCGCTCGGCTCGATGGTGATGCCCGGCGCGGGCACGGCGATCGGCGCCAAGCTCGGCGGCCTGGCCGGTGGCCTGCTGGAGGCCGAGGAGGCCGAGTCGATGGGCGAGGTCGAGGCCGAGTACGAGGCGGCGACCCGCTACGTGCGGTTCGCGCGGGCGGCGTACGGGAACGCGGCCCGCGCGCCCCGGAACCTGCCGCCGCGGGCGATCGTGCGCGCGGCCAGCATCAGCGCGGCCCGCCGGTACGCGCCGTCGCTGCTGCACGGCGACCAGCGCCGGGGGCAGTGGCGCGGGCGCCGTCGCGGCTATCCGATGTGGGCGGCCTACGAGCCGCAGCCCTGGTACGGCGGCAACGGTTACGACCCGGGCGACGGCGACGACGGATACGACGACGGGTACGAGGGTGAGGGCGCCGGCGGCCGGTCGAGCGGCGGCGGCAACGGCAACCGCGCCGCCGAGGGCCGGTGGGTCCGCCGCAAGGGACGCATCGTCGTCCTCGGTGCCTGAGCGGTCCCCGATGCCGGACAACCCGATGCTGGATACCCCGATGCCGGACGCCCCGATGCCGGACGCCGCGGCCTTCGCCACGCGCCTGCTGCGCGACGAGGCGCGCGGGCTGCTCACCCGGCTCGACCAGGTGCGGCCGTTCGCCCTGCACGAGACCATGGTGCTGGCCGCCGCCCTGCCGTACGGCGCGCACGTGACCATCGAGCGGTTCCTGCACGCCGCCCGCGGCCATCTGCGTGCTCGCGTGTACGCGTACCTGCACTGGCTCGACGGCATCGGCAGCCGGGCCACCGCCGCCGAGCAGCAGCGCCGGTTCGTGCTGATCCGGCTCGAGTTCAACGCCGTGCTGTCGCAGTTCGACCTGTTCACCGAGGTGATCACGCAGCGCAGCGAGCACGGCACCGGCGTGTGGCTGTCCGGCCTGGACGTGCTGGCCGCCGACGCGCTGCGGGTCGACGTGGCGGGGTACGAGCCGCCGCCGGTGGTCTGCTACCTGGCCCGGGGGCCGGGCGCGGCGATCCGCCGGGCGCGCACCCGGCTGCCCGGCGGCCGGCCCAACCCGGTGGCGATCATCCGGGTGCCGCGGGAGCGGATGGTCGGCGGTTCGGTGGCGTCCAGCCTGATCCACGAGGTGGGCCACGAGTGCTCGGCCCAGCTCGGCCTGGTCGAGTCGATGCGGCGCGACATCGCCGCGGCGGCTCGGCGCCATCCGGGCGGCCGAGGGCAGGGCGGCAGCTGGCCGGCGTGGCACGCGTGGATCGGCGAGATCCTCGCGGACTGCTTCGCGGTCGGCCGGCTCGGCATCGCCGGCACGGTGGGGCTGCTCGCGGTGGTCAGCCTGCCGGCGTACTTCGTCTTCCGGCCCTCCGGCGACGACCCGCACCCGGTGCCGTACCTGCGGGTCCTGATCAGCGCGGGGATCGGGGAGGCGCTGTATCCGCATCCGCAGTGGGCGGCGCTGCGCCGGGCGTGGAAGGACCTCTACCCGCTCGGCGAGCTGCCGGCCGAACGGGTGGCGCAGCTGCGCCGGATCGAGGCGGACATCCCCGAGCTGGTCGATCTGCTGCTGAGCCACAGCCCGGCGGCGCTCGGCGGCCGGCGCCTGGGCGACATGTTCGACGCGGGCAGGCGTACGCCGCAACGGCTCCTGCATTTGCACCGGCAATGGGCCGGCGACGTGGGCGTGCTGGCCCGGCGGTCGCCGTCGCTGGTCTTCGCCGTTCTCGGCCAGGCCAAGGCGGCCGACCTGATCTCGCCCGAGCGGGAGAGCCGGATGCTGTCCACCCTGCTCGCCGCGTGGGCGGTGCGCAGCAGCCTCGATGTCGTGCAGAACACCAGCAGAACCCGGGCGCCGGCTCTGCAGCCGACCGGGTGGTCATGAGAAAGGACGAGCGACGTGCGCATTTCATGGAATCCGGAAGTGATCCGGGTCGGCCAGGTGGCCAACCTCGTGGTGCTGCTGGACAAGACCGACGAGGAAGGCGACTACACGTTCCGGTTCGCCGACCCCAACGACGACCCGTTCGAGGGCGGCTTCGAGGTGCCGCTGAAGTTCGGCCAGTTGCAGGACTTCGAACCCGAGATCCAGTTCACCACGCCCGGGACGAAGGAGCTCCAGGTCACCAAGGGCAGCCGGGCGAGCACCGAGGGCACCGAGCCGTGGCAGCGAGTCCCGATCCCGGTGGTGGCGGCGTCGTCGGCCGGCGCGCCACCGCAGAGCGTGGCGCTGGTGGCCGGCGATCCGCCGCAGAGCGACGACGAGGTGCTGTGGAGCTTCATCCGGCTGCTCACCCGCCAGCTGCGGTTCGAGGAGTTCCACCAGTTCGTCGAGGCGCAGATGACCAACCTGCCCGAGCGGGACTGGTTCGGCCGGCAGTCGCACCAGACGCTGGTGCGGGCGGCCGAGCGCTTCGTGGAGGCCGCCGCCGATCCGATCCGGGCCGTGGAGAAGAGCCAGCTGCTCAAGCACGAGCTGCGCCCGGCCACTGTGCTCGGCGCGCTGGAGCGCTCGTACGTCAGCAGCGAGAGCGACGCCCTCGCCCAGCCCTTCCTGGACGAGGAGCGCAACGGCGGCAACGGCGACAACGGGAAGCGGCCGTCGACTGCGCTCGCCCGCTACCGCCGCTCCAAGGAGGCCGGTGCCCAGTTCCCGCTGCCGAACATCCCGTTCGTCGAGCTGATCTGGTCGTACTGGATGGAGGAGGGCGCCCTGGTGCAGACGATGAACCACATCATGGCCCGCTTCCAGAACCGGCGGATGGCGCGCGACCCGCTGGCCCGCTTCGACCTCAACCCGCTGCTGCCGCTGCGCAGCCTGCTCTGGGGCTACACCGAGGCGGAGCGGCGGCGGCTGACCATCCGGCGGCGGGCGGCCGAGTACATGGTCCAGTACGGGCTGCCGCTGGTCGGCCGGGCGGTGCCGCCGCCGGACACGCTGACGGACCACCGCACGCAGTTCCTGGAGGGCTTCCACGCGCTGCTGCACGACGCCTACCGCTTCTACAAGGAACGCGACGACAAGACCGTCGACGCGGACGCCTTCCCGCTGCTGAGCAGCCTGCGCGAGGTGCATCTGGTGCTGGCGCACGGCGCGCACAACCAGTTCGCGGACCTGCCGCTGGTGGCCCGCGCCGAGATGCTCGAGATGCAGTGGATCCTGGCGCAGCCGGAGATGCGGGAGTTCCTCGGCGGGCCGACCATGGTGCCGTACGAAGAGGACTGGATGGACCGGGTCGAGACCATGAAGACCCTGATGGGCTGGCCGGCCGCGAGCATCACGCACTTCTTCGAGCTGGCGGTGACCGGCGAGCAGATCGTGCTGTCCATCCGGCACGGGCGGTGGAACGAGTCGGACCGCACCCGCGACCACGCGGCGAACTGGGCGCTGACCTGGCGCAACGAGATCCAGCGCTACATTCACGCCTACCGGGCGGTGACCGGCGTGGACCTGGCCACCAGCACCGACGCGACGCCGCCGGCGCTGCTGCTGACCCGGCGCGTCCCGCAGCGGGGACGGCGCGGGTGACCGGATCCGGCGGCGACTTCACCTCGTCGCTCTTCCTGGGCCTGCGGCACGGCAGCGCCGGCCTGCCCGAGTGGGCGGCGCTGACCACCGGCGTGCCCGCCGCGCTGGCCGAGCGCGAGCCGGCCCGCCGGGTCGCCGCGGCCGTCGCGGCGTCACAGAGGGCGCAGGCGGGGGTGGCCGCCCGGTCGGCGTTGCACGCCCTGATGGACGTGCTCGGGACGCTGCCGCGGCGCGGCGACGTGGTGGCGATCGACGCGGCCGCGTACCCGATCACGGAATGGGCGGCGCTGCGGGCCGCCGCCCGCGGTGCGGTGGTGCGGCGCTATCCGCACCACCGGCCGGAGCTGCTGCGGCCGCCGCGCGGCAGGCGGCTGGTCGTGGTCGCCGACGGCTGGTGTGCGGGCTGCGGGCGCCCGGCTCCGCTGCCGCGGCTGCGCTCGCTCGCCCACGCCGGTGACGGGGTGCTGGTGGTGGACGACTCGCTGGCCTTCGGCGTGCTCGGGCGCCGCGACGGCCCGGGCTTCGGCGACGGCACGGGCACGCCGCGCTGGTGGGGCCTCGGCCACGAGGGCGTGGTCTGGGTGGCGTCGCTGGCCAAGGCGTACGGGGCGCCGATGGCCGTGACGACCGGGCCCCGCGACCTGGTGGCCCGGCTCGCGGCCGGCGGCGGCAACCGCACGCACAGCAGCCCGCCGACCGCCGCGGACGTCGCGGCCGCCACCCGGGCACTGGACGACCCGGACCGCAACGCCGCCCGGCGGGCCCGGCTGCTGCGGCACACCAGGGTCATCGGCGACGTCCTGGGCCTCCGCGGCCCGCCGTTTCCGATGGTCAGCATCCGCTCGGCCGGGCCGGACGAGGCCCGGCGGTGGTGGCGCGCGTTGCGGCGGCAGGGGATCGCCACGGTGCCGCAACGGTCCCGGTGCCGCGACGACATCCGGCTCACCGCGCTGCTGCGCGCCGACCACAGCGAGCGCGACGTCGCCCGGCTCGCGGCCGCGCTGCGACAGGCCGCGCTGCGACAGCTGCCGCCGCGCGACGAACTCCGGCGGGCCGCCGCGTGAACGGCCGGCCGGTCATCCTGGAGGGCCGCCGCGTGAACGGGTGGCCGGTGATCGACGCGCATTGTCACGCCGGGCAGGGTGACGGGCTCACCGGCCCGTGGGACACGGAGGCCCCGCTCGACCGGTACGCGGCCCGGGCCCGCGAGGCCGGCATCGACCGCACCGTGCTGTTCGCGCCGCTCACCTCCGACTACCGGCCCGCCAACCGGGCGGTCGGCGCGATCGTGCGGGCCGAGCCGCGCCGCTATCTCGGGTTCGCCTTCGTCAACCCGGTCGCCGACCGGGGCCGCGTCGGCGAGCTGGTGCACGAGGCCCGCGCGTGGGGCGCCTGCGGGATCAAGGTGCACTGGCGCGACGGCCGGATCACCCGGGAGATCGCCGAGGTGGCCGGGCGGGCCGGGTTGCCGGTGCTCTACGACCCGGGCGGCGACCTGGCGGCGGTCGAGATGGCCGCGCGGGCGTACCCGCGGGTGGCCTGGATCGTGCCGCACCTGTCCTCGTTCGGCGACGACTGGAAGGCGCAGGTGGCCTTCGCCGATCAGCTCGTCAGGCTGCCGAACCTGTTCACCGACACCTCGGGTGTCCGCTACTTCGACCTGCTCGCCGACGCCGTCCGCCGGGCCGGCCCGGACAAGGTCCTGTTCGGATCGGACGGACCGTTCCTGCATCCAGGCGTCGAGATCAGCAAGATCCACGCGCTGCACCTGCCGGCCGCGGACGCCGCGCTGGTCCTCGGCGGCAACCTGCTGCGCCTCACCCGGGCGGCCCGCGGCCGCCACCGAGCCCTTCTCCGGAGGTCATCATGAGCACCCACGCCGTCGAGCTCGAGACGCCGCGCTGGTCCGCGGCGCCGGCCCGGCTCCACACCAGCAAGCCGCCGCCGAAGATCACGCTGGCGGCGAAGGGATTCCTCGAGATCAAACCGCACACGGTCAACGGCATCGCCAAGGGCATCGCCCAGATCCGGCGCAGGCTGAACGCCGGCGAGGGCACCGTCGGCGTGCTGGTCACCTACCTGGCCGTCGACGCGCGGGACAACGTGATCACCTCCGGCCGGGCCGCCCACGTGCACCTGTTCATGGCCACCGTGCGCAAGGCCGGTGACGCGGTCAGCACGTACCGGACGTCGGGTCCCTGGACCCACATCGGGCGGGTGCCGGTCCCCGCGACGCTGCCGCATCCCCAGGTCGACCAGATGTCGCAGTTCGGCCAAGCGATCGAGCCGGCCGTGCAGGGAAAGGTACGGCAGGTCATCCGCCGCTGGTACGCGGGCGTCAAGTTCGCCGCGGGCACCGGCGGCCACCGCACCGGCGCCGACATGCGGTGGACCTCGCTGGCCGAGCTCTACGCCGAGCTCGGCAACGAGCTGCGCGACCCGTTCTGGCAGGACCTGGCCGTCAGCCTCACGGGCGCTCGCGGCTCTGCTGCCGGCGCAGGTGCAGGGCGCGGTCGGTGACCCCCAGGCGGGCGGCCGCCGCGCGCACGTTGCCGCCCGACTCCTCCAGCGCCGCCGCCACCGCCAGGTCCGCCACGTGCTCGCGCAGCTGCTTCAGCGTGTGGCCGGCGCGCAGGTGCTCGCGGACCGACTCGGCCAGCGCGCCCGCGGACTCGGCCGGCTCGCCCGGCGGCGGACCGTCGAGCGTCACGGGCGGCCGGTCCTCGGGCGGCAGGTCGCCGGGCGTGACCGGCCCCGGCCCGACGTGCCGCGCCGCCACCCGGCAGGCCAGCTGCCGCAGGTCGCGCAGGTTGCCCGGGAACGACCGGGCGCGCAGCGCGCTGCGCACCGCCGGCCCCACGGTGACCGGCCCGCCGAGCGCCTCGAGGAGGAACTCCTCGAACAGCGGGATGACGTCGGCGCTGCGGTCGCGCAGCGGAGGCAGCCGGATCTGGTACGCGGCGATCCGGTAGTAGAGGTCCGCCCGGAACCGCCCGGCCGCCACCTCGTCCTCCAGCACCCGGTTGGTGGCGCACACCAGCCGGAAGCGGGCGCGCTGCCAGGTGTCCGCGCCGACCCGCTTGTAGGTGCCCTCCTGCACCACCCGCAGCAGCTCCGGTTGCAGCTCCAGCGGCAGCTCACCGACCTCGTCGAGCATCAGCGTGCCGCCGTCGGCCGCCGCGCAGGCGCCCGTGCGCACCCCGACCGCCCCGGTGAACGCGCCCCGCTCGTGGCCGAACAGCTCGCTGCCGGCCAGCCCCGGCACGATCGTCGTGCAGTCGACGACCACGAGGTGCCCGGTGCGCGCCGCCGGGCTGACCGCGTGCACCACGCGCGCCGCGAGCTCCTTGCCCGTACCCGTCTCGCCGGTGATGAGAATCGGGCCGGTGCCGAAGCAGGCCGCCGTGACCAGGTCGCGCAGCGCCTCCCGCAGCGCCGGGCTGCGGCCCTTGAGCACGCCCGCCACGGCCGGCGAGTCCACGATCCGGTCGACGGCGGCGAGCCGCCGCAGCTTCTCCGTCACCAGCCGCGGATCCCCGTCCCACACCGCCACGTCGCACGCGCCGAGCGCCAGCAACCGCCACGGCTCCGCGACCCCCGGCGCCTCGGTCACCACGATGACCTGGGCCCCGGCCGCCGCGCGCAGCGCCTCGGCGAGCACCGTCGCGTCCTCGTCGCAGACGATGACCCCGATCTGATCGCGCGGGTCCGGCGCCCGCACGCACCGTAGCGTCGGCTCCGCGTCTCGCAGCGCCGCGGCAATGGCCGCCGTGCCGGGGCGCGCGCCGATGTCGAGCATCCACGCCATTCGTCCCCCAAGGGAGGCCCCCGTGCCGTCCCATCGACGACGTTAAACCCCGTCGATTTCCCCCGAAATCAGATCACCGACTCGCGGTATTACCTCAGGGGTAATGGGCACCGCCCCGCGCCACCCGCATGCTTGACGGCATGACGACCTACGCCGTGGCCCACCTGCGCACCCCGACGACGAACGACGACGTCATCCGCTACATCGAGCGCATCCAGGACACGCTGGACCCGTACGGCGGCCGTTTCCTGGTCCACGGCAAGCAGGTGGAGGTCATCGAGGGCAGCTGGCCGGGGACGATCGTCATCATCGCGTTCCCGGACTCGGCGGCCGCGCACGCCTGGTACGCCTCCGACGCGTACCAGGAGATCCTGCCCCTGCGCACCGACCACATCGAGGGCAGCGCGATCTTCGTGGACGGGGTGGGCCCCGACTACGACCCTCGGGTCACGGCGGCGGCGCTGCGGGCCGGCTGACCTGTGCGCGGTGCCGCTGCCCGGGTTGCCGGCCGTGTCTACTGTGCCCGGGCGAGCGTCGCCGTGCGCAGGGCGGGGGAGCGCAACCCCAACGCCGCCGCCAGGAGGAGGCAGGTGGCGCAGGCGGTCAGGGCCGCGTCGACGGTGAGCAGGTCGTTGAGGGCGCCCAGGGCGTTGTTGGTGAGCAGCAACGGAAGGCTCTGGGCCAGCACCAGCACGGACTGCACCCGGGCCAGGTGGGTGGACGGGGTGCCGCCGAGGACCAGCGGGCCCACGTGGGTGGTGAAGAGGCCCGAGCCGAGGCCCACCGAGACGGCCGCGGCGATCGCGGCGGCGGTGGTGTGGGCCAGCGACAGGGCGAGGACCGCGGTCGCCGCGAGGGTCAGCCCGCCGACGGCCGCGAGGCCGGGACGGGGAAGGGCCCCGGCGGCGGTGATGACGACGGCCACGGCGACGATGCCCAGGGCGATGGCGCCGGCCAGGATGCCGCCCGTGCCGGCGTTCCAGTGGCGTTCGGTGGCCAGCAAGGGGATGAGCAGGCCCGAGACGGGCAGCAGGAAGCCGGCGGTGGCGGCGATGAGGCCCAGCGCGGGGCGCAGCAGCGGGTCCTTCCAGGCGACCCGCAGGCCGTCGGCGGAGCGGCGCAGGCCGGAACCGGCGGCGGGCGGTGCGGGGGTGCCGGCGGCAGGCGGTGCGGTGGCGGTGGTGGCCGGCGATGCGGTGGCGGTGGTGGCGGGCGATGCGGTGGCGGTGGTGACGGGCGATGCGGTGGCGGCGGCTGGTGCGGGGGCGGCCGCGGCGGGCGGTGCGGCGACGGTGGTGGCGGGAGCGGATCGCGGGCGCAGGCCGACGAGGATGGCGGCCATGACCGCGAAGGTGCCCGCGTTGAGCAGAGCGGCGGCGGCCGGCCCGGCGGTTGCCACGATCAGGCCGCCGGCGGACGGCCCGGCGAAGGCGGCCAGCTGACCGGCCGCCTGGCGGGCCGACACGGCGCGGGCCAGCGGCTCGCCGGTGACCAGGCGCCTCGGCATGGAGCCGGAGCTGGGCAGCGAGAAGGCGTCCACGGTCCCGATGAGCAGCGCGGTGGCCAGCAGCAGATAAGGCTGGACGCCCAGAACGAGCACGGCCACACCCAGCACGACCATGGCAACGGCCATCGCGACGTCCGACGTGATCATCACCCGCCAGGCGCCGACCCGGTCGGCCAGGGCACCGCCGAAGAGCAACAGGGCGACCCGCGGCAGGTTGACGGCGGTGAGCACGGTGCCGGCGAAGGCGCCGCCCCAGGCCGCGGCCGCCCAGGTCATGCCGAAGGCCATCATCTGCGAGCCGAGCAGGGAGAACGTCACCCCACCCAGCCAGATCCAGTAGCGCGACGGCAGCGACACGACTCTCCAGACCGATCGGTGACAGGCTCGGGCCAGCCTCAGCCCTCGATCAGGTCGAAGGTCAAGCCGTCGCCGTCGCGACCGTCCTCATGGGGTGAGATGCGCGGGGTCCTCGATGACGGGCAGGTCGCGCTGGGGCGCCAGGCGGCCCAGCGCCGTCAGGGCGTCGGAGTCGGGGTCGGCCGGCAGGTAGTGGGTGATGCCCTCGGCGCGGCACCGGGCATCGACCTCCGTCAGGGCGCGGGCGCCGGCCGTGACCGTCGTCGAGGGGGTGCGCCTGGAGCGCCAGCGTGCCGGCGGCGCGCAACGCCTCCCGGGCGAGGATGTCCTCGACGAGGTGCGGCTCGTCGGCGGCCAGGGCGAGCGTCGTACGGCGGCTGGCTCGCATCTCGGCGTCGATCAGGCCCTGTTGCATGCGCCGCCGGCTCGTTCACGCTGCCGAAGGTGGGCAGAACGCCGTCGAGGCCGGCGATGCGCACGACCCGCTCGGTCAGGCTGCCGGGGCACGACGAGCCGTACGCCCACCGCGTCGCGGGCGCACCAGTCGGCGATCTCGGCGAGCAGGCGCAGGCCGTCGGCGGCGAAGAACTCCGCCTCGGTCAGGTCCGCGTGGCCGATCCGTGCCGCGCGAAACTTGTCGTACCCCCGTGGCAGGGTCGAAGCATGTACGAGGAATGGCCGTCGGCTCTGCCGCACGTCGTCGCGTGGCGCAGTGTCGCGCCGCCGGGCGGTGGGGACAGACGCATCCTGCCGGACGGCTGTCTCGACCTGATCTGGCACGAGGGCAGCGTCTTCGTCGCCGGGCCGGACACGACGGCGCAGGTCGGTGCCCCGCCCGCGGGCAGCCGGCACGCGGCGTTGCGGTTCGGCGCCGGTACGGGGCCTGGCGTGCTCGGTGTGCCCGCCTGCGAGCTGGTCGACCGCCGGGTGCCGCTCGACGCGTTGTGGCCGGCGGCAGCGGTGCGGGCGATCGCGGAGGCGGCCGATCCGCTGGGGGCGCTGGCGGCGGCCGCGCGCTCGCGCTGGCGGGGGCCCGACCGCGTGATGGTGGCCGTGGCGGGGGCGGCTCGGGCCGGGCTGCCGGTCGAGGTGGTCGCCGAGCGGTGCGGGCTGAGCGCGCGTCAGCTGCAGCGGCGCAGCAACGCGGCTTACGGCTACGGGCCTAAGGTGTTGCACCGGATCTTCCGGATGCGGCGGGCGGTCGCGATGGCCCGGGCCGGCCGGCCGTTCGCGGCGGTGGCGGCCGACGCGGGCTACGCCGACCAGGCTCATCTCGCGAGGGAGGTGCGAGCCATGGCCGGCGTGCCGCTCACCGCCCTGCTGCGCTGACCGGTCCAGCGCGCCGGGGGCAGAGCCCGGGCGGGTGGGGCGCGGCTGCCGGGCCGGGGCGGTTGGGCGGGGCGGTTGGGCGCGGCGCGGCTGCCGGGTCGGGACGGTTGGGCGGGGCGGTTGGGCGGGGCGCGGCTACTGCGGGGAGCCGGTCCAGGCGAAGAGGTCGACGACGTTGCCGTCCGGATCGCGCAGCTGGGCGTAGCGCTGGCCCCACGGCGCGTCCCACGGCTCCTTGACCGACGGGTGCCCGGCGGCGACCAGGGCGGCGTGGACGCTGTCGACCTCGGCCGGGTCGGCGCAGAGGAAGGCCCAGCCGCCGCCGGGCTCGCCGGGGCGGTGGTCCGGGTCGAAGGAGCTCAGCGAGGCGTGGGTGTCCCACATGAGACGGATGCCGCCGGCGACCGTCGTCTCGGCGTGCGGCTGCTGCTCGGCACCGGGCGGAAACTCCAGGCCCAGGCGGCGGTAGAAGGCGAGGGATGCTGCCATGTCGGCCACGGCGAGGCCGATCGCGTTGAAGGTGGGTGCCATGCGCCGACGATACGAGGGGGTGCGACGCCCGGTCTTGAAGAAATCGGACGTTGAGTACGCGTACCCATGCCCCGGCGGGTGAAGCCGACAAGACTGCTCCGCATGACCAAGTTGAGCCGTACGCCGTTCCTGATCGTCACCGCCCTCCTCGCCGGCGGCCTCGCCGCCGGGTGCTCGTTGCAGGACGCGATCTGCGGTGGCGGCGAATACCCGGTCGCCGCGGTGGACAGCCTCAGCGGCCGCGCGTGCGTGCCCGACGGTGAGGAGCCGCCGGCCGGCTATGTGCGCTTCCCGGAGGGCAAGGAACCGAAGCACGTCGACGACAAGTGGGACCGCTACTGGGACGAGCACAAGCTGGACGAGCGAGGCGTCGAAGTGCCCTGAATGATCCGATAAAGGCGATATTCTGCCCCTGGCATGCGGCGAGTTCGGCGATGACTAGGGTGCGAGATGAGCGACGTCTACCAGCGCCTGTGGGAGGCCGGGAACGTCCATCGGCATCTGCGGCGGGCCGGGCTGGACACGGCCGTGTTGACCCTGGTGGGCTTCGCGGCCGGGTGTGGCATCGCGAGGGTGGGCTCGGGCGCCACGGCGAGCAGCCGTGACTTCGCGGCGAGCGCCGAGTTCGCCATCTGGAGCGCCATGGTGGGCTTCGAGGTCGCGTTGCGCGTGAACGTCTTCGGTGCCCTCTGGAGCATCCGCACCGAGGTCCGCAGACGTGCCGGAGTGGGGTTCGTGTGGCCGGCCCTGGTGGCGCTGGTGATCGTCGCCGTGATCTTCCACATCACGGAGCGCATCTATCCGCTGCCCGACAGCGGGCTGGAGGCGGAGGATCGGCGCCGGTTCGTCCTTCAGCTGATGATGCTCGTGACGATCGCCCCCGGGCTGGTGACCTTCTGGCGGATACGGTCGTGGATCGCGCGTGCCGGCTCCCAGTGCGCCCTGCGGCAGCCGCACTCCCCGCCCGCGGGACAGCTCATCTGCGACGTCCTCTACATCAGCCGGATCGTGCAGAAGGTCGTCGTGATGATCAGCGCGGTCATCGTCGTGTCGATCCTCGAGTTCGCTGCCTTCCGGACGGCCTTCATGGCGCAGGCACCATCGAGCACGAACTTCCCGGTCGGCCTGGTGATCCTGTACGGCGTCCTGCTGACGGTGGTCCTGTCGTTCCTCTACTTCCCGGTCTATTCCGGCTTCAACGACTACAAGCGGCAGCTGCGCGACGCCCTGTGCCCGGTCCCGGCCGTCGACGTGCCGGACGAGCGGTGGCACGCGGCCCGGGACCGCACCGAGAGGCTGCTGCAGCTGCCGAGGGGCCCGTGGGAGTCGGTCCGCTCCAACTACGCGATCCTCGCGCCGCTCTTCGCCAGCGTGTTCTCCCTGTTCCTGCCCGGAGTCAAGTTCTAGAAGCACGGAAAGAGTGACGGATGACGCGGCAAGACGATCTCCGGCCCTTGATTCTCATCCGCGGCTTCGGCGGCCCGGACGTCAGCGAGGAGCAGGCGAGCGGATATCAGGGCTTCAACGACGGCACGGTCTATCCCGGCCGCCGCGGCGAGAACTACATCTACGAGGGCTTCGTCCTGCGCGCCATGAAGGCGGAGCGCTACCGCTACCGGGACGCCACGAACGTCGTGGGCTACTACGCCGACGAGGTCGCCGCGGTCCCGCCGGGCGCCCTCGGCATCGACGCCTCGCTGTGCGGGGGCACCGTGGCGGTCGATCCGTCGGTCGCCGAGCGGGTGCTGGGGTGCGGCGTCGGCGGCACGATGTGGGTGTACCGCTACTACGACCTGCGGCCGCGGACGATGCGGCACTTCGGCGCTGGGCTGGCCCGCCTCGTCGGCATCATCGCCGAGTGCGCGGCGCGGCGCGGCGAGCCCTTCGACGGAGTGGACATCGTGGCGCACAGCATGGGCGGCCTCGTGGTCAACGCCGCGCTCAGGGAGATGACGGAGGCCGGCAACGACCCGCGCCGCCTGGTGCATCGGATCGTCACGCTCGGCACCCCGCACCGGGGCATCGCCTTCAACGCGCTGCCCCGGTGGCTGGGCGAGCTCATCCCCGGCGTACGCGAGGCCTCCGACGAGCTGGCGTCGTTCGACCCGCGCGGCACGGCGTTCCTCGACGTCGCCTCGTGGTTCGACCCGCGCCGGATCCTCACCGTCGTCGGCACGGATCACCGCGGGTACGGCGTACGGGCGGCGACCCTGGCCAATCGCGTGGCGAGCCTGTTCGACGAGGGCGCCCTCGTGCACAACCGCAGCGACGGCCTGGTCAAGCACGCGTCGGCCCAGCTGCCGGGTTCGCCGCGGACCTTCGTGCACAAGTGCCACGGCGGGCACGACTCGCTGGTGACCGCGCGCGAGGCGTACGAGATCGCCATGCGCTTCTTCCACGGCACCCATCGGGTGTGCCTCTGGCTGGATGACGCGGACGTGCGCGAGGGCGGCGACCACTTCGGCCGCAGCGAGTTCTATCTCGGGGTGTCGATCAAGCCGCGGTACGTGGACTTCGAGCTGTTCCACCAGAGCGCCGCGGCCGAGAACTGCTACGGGCCGTTCCACGAGCGGACGCTGGACGATCCGCTGCCCGACCTGGAGACCGAGCTGCGCCGGCCGCTCGCGGAGTGCGGCGACCGGACGAACGGGTGGGCGGGCCCGGACCGGCTGGTCTGGGAGGGGTGGCTGGACGCGCGCCTGACCACGGCGTGCGACCCGGTCTTCCGCGTCGACATCTACGTCGGGGAGCGCGACGCGTACGGCATCGGCTTCTCCGACAACGTGGTGTTCCGCAAGCAGTACTACGTGCAGGCCGTCCTCGGCCCGGGCCCGGTCGCGCTGTACGTGCACAGCGGCGAACGGTTCCTGGGCCCGCGCGGCCAGGCGGACGGCGCCGACCTCGACCGGGTCGCCGAGACGTCCGCGACCGCGCCGGTCCAGCGGGCGCAGCCGACCGGCCGCCCGGACGAGTGGACGTTCCGCACCGAGGGCGCCGCCTTCGCCGCCACCTGGCGGATCGCCATGACCGCCGAGCCGTAGGCCGCGCAAGATCATCCTTTCGGCCATCGCGGCGCGGCCGTCCGGTTCGGACGTGGGCCGGCGGCTTTCCCGGCGGGCGATCTCCAGAGATGATCTTGCCGTAGTCGGGCGGGGAAGCGGGGAGACGCCGGGTGGGTAGGTCCTTCGCGGACACGTTCTCGCAGCTGCTCAAGGCCCGCTTCCCGGTGCTGTACATCGAGACGTTCGAGGAGCGGCGGGCTCTTCACCAGGTCGCGGCGGTCGCGGGGGACGCCGAGCTGGTCCGGGTGCCGCGGCCCGTCTGGTCGTGGTCGGTCACGGGTGGGCTCGTGCAGCCCGACGGGCAGTTGCGCGCGGGGGCCGAGCGGGCTGCCGACGCGCTGAGGGCCGTGCAGCGCATCGACGAGCCGGGCATCTTCGTCTTCCGCGACCTGCATCCGCTGCACCAGGACGGGCAGTACCCGCAGAACATGGACGTCGTCCGGCTGCTGCGCGACGTCGCGCACTCCTTCCGTACGGGCAGAAGCCCTCGATGCCTGGTGCTGATCTCGCCGGTGCTGCACCTGCCGGCCGAGCTGGCCAAGGACGTCACGATCGTCGACTTCCCGCTGCCGGGCGAGGCCGAGCTGCGCCGGCTGCTGGACGCCATGATCCAGTCGAACGCCGCCACGGGCCGGCTGCGGGTTGCGCTCGACGAGGCGGGACGGCAGCGGTTCGTGACCGCGGCCGCGGGCCTGACCATGCAGGAGGCGGAGAACGCGTACGCCCGGGCCATGGTCAACGATCCCGTGCTGGACATGGACGACCTGAGCATCGTCCACGACGAGAAAAGGCAGACCGTCCGCAAGTCCGGCGTCCTCGAGTTCGTCTCCACCGGCACGGTGCTCGACGACGTCGGCGGCCTGGAGAACCTCAAGGGCTGGCTGGTCAAGCGCAACGGCTCGTGGCTCGCCGAGGCCGCCGACTACGGCCTGCCGGCGCCGCGCGGGGTGCTGGTCACCGGCGTGCCCGGATGCGGCAAGTCGCTGACGGCCAAGGCGATGGCCACGGCGTGGAACCTTCCGCTGCTGCGCTTCGACATCGGGCGGGTCTTCGCGGGCCTGGTCGGGTCGAGCGAGCACAACATGCGCACCGCGCTGCGCACGGCCGAGGCGGTCGCCCCGTGCGTGCTGTGGGTCGACGAGATCGAGAAAGGCTTCGCGGGCGGTACGGGCGGCGACTCGGGCACCGGCGCGCGGGTGTTCGGCACGTTCCTCACCTGGATGCAGGAGAAACGGCACCCGGTGTTCGTGATCGCGACCGCCAACGACTTCGACGGTCTGCCCCCGGAGCTGCTGCGCAAGGGCCGCTTCGACGAGACCTTCTTCGTGGACCTGCCCAGCCGCGCCGAGCGGATCGCCGTCTGGCGGGTGCACCTGACCCGGGCGCTGCGTCACCGGCGCGCCGCGGGCGGCCTGCTGGTCACCGCCGAGCTGCTGGCCGAGCTCGCCGGCCTCACCGAGGGGCACTCCGGCGCGGAGATCGAGCAGGCGATCACGTCCGGCCTGTTCGAGGCGTTCTCGGAGCGCCGGCCGCTGCACCGCGACGACCTCGTCCGGGCGGTGATGAGCATGGTCCCGCTCAGCGTCACCCAGGCCGAGCGCATCGAGGCCCTGCGCGGCTGGGCACGCAACCGGGCGGTGTCGGCGACGGCCACCGAGGACTGGGACTTCGGTCGAACACACAACGGGGAGCCCATGTGAGCGTGTCTTTGATATTGGTGCCGTTGGCGCTGGCCGGCGCCGCCGCGGCGCAGGCGGTGGCCGAACGGCGGGCGGACGGCCGGTCGGTGCGGGTGCAGACCCGGATGCGGGACGTGACGCTGCTCGCCGGGGCGCTGCGTGACCTGGGGGCCGCGGTCACCGACGGCGCCGGCACGGTCGTGGCGAGCTGGGACGGGTCCACCGCGACGTTCAGCCGCGGCGCCGACGGCATCTGGGCGGCGCACGTGGCCGGCGTCGACGAGCGGGCCGCGATCGACCTGGTGACCGCCGTCGACGGCGCCTACGGCCGGCGCGTGCAGCACGCGGTCCTCGAACGCCTGCGGGCCCAGGCACCGGCCGCGGGGCTGCGGCTGCAGTCCGAGTCGGTGACGGCGGACGCCGGTGTGCGCCTGGTCTTCGAGGTGGAACGGGCATGACGGGCCATCCGCGCATCGTCGTCACGGTGACCGGCGACGGCCAGGTGACAGCGGAGACGCTGGACATCCTCGGCGACCGCTGCCTCGACTACATCGCCGTCCTCGAACAACTCATCGGCGCTCAGGTGCGGGCGAGCGCCTACACCGCCGACTACACGCGCGAGCCCGCGCGGGAACAGCAGGTGAACCGTGACGTCGATCCCGCCTAGCCCGGGACCCGCCCGGCTGTCGTGGCGGCTGGGCCACAGCGCCTGGGTGCTCGCCCCGATCCTGAGCTTCGGCTGCCTGGCAGGGGCCGGTTTCCTGTACGTCGGCCTGCGCGCCCGCCGGGCGTCGTGGTGGATCCCGGGCATCGTCTACAGCGTCGTCGCGTTCGCCTTCTTCGCCATCGGTGGCGAGGCGGAGAAGGACTCGGCGCTGCAGAACGTGGCGTACGCGGTGCTGATCGCCGCGTGGGCCGCCAGTGTGGTGCACGCGCTGGTCATCAACGTGTCCTGGCTGCGCTGGCGGGCGACCTACAAGCCGTGGTACGCCCAGCAGCCTTCTCCGCCGCCGCCACCTTCCTTCGCGCCGCCGGCGGTCCCGCTGCCGCCTCAGGTGCAGCCGCTGGTGCCGCCGCAGCAGCAGTTCTACGCGGCTCCGCTCGACGTCAACACCGCCACGGAGCAGCAGCTCGCGACGCTGCCCGGCTTCGGGCCGGACCGGGCCGCCCACGTGGTGGCGGTGCGCCGCACACGCGGTGGCTTCGCGGACGTGAACGACTTCGCCGCCGCGGCCGGGCTCGCCCCGCACGAGTTCGTCGCCGTGCGCGACCGGCTCACCTGGACGCCGCCGCGGCCGCCCACCGCCGGCGAGCAGAACCCGTACGGCCGCATCGTCGATGTCTGAGCCGCCGCCCGTGCGGGTGGCCCGGTTCGTCGAGCGGACCACCGCCGAGGGGCCCGGGGAGCGTACGGCCGTCTGGGTCCAGGGATGCACCATCCGCTGCCCCGGCTGCTTCAACCCGCACCTGTTCACCACCCGCGGCGGCACGCCGGCCCCGCCCGCCGAGCTGGCCGCCCGGGTGCTGGCCGCGGGCACGGACGGGCTGACCCTGCTCGGCGGCGAGCCGTTCGAGCAGGCCGCCGGCCTGGCCGCGGTCGCCGCCGCGGTGCGCGACGCCGGCCGCACGGTGATGACCTTCACCGGCTACGACCACGAGGACCTGCTCCACCTCGCCGGGCAGGGCCGCGACGACGTCGCCGCCCTGCTCGCCGCCACCGACCTGCTCGCCGCCGGGCCGTTCCGGCGCGACCTGCTCGACCACGACCGTCCCTGGGTGGGCTCGACCAACCAGCGGCTCGTCGCGCTCACCGACCGCATCGAGGCCGTGCCCACGGTCCGTGACCGCCTCGAGGTGACCGTGGACGCCTCCGGCGCTGTCGCCCTCAACGGCTGGGCCGGCACGGACGCGCTCGACGCCCTCCTCGCCGGCCTGCCCGCCAAGCGGGGATGACGAAACGCCCCGGCCCCCGAACCGGGAACCGGGGCGCGTCTCGCGATCGTCAGCCGGCGATGCCGTGCACCGGCGGGACGGTCAGGGTCCGCTTCTCGGGCGTGCCGCCGAGGATGATCTGGCGCAGCGCCGAGTTGTTCGTCGTGTCCAGCTCGGCGAGCTTCTTCTCCGGGTTGGCGAGCACCTGGATGTAGTACGTGCCGTTCGGCAGGTCGGTAATCTCGAACGACTGGCCCGGACGGTACTGGCTGTATGTGTCGCCGTTGCCGATGTCGAGCACCTCACGCACCGCCACGACGGTGTCGGCGCCGCACGAGGTGGACAGGTCGGTGTTCTCCGGGCGCCACTTCGCCCCCGCGATGGTGAAGTCGACGGCGTCCGTGTTGGCCAGGCAGAACGCCTCCTTGCCGCTGCGCACCGCGAGCTTCTGGGTGGAGTCGAGCAGGTTGTACTGGGCGAAGTCGGTGAAGTGCCAGTGCTTGTGGCCCTCGCGCGCGTCCCACTCCATGGTGCCGGCGGGACGGCTGCCGACCTGGTTGCCCTTGGCGTCGAAGAAGTACTGGTAGGCGTCCATCAGCTCGGTGCCGGTGCGGCGGAAGCCGTCGACGAGCAGCGGCGAGGTGCCGGCGTTCCACACGGTCGCGCCGAAGTTGACGTACGTCTTGCCGTCCTCCTCGGACAGCGCGATCTCCCACGCCGGCAGCGAGCGCAGGTCCGGCCGCGGGCCGCCGGTCGGGGTGGCCTTGAGCGGGGTGGGCCGCCTCGCCGGCGCGCGCAGCTCCGGCACGTACGAGGAGACCTGCCGTTTCGCGTCCCCCTCGGCGGTGTGTATCGAGTGCTCGTCGGCCTTCTCGACGGGGCCGGCGTCCGCGGCCTTCACCCGGGCCAGGCCCGCCCTGTCGATCTCGGCGTCCACCACGGTGACGTCGACCTTGGCGCTGGCCTGGTCCTGCGGGATGCCGAGCAGCTCCCGGTAGACCGGGTTCACGGTCGCGGTGGCCGTGTACTCGCCGTTCGGCAGGTCGAAGGACCCGTTCTGCGGCTGGTCGAGCACCGCGGCGTCCCAGCCGGCCTGCACGCCCCAGACCGCGCCGAGCGTGAACGGGTTGTAGCCGCCGCAGCTGGTCGGGTACGGGTTGGTGGCCGGGGCGTCCGGCCGGGTCCGCGCCGACGACCAGGTGTTGCCGCAGAACGGGGTCTTGTACTCGGTGACCACGGCGCCGGCCCGGTCCGTGATGGTGATCGTGGTGAAGTCCTTGAGGCCGGTGAAGTCGGTGACCATCCCGGCCGGGAGCGCCACCTTCTTCTTCTTGCCGTTCTGCACCACGGTCCGCTCGGCCACGATCGGCTTGTCGTAGCCGGTGCGGCGGGCCCAGATCTCCAGCGGATCCTTGCCGGCGATCACGTGCAGCCCCAGGTCGAACGAGAGGTAGATCTCGCCGTCGTAGTCGTACCGCTCGGCGGTCACATGCCCGGTGGCGGCGACGAACGACAGCGCGGGCGGCGTGGCCGCGGCCTGCGCCACACCCACACCGGTGGCGGTCAGCGCCAGCGTCGCGGCCACGGCCCCGTACGTCATCAGGCGCGAGCGCCGGCGGCGGTGCTTCAGCGGATCGGTCATGAGGTCCTTCCGGTCGTGCGGCCACGGATCGTGCGGCCGCTGCGCGACCATCCAAAACGGACAGTTGTGAGAAACCTGTGAGGTCGGCCCCCGTTGGCACGAATCCGCGAGGATCTATGCCTTCCGGCCGAACGCCGCCCTCGGCCGAAAGGCAGATGCGCCGGCCGCCGAGCGCTGCTAAGCGTCGGCGCCGCGCTGGACCGGGCATACGGACGACAGGCTTCACCCGCCCGCCTTGAGCGAGGCCGGTGATCGCCTGGCCAGAGGTACGTCGCCGGCGCGCGCCTCGCCGAGGCTTGCCCGCGAGCGCCGTCAGAGGCAGGGGCCGCCCTCGCAGACGTCGATGACCTTGCCGGTCAGCAGGAAGGTGGCCTTCTGGAGTTGGGCCGACGGCTGGGCTCTGGGGAACTCGTGCGGGTCCTCGCCGTACTGGGGGCCGATCGGGGCGAGGTTCGTGGGTGGGGGTGCGGTGGCCCGGCCGCTGTTCCAGACCACGAGGGCCGAGCCTCGGTAGGGGTGGTCCGGCAGCGGCTTGATGCCCCAGAACGGGATGGTCTCGTCGGACCAGCCGGGGGCCAGGGCGGGGCGGTGGATGCGGGCGCCGATCGTTCGCGCCTGCACCTGGGCGGCGGCGGGGGAGACCTGGTGGTCGCCGAAGGCCACGTGCATCAGGACCTGGTGGGCGGGGGTGCGGGGCAGCGGGTTCGCGGTCAGGTGCTGGGCGTAGCCGTTGGCCTCGGCGCGGTCCCAGAGCATCTGGATGAGCGCGAAGATGAGCTGCTGGTCGGCCTTGCCGGGGTAGGAGCGGTCGAGGAGCTGCTGGAACGGGGTGAAGTCCACACTGCGCTGCAGCAGGGTGCTGTAGTTCATGGCGGGCACGCCGAGCACGGAGCGGGTCCAGTCCTGGGCGATGGCGGTGAGCGCGCCGCCGTTGATGCCGCCCTGGCTGTTGCCGTCGTAGTGCAGGCCGCCGGCGCGGTCGAGCAGGCTGCGGCCCTGGGCGTCCTGGAAGGCGGGGTGCCCGGCGAAGCCGCCGGCGGCGATCATGGCGCGGCCGAGGAAGAGGAAGTTGAGCAAGCTCTGCTGGAGGCGGTCGGGGACGGCCGGGAAGGCGCTCAGGTCGTTCCACACCTGGGTCACGTACGGGATGTCGGCGTTGGCCATGCCGATCCAGCTGGTGGCGCAGAACATGAAGCCGTACGTCTGGCTCATCTGCTTCACGTTGCCGGCGTTGACCTCGGTGGGCGCGCCGAGCAGGCCGTGCCCGTAGAGCGACAGGTGTGCGGGCCGGGCGGCCGTCGCGGAGCGGGGGAGATTGCAGACGAAGTCGGCGTCGAGCGTGCCGTCGGCGGTGGGGCGCAGGCGGGAGCCGGGGCCGCCGTCGCCGGTGAGGTATCGGGGCACGGCGACGGTGCCGCGCACCTGGCGGGCGATGCGCGGGTCCTGCTCGGCGGGATAGTCGGTGACCTGGCTGACGGTGAACGCGGGCGACCGGCGGCCGAGGGCGGCGAACGCGTCGTCGCGCAGGTGCAGGACCCGGCCGGTGAGACTCTGCGCGCTGGCGACGGTGAAGGTCCACGGTCGCGGGGCGCGGATCGGGGCTCCGGTACGGTCGCGCAGGTGGCGCAGCACGACCGTGTATCGCGTGGCCTCGCGCAAGGCCACGGCCGGGCGGATGATGAGCAGCGGCCGGTCGGCCGCGTGCGCGTCGAGCTCGGCCCAGTGCGGCGTGCGCTGCCCCGTACGCGTGTTGATCAAAAGGATCGGCGCGTCGGGGGCGAGCGAGCGGCCGATGTCGGTGACCGGCGCGATGCCGCTCGCCGCGGGGTCGAGGCCGGGCACGTCGGCGAGGATCGGCGTGCCGGGGCTGAAGCCGTCCTGGCGGTTCCACTCGGCCGGGTCGATGTGCTTGCCGGCGATGTTGGCGGGCAGCGCGTCCGGGGCGAAGTGCACGCGGCGGCCGGTCGGGCTGCCCGGGTCGGCGACCGTGAACCGGTCGCTGGGGAACGGGAGCAGGCCGCTCACTGGTGGGGCGGCGGAGGCCACGGCGGCGCCGGACGGCGCCACGACGGCCAGCACGGCGACGGCGAGGCTCAGCAGACGACGCATCACCGTCTATGTCTACGCCGCGCGCGCATACCGGGGCAACCACACCCGCGGCTTCGTAGAGTGGGGCCATGGGAGTCGACTTCGCCCGATCGGACAGGTCGCGTCTGGGGATCGAGTGGGAGATCGCATGCGTCGACCGGCGCAGCGGTGAGCTCGCCGCCGCCGCGCCGGAGCTGCTGGCGAAGGTCGGCACCGCGCCCGGCTTCCCGCACGTGACCAGCGAGTTGCTCACCAACACCGTCGAGATCGTCAGCGCGCCGTACGAGCGGGTGAGCGACGCGGTCGCGGACCTGACCCGGCTCGCCGAGCGGGTGAGCGACCTGGCCGAGCCGATGGGCGTCGCGCTCATGTCGTCGGGCACCCACCCGTTCAGCCAGTGGTTCCAGCAGCAGGTGACGCCGGACAAGCCGCGGTACGCCACCCTGATCGACCGCACCCGCTGGTGGGGACGGCAGATGATGATCTGGGGCGTGCACGTGCACGTCGGCGTGGAGGACCGGCGCAAGGTGCTGCCGATCATCGACGGACTGCTCACCTACCTGCCGCACTTCCAGGCGCTCAGCGCGTCGAGCCCGTTCTGGGCGGGCGAGAACACGGGGTACGCCTCCAACCGGGCGCTGATGTTCCAGCAGCTGCCGACGGCCGGGCTGCCACCGCAGTTCACCCAGTGGTCCGAGTACGAGGGGCTGGTGGCCGATCTGCGCCACACCGGCGTGATCGAGGAGCTGACCGAGCTGCGCTGGGACATCCGGCCGTCGCCGCAGCGGGGCACGATCGAGGTGCGGACGTTCGACGGGCTCTCCACCGTGTGGGAGATCGGCGCGGTCGCGGCCCTGACCCAGTGCCTGGTCGAGCATTTCTCGCGGGAGCTGGACGCGGGGCGCGAGGTGCCGAAGATGCAGCCCTGGTTCGTGCGGGAGAACAAGTGGCGCACGGCCCGCTACGGCATGGACGCCATCATCATCCAGAACGCGGCCGGGGACGAGCGGCTCGTCGGCGAGGACCTCGACGAGCTCGTGCCGTCGCTCGCCCCGATCGCCGAGGCGCTCGGCTGCTCGGCGGAGCTGGACCGGCTGCGGGACCTCGCCGGCCGCGGGGCGAGCTACCAGCGGCAGCTGCGCGTGGCCGCGGCCAACGACGGGAGCCTCAAGGCGGTGGTCTCCGCGCTGGTGCGCGAGCTGCGCGAGGGCCGCCCCGGCTGAGCCGGCGGCCGAAATGAGCCGGCCGGGCCGGGGTCAGCCGGCCGGGCCCGGTCGGCCCGGCGCGCGGGTCAGCCGACCGGGCCGGTGGCGAGGGTGACGGTCGCGGTGTGCGCCTGGCCGGCGACGTCGGCCCAGGTCACCTTGACCTTGTCGCCGGGGTGGTATCGGTCGAGCAGGCCGGTCAGGGCGGTGGCGGAGCCGACCGTGGAGCCGGCCACCGAGGTGATGACGTCGCCGCGGGCCAGGCCGGCGGACGCGGCCGGGGAGCCGGAGACCACGCCGAGGACCGCGGGGCCGGTCGTGGCCGCGTACCGGCTGCTGTCGGTCGTCTCGATGCCGAGGTAGGCCGTGGCGCCGAGGTGCACCGTGGAGGACGACCGGCCGGCGCGGATCCGGTCGGCGAGCGTGGTGGCGGTGGCGATCGGGATGGCGTAGCCGTCGCCGCCGGACGCCTGGTACTGGAAGCCGGCGGACGCGGCGGTGTCGACGCCGATCACCTGGCCGGAGGTGGTCAGCAGCGGGCCGCCCGAATCGCCGGCCTCGATGTCGGCGTTCACCTCGATGAGGCCGGTGAGCTGCTCGGCGGAGCCGCTGGACTCGTCCGAGGCGGTGATGGACCTGCCGGCACCGGTGACGGCGCCGCCGACCGCGCTGGGGGTGCCGCCGGTGCCGCCCGCGTTGCCGATGGCGACGACCGGGTCGCCGGTCTTGACGGTCGTGCCGGTGGCGAGGGTCGCCGTGGCGAGGCCGGTGGCGCCGGAGAGCTTGAGCACGGCGATGTCCGCGCCGCGGTCGTAGCCGACGACGGCGGCCTCGGCGTTCTGGGCGCCCAGCACCGTGGTGATGTCGACCAGCGCCGGATCGACCTTGGCGGCGACCGCGGCCACCTGGGCGGCGGTGGCGCCGCCCGCCGCCGTGGCGGTGACGGCTGCGGATACTGGTAGTACTGCGGGTACTGCTGCCAGCCGCCGGACGGGGCCCATCCGGTCTGGTGCGGCGCGTGCGCGTGGTGCTCGGGAACGGTCACCGGAGTCTCCCTCGTCCGGCGGCGGAAAGCCGCATTCGCCTCCCGGTGTAGTGCGGAAGCCTATGGGTCCGCTGTGCGTCTGCTGGACGAACGTTGGCGGGTCAGGCTCCTGTGGCGCGCGCCGACCAGGCCGCCCACAGTTGCGCGTAGCGGCCGCCCGCGGCGACCAGCTCGGCGTGCGGGCCGTCCTCGACGATCTTGCCGTGTTCCATCACGACGACGCGGTCGGCGGAGGCCGCCTGGGTGAGGCGGTGGGCGACCAGCAGCGCGGTGCGGCCCTCCAGGGCGGCGGCCGCCGCCTGCTCCAGGTCGCGGGCGCCCTCGCTGCCCGCCTCGGCGGTCGCCTCGTCCAGCACCACGACCGGCGGGTCCTGGAGCACCACCCGGGCCAGCGCCAGCTGCTGCGCCTGCGCGGCCGTCAGCTGGTGGCCGCCGTCGCCGACCACCGTGTCCAGGCCGTCGGGCAGATCCCGCGCCCAGGCCAGCGCGCCGACCCGGTCCAGCGCCGCGGCCACCTCGTCGTCCGACGCGCCGGGGCGGGCCAGGCGCAGGTCCTCGGCGAGCGGGCCGGCGAAGACGTGGGTCTCCTGGCTCACGATGGCGATGGTCTGCGCGGGCAGCCGGCCGACGGGAACGCCACCGACCGTGGCCTGTCCCTCGTCGGGGCGCAGGATGCCGGCGGCGAGCGACGCGGCGGTGGTCTTGCCGGCGCCGGTCGAGCCGACCAGGGCGACGCGCTCGCCCGCCGCGATCCGCAGACAGACACCGCTCAGGACCGGGGAGGCGCCGTCGTAGCCGAAGGTCACGTCGTCGAGCGCGAGGTCCCAGCCGGCCGGCGGCTCGGTCACCGTGCGGCGCTCGGTCGGCATGCCGAGCACGCCGACCAGCCGGGCGAGGCTCGCGCCCGCGTCCTGGGCCCGGTCGAACGTGGCCATCAGCAGCGTGATCGGGCCGAAGAGGCGGTGGAACAGCAGCGCGGCCGCGGACACCTCGCCGACCGTGACGAAGCTTCCCCGTACGAGCAGGAAGCCCGCCACCAGCACCGCGCCCAGCCCGATCAGCTCGGCGCGGTTGATGCGCCCGACGAAGCGGGTGTAGAAGACGAACACGCCGACCGAGATGTCGCGGGCCCGGCCGGAGGCGCCCTCGATGCCGGCGAGGTGCCGGTCCTCGAGGCGGTAGGCGTGCACGGTGGGCAGGCCCTGCATGCCCTCGACGAAGAGCTGGGAGCGCTCGGCGATGGCGACCCGCTCGGCGGCGTAGGACGGCGCGGCGCGGGGGAGGTACCAGCGCAGCCCGAGCACGTAGAACGGGACGGCGACCGCGCCGGCCAGGCCGAGGCGCCAGTCGATGCCGGCCATGGCGATCAGGCTCAGCACGCCGAGCAGCAGCGCCGAGATCATGCCGGGCAGGACCTCCTTGACGGCCCGGTCGATCGCGGCGATGTCCGCGCTGACCCGCGACAGCAGATCGCCGCGGCCGGAGCGGTCGAGCGTCGTGGCGGGCAGCCGCAGCGCCGTGGCGACGGTGTCCTCGCGCAGGTCGGCGAGCATCCGCGAGCCCAGCCGGCCGAGCAGGAAGCCCGCGACGCCGGTCGCCACGCCGCCCACCACGGCGGCGGCCACGATGACCACGGCGACCGGGACGACCGCGCCGGCGTCGCCGCCCGCGCGGATGCGGTCGACGAGCAGGCCGAGGGCGTACGCGGGAGCGATCGAGGCGGCCGCCGCGAGGACGCCGGCGAGCAGGGCGAGCGCGGTCTCGGCCCGGCGGCCCCACAGCTCGGCGCCCAGCCAGGCCCGGCTCTCGCGCGGCGTGGCCACGGGCAGGATCGTGCTGGTCATCGCAGCACCGCCTGCCGGTAGGTCTCGTCGTGGACGCTGAGCTCGGCGTGCCGCCCCTCGGCGGTGACCGCGCCGTCGCCGATGACAACCACCCGGTCGGCGGCGGCGAGCAGGGCCGGGCTGCTGGTGATCACGACCGTGCCGTACCCGGAGCCCGGGCCGTGCCGCATCGCCCGGATGCCGTCGGCGATGCTTTGCTCGGTCACGGCGTCGACGGCGGTCGTCGGGTGGTGCAGGACCAGCAGCGGCGGCCGGGCCAGCAGCGCGCGGGCCAGGGCCAGGCGCTGCCGCTGGCCGCCGGAGAGGTTCGTGCCGCGCTCGGTGATCTCGGCGTCGAGGCCGTCCTCGTGGAAGTCGACGGCGGCGGCGTGCAGGGCCTCGGTGAGCGGGTCGCCGTCCTCGCCGCGCAGGGCGATGTTGGCGGCCAGCGTGCCGGTGAACAGATCCGTCTGGTGCGGCTCGACGTGCAGCAGGCGGCGTGCCTCGTCCCGCTCGACGGTCTCCAGCCGCTCCCCGCCGAGCGTGATGGTCCCCTCGTACGCCTCCGGCACCGCCAGCAGGCGCACGAGCGCCTCCGCGTCGGCGGGCCGGTGGGCGACCACCCCGACGAGCTCGCCCGGCCGCACGTGCAGGTCGAGCCCGGCGAGCGGACCGTGCGCGACCCCCTCGAGGCGCAGTGCTGCCTGCGTACCGGAAAGAGTCTTGTCGCCCTCGGGGAGGACCAGCCCCGCCTGGACGACCGAGGCGACCCGGCCGGCGGAGGCGCGTGCCGCGGCGACCCAGCTCGGCACGACGGCGAGCACGCCGAACGGCTCGATCAGGAACTGCGCGGAGCCGATCACCGTGATGAACTCGCCGATCGTGATCCGGCCGGTCAGCGCGAACCAGCCGGCCGTGATCGCGATGCCGCCGGCCAGCAGCATGCTCAGCATCGAGGAGGCGCCCTGGTAGGCGTTCTGGGTGCGCGCGGCGCGCAGCGTGGCGGCCAGCGACCGGCGGCTGACCACCCGGTAGCGCTCGGCGGCGGCGTCCTGTGCCTCGATGCCGCGCAGCGGGCGCAGGCCGGTGACCAGGTCCGTGGCGAGCGACGTGGCCTTGCCCGCCTGGCTCTGCTGGTCGGCGACGCGCCGCGCGATGAGCGGGGCGGTGAGGTTGAGCGTGGCCAGCACGATCGGCGTCGCGATCAGCACGATCAGCCCGAGCGGCAGCGAGATCAGCAGCAGGGTGACGGCGCTGACCGAGGCGGCGATCAGGGCGCTGCTGATCCGCGGGATGTGATCGAGGAAGTACGACGTGTACTCGGCGTCCGTGGTGGAGATCGTCAGCAGGTCGCCGGAGCGCTGGTCGGTGCGCAGCCCGCGCGGGTGCAGGATCTTGGCGGCGACCTCGACCCGGAGCCGGTGGCTCTCCTCGGCGATCGCCCGCATCAGCTGCCGCGCGCCGAACCGGTAGGAGACGGTCAGCACGAGGTAGACCAGGGCGAGCACGGCGATCCAGGCCAGCAGCGCGGTGACGTCGCCGCTGGAGACCGCCCGGTCGACGATCACGCCGATGAGGACCGGCACGAGGGCGGCGCAGAACTGGTACAGACCGGCCAGCGCGGTGCCCGTCCAGAGGCGCCTGCCGTTGCGGGCGACCGCCCTGCGCAGGATCGCGGTGCCCGGTTGAGCGGTTCTCGACACCGCGTGCTCCTCACTCAAAGATCAAGTAAGGCTAGCCTAATGACCGGCGGACCAGGAACTCGCGGCGAAGGCGCGCTGCCCGAGGACCGCGTCCCCGAGCAGCGCGCCCCGCGGGCGCCTACGTTGCCGGCGGGCGCGGCACCGCGTACTCGGTGACCTCGCCACCCCGCACCAGCACCCGGGTCATGGGGGTCGAGGCGTCGCGCCAGATGACGTAGCGGCCCTCGGGCAGGGCGTCGATGACCGCGCAATACAGGATGTCGCCGCCGACGTGACGCGCGCGGACCGCCGCGTGCGTCCGGGCCTCGGGGGTCGCCTCGAGGCTCACCTCGATCTCGCGGCCGTGCCACCCGGGAGCGGTGTGGATCAGGAGAGCGCCCACGCCCGCGCCCAGGGTGAGCATCACGGTGCCCTCGCTGGAGGGTGCCAGGGTGTGGCTCATGACGGCACTGAGAAGCCGTCGAAGGGCGTGCCCAGGTACGGGAACCTGGCGAGCGGCTTGGCGCTGGACCTCTTGATGCTCAGGCCCTGCTCGACGAGGCCGGCCGCGGCGTCCGGCTCGAAGTCCGGGTCGACCAGCGGCACGGTGGCCCCGGCGATCGCGCGCAGCGAGATGGAGACCACGTCGTCGGCGATGCGGCGGCCGTTGGGGAAGCCGGCCACGTCGCCGCCGAGCACGCCGAACTTGTTCTCCGTCTTGGCCGGCGGGATCGCGGTGTTCAGGCGCAGCATGTCGGCCTGGAGCTCGCCGGTGTTGTTCTGGAAGCCCTCGATCAGCCCGTCCGGGATGCCGGTGAGCAGGATCGCCAGCAGGTCCGCCCGCGGCTTGCCGGCCTTGTTGAGGGCGGCCAGGTTGTCGAACAGGCCCGGGTAGAGCACGGGCAGCAGCGCGCCCAGCTCCGGCGTGGCCACGAACTCGGCGAAGCGCTTGTCCTCGCTCGGCGGCAGGCTGTTCCACGTGTCCTTCTGGGCCATCGGCACGATGACCTCGTTGAACAGTGGGTTGCCCAGCCGGGACACCTGCACCTGCGGGCCGACCTCCACGTCACCCGACGCGTCGCCGTTGCGCACCTGCACCTGCCGGCGGCTCGCCGAGGTCCACACGCCGATGACGGCGCCGGCGTCGCGGCCGCGGACCTTCTTCTTGCCGTCGCGGCGGACCATGTGCACGGGGATCTGCAGGGCGATGCTGTGCACGTTCGTCTTGTCGGTGGCGTTGACCGCCTTGCCGGCGTAGTTGAACAGGTTCTGCCCGACCAGGTGCTTGTCCTGGAACGGGCGCAGCGTGCCCAGGTCGAAGATGGCGCCCAGGTCGACGAAGAACGCGTCGGCGCGCTGCCCGGCGAAGACCTTCTCGCCGGTCTTGAGCTTGTGCACGGCGTCCGCGGCGAGCGCGTCGTAGTCGGAGATCGAGATCTTGCCGACGTTGCAGGGCGGGCACGGCAGCTTGGACGCGAGCACGGTGCTCTTGCCGCCCCGCTCGACCTTGGTGACCGAGTAGAACTGGCGGCGGTTCCAGTTCTCGCTGTCCAGCGACTCGATCGGGCCGGTGTTGTAGAGGAAGGTCTTGTCGTTGCGCAGCTCGGTGCGGAACCGGAACTGGTACGTGATGTCGGGCCGGGCGTCGCCGTCCGCGTCGATGTGGATCTCGTACACGACGTCGGCGCCGAACTCGAAGAAGTTGGGCCCGCTCGCCGGCAGCTGCAACGGCACGTAGTTGGCGATCAGCGTGACGGTGTCGGGATCGTCCGGGCTGACGAAGGCGTACAGGTCGGAGCTGTCGGCCACCGGATCCTTGCTGATCTCGGGCGCCTCGCGGTGTGAGGACATGGTCAGGCCCTCCCGGCGGCTTTGATCAGGCTCGCGGCGAGCTTCCGGTCGGTGATCGTCTTCAGCTTGTCGCCGGAGAAGACGTCGATCGTGCCCTTCTTCGCGTCCCGGATCGACACGACCAGCGGGGAACCGTCGCCGGTGTCGCCGGCGTCGCCGTTCTCACCGGCCAGGCTCAGCCCCGCGACCGAGACCGCCGAGGCTCCCACGCCGGTCGCGGCGAGGGCGAGAACCTTCCGGCGGGACAGCCACGTTCGTCCCGGGGCGCGGTAGCGGGTGCGACTCATGCTCGACCTTTCGTCGTCCTACGAGGAGTGGTGCGAGATCCGGACCGGGCGCTGCTTGTCGACGCCGGTCAGTACGAGATCTGTCCCCGCATGGTTCAAAAGATCCTTGGAGCGCTCCCATCGGGTGAGGCCATCGCGTCCTCAGACAGTGCGCCGCACTGCCACCCAGTTCGAGATGATCTCCGTGCCTTCGGGCAGGGTGGGGCGGTGGTGGGCGACGGCCCGCTGCCACGCGCTGTAGGCCTGCGGCGTCACTCGGTCACGTCTCTGAGCAGGGCGAGAACCGCGACGGCGACGCCCACCACCGCGAGAACCACTGCCACGACATCGAGCTTCTTCGACGAGGGCCCACCGCGAGCCTTCTGCTCGCTTCGGGGCTCGGAGCTGGAGGCGGCGTGCCTTGCCGGCCGCGCGCGCCGCCTCCTGTTCTCGCCGGGAGGTCGGTGACACCTGACGCGCCTGCCCACTCGGGCGCGAGAGGGCTTGGAACGGGCAGGCGATCCGGTGAGCGGGTGTCAGCGGCGGGCGGGGATGGGCTCGGGCGGCGGCTGATGCTCGAAGGCCATGCCGCCCAGCAGGACGGAGCCGCGGGATGGCAGGGTGGTGGTGTCGGTGCGGTCGAGGCGGCGGAAGGTGATCTCGTATTCGACGCCGTCGGTGTTGGTGTCCTGGCGGGGGACCCTGCGGGCCACCACGGTGCCCTCGCCGGTCAGCGGCGGGCCGCCGAAGCGGGTCAGGCGGCCGCGCAGCGGGAAGCGAGCCACTTCCTGGCCGGTCATCGGCGAGACGGCCACCAGGGTGCCGGACTGCGGGGCGCGTTTGCGCAGGTAGAGGATCAGAGCCAGGAGCATGAGCACGAGTGCGGCCGCCGCGGCGGCGATCGCCTGGGCCGTCCAGGTGCCGACCGTGGACGTGACGGTGACCGTTCGCGGGTCGCCGGCCACGGTGGCGCGGGTCCTCAGGTCGATGTCGGGGGACAGCGCCTTGGCCCAGGGGGCGGTGACCTGGCCGATCAGCGCGAGCGGGCCGTTCGAGGTGTCGCTGTCGCGGAAGGGGATCGGCAGCGGGTCGCGGTCCCAGCGCAGGGCGAGCGGGAACGTGCGGGCCTCGCCGGGCGCCAGGTCGACGCGGTCCGGCAGGTCGCCGGTGACCTGGGGGCCGTCGGCGATGGAGGCACTCAGGCCGGTCACGGTCAGCGGGGTGTGCGTGGTGTCCGATCGCAAGGTCAGGGTCACCGGCGCGTCCCGGCCGGTGAGGTCGGCGGTGGCCGGGGCCTCCCAGGTCGCCGTGACGCCCTTGCCCTGGTCGGCGGCGAGCAGGACCTTGGCCTTGCCGAGGCGGGCGCCGGTCTTGCTGCGGTCGAGGTAGGCGCCGAGCTGGGCGACGGCGGACGGGTCGAGCACCGTCGTGCCGCGGACCACCGAGCCGAGCAGGGAGGCGCCGCTCTCGCCGCTGAGCGGCAGCGCGTACCCCTTGACCGATGTTGCCTTGAGCTTGGCCGCCCGCGCCTTGAGCGTGCTCCAGGCCGGGCCGGTCGACTGTGGATAGTCGGAGGACGAGGCGGGCGAGTGCGCGCCGTCGGTGATGAGCACGACCGAGGCCACGGCCGCGGCGCCGGGGCGTTCCAGCTCGCCGACCGCCTGCTCGATCGCCCGGCCGATGTCGGTGCTGCTGCCGGTCGCGGTGGCGGGCAGCTCGGCGAGCATCCGCGAGGTGTTGCCGGCCGGGCCGATATAGCGGGGGACGGCGTCCTCGTCGAAGGTGAACAGGGCGACGTGGTCGGAGGGGGAGAGGCCGCCGAGGAACGAGCCGAGCGTCGCGCGGACGCCGCCGTACAGGTTGCTGGTCGCCATCGAGCTCGAGGTGTCCACCAGCACCACGTAGTCGGCGGGCACCTGGTCGGCCTGGAGCCGGCGGAAGATGTCCTCGCGGCTGTCGTCGGCGGACGCCGGTGCGGACAGCGGGACGGCCAGGGCCAGCGCCGCGAGGCCCGCGACCGCGACGCCCCTGGCGAGCCGGCGTACCGGATGATGCGTCATTGTTGCTCCTTTGATTGCCGGCCTACCAGCGGAGGAACTTCCACGACCGGCCCCGTTGATCGGGGCGCTGGCGGCCCACTTGCCGCTCGGTCTTCTTCAGGTGGTCCAGTTCGCTGCGGGAGGCGTCCGCCATCGCCCGGACCCAGTTCGCGTAGGGCTCGCTGCCGCTGAACACGCCCTGCACGATCGCGACCATCAGGTGGCGCGCGAAGTCCTCGATCCGGTCGTCCTCCACGGCGTGCGCGAGGAGGATCCGGCGGACCAGGAACGTGTCGTACTCCCGGTCGGGCACGATCCACTGCTGGAGGGTGGCGAGCAGCCGCTGCGCGGGCACATGCGGCACAAGGACGAGCAGGTCGTCGGCGATCTGCTCGCCCCGCGCGGACCCGCGGCAATGATCGGCGAACGTCTTGTAGCGCAGGATCGAGCTGTCCAGGCGGGCGCGCCACTGCGGGCCCAGATGGAGCGAGCCGATCTCGTCCGGGTGCGTGAGGCAGTACTCGTTCACGTATCGCTCCACGCGGTCGAGCAGGTCCGTCGCCGCCTCGTTCACCACCGACACGATCCGGCGCACGCCGTCGGCCGTCGTGGCGTCGGTGGTCAGGACGGCGAGGAGGCTGTCCATGACGGCCCGCCGGCGCTGCTCCACCACGGGCAGGCGGATGTTGCCGAGCGCGGCGAGATAGGCCTCCTGCGGCCGCCCAGCGGACCGGTGCAGGTAGGGCGCCCGCCCCTCGCCGATCAGCAGCAGCGCGTCGACGAAGCCCTGCGAGGCCGGGGAGAGCGGCGCCCGTGACTCCAGCAGGCGGTGCAGGGTCGCGAGGACGCTCGCCTCGTGGTCCGGCGACTGCACCATCGCCGCGGCGAGCGCCGGGAACATCGGCACGATCACGGTCTCGAAGTGACCGGTGGCCACGGCGACGTCGAGCACGTAGGGCACCCCGCCCGGCCAGTGGTCGCGCAGGGTCTCGACGAGCGGCGCCGAGATGTGCTGCGACCGGCCCTTCACCGCCGCGATCACCGGGCTCACCCACGACGGCTGGCTCTTCATCGTGGTGAGCCAGAGGTCGCAGAGCCCGTCGAGCGCGGCCATCCCCTCCGCGTCGAACGGATAGGTGCTCAGCAGGGTCGCCGCGGCTCCGTAGCGGGCGATGAACTGCCGGTGGATCTCCGCGTCGGTGATGTCGGTGCCGGCCGGCGGGTCCGCGAGGAGCCTCAGCCAGCCCTGCACCGTCAGGGGCGTCGGATGCTCGACGACCATCCGGGTCACGCTGATCAACATCGCCTGCGGCCACCGGGGCCCGTGGCGCTGGGCGAGGGCGAACCAGACCCGGACCGGGTCGACCCGGCCGGCGCCGATGTCGGCGTGCACCCGCGCGTGCACCTCGGCCATCACCGGATCGGCGGACCAGTGCGTGGCGAGCACGGTCTGCGCCTCGGCGTCGCCGCCGGCCGCGGCGCCGGCCAGGAAGGCGGCGACCACCCGCTGCCGGTCGGGCGTCTCGAAACCCTCCCAGCCGAACGTGTCGAGCACGTGCGCGACGCGCACCGCCGACCCGAACCCGTTGACGATCTCGCGGTACACCGACGAGGAGAGGTCCATGGCCGCCAGCAGGTCGACCGCGTCCGACGCCTCCCGGCAGCGTGCCGGGTCGCCCTGCTGGGCCAGGTGCGCGACGATCTGGCGCCAGGTGAGGCCCTTGGCGAGCAGGGCGCGCAGGATCCGCAGGTACTCGCCCGCCTCGGGGGACTGCGGCTCGGCCGGCTGCCGGTCGGGCAACACCTCGATCTGCCCGGCCACGCCGCGCTCGGCGACGGAGAGCCGGATGGTGTGCTTGACCCGGTAACTGGCCCACGTGGCGGCGCTGAGGCGGGCCCGGTACGCGTACGGCAGCAGCCCGAACACGGCGTCCAGGTAGCGCAGCCGCCGGCCCAGCGACACCGCGGCGCGGTCGATCGCGATCACCACCTGCCGCCCCTCGAGCAGCAGGGCCGCCACCCCGGCCGCCCACTCCGGGCCGACCTGGTCGAGGGCGGCCCCGGACACCTCGGCGTGGTCGGGCTGCAGTGGCAGCGCCACGCCCTCGCGGTCGGCCAGGTGCGGCGTGCCGTTGACCTCCTCCCAGATCAGCTGCATGGCGCGGGCCTGATCGGTGAAGGTCGTGCGGGTCCGCGCCGCCTCGTCCCACGGGATCAGGAGCAGCCGGGTCGGCGTGACGACCTGGCCGGTGCCGTCGCGCCGGTCGCTCCAGTCGACCCGCATGACGCAGCACGCCGCGGCCGGGTCGCCGGCGGTGCCGACGAAGCTCAGCCACGGCAGCGCCTCGGGCCGGCCCACGGCCTCGTCGTCCGCGTGCGCGGTCAGCCCCAGCCGGATGTACTGCTCGGCCATGACCGGGCCGACGCTGCCGTCCAGGATCGTGTAGTCCATCGTCTGACCGGCGTGCTTGCCGAACAGCGCCCACCCGGCCCGCACCGGGGTGGCCGCCGCCGCGGCCGGGTCGCCGGCCGCCGTGCTGGGGTGCATGCCGGGTTCCCTACCGCCGAGCGGCGCGGATGCGCCGCTCGAGGAAGATCAGCGGCTCGAGCACGTTGATCGGCCGGGGCATGCCGCGCAGTCCGGTGTCGCCGTCGATCTGCTCGGTGTTGCGGAAGTCGCGGAAGTCGAAGATGTTGTTGCTGTTGAGCCGGAAGCCGATGGCGGACGTGGCGAAGTAGGCGATCCGGTCCTCGTGGAAGTGGGTGCTCAGCGCCGAGCGCACCAGCTCGGTGTTGCCGCCGAGCAGCCGCTCGCACACCCAGGAGAAGTACGCCGCCGAGCGGTCCTGCGAGACGCGCGGCAGGCGCTGGCCGTCGGGGTCCTGGCGGACGAAGTCGGTGTTGCCGACGACGTGGCGGAACAGGTGCTCGTCGTCGAACTTGGTCACGCAGACCGCGACGTAGTGCGGCAGCTTGCCGCGGTCCATCTGGCCCGAGGCGGACATGCGCGTGGTCAGCAGCTGGAGCGCGCTGAAGAACGCCTCGAAGTTGAGCTGCATCTCGCCACGGTTGAGCACCGGGTTCATCAGATAGATCAGGCCGTTGGCGTTGGCGAGGTGGTTGATCGCCTCGTCGCTGATGCGGCCGCTCTCGTAGAACGCTCCCGGCGGGTCGTGCAGCTCCAGCCGGAAGTCGACCGAGTCCGGCACCCCGCGGCGCTTCGAGAGCCACTTCTGGCCCCAGCCCGCCGGGGGCGGGGTGCCGTGGAACGTCCAGCTGATCGGCTCGATGACCCGGTTGGGGCGGGGGAAGCGGCGCTGCACGACCAGCCGGTTGACGCTCTGGTTGAGGTAGTCGGCGGCGAGGTCGTCGGTGCCCGCCACCACCCACGAGCCGTGGCCGCCCTGCATGGCGGCGATCGGCAGCGCGGCCAGGAAGGTGCTCTTGCCGGAGCGGGTCGAGCCCCAGAGGCCGATCCGCACCGTCGAGTCCTGCACCTGCCCGGGGCGCATGCCGCCCGGGATGGGCAGCGGCGCCGGCTCGGTCATGGTGCGGTTGCTCGCCGGCGGCGGGCTCGCCGGGGGGTCCATCGGCATGGCCGGCATGGTGATGCCGAGCGGCGACGGCGCGGGGTCGGCCGGCGGGTTGTCCGCCGGGGCCGGCTGGGGGCGGCGCGGGGGCGCCACGGTGTCGTCGAACATCGCGAACGGGTTGGCCGGTGCGGCCGGCCGGGTGCCCTGGTCCGGGCGGGTGCCCTGGTCCGGCTGGCGTGGCGGGCGGTTGTTCGTGGCGGGCGGCATGGGGTCGTCGACGAGGCCGTCGTCCGCGTCGTCGGCGTGGTTGTTGTTGCCCGAGGTCCAGATGGTCATGTCGGCTCCTTGTCGTGTCGTCCTTCTCAGGCGCCGATGCTCGCCCGAAGCGCGGTGGTGGCCAGCTCCACGCCGATCCGCTCGGCCACGCCGAGCACCCAGCGGCCGACCCCGGCGAGGTGGCCCCGGGCGGTGCTCTCGTCGCCCGCCCGCGCGGCCTCCTCGGCCTGGCGCACCTGGTCGATCGACTCCTGCTCGACCGTCGTGCGGGGACCGGCCTCGAGCACCGCGCGCAGCTGCGCCAGCTGGTCCGCCAGCCGGCGCAGCTCGGCGGTGCCCCCGGCGTCCTGCGCGGCCTGGTGGACGGTGGACTGGTTGCCGGTGCCGCCCATGTTCCCGTTGCTCTGCACCGGCGCGTTGAAGACGAATGAGTCGCCCATGGTGGTTGCTCCTTGCCGCGCCTCGGCGCTGTTGTAGACGTTGATGTTGCTGAGCTGGGCGCGATGCAGGGACGCGCGCAGCTCGTGGATGTCCTCGCGGAGGCGGCGCTCCCGCTCGGCGCGCCGGTCGACGCCGGCGAGCATGAACTCCAGGGTGGAGATGTCCGGGCGCTGGGCGGTGAGGCCGACCTCCTGGTTGCGCACGCCCAGCCGGTTGATCTCCATGAGGTGCCGCCGGGCCTTGCGCACGAACTCGCCGGCCCGGTCCCACTTGCCGTCGTCGACGGCGATCTCGGCCTCGGCGTAGTTGACCCAGAACGAGATCGTGCCCATCTCGAGGCGGCGCAGCGCGAGCACGTGCCGCCCGGCGGCCGACGCGCTCGCCGCGTTCAGCGAGATCTGGTACGACTCCAGGGCCACGGTGCCCGTCGCGATCATGTCGCGGAAGCGGCCCGCGTGCCCCGCCATCATCATCTCGACCACGCCCTGCAGCGCCGTGATGTCGACCAGCGTGCCGTTGAGGTCGCGGATCAGCTCGGCGAGCACCGAGCGCAGCGCCGGCAGCCCCTCGGTGTCCACCTCGGCGATCTCGGCGAGCAGCTCGTCGAAGTTGACCCGGACGCTGTCGAGCAGGTCGTGCGCGCTGCGGTAGTTGCCGATGCGGGAGTGGCCGATCGACTCGTACAGCTGGGCGGTGGAGACCGCGATCCGCTTGCGGATCTCGCCGACCGGGGCCTGCGGATGGTCGCTCTCGGACAGCTCGTCGAAGTTCTCGTAGCCCTCGCGGATGTGCTCGGTCGCGGTGTCCAGGTCGCCGAGGATGCGGTGCTGCTCGGCGATCGTCATGTGCCGCTGGCCCTCGACCATCAGCAGCAGCCCGTCGGCGGCGGAGCGCCACCAGCCGTAGTACTCGGCGTCCTCCGGCGTGCGCCCGTCGCGCCCGGCCTCCCGGTCGGCGATGCGGCGCAGGGTCTGGTTGAGCTCGGTGACCATGGCCAGCACCTGCACCGAGCGGTCGTGCTCGACGGCGAGCAGCAGCCGGGTGGCCTCGGCGAGCAGACCCTGCTCGAGGGTGGACTCGGCCTCGACGTACCGCTCGAACTGCTCGCGGGTGAGCTCCTCGAGCGTCTCGAAGGCGGTGACCTCCTCCAGCAGGTCGTCGAGCGAGGCGGGCGCGGCGTCGGTGCTCATCCGGCCTCACCGCCGTCCTCCGGATAGGTCATCACGCCGAACGGCGGCGACGACGCGGTGCGGTGGATCAGGATCCGGGTGCCCGGCGGCGGCTGGTTCGCCATGATCCAGCGGTTCAGCGGTACGCGGATCCACTGCTCCAGCAGCGGGTCGCGGATCGGCCGGGCGCCCAGGTCGGCGCCGGTCACCATCACCTGCTCGACCACGGCCCGGTCGATTGCCTCGCGGTCGAGGATCAGCTCGAAGCCGCGCGCCCGGGCGGAGACGATGATCTGCTCCAGGAACTTGCCGGCGATGCTGCGGATCACCTGCTCGCGCAGGATGTCGAAGACCACGACCCCGCTGCCGAGCCGGCCGAGCAGCTCGGGGCGGCCCAGGTCCTGGGTGAAGAACGTGCCGACCTCGTCGGTGAAGTGGCGCCGGATGAACTCGTATCCGGGCGGGGCGCCGGGGTGGGCCGGCTGGAGCGTGGAGGCGCCGACGTTCGACGTGAAGATGACGATCGAGTGCGAGAAGTACGCGGTGCGGCCCTGCCCGTCGGTGAGCCGGCCGTCGTCGATGATCTGGAGGAACTTGTCGAAGATCTTCGGGTGCGCCTTCTCGATCTCGTCGAAGAGGATGACGCTGAACGGGCGCTCCAGCATCCAGTTGGTGAGCACGCCGCCCTGCTCGTGGCCGATGAAGCCGGGCGGCGCGCCGGTGAGCCGCTCGCTGGTGTGCTCCTGGCTGAACTCGCTCATGTCGAAGCGGCGCAGCGCGGTCTCGTCCTCGAAGACCAGCTCGGCGACGGCCTTGGCGAGCTCGGTCTTGCCGACGCCGGTCGGGCCGACGAAGAAGAACACGCCCTTGGGCCGGCTGCCCACGTCGGCGTCGCCGGCCACGAAGTCGATGCCGACCCGCGCGTTGATCAGAGCGTCGGAGACGGCCCGTACGGCGGTGGGCTGGCCCATCACCCGCGCGTTGAGGGCGCGCTCCGCGTCGCGGACCCGCTCCATGTCGAGGTGCTCCCACGGGTCGTCGCGGACGCCGAACCGGTGCCGCGCCACGAGCTTGCGCGGCGAGTTGGGCCCGATCTCGGTGATCCGGGAAGTGACCTGGAGCGCCTGGATGTCGCGGACGCCCATGCCGTCGGTGAGGCTCACCAGCGTGGTGACCGCCTGCCGCAGCGAGTCCGGCCCGGCGCCGGCCGCGCCGTGGAAATCGCCGATCTGCCGCTGGAGCAGGTCCTCGCGCTCCTGCGCGCTGGGCAGCTCGGCGAGCACGGTGGCGACGTCGGGGCTCTCCCGCAGCCACTCCGGCAGGGACCCGATCTCGCGGCAGACGAAGACCAGCGTGTTGCGCAGCGGCCGGCCGCCGGCGAGCACGTCGGTGCGCACCGCGTCGCCGAGCATCCGGCGCACGTGGGCGATGTTGACCGGGCGCCGCTCGTCCGGCTGGGCCTCGTCGCCGACCACGAGGTCCGCGGCGTCGACGATCACCGCGCTCGGGGTGCGGCGCTGGGTCATCAGCCGCCGGACGGCGATCAGCGCCTCGGTGGTGTTGCGCGGCCGGGCCGGCGGGGCCGCGTTGAGCGCGTCGCGGGTGCCGGCCTCGGCCTGTGCCAGCCGGCCCGACCGGGTGCTCGCGCCGTTGGCCTGCGCGGCGGCCTGCTGGGCGGGTAGGCCGGAGGGCGCGGTGCGGCCGGCCCGCTCGGCGAGCGCGCGGGCGTTGTCGTCGTGGTAGGTGAGCCCGTCCACCAGGCTGTGCCGGCCCACGATCTCGAACCCGGCCCCGGCCAGGAACTCGGCGAGCACCTCGGCCAGCGGCAGGTACTCGTGATCCCACCGGACCAGCTCGTCGACGTGGCCGTGCACCACCAGGTGCCGCCCGCGCTGAAGCTCGTGGTAGGCCCGCACCAGCCAGGCGGCCACCCGGGGCGTCTCGCTGTTCATCGGGTCGTGCCCCGCGGGGTGGCCGGGCGGGCGTTGGGCACCGAGTGGGCGGGCGGCGGCTGGTCGTCGTCATCGTCGTCCCAGCGCACCGTTCCCGGCTCGAACCCCTGCCGCCGGGTCTGCTCGCCGATCCGGTCGATGACCGACAGCAGCGAGCCGCACTCGCCGGCCTTGCCGTCGCCGGTGACGGCCGCCTCCTGCATCGTGTCGGTGGTGTAGAGCACCTCGGTGGCGTTGTCGGCGCCGTCGCGCAGCAGCACCGCGAACTGCTGCCCGTCCGCGCTGCCCGCGCGCAGCGCCATCGCGCCGTCCTCGCGCTGGGTGAAGCTCTCGCGGTCGACGGTGAACCCGGCCTCGGGCAGCGCGCTGATGATCGAGTTGAGCAGCTCGCGCCGCTCGATCACCCGGTCGATGTGCCCGTCGAGCGCCGCCTCCGCCCGGTCGACCAGGCGGGTCAGCTCGGGCAGCGCGCCCAGCACCCGGGCGGCGTCGCCCTGCTGGACGGCCGTGACGACGTCCCGGAGCCGGGCGTTGATGCCGTCCTCGTCGGGCAGCGGCACCCGGGCCTGCTCGGCGTCGGCGCGCAGCTCGGCGAAGCGGTGGTAGACCTCCTCCGCCGCCTCCCGCGCCGCCGTCGTGCGGGCCACGTCCTCGGCGCGGCGGGCGAGGACCCGGTCGAGGTGCTCGCGCACGGCCTGCGCGGCCGTCTCGACGCGGACGTCCGACTTCGCGGGCGCCTTGCCGGCGTAGCGGCGGGCCGTGGCGATCAGCTCGTCGCACTCCTCGGCGCCGCCGCGGTCGTACCGCTCGCGGACGCCGGCGGGCAGCTCGGCGAGCTGGGCCGCCACCGCCTCGACCCGTGCCTGGGCCTGTTCCCGCTGGTGGGCGTCGATGCGCTGGCGCAGGTCCACGAGGGAGCGCTCGACCTGTTCGGCGACCGTCGCCGCCGCGCCGACCGCGGCCCGGTCGGCGGCCGAGCGGATCTCCTCGCGGGCGCGCTCGAGCCGGTTCTCCGCGACGTGGTCGCCGGCCAGCCCGGCCCGGCTCGCCTCCTGCCGCACCGCGGCCACCCGCCGGGCGACCTCGTCGGCGCGGGCCAGCGCCGCCTCGCGGGCGCGTTCCAGCGCGGCGGCCTGCCGCTGCCGCTCCTTCTCGCGGCGCTGCTCCTCGCGGCGCCGCCGGGCCTCCTCGGCCTGTCGCCGGCGGATCTCGCCGCTGGAGACCGTGTGGTATTTCGGGGATCCGCTCATCGGTTCTGCTCCCGCTGGAAGGTGTCGGACGGAACGAGGCCGAGGCGGTCCTCGATCCACTGCCGGAACCCCGCGACCGCCGGGACGCCGAGCCAGCGCACGGTCTCGTCGGCAGCCACCTCGATCTGGAGGCCGGCGCTGTGGTCCGGGGCGTCGCGCAGGCCGGCGTGCCGGCCGGTGAGGAAGTGCAGGCGCTGGTTGGCCGAGCCGCGCCAGCGCAGCGCCGCCTGCCGGTGCGCCAGATAGGGGCCGTCCACCAGCAGATCGAGGGAGCCGAGCAGCCGGTGCTGGCCGGGCGACCCGTGCGCCCGCAGGTGCTCGAGGGTGTAGCCGGTGTAGCTCATCACCGACAGGTCGCGCCGCTCGCGCACCGCGGCGATCAGCGCCGCGACCGCGTCGGCCTGGGCGAACGGCTCGCCACCGCTGATCGTGAGGCCGTCGGCGGCCCGGCCGGCGATGTCGTCGGCGAGCCCGGCGACGTCGCGCGCCCGGGAGTGGTCGACCGGGATCCACTGCGGGCTCACGCAGCCCGCGCAGCCGATGCCGCAGCCCTGCACCCACACCACGTAGCGGCTGCCCGGGCCGAGGACCGTGCAGGCCGGGTGGGTCTCGGCGACGTCCAGCAGGGTCACGGCCGCCACCTGCTCACCGGGAAGTGGTCCGCTATGCCCGCGTCGTAGCGGGCGCACCACGGGCACGCTCCGAGCCCGGACGGATAGAAATGGTTGGCGTTGCGCGGGCAGCCGAGCAGGTCGTTGAGCACGCCGCGCAGCGCACGCTCCCACTCGGCGGCGCTCGGCCGCACCGCCGGCTCGCTGTGCCCCTGCGCCAGCGCGCGGAAGGCGAGGTGCCGGACCACGCCGGGCAGCACCCGCGTGTCGAGCCGGCCGGCCACCGGGACCAGCCGCTCCGGGGTGAACAGGGCGTTGTTGCCGAGCCGGATGTTGCCCTCGACGCCGCGGTCCGGCCCGGCCGCCGGGCGCCCCTCGAACGGGTGGTCGCCGTCCATCAGCAGCTGGCAGAGCAGGATCGCCAGGCCGAAGAGGTCGTGCGACGGTTCCAGGCGCCGCAGCGGGCTGCGCAGCGCCTCAGGCGAGCAGTACTCGCGGGTGGCGACGTCGGACGGGAACACCTCGCGGGACCACTCGTCGACGAACTGCACGCTGTCGCAGTCGATCAGCGCGATCCGGCCGGCCCGGTCGACGATGAGGTTGTTCGGGCTCACGTCGCCGATCACCACGTTGACCCGGTGCAGCTGCCGGTAGACGGAGCAGACCCGGATGGCCGCCTGCAGGCAGGTGGCCCAGGTGGGCCGGTCGAGGAACTCGAGGCGCTGGTCGGCGTCGAACAGCGCGTAGAGCGAGGCGCCGTCGAAGCGGGGGAGGACCACCATGCGGATCCGGCCGGTCTCGTCGCGCAGCGGCCACTTCGGCCAGGCGATGACCTGCTCGCCACCGTCCGGCCACTCGGTGGGGCGCTGCTTGAGCAGGCCGTTCACCCGGCGGTCCAGGTCCTCGGACGGGTCGAGGAAGAACTTGAAGCAGACCCCCGGCTCGTCGGGCAGGCCCAGCACCACGCCCTGAGCGCCCTCGCCGAGCGGGACGAGCGGGCCGAGGGTGATGGGGCGGCCGGGTTCGATGTAGAGGGTCATGCCCGCACCGCCAGCACCATCGTCTTGTCGTCGCCCGAGCTGGCGGTGAAGTCGGGTGACTGGAGCCGGTCGGACAGGGCCGCCGGGCGGGCCGCGCGGTCGGCGAACATGTGCAGGTAGGCGGTGAAGTCGGCCGGGGCCAGCAGGGACGGGCCGCCGCCGGCGTCGCGGCCGGCGGCGAGCACCGCGTCGAGCACCCCGTCGCTGCACAGCGCCAGGCCGGTGATCTCCGGGTCCTCGATCAGGCCGCAGCGCACCGCGGCGTCGCGTCCCGCCGAGGTGAGGAACACCGTGCTGCCGCGGGAGGCGCCGTTGTCGGGTGGCACGAGCAGGTGCGGCCCGGCGCCGCGGTGCTCGACCACCAGGAAGCTGTCGCCGACCGCGAGGAAGACGTACGCGGGCGGCCGCGCCACCACGGCCAGCAGGGTCGTCGCGTAGTCGCCGCGCTCGCCACCGGTCTCGTCGATCAGCCGGTCGAGGCGGCGGTCGAAGAGGCCGAGCACCCGGCCCGCGTACCGTCGCGCCCCCGCCGACCGCCCGGACCGGCCCGGGTCCGGCCCGTCCAGCAGGGACGCGGCGTCGCAGGCGGCCTCGACCGCGAGGCGCGCGCCGGTCGCCGAGCGCGCCGCCGAGCCGGCGCCGTCGGCCACCGCCAGCACCGTCAGGTCGCCGAGCCGGAGGTGGGCGAACGCGTCCTGGTTCTCGGTGCCCTGCCGCAGGTGCTCCGGCCCGGTGACCGACACCGGCACCACCCGCCACCCGCCCATCACGCCTCCCCGCGGGCGTGGTCGGTGATCCAGTCCATGGCCGACCTGCGCTTCTTGAGGCGGCTGGCCATCTCGTCGGTGCGCACGCCCTCGGTGCTGCGCACGACCCGGTCGATGCTCTGCCGCACGGCGCCCAGCACCGAGGCGAAGTCCGTGCCCTCGGCCTGGTAGTGCTTGTCGGGCGCGAGCGCCTCGAGGACCTTGGCGTCCGCCCCGCGCACCCCGAAGGCGAAGAACATCAGGCCCTGCTCCGCCTCCTGGCGGCGCAGCTCCGGGGCGAGGCTGCGCCACAGGTCGCAGGGCTTGCCCTGATCGTCGGAGGGCGCGCCGTCGGTGAGCAGGAAGACCAGCGGGGTGTACGCCATCTGGACGCCCTCGCGGGCGAGTGCCTGCCGGCGCTCGTCCATGATCCGCAGGCCGTCCTTGATGCCCTTGACCATCGGCGAGTAGCCGCCCGCCCGCAGCGTCGGCGGCTGGAACCGGGTGATCGGCGCGTACGGCTCGCCGGCCCGCTCGTGCCCGGTCGGGTCGACGACGCGCACCCCGCCCGCCCCGAACGTGACGACGGCGATCTCGGTGATGTGCCGCAGGTGGTTGTCGGCGTGCAGGTCCTCGCGCCAGGTGCGCAGCGCGGTGTTGAGCTGCCCGATGGCGTCGTCGCGGGCCATCGACGAGGACGTGTCGACGACGAGCGTGACGAGCAGGCGGCTCTTGCTGCTCTGCACGGGCGGGAAGCCGACGGCCGGGGTGGTCATGCGGCCGTCCCGTCCGCGGCGACGGTGAGGACCGCGCGCTCGCCGTCGGCGGCCTCGACGTGGCAGAGGGCGCCGGGGCGCAGAGCGTCGCCGTCGGTGCCCGGCGCGGGCTCGGCCCAGACCAGCAGGCCGTCGTGCTCGACATAGCCGCCGCACGGTCCGAAGTGGGCGCGCACCCGCACGGTCGCGCCCGGCGCGGGGAGCGAGCCGCCGAACGCGGCGACGTCCGGGTCCCGCGGCTCGCCGGCCGGCTCGGCCGTGGCGTGCAGGGCAAGCAGGACGGCGGCGCCGGTGGCGAGGACGACGCCGCTGACGAGGCCGGCCACGGCGTTGAAGTCGCGGCCGCCGGCCAGCGCCGTCCCGGCCGCGATCGCCCCGGCCACCGGCAGCAGGGTGCCGGCCAGCAACGCGCCCGCGGCGCGCGCCCGCGACAGCGGCGCAGGCGCGGAGACGGTGAGCATGAACCTGCCCTCCAGGGTCGGACTGCGTGTCGTCCAAGTACTGACGGACAGCGGAGCCGCGCCGGCGGGGGCCCGTCACTCGATCGTGTTCACCGGCGGGCAGCAGGGGCCCGCCTCCCGAGGATCCGACCCGAAGGGTGGCTACCCACCGGCTGCCGATCCGGGTATGAAGCCACTGAGGACATCGGCGATCGTGGAAGGTGGTCCCCGGGTGGGTCTTGTCTTCGTGCACGGGATCGGCAACCGCAGTACGTCGGCGTACTCCCGCAAGGTGGCTCTCCGCGATGCGCTCTTCCGCCGTTTCCTGATCGCCCGGGCGGTGCCGGAACTGATCGATGTGCCGATCCGCAACCCGATGTGGGGCGACCTAGGCGCCCGGCTGAGCTGGCAGCACGCCTCCTTGCCGGCCGGGCGGCCCGGCGAACGGCTCGGTGGCGGCGACGTGTGGCTGTCCGACCTTCTGACGGCGGTCGGTGCCGGGCCCTCGGGCCAGCCCTTGTCGAAGACGGCGGGCGCCGATCCGCGTGACGCGGTCGACCTTCTCTACTCCACGATCGACCTGCGCGGACGTGACGACGCCGAGATCGAGGAGGTGGCGGACCTGGCCGTCGCGCTGGTCGAGTGGTGTCAGCCGGGCCTTCGGTCGTTCGCCGGCCTCGACGACGATCGGGAACTGGTCGAGGTTCTGCTCCGCGAGGCCGTCCCAGCGCCGGTGCCCGGAGCGGGTTCGGAGAAGCTGGGCGGCGGGCGGGGAACCGGGGCGGTCCGCACCATTCTGCTCGCGGCGGTGGACCGCTTCCGACGGCAGAACGTGGGGCCGCCGGTCCGCTCGGCGGCGGCCGCCCTGCGCAGGCTGGCCGGACGGCCGGTCTCACTGCTCATCGGGGACGTCCTCGCCTATCTCTCCGGCCGAGGCTCCGCCGGTGCGCCGGGTGACATCGTGTCGCTGGTCAGTGGCGACCTTGACCTGGCGGCTCGCGAGGGCCCGCTGGTCATCGTGGCGCACAGCATGGGCGGGAACATCGCGTACGACGTCCTCAGTCATTTTCGCCCCGATCTGCGGGTGGACACCCTGGTGACGGTCGGCACCCAGATCGGGCTCTTCGAGGAGCTGAAGCTCTTCGCGGCCAGCGATCATGACCTGCCGACTCCGGCGGTGCCCCGTCTGCCGGCGCTGCCCAACGTGCGCCGGTGGATCAACATCGTCGACCGGGGCGACGTCCTTGCGTACCGGGCGGCCCCCATCTTCGACGGCGTCGACGACTTCGAGTACCCGTCCGACGCCCCCTGGGCGCACGGCGCCTACTTCCGGCAGCCGAATTTCCATGATCGGCTCGCCAGGCGGGTCGAGAAGGCCCGATCATGACCGCGATCGTCGTCGACGACGGCCCGGGTGCGCGAGTGCACGCCTTTGTCGTCGGAGTCGGCAACTACCCGTACTGCGACGACCCGCCGAGGACCGGAACGGCCAGCCGGATCCTCGGCGACCTGGGCTCGGTCACCAGCCCGCCGCCGTCGGCAGCGGCTGTCGCCGGCTGGCTGGCCGGGATGCCCCGCGGTGACGGGGACATCCCGGTCGGTACCGTGGAGGTCCTGATCTCGTCGCCCACGGTGGCCTCCGTGCAGCGAGACGACGGCGAGTGGGTGCCCGTGTCACCCGCGACCTTCGCGAATTTCCGGGACGCGTTCAGCCGGTGGCTGGACCGCTGTGACTCCGACCCGGGCAACATCGCCTTGTTCTACTTCTGCGGGCACGGCTGGCACCGCGACGGCCAGCTTCTGCTGCTGGAGGACCTCGGCAAACAGAGGCGCAGGTTGCTGGAGAGCTGCGTCGAGCTGAGCGAGATCAGGACGGTGATGCAGCATTGCCGGGCCCGGACGCAGCTGTACTTCGTGGATGCCTGCCGACAGGTTCCGCCGGAGCTGCTCGACCTGCGCTCGGGTGTGGCGCCGCTCGTCGACAGCTGCGGGCCGGTTCCCCTGCCTCTGGCCCCGCTCGACGCGCCGGTCTACTTCTCCGCCGCACGAGGTTTCGAGGCGCACGCCGACCAGGACGCCGTCACGCCGTTCACGGCCGCGTTGCTCCGTACGCTCGACGGCCTGGGCGCCAATCGGGAAGGCAGCCGGTGGGCCGTGACGACCGAATACCTCGGCCCTCACCTGCGCGAGGTCATCGCCTGGGAGAACCCGGACGTCGACCGGAACTCGTGCCTGTCGGTGGAGGGTGAGCAGTGCGGCCCCAGCCTGATTCGCACACTGGACGGACCGCCGCTGGTGCCGTTCCGGCTGACCTGCGATCCCGACCACGCGCTGGCCGCGGCTGACGTCTCGATCCATCAGCTGCCCGCTGACCAGGACCCGCCGGTTGCCTTCCCCGCCGGCGGCCAGGGCGAGATCGCGGCAGGCGTCTATCACCTGGAGCTCGCGTTCCCCGACGGCGCCGAGTTCCGTAAGGCTTCCCTCTTCGACGAGGTGCGACCGCCCAACAAGGCGTGGCACGCGGCGGTGGAACGAGCATGACCGCGGGCAGCATCGTCGTCTCCGGCCGTGATCCGTCGTCGGCGCGGGGTGACGTCATCGGCGTCTTCGAAGTCGTCGACCTCCAACTGCGGGTGGTGGCAGCGAAGCCGCTGGTGAACGGCGGGCGGACGCGTATCGGATCGCTCGACGCCGGAGGCTATTTCACCCGCGCCACGTTCCTCACCAACCGGCGGCTCTCGGTGCCGGTGGAGGTGCCGGCCGGCGGAGGCGAGCCGGTCGCCGTGGTGCTGGAGGACAGCACGGCCGCGGCCGGTCTCGGTACGCCCTCCGGCGACGGCTGGGTGGCGGGCTGGATCTTCGACCGTGCGGCCCGGTCCTGGACGCCGGCCGGAGCGGGCAGCGTGCGGCGGCGCAGCGGTACGACGATCGTGATGACCGCGGATGCCCCGAGCGCGAACGTGCTCCTGCAGTGGGCCGTGGGTCCGCAGCCCGCGATGTTCACGGTGGTGCGGGCCGACGCGCCGGTGCGGGTCGTCTCGGACGCCTCCTTGGCCGTGCTTGACCTGGCCTCCGGCCCCGCCCGTGCGCTGTTCACCTTCTTGCACGCCGGAGACCTCCCGGCGGCGGGCGCGCTCGCCATGGAGGCGCTGTCGCAGTCCACTGGCCCCGATCCCGCAGCCGCCGTCGCGGTCGGCTACTACCTGCTCCGGCGCGGCGACGACCGGCTCGGTTCCTGGGCGGCGGAGCTGACCCGTCTCCAGCCCGGATCGTTCGACGCACACCTGCTGTACGGACTCGCGCTGATGCGTGACAAGACGAGGTGGCCGGGCAGCCGAGGGCAGCGGCTGACGGCCACGCGGCTCGGACTGCCCATGTTCTCGCACGGCCTGCGGCTGCTCGACGACGCGCTGCGCCTGTTGCTGCACGGCACCACCGACGAGGAGTTGACGGCGGCACGGCTCCACTACGTGCCCTATCTCCGGGCGTGTCTCAACCGGCCGCTGACCACGTTCTGGGGCGGACGGCCGAGCGAGCCGGCGCTGATGCCCGCCAGGACGCCGGAGCCGGTCCAGGCACGACCGTTGCGCTTGGAGGGGTTGACCCCGACGCTGCCGGCCGCGCCGACCAGGAAGAGCACCGGCAAGACAAAGCCACTTTCGAAGATGACGCTGGTTCCGGAGAAACACCGGCGTATCACGTTCGGACCGTACTCGGTACCGCTCACGCCGGCGACCCGGACCAGCGCCACGCTGGCCCTCCCGGCCGAGCTGGCGGAAGCGCTCGACACACCGTTGCGAGGTGCGGCGGAGCGCACCGGCCAGGAACTCATGGTGATCATCGGCAATGTGGCGTCCGGGGCTGACGACGTGGACATCGAGGCGAGCGTATGGCTCGAGAACGCCGGTCAGCCGGTGGTCATGGAACGCCGGGGGTCGGCGATGCTGGCGGCACTGCCGTACTCCGGCTCCGTCCTGCCGGCCGTCCTGCACCTGCGCGGCTCCTATCTGATCCGGTCCGCCACGACCGTCCCACGTCCCGAACCCGCCACGGTCGTGACTGCCTCCGGTTCACCCCAGGCCGCAGCGTTGGCCCGGGAAGCCGAGCGCTTGGTCGAGGTGGGCCTCGGCTGGGAGGACGCGCAGGCCCGCCTGACCGAGATCGCTCAGGAGTGGCCGCCGGCCGCCCCGGGCGAGGCGGCGACCGACCGGGCGTTGTGGCGGCGGTTCGTCGCCGCCCGTGAGGAGTTCCAGCGCCGCCACCGGCCGGCCGTGGTCATCGAGGCGAAGCCCCGCACCCGGCCCCGAGGCGGCTCGTCCGCGGACGGAGGGCCGGCAACCTTCGCCACCGTACGAGGCGCCGAGTTGCACCTTCGTGATCTGCTCACCGAAGTCGAGTTTCGCGGGCCGACGTGGCACGTGGTGTCCACGGCGGCGTCGGCGTACTGCGTCGCCACGGTCGTGGCGTGGCTGCGTGCGGGGCACGTACCCCGCCCTTGTCACCTCGACCGCCCGGCCCTGGCGCGGCTCGAGGGCCGGTGGTACCCGAGTCACGCGCGCCGGGTGGCCGAGGAAGTGGCGAAGAGCGCCATCGCGTACTTCCGCGATCGACGGCTCGCGTGGGGTCTGTGGCGCGTTGAGGCGGGCACGACTCTGGTGACCGAGTTGCTCGACGGATGCGTGCTGGCCCTTCCGCCGGCGCTTCGTTCGGCCGCCGCCAGGTCGCAGTACCAGCCGACCCGCCGGGAGGAGGCATGGCCCGCGGTCGAGGCGGACGGCACTGATCCGATCTCGCGGTCGGCCGCGGTCCTGCGCGGCGCCGGGTACACCCGCGCGGAGGTTGCGGAGGTTCTCGGTCTCGCCGGCGCCGCGGCCGTCACGCGCGCGGTTGCCCGGCACCGCCGGCAGAAGGAGCGAAGCCGTTCGGACGGGGGCGCCGCCGATGTATGACAGTCACGCCGCCAGGCTGGTCGAGCAGACGTCTCTCGGCCGGCTCGGCGCTCGTCAGCTGCGAGAGCGAGCGGCGAGAGAGAGCGCCGACACAGTCGATCGCGCGGTGCGGAAGGCGGAGGAGGTACTACCCAACGCGTTGCCCGGCCGCACCAAGGTCCTGCTCGTCGACGACCACGATCTGATCCGCAAGGGACTGCGGCACGGATTCGAGCGCGACCGGCAGTTCGAAGTGGTCGGCGAGGCCGCGACGGCGGCGGAGTCGGTCCGGCAGGCGGGCGCCCTCCAGCCCGATGTCGTCATCATGGATCTCCGGCTGCCGGACGGCAGCGGACTGGAAGCCACGCGAGCCCTTCGCAAGAACAACACGAACATGGGCATCGTGGTGCTGACCATGTACGCCGGCGACGACCAGTTGTTCGGGGCGCTGGAGGCGGGGGCCAGCGCGTTCGTGCCCAAGACGGCGCCGCCCGACGAGGTCGTCGCCGCTGCCCGGCACGCGGCGTCGGCACCCTCCGCGTTCACCGCCGCCGATCTCGCCCACGCCATGCAACGCCGCCTGGCGCCCGCGGGCCCACAGCTGTCGCCGCGCGAGGGCCAGGTGCTGCGGCTCCTCGCCGACGGCATGAGCGTGGCCGGCATCGCCGAGCAGCTGTTCACGTCGGAGTCGACGGCGAGGACCCACATCAGCACGCTCTACGAGAAGCTCGGGGCGGCGAACCGGGCGCAGGCGTTGATGACCGCCCTTCGGCTCGGTCTTCTGGAGGCGCCCGACGCACCCAAGTTCTGATCCGGTGGGGTCACCGCGTCGAGGTGGCTGCCATGCGGAGGATCCGGGGCTCGAAATCGAGCGTGGCGAAGTAGTCGTCCACCGTCTCGGCGCGGCGGATCAGCTCCACCGAGCCGTCCGCGTGCAGCAGCAGCTCCTGCGGGCGCAGCCGTCCGTTGTAGACGGACGCCATGGCGTGGGCGTGCGCGCCGGTGTCGTGCACGACCAGCAGGTCGCCCTCGCCGACGGGTGGCAGGTCGCGCTGCGCGGCCAGGCGGTCGATGTCGGTGCAGAGCGAGCCGACGACGTCCACCGTCTCGGCCGGGGCGTCCCCGGCGAACGGGGCGGTGACCTGGTGGTGGACGCCGGGGTAGACGACCGAGCGCAGCAGCGCGTTCACGGTGGTGTCGACGCCGACGACCTCGCGGTACTTCGACATGCGGTTGATCACTCGGGTCACCAGCACGCCGTGCGGGCCGGTCATGTAGCGGCCGTTCTCGAAGCAGATGCGCGGCCGGAAGCCGGTGGGCCAGGCGGCGACCCGGGCGCGGATCGCGGCGGCCAGCGCCGTCAGGTCGAGGGGTTCCTCGCCCGGCCGGTACGGGATGCCCATGCCGCCGCCGACGTTGAGCAGCGTGACCTCCACGCCGAGCCGCTGCGCCTGCTCCGCGAGCAGGTCGAGGGCGAAGAGCGTGGGTTCGGCGGTACGGAAGTTGGCCGCGATCATCATGTGCAGCCCGGCGGAGCGCACGCCGTGACGCGCGGCCCTGGCGCAGACGGCGCTCAGCCGCTCGACGGGGATGCCGAACTTCGCGGTGTGCGGGTGGCCGAAGAGCTTGGCGTCGAAGTCCGGCGCGAGCCGGCCGGGGTTGACCCGGAAGCCCAGCGTGGCCGGCACCGCGTCCGCGGCGATCAGCTTGTCCAGCGCCGCCTCGTCGTCGATCGTGACGAACGCGCCCGCGCTCAGGGCGGCGAGCAACTCCGCCGTCGTGGTGTTGTTGGACGTGAAGAACAGGTCCCGCGAGAACGGCCGGGCCAGCTCGATCTCCGGCAGCGAGGAGCAGTCGAAGCCGAAGCCGTGCGCGGCGAGCCGGCGCAGGATCGCGGGGTTGGGCAGCGCCTTGACGGCGAAGTACTCGCGGCAGTCCAGCCCGGCGAAGGCGGCGGTGAACGCGGTCGCCGTCGCGTCGATGCCGGCCGCGTCGTAGAGGTAGAACGGTGTCCCGAACCGCTCGGCCACGTGCGGCAGCACGGCGCGCAGGCGGCTGTCGAAATCGTCACTCATCGGCATGGTGTCTCCTAGACCGTGGCTTCGGCGTGCTCGTGGCCGGCGAACCCGTGGACGGTCATCCAGTCGTCGTTGAAAATCTTGGACAGGTAGCCGCGCCCGCCGTCGGGCAGCAGCACGACCACGACGTCCGCCGGGCCGAGCCGCTCGGCGACCCGCAGCGCGCCGGCCATCGCGGCGCCGCTCGACCCGCCGACCAGCAGGCCCTCGTCGCGGGCGAGCCGCCGGGTCATCGCGAACGCCTCGGCGTCGGTCACCGTGACGATCTCGTCGGGCACCGATGGGTCGTGGGTGACCGGGAGGAAGTCCTGGCCGATGCCCTCCACCAGGTAGCCCTGGCCGTCGCCGCCGGCGTAGACGGAGCCCTCGGGGGCCACCCCCACGACGCGCACGGCGCCCATCCGCTTGAGGTAGCGGCCGGTGCCGTTGAGCGAGCCGCCGGTGCCCAGCCCGGCGACGAAGTGGGTCACCCGCCCGTCGGTGTCGCGCCAGATCTCCGGCCCGGTGGTCGCGGCGTGGCTGGCCGGGCCGTCCGGGTTGGTGTACTGGTCGGGCTTCCACGCGCCGTCGATCTCGGCGGCCAGGCGGTCGCTGACCGAGTGGTACGAGTCCGGGTGGTCCCGCGGCACCGTCGACGGGCAGACCACGACCTCGGCACCGTACGCCCGCAGGACGTCCCGCTTGTCCTGGCTGACCCGGTCGGGGCAGACGAAGACGCAGCGGTACCCCTTGCCGTGCGCGGCGAGCGCCAGGCCGGCGCCGGTGTTGCCGGAGGTCGGCTCGACGATGGTGCCGCCGGGCCGCAGGCGGCCGTCCCGCTCCGCCGCCTCGATCATCCGGATCGCGACCCGGTCCTTCACCGACCCGCCCGGGTTCAGGTATTCGACCTTGGCCAGCACGGTGGGGGAGACGTGCGCCGCGACCCGCCGCACCTGGACGAGGGGGGTGTTGCCGATGAGCTCGACGATGGACCTGGCAAAACGCATGCGTGGCATCGTCACACGCCTTTTCGCCGGCGATCCAGAACCATATCGATACTTCGTCACGCATAAATTAGTTGTTCACTAATGGCATTAGCCGGCCTGCCAATCCGATAGGTTTTCCGGAGGCGCTGGGCAGCCATTCCGGCCGAGCCTGCGGAGACCATCCCAGGTCGCGCGAATTCAGCATCCGATCATGCGCCGTTCGTGCGTCCGTCCACTGTGTTGTCCAGGGTCTCGGCCATGGATCCTCTGGTGCTCATCGCCGAGCAGTCCCGGACGCGCCCCGGCGCCCCGGCTCTCGCCGACGGCGACGGTTCTCTCGGCTACGGCGACCTGGTGGCGTGGGCGGGCGGCGTGACCTCCGCACTGCGCGAGGCCGGCGTCCGCGAGGGCGATCTGGTCGGCCTGCTGATGCCGCGCGGTCGCGAGGCGATCGTCGCCATGCTCGGCATCCTCGGCGCCGGGGCGGGCTACGTGCCGCTGGATCCGGCCTATCCGGCGGCCCGGCTGGCCGCGATGGTGCAGGACGCCGGCCCGCGGCTGATCCTGACCGGCGCCGATGGTGCCGCGCCGGCGGTGCCGGGCGGCGTGCCGGCCCTGCCGATGCCCACGTGCCGCGCGAGCCTGCCGGCCGGGGAGCCGGCGCCGGAGCTGCCCGCGTACGCCGTCTTCACGTCCGGCTCGACCGGCCGTCCCAAGGCGGTGCTCGTCCCCCGGCGGGCGCTGGCGGCCTTCCGCGCCGGTGCCGCCGAGCGCTACGCGGTGACCGCCGAGGACCGGTGGCTGCACTTCGCGCCGATCAGCTTCGACGCCAGCGTCGAGGAGATCTTCGTGCCGCTCGCCGCGGGCGCGACCGTGGTGATCCGCGACGACGAGATGATCAGCCGGCCGGACCTGTTCCTGAGGCGGTGCGCGCAGCTCGGCGTGACGGTGCTCGACCTGCCGACCTCGTACTGGCTCGAAGTGCTCCGGGCCCTGGACCGCGGCGAGGCGGAGCTGCCGGGCTCGGTGCGCCTGGTGATCATCGGCGGCGAGGCGGTCACCGCCGCGGCGGTGCGCGACTGGCAGCGGGTCGCCGGCCCCTCGGTGACGCTGCTCAACACGTACGGCCCGACCGAGACCACCGTCGTGGTGACCGTGGCCGACCTGACCACCTGGACCGGGGACGGGCCGGTGCCGATCGGGCGGCCGCTGGCCGGCGTGGCCTACCGCGTGCTCGACGACGGCGAGCTGGTCATCGGCGGGCCGACCGTGGCCACCGGCTATCTGCACCGGCCCGAGCTGACCGCGGAGCGCTTCGCGGGCGGCGAGTACCGCACCGGCGACCGGGTGCGCCGGGGCGGCGACGGGCAGCTGGAGTACCTGGGCCGGATCGACCGGCAGCTCAAGGTTCGCGGCTTCCGCGTGGAGCCGGGCGAGGTGGAGGCCGCCCTCTGCCGGCTGCCGGGGGTGAGCGACGCGGTGGTGCTCGGCGATGGGGACCGGCTCGTGGCCCACCTGCTGACGAGCGAGGACGTCTCCCCCGTACGGGCGGCACTGTCCGCGGAGTTGCCGGCGCACCTGGTTCCGGCGGCGTTCGTCGCGCACGAGTCGTTTCCCCGGACGCCGCAGGGCAAGAACGACCGGGCCGCGCTCGCCGCCGCCAACCCGCCGCGCCCCGCGCAGGCCGGCACCGGTATCGCTGGGCTGTGGCGGCGGCTGCTGCCCGGGGACGGTGACGACTTCTTCGCCGCGGGCGGGGACTCGCTCGTCGCCGTGCGCCTGCTGAGCGCGCTGCGCGGCGAGTTCGGCGTGTCCATGACGCTGGGCGAGCTCTACGCCGACCCGACCCTGGCCGCCGTCGAGGCGGCGGAGCGCGCCGGGGCGGCCGGCGGCTGGGCGCACCACGACGAGACGAGGCCGCTGCCGCTCACCCCGTTGCAGCGCGAGTTCTGGATCGCCGAGCAGATCAGCGCGGACCGCCCCGTGCACACGCTGCGCCTGCGCTACCGCTTCTCGCAGCCGCCGGAGCCCGCTCGGCTGCGCCGCGCCCTCGACGAGATGAGCCGCCGCCATCCGATGCTGCGGGCGCGGGTGACGACCATCGGCGACGAGCCGCATTTCGTCTTCGCGGACGGCGTCACCATCCCGCTGACCGAGCACGACGAGCCGTTCGACCTGGCGACCGCTCCGCTGGCGCGGGCCCGGCTGTGCGGCGAGGAGCTGCTGCTGACCGTGCACCACCTGGTCTTCGACGGCTGGTCGGCCGGCCTGTTCGGCGCCGAGCTGGCCGAGCTCTACCGCGGCGGCGCCCCGGAGCCGGCCGCGGCGCCCCTGCCGATCCGGCCCCGGCGGCGCGACGACGACGGCTATTGGCGCGACCGGCTCTCCGACGTGGACCTGGACGCCGAGCTGCCGGCCGACCGGCCGCGCCCGCAGGCGCCCGTCCACACCGCCGCCCGGCTCTCCCGCGACCTCGACCCGGCCGAGGTGTCGCGGTGGCAGGACTTCGCGCGGGCCCGGCGGTCGAGCCTGTTCACGCTCCTGTTGACCGGGCTGCAGACGTTGCTGCACCGCTACACCGGCAAGCGCGACGTGACGGTGCTGGCGACCGTGGCCGGCCGGACCGGCCCGGCGCTGGAGCACCACATCGGCATGGCGATCAACGTGCTTCCCGTGCGAGGCACCGTGTCCGGCGACCTGAGCTTCGGCGACCAGCTCGCCCGTACGACCCGGGACGTCACCGCCGACCTCGAGCACCAGGACGTCGCCTTCCCCGACATCCTCGCCGCCGCCGGGCGGCGCAACCTCAACGGCGGCACCGGGCTGGGCCCCGTGGTGCTGATCGTGCACAACACCCCGGCGGGCGACTCGGCGGAGCTGCGGTACGACGGCGACATCGGCCCCACCACGACGATGGACCACCTCACCATCGGGCTCGACCTGACGGCCCGCGGCGCCACGCTGAACGTCGACTACGCCACCGACCTCTACGACCGTGAACGCGTCGAGGCGCTGACCCGGCACCTGCTCGCCCTGGTCGCCGCCGGCACGGCCGAGCCGAGCACGCCGGTGGCCGAGCTGCCGATGCTCGACGAGGCCGAGCACGACCTGATCGTGCGGCAGTGGAACGACACCGCGTTCGAGCTCACCGGCGAGGTCGCCGTGCAGCAGTTCCTCGAACGGATCGCGGCCGCCACCCCGGACGCGCCGGCGCTGAGCCACCTCGGCGAGACGATCGGCTACGGCGAGCTGAACGCCCGCGCCAACCGCGTCGCCTGGGCGCTGCGGGAGCGCGGCGTCGCGCCCGGCGACCGGGTGGCGATCTGCCTCGACCGCGGGATCGAGCTGTTCGTGGCGATGTGGGGCGTGCTCAAGGCGGGCGCCGCCTACGTGCCGCTCGACCCGGCCTATCCGCCGGAGCGGCTCGACTACATGCGCGCCGACAGCCGGTCGCGGGTTCTGATCCGGCACGGCGAGGGCGAGGGCGTGCTCGACCCGCGCACCACCGGATCCTGCCCGGACACCGATCCGCCGCTGGTCACCGGCGCCGGCGATCCCGCGTACGTCATGTACACCTCAGGCTCGACCGGGCGCGCCAAAGGCGTCGTGGTCAGCCACGGCAACCTCGTGCACGCCGTACGGATGTGGCAGCGGGCCTACGACCTGAGCCCGGAGTGGACCTACCAGCAGCAGGCCAGCTTCTCGTTCGACATGTTCGTGTGCGAGACGTTCCGGGCGCTGTGCACCGGCGGGCGGCTCGTCGTCGTGCCCCGCGAGACGCTGCTCGACCCGGCCGGGTTCTACGGCCTGATGCGCGACGAGCGGGTGCAGTGCACCGAGCTCGTGCCGGCGGTGCTGCGGATGCTGCTGGAGCACGTGGAGGAGACCGGTGGCGACCTGAGCTTCGTCCGGCTGCTGGTCTGCGGTGGCGAGAAGTGGCACGTCGGCGAGTTCCGGCGGGCGCGGGCGCTGGTCGGCGGGCGGGTCGTCAACGCGTACGGCGTCACCGAGGCGACGGCGGACAGCACCTACTTCGACGGCTCCGTCGACCACCTGCCCGCGGAGGCCCCGCTGCCGATCGGCAGGCCGTTCCCCAACTGCCGGGCGTACGTGCTCGACGAGCACCGCCGGCCGGTGCCGCCGGGCGTGGTGGGCGAGCTCTACCTCGGCGGGCTCGCCGTCGCGACCGGCTACTTCGACCGGCCCGAGCTGACCGCCGAGCGGTTCGTCCCCGACCCGTTCGCCGGCGGCGACGCGCGCATGTACAAATCGGGCGACGCGGCCCGCTACCACCGCGACGGCCTGATCGACTTCCTCGGCCGGCTCGACGACCAGGTGAAGATCAACGGCTATCGGGTCGAGCTGGGCGAGGTGGAGGCGGCGCTCGGCGCGCTGCCCGGGGTCGCGGCCTGCGCGGCCGCGGTGCACACCGGCGCCTCCGGCCTCACCCAGCTGATCGGCTACGTCGTCGCGCGGGCCTCCGCCTCGGCCTCCGCCCCGGCCTCCGCCCCGGCCTCCGCCTCGGCCTCCGCCCCGGCCTCCGCCTCGGCCGAGCAGGAGCTGCGGGACGCGCTCGCCAAGGTGCTGCCCACCCACATGGTGCCGGCCCGCATCGTCTTGCTGGACGCGCTGCCGCTGAGCCCGAACGGCAAGATCGACCGGCGCGGGCTTGCGGCGCCGGCGCCCTCGGCGGCCCCGCCCGCGCCGCCGCGGACGCCGACCGAGAAGCGCCTCGCGGCGGCCTGGCGCGAGACGCTCGGCCTGGACCAGCTCGGCATCGACGACAACTTCTTCGCCGTCGGCGGTGACTCCTTCGCCGCGGTCAAGCTCGTCCGCCGGCTCGACCCCGCGCCGGCCCTCGTCGACCTCTACCAACATCCCACGGTACGAGGGCTGGCCGCGTTCCTCGACGCGTCCGCTCCGCAGGGCCGGCCCATGCTCTATCGGCTGTCGCCGTCCGAGGGTGCCCGGACGGTCGTGGCGGTGCCCTACTCGGGCGGCAGCGCCATCGCGTACCAGCCGCTGGCCGACGCGCTGCCCGCCGGCTGGGCGCTGCACGCCGTCGAGCTGCCGGGCCACGACCGCAACCGGCCGTTCGAGCCGCTCGAACCCGCGGCCCGGGTGGCCGAGCGGGTCGTGGCCGAGATGAGGGACCTGCCCGGCCCGATCGTCCTCTACGGACACTGCCTCAGCGTCGCCATCACCGTCGAGATCGCGCGCCAGGCCGAGGCGTCCGGCATCGAGCTGGCCGGCGTCGGCCTCGGCGCGGGCCTGCCGACCGCGCGGCTCACCGGGCCGGTCCTCGACTGGTTCACCCGGCTCCAGCGGATGGGCTCGAAGCGCGAGTACATCGAATACCTGCGCGGGCGCGGCGGCTTCACCGACGTCGACGACCCGGAGGAGCAGGCGTTCGTCGTCCGCAACGTCAAGCACGACGAGCGCGACGCCGAGGAGTACTTCACGGCGGCGTACCGCGGCGATCCCGGCCCGAAGCTGACGGCGCCGGTGGTGAGCGTCATCGGCCAGCGCGACCGGGTCACCGACCACTACCAGGAGCGGTACAGGGAGTGGGAGCACTTCGCGGCCGACGTCTCGCTGACCGTGCTGCCCGGCGCGGGCCACTTCTTCATCAAGTCGCACGCCGCCCAGCTCGCCGCCGTCCTCACCGAGCTGAAGCCGTCCCGGTCACCGGCACCCCCGCCGGCTCCGGTTCTCGAGCCGAGCGTCCGCCGCTTCGGCATCGTCGCGCTCGGCCAGTTCGTCTCCATGGTGGGCAGCGGCCTGAGCTCGCTCGTCCTGAGCATCTGGGTCTACCAGCGCACCGGATCGCTCACCCAGTTCGCCGTGCTCAGCGCCATCGGCCTGCTCCCCGGCATCCTTGCCGGTCCGCTCGCCGGGGCGGTGGCCGACCGCTGGGACCGCCGCCGCGTCATGCTGGCGAGCGACCTGACGGCGGCGATCGCGATGGCCGCGGTGGTCGCCGTGATGCTCGCCGGCACCGTGCAGCAATGGCACCTCTATCTGGCCGTCACCGTCACCTCGCTGGCCGGGGCCTTCCAGCGGCCCGCCTACCTGGCCGCCGTCGCGCAGCTCGTCCCCAAGCGCTACCTCGGCCACGCGGTCGGCATCACCCAGCTGGGCGTGGCCGCCGGCACCACCTTCGCCCCGATGATCGGCGCGGCGCTCTTCGGCGTGGTCGGCCTGACCGGCGTCCTGCTGCTCGACGTCGCCTCGTTCCTCACCGGGGTGCTCACCCTGCTGTGGGTGCGCTTCCCCGACCGCCTCTGGCGCCGCCGCGAGGAGCCGTTCCGCACCGAGGTGGCGGCCGGCTGGCGCTACCTGAGCAAGCGCCCGGCGCTGCGCGCGGTGCTGCGCTACTTCGTCGTCGACCACGTGCTCTACACGCTCGGCTTCGCCGTCATCACCCCGCTGCTGCTGATCGAGCACTCGCCGCTGGCCCTCGGCGCGGTGCTCAGCGCGGGCGGCGTCGGCGGCCTGGCCGGCGCCCTGCTGATGACCCTCTGGGGCGGCACCGCCCGCCGTGCCTCGGGACTCATCGTCTTCATGGGCGTGTCCAGCCTCGGCATGACGGTCATCGGCGCGGGCACCAGCGTCACCACGGCCGTCGCCGGCATGTTCCTGCTCACCTTCGGCGAGGTGCTGGCCGAGTCGCACTGGATCGCGGTGGTGCAGAACAAGGTCGGCTTCGACCTCCAGGGCCGCGTCCTCGCGGTCTTCCTCACCCTGATGATGCTCACCATGCCGGTCGGCTACCTGGTGGTCGGCCCGCTGGCCGAACGGTACGTCGAGCCGCTGCTCGCACCGGGCGGCGCGCTCGCCGGCACGGTCGGCCCGATCTTCGGCACGGGGGAGGGGCGCAGCCTGGCCCTGCTGGTCGCGGTCAGCGGCCTGCTCCAGATCGCGTGGTGCGTGCGAGGCTGGTACGACCGGCGCGTCCACTTCGTCGAGGACGCGCTGCCCGACGCCCTGCCCCCGGCCGAGGTCGGCGACCGCGACACGCTGCAGCGCCAGGCCGACGACCTGCTGGAGGCCGGCCGGCGCTGACAGCGGTGCGGGCTCAGCCCTGCTTGATCCAGTCGAGGATGTCCTGGTCGAGCCGCTCCTGGTAGTCGCCCTGGATGCCGTGCGGCGCGCCCTCGTACACCTTGAGCGTGCCGTCCTTGACGAGCGTGATGGACTTCAGGGCGGCGTCGCCGATCGGCACGATCTGGTCGTCGTCGCCCTGCGCGATCAGGATCGGCACGGTGAGCGCCCTGAGGTCCTCGGTGAAGTCGGTCTCCGAGAACGCCTTCACGCAGTCGTACGCGGCGGCGAGGTTGACCAGCATGCCCTGGCGCCAGAAGTCGTCCTTGTCGCCCTGCGAGACGGCGCGGCCGTGGTTGGCCCCGAAGAAGCTCTCCGACAGGTCCTTCCAGAACTGCGACCGGTCCTTGAGCACGTTCGCCCGGATGCCGTCGAACACCTCGATCGGCAGCCCCTCCGGGTTCGCGTCGGTCTTGACCATGAGCGGGGGCACGGCGCCGGCGGTGACGATCCGGGCGACCCGGCCCTGTGCCTGGCCGTACTGCGCGGCGTACCGGACGACCTCGCCGCCGCCGGTCGAGTGCCCGACGAGGATGACATCGCGCAGATCCAGCGCCTCGATGACGGCGGCGAGATCCCGGGCGTACGTGTCCATGTCGTTGCCGGTGTACGTCTTCTGCGACCGGCCGTGCCCACGGCGGTCGTGCGCGATGGCCCGGTAGCCGGCGTCGGCGAACTTCTTGAGCTCGACCTGCCACGCGTCGGAGCTGAGCGGCCATCCGTGGCTGAGCACGATGGGCTGCCCGGTGCCCTGCTCGGTGTAGTAGATCTCGACTCCGTCGGGGGTGGTGATGAACGGCATCGGGGCTTCCTCCTGCGTGTAGCGATCGTGCTGACGGCGCGGTTGTTGCCCGCCGAAGCACCTACCCGAACCGGTTCTTGCCACTGCTCACACTTTCTCAGAATCGCGTTTCGCCTGGTCAGAGTTGGGGTCTTCCCCCAGTGGCGATGGAGGCCAGCCCTACCTCTCCCAGGCCGCGACCACGTCCTGCGGACCCCGGACGAGATCTGCCGCGCCGTCTGGCAGGTCCACGCCGGACCGGCTGACCACGGCCAGCCCGCCGCTCGCGGCGTCGAAACCGGGAACCTGGCGGGCGCCTTCGCGCAGCCGGTGCAGATCGTGCCCGTCGAACGGCGATCCCAGCCATTTCACCGACCCGCAGAAGAAGACCCGCTCCGCGACGGGCGCGCCGTCGGCGCCGACCAGGTCGATCTCCGGGTCGAACCGCCTGTTCCACCAGCCGCCCACGACCCGCGCCTCCGGCCACGGCAGCGCCTCGATGACCGCCGCCTCCTCCAGCGAGGCGCGGACCAGCGGCTCGACGGCCCGGCCACGCCAGCTGCTCCACCGCTTCTGGAAGAGGGCGTACGCGGCGTCGGGTCGTCCGCGCCGGGCCAGGTCTGGCACGTGCGCAACACGTGCCAGATAGAGGCGCAGATTGCTGTCGGCGACCCGGTACAGGACAGGTTTGCCGCCGTCGGCCGACAGCGGCGCGTCGGCGGCCAGGGCCTGCTTGGCGTCGGTGAGCTGCCGCAGCAGGGGAGACAACGTTCCGGACCTGATCGGGCCACCCCGCCCGCCCGCCGCGTTGCGATGTTCGCGTAGGCGCGGGCGTCCCCGCCGACCGCCTCGAAGACGCGGCGGGCCACGTCCGGATTGGGGAACTCCGACGTCAGCGACTGCTCCGGCACCGTGAAGATCGGCGAAGCCGGATCGGCGCACTCGTCACGGAGGTGGTCGTCGGCGCCCGTGCCGGCCGGCCAGCGCACCAGGATGCCCGGCAGACCGCCGGTGATCAGGTGCGCGTCGATCGCGTCCGAGCCCGCCAGGCCGGCCGCGGCGGCGGTCTCCGCGAGACTCAGGGGCCCGAGGACGAGCGTGTCCCACACCTACCTTACCGCTTGGCGTGAGCCAGCATGGACAGGCGGCTCGGGTGAAGGGCGTCGCCGCGGCGCCACAGCTGTGGGGGCAGGGCCTGGGTCTGGTCGAGGTGGTGGATGTCGTGGAAGCCGTGGGTGGCGAGCAGCGCGGTCATCTCGGCGGGCGTGAAGTAGCTCAGCCACGGCTCGCCCTGGGCGGCGGAGAAGGAGGCGACCGCGTCGGCGTACGCCTGGCCGGGCTGGTCGCGCAGCGCCGGCGGCAGGAGGTAGTCGAGGACCAGGCGGCTGCCGGGGGCGAGTGTGGCGAGGGCGGCGACGGTGGGGGCGGTCGCGTCCGGCGTGAGGTACATGGTGACGCCCAGCCAGCTCACCAGGGCGGGGCGGGCGGGGTCGAGTCCGGCGGCGAGCAGGGCGGGGAGGAAGCTCTCCTTCTCCAGGTCGACCGGGACGTGGATGAGCGGGCCGAGCGGCGACAGGCCGGCGGTGGCGAGGCGTTCCCGCTTGTCGGCCTGAGTGGCGGGGTGGTCGACCTCGAAGACGTGGATGCCGGCGGCCAGCGGGGAGCGGTAGGCGAACGAGTCGAGGCCGGCGCCGAGGATCACGTACTGGCCGAAGCCGGTCAGCAGGGTCTCGGTCAGGCGGGAGCGGATGGTCGCCTGGGTGCGGGCGCCGGCGAGCACCGGGTGGGCGCCGTGCCGGCGGTGGTGGTCGATGAGCTCGGCGGAGCGGCTGCCGAGCAAGGGCGCGGCCAGCGTGTCGGCGAAGATGTGCGGCTCGGCGTCGACGAGGAGGTGGGCGGCGCGGGCCGCCGCCGCGCTCAGCGCGGTGGCGCTTGCTGAATTCTGCATGGCGCCCGAGCCTAGACAAAAGCGTTCCTCATCATAGCGCAGAACATTTCTTTGTTCTAGATCCACATGGTTCATTCCGCTGGCCCGATTGGTTGACAACGGTGCGTAGGCACGCAATGAAATGGGCGGCTGCGCGAGACAGAACGTTCCTTCCGCCCCAGGTGCGGCGTTGGTAGGCCGGCCGTGGCTTTGGGCCGTCCCCGGTCTGCTTCCGGAGCGCACCGCATCCACTCGCGTGAGATGGAACGGTCATTCTGCCGCTCGATGCGGAGCCAGAGGCTTGGGCTCACGAGATCCCGCACTCGCGGGGAGACACAACGTTCGTTCTGTCGATGGGTACGGAGTCGGGGCGGGGGCTCGCGCGGTCCCTCGGTCTCCGCGAGACAGAACGTTCGTTCTGGTGTGGATCGGGTGCGCGATGGGCGTTCGTCGAGGCGAAGTCCCCTGGCCGCCACGTTCCGGCGGCGGCGTGGGGCCGGCGGGGTCGGACGTGATTCAGGCCGACGGAACGTTCTGGCGAAAGATCAGTGGGCTGGGAGCGGCCCCCGCGGCGTGGGGCCCACCGCCGTGTCGGTCCCGCGACCGCGCGGGCACTTTCCGCTACGAGACCTTTACTTCCGTCGATATGAGTCATAGGTTGCTCGCAACGGACCGAAGTTTTTACTTCTCTGAGAAAAGTCCGAAACACGCGCACCGCGGTCGATCGACGGCCCGGCGCGGGCGGGTGCCGTGGCGACGACGGTACTCGCGCACCCCTGCACGCACACCTCTCTCGAACGAGGGCAACCCGGCGCAGCCGGGGACGACGGAGGACGCGTATGGACGACAACGTTGTCAACGCTGACGATGACAAGCAGGAACACCAGCAGTTACGCCGCCGGTCGCTGCTCGCGGCGGCCGGGGTTCTCGGCCTGACCGGCGGGGCGGTCGCGGTGGCGACCACGACGCGCGGCGAGCCTGCCCGGGCGGCGGCGGGCGTGACCCGGAAAATCACCATCTACGCGGAGGCGCTGCCCAACAACCAGTTCGGCTACGGCCTGACGCCGGGCGGCGCGACCATCCCGGGGCCCGTCCTCGAGATGTACGAGGGCGACACCCTCGAGATCACCTTGGTCAACACCACCAGCCAGCGGCTCTCCATCCACCCGCACGGTGTCGACTACAGCACCGACTCCGACGGCGCGCCGTTCAACGGCTCCTTCAACGCGCCGGGCGAGACGCGGACGTACGTCTGGCGGTCGCACGAGATGACCGCGGCCGCGGGGCGGCGGTTCATGCCGGGCAGCGCCGGCTACTGGCACTACCACGATCACGCGATGGGCACCGACCACGGCACGGCCGGGCTGGTGCGAGGGCTCTACGGGGCGCTCATCGTGCGGCGGCGCGGCGACATCCTGCCCGACAAGCAGTTCACTGTCGTGTTCAACGACATGCTGATCAACAACAAGGCGGCGCCGGACACGCCGATGTTCGAGGCGAACCTCGGGCAGCGGGTCGAGTGGATCGCGATCGGGCACGGCAGCCTGTTCCACACGTTCCACCTGCACGCGCACCGGTGGGCGGACAACCGCACCGGCATGCTCGAGAGCCTCACCGACCCGAGCCAGGTGATCGACAACAAGGACCTCAACCCGGGCAGCTCGTTCGGGTTCCAGGTGCTGGCCGGTGAGGCCGTCGGGCCGGGCGCGTGGATGTACCACTGCCACGTCCAGTCGCATTCGGACACCGGCATGGCCGGGATCTTCCTGGTCCGCAACGCCGACGGCAGCATGCCGCCCGGCGCCCAGGAGGCGATCGACCGGTTCAAGGGCCACCAGCACAAGGCGGCGGCCACCCACGTTCATGAAGGGAGCGGCTCATGAGGCAGGCCGTAGCGGTGGCGATGGCCGCGCTACTGACGATCGGGGGAGCCCCGCCTCAAGAGGCGACGGCGGCGGCCGCCGAACCGGCGAAACCCAAGGTTCTCGTCTTCTCCGGCGCGGCCGACGCGCAGCAGGATCCGGTGGTCAAGGCGACCGCGACCATCAAGGAGCTCGGCGCACAGCAGGGGCTCGAGGTCACGGCGAGCACCGACACGGCGGACTTCAACGCGGGCGACCTGGCGGCGTACCGCGCGGTGGTCTTCCTGTCGGCCGACGGCGCGGCCTTGAACGCCGGGCAGGAGGCCGCCCTGAAGGGCTTCGTCAACGCCGGGGGCGGCTTCCTCGCCATCGGCGACGCGGCCCGGGCGCAGCTCGACTCGTCCTGGTTCACCGGCCTGATCGGCACCCGGCCGGCCGGCTCGATCCCGGTGGCCCACCCGGTCGCCAAGGTGACCGCGAGCGGGGAGAACCCGCCCAACGAGATCAGCTCCAAGCTCATCGACGGTGACGCCAACACCAAGTGGCTGACCCGCACCGCGACCGGCTGGGTGACCTACGAGCTGGCGAGCCCGGCGAAGATCACCGGGTACGCGCTCACCTCGGCGAACGACTTCGACGGCCGCGACCCCAAGGACTGGACGCTGCAGGGCTCGGCCGACGGCCAGGCCTGGACCGACCTGGATCGCCGCACGGGGCAGACCTTCCCGGAGCGCTTCCAGACGCGTCGCTTCTCGGTGGCGAACCCGGCCGACTTCACGTTCTACCGGCTGAACATCACCGCCAACAGCGGCGAACCGCTGATCCAGCTGGCCGACCTGCGGCTGTTCACCGGCACCACCGAGACGCCGGCGCCGCCGGCCGTGAACCGGGCCGTGGTCGACATCGTCGACCGGCAGCACCCGGCCACGAAGGACCTCGGGCTGACCGTCACGCGCGAGGACCGGTGGAACAACTGGGATCCCAACCCGATCGGCACGGTGCACACGCTCGCGCAGGTCGAGGAGCGGCACTACAGCCCGGGTCTGGGCGCGAACGGCCCGTTCCACCCGATCTCCTGGTGCCGTGACTACGACGGCGGGCGCTCCTTCTACACCGGCATGGGCCACACCGAGGGCAGCTACGGCGAGGACCCGTTCCGCCGGCACCTGACCGGCGCGCTCGCCTGGACCAGCGGCATCACCCGCGCCGACTGCCAGGCCACGATCGCGAGCAACTACAAGGTGGAACGGCTCACCGCGGCCAACAAGACCGGCGAGCTCGACCAGATCGGCGAGCCCCACGGGCTGACGATCGCGCCGGACGGCACCGTGTTCTACGTCGGCAAGGCGGCCTGCCCGAGCGGGCCGATCGTCAGCTGGGACAACCCGGACGTCGGCCTGGGCTGCGGCACCATCCACTCGTGGAGCCCGTCCACCAAGCAGGTCAAGCTGCTGACCACCCTGCCGGTGATGGGCAACCGGGGCAGCGGCGACGAGCTGGTCAAGAACGAGGAGGGCCTGCTCGGCATCGTGCCCGACCCGAAGTTCGCCGAGAACGGCTGGCTCTACGTCTACTGGATGCCGCACGAGTCGATCGACCGGCAGAAGCGCATCGGCCAGCGGACGATCTCCCGATTCACGTATGACCGCACGGCGCAGACGATCGACCAGGGCACCCGCAAGGACCTGTTGCAGTGGCCGGTGCAGATCCACAGCTGCTGCCACGCGGGCGGCGGCATGGCGTTCGACGCCCAGGGCAACCTGTACGTCGGCTCGGGCGACAGCAACTCGTCGGGCGGCTCGAACGGCTACTCGGGCAACAACTGGACCCAGGCCTACGAGGGCGTGTCGTTCCAGGACGCGCGCCGCACGGCGGGCAACACCAACGACCTCAACGGCAAGATCATCCGCATCCACCCGGAGGCGGACGGCACCTACACGATCCCGCGGGGCAACCTCTTCCCACCCGGTACGGAGAAGACCCGGCCGGAGATCTACGTGATGGGCGTGCGCAACATCTCGCGGCTCCAGATCGACCCGAAGACGCAGTGGCTCACCGCCGGCTGGGTCGGCCCGGACGCGTCGGCGCCGAGCCCGGAGCTGGGGCCGGCCAAGTACGAGACCGCCACGATCATCACCGAGGCGGGCAACCACGGCTGGCCGTACTGCATGGGCAACCGGCAGCCGTACCGTGACCGCAGCAACACCGACGCCACGGTGCTGACCGGCTGGTACGACTGCGACCACCCGAAGAACGAGTCGCCGCGCAACACCGGCCTCGTCGACCTGCCGCCGATCAAGGACAACATGATCTGGTACTCGCCGGACGGTGGCGGCCCGGTCTTCCCGAAGCGCGACGACGGCAGCGGCATCCCGACGTACAAGGCGGCCGACGCCACGTACACCCAGCCCTATCTGCGCGGCGGGGGCCAGGCCGTGATGTCGGGCCCGACCTATCACCGGGACCTGGTCGACCCGAAGTCGACGGTGGCCTGGCCGTCGTACTGGAACGACAAGTGGTTCATCGGCGACCAGGCGAACTCGGCCAACCGGGTCGCGGTCACTGTCGATCCGGCCGGGGTGCCTCAGCAGGCCCCGCCGGCGTTCGCCGAGTCGCTGCGCGCCATCATCCCGGCGGGCGGCGGTGGCACCCAGCTCCAGTCGTGGATGGACGCCAAGTTCGGCCCGGACGGCGCGCTCTACCTGCTCGACTACGGCGGCGGCTTCTTCACCCTGCACGCCAACCAGAAGCTGATCCGGGTGACCTATCAGGGCGGGGCGCCGACCCCGGCGCCGACGGCGACAGCGGTGGCCGTGCAGGACAAGCCGCTGACGATCGCCTTCGCCGGATCACGGTCGGGCGGCCTGTCGTACAAGTGGACCTTCGGCGACGGCGGCACGTCGACCGAGGCGAATCCCCGGCACACGTACGCCCGGGTCGGCACCTACCAGGCGACGCTGACCATCACGTACGCCGGCGGGCAGACCGAGACCGTGCGGACGGCGGTCACGGTGGGGTGCGCGGTGGCGGATCCGGCCACGACCGTACGGCTGGACGCTGTCGACTCCGGTGTGCCGAACCGGGTCGTGGGCCAGGGATGCACCGTGGACGACCTGATCGACGACGAGAGCACGTGGGCCACCCACGACGCCTTCGTCCGGCACGTCACCGAGGTCACCTCGCGCCTGGCCGACGACAAGGTCCTCAGCGCCCGGGAGGTGGGCGCGCTGACCAAGGCGGCCGCGTCGTCGCCGATCGGCCGGGAAGGGCACACCGGCTACACCTCGCTCTACAACGGCACGCCGGAGTCGCTGACCGACTGGGCGCAGGCGCCCACCGGGCAGTTCACGATCCAGCCGGACGGGTCGCTGCGGCCCAGCGGCGGGCTCGGAATGCTCTACTACACCAAGCCCTTCAAGGACTTCTCGCTGACGCTGCAGTTCCGTGACGTCGCACCCGGCGACGCGCGCGGCAACAGCGGCGTCTTCACGCGGTTCCCCGACCCGCGGATCCCGCTCGACCAAAGACCCGCCGGCAGCTGCGGCACGGTCGGGTCGGCCCGCACGTCGCAGGCCTGGGTGGCGATCTACTGCGGCCACGAGATCCAGATCTACGACGGCGAGACGGGCGAGCCGCAGAAGACGGGCTCGATCTACAACTTCGACCCGAACCCGCTGAGCGCGGCCGGCGCCACCGCGAAGAACGTGTGGAACCGTTACGAGATCCGGGTCGTCGGCCAGCACTACACGATCATCCGCAACGGCAAGGTCATCAACGAGTTCGACAACACCCCCGGCAAGCAGTCGTCGCGCGCCGGTGACCCGCCGACCGACCTGCGGCAGTTCGCCGAGGGCCTGATCGGCCTGCAGAACCACAGCGACACCGACCTGGTCGACTTCCGCGACATCCGGGTGCGTGCCCTATGAAACGGTTCCTTCTCCTCCTCGCCGCGCTGATGCTCCTGTCACCGGCAGCCCCGGCCACGGCGGCGCAGACGCTGACCTGGACCGCGGACGGCGACGTGACCCGCTACAAGTCGGCGCCGGCCTCGGCCGTCGCCGGCGCCACCACCATCGTGTTCGAGAACAGCGAGGCCACCGGCAACACGGTCGGGATGCCGCACACGCTGACCTTCGACACGACGACGGCGGGCTACAACCACGACGTCACCCTCAACATCCTGGCCAACCCGTTCGACGCGAACAACGGCCGGCACGAGGCGACGGTGACCCTCACCCCGGGCAAGTACCGGTACTTCTGCTCGATCCCGGGGCACGGCACCATGGTCGGCGAGCTGGTGGTCACCCAGGGCGGCGGCGAACCCGACACGACGCCGCCCACGGTGAGCGCCCAGGCCGCCGGAAACCGGGACGGCGACGGCAACTACATCGGGTCGGCGACCGTCACGGTCACCGCGACCGACAGCGGGTCCGGTGTGGACACCGTGGAGTACTCGCTCGACGGGGGCGCGTTCCAGGCGTACACCGCGCCCGTGGCGGTGACCGCGGCCGGCGCCCACACGGTTCGGTACAGGGCGACCGACAAGTCGGGCAACGCCTCCGCCGAGGGCTCGCTGGCGTTCACCGTCGTGGCGCCGGAACCCGAGGAGGACACGACGCCGCCGACGGTCACCGCGCAGCTCGCCGGCGACCGCGACGGCGAGGGCAACTACGTGGGCACGGCCACCGCCACGCTCACCGCCACCGACGCCGGCTCGGGGGTGGCCCGCATCGAGTACTCGCTGGACGGCGCGGCCTTCACCGCGTACACCGGCGCGGTCGTCGTCGGCACGCCCGGCATGCACATGCTGCACTACCGGGCGACCGACAACGCGGGCAACACCTCGGCCGAGCAGATGGCGCACTTCACGGTCGTGGAACGGGACGACACGCCTCCCACGGTCACGGTCGAGGTCGCCGGCGAGCAGGACGACACCGGCGCCTATGTCGGCGGTGCCACGGTCACGGTGAGCGCTTCGGAAGCCGGCACGATCCAGTACTCGCTGGACACCGGCGCCTGGACGGCCTACACCGCGCCGCTGACGGTCACCGGGCTCGGCGCGCACACCGTGCGGGCCCGCGCCACGGACGCGGCCGGGAACACCTCGGCCGACGAGGCGGTGACCTTCACGGTCGTCAGCGACGGCGAGGACGGCTGCCCGGTCTCGGACACCCGGCCGACCGTCGTCATCGACGGCGAAGACACCGGTGTCCCCAACAAGGACACCGGAAACGGCTGCACCATCAACGATCTGGTCGCCGAGCACGGCGACTATCCCGATCACGCCGCCTTCGTCCGGCACGTCGAGACCGTCACCGCCGCGCTCGTCACCGGCGGCACCCTCACCAAACGGCAACAGGGCGCGATCGTCCGCGCGGCCGCCCGTTCGGACATCGGATCATGAAGGGAAACTCCGTGAAACGCTATCTGGCTGCTCTCACCGCCGGCCTGACACTCTCTCTGGTCGCCGCCGCTCCGGCCGACGCCGCGCTGGTCACCTACTGCATCGGCACCGGCGGCGCGGTGACCGTGCCGAACGACCTCTACGTGCCCGCGAACGAGTCGTGCTCGCTCACCGGCACCATCGTCACCGGCAACATCAGCGTCGCGGCCGGCGCCAACCTGGTCGTCACGGGCGGCCAGTTCGCCGGCGAGGTGCGGGTGGCCGGCAACGGCTACTTCGACGCCTCGGACACCACTGTCGCCGGGCCGGTCGTGCTCGCGGCCGGCGGGTACGGCGTGTTCCTCAAGGACACGGCGAGTGGCTCGGTCACCGTACGGCCGAAGGGCACCACCACTGTCGACAGCTTCCTGTTCGCCGAGGGCAGCACGGTGACCGGCAGCGTCAACGTGCAGGCGGGCGAGGTCCGGCTCGACAAGGGCTCGGAGGTCACCGGCAGCGTCAGCAGCACCGGCACCTACTACACCGATCTGCACGACTCGTTCGTGGACGGCACCCTCTCGGTGCTCAACAGCGCCACCGGCAGCGTCGTCTGCGGCAGCTCGGTGCGGGGCAAGGCCACGTTCGCCGGCAACCTGGGCGGCGTGCAGCTCGGCCCGAACGGCGCGCTCGACTCCTGCGCGTCGGGCGGCTACTTCGGCAAGGACGTCAGCGTCACCAGCACCACGGGCGGCGTCACCGTCGACGACAACATCATCGACGGCGTGCTGACCGCGACCGGCAACACGCCGGTGGCCCAGATCGCCGCGAACAACCGCATCCGCCGGGGCGTCGTCACCGATCCGGCCCCGGCCGCGGCCGCCGCCCGGTCCGCGGCCCGTTCGGCGCCGGCGCGGGACGACGACACCGCCAAGGCCGTCGAGCGGCGCACCGGCGCCGTCCAGGAGGCCACCGCGGCGGGCCCCGCCGACCTCTGACACCCCGCGGCACACCGGCCGGCCCCGGACCCTCTCGGTCCGGGGCCGGTTCGCGTCCGCGCCGCGGTGGCGTAGATACGACATGACGCAAGATCGCCACGGCGCCCCCGGCCAGCGCACATAGCCTTATCTCGATGCCTTGTCGCGGCAACCGGGACGGCGGTTGACGGGACCGTAACAAAGCGGATTTATCGTCACCCATCGATGACGGCAGCACTGTCGGGAGGCGGGGGAATGACGGAGAGTGCGGTGCCAGCGATGGCCATCGGCATCGCGTCCTCGGCGGACGGCCGCAAGAGGCTCGCGCAGTTGCTCGGCGGCGCCGAGACGTTCGTCGTGGTGTCCACCGTGGACCAGGCGCGGCAGTTCCTCGACGTGGTGGCGCCACCGCCGGCCGAACAGGAGCCGCGCGGGCTGCGCATCGACTCCGACCGGCGGGTGCTCTGCTGGCTCGACCGGGAGGTGGCGCTCACCCCGCTCGAGCACGACTTCCTGCGCTGCCTGGTGGGCGCGCCGGGCCGGGTCTGGACGTACCAGAGACTGCACCTCGAAGTCTGGGGCAACGAGCACGTCGGCCGCGGCTCCGACATCCATTCGACGGTGCGCCGGGTGCGCGCCAAGCTCGCCCGCATCGGCGCCGGCGCGACGATCCACGCCATCCGGGGAGTCGGCATCCGCTTCGCCCTGTGAGAAACCGGCCCGCCCGCGGATCACCACAGGCGGGCCGGTCATCTCAGGGGGTGGTCAGCAGCGAACGGGCAGGAGCGCGAAGTCCTCCACCTTCGGCGCCGCGGGGTTGACCTTCGAGGTGCGGGCCTGCGGCTTCCAGCCGTCCTTGGCCGCGATCAGGGTGAGCGGGTTGTTGCGCTTGTCGAGCCAGTACGCGTACGCGCCCTGGGCGTCCGTGGCGAAGGTGAGCGACGTCGCCCACGAGTCCACCTGGACCGTGGCGCCCGCGAGCGGGGTGCCGGCGCCGCCGCCACAGGAGGCGCCGGTGACCGTACCCATCAGCTTGGCCCAGGTCTTGGGCGGCGACGCGTTCAGCGTGACACCGACCGGGGGCACCGTGTACGGGGTGTTCTCCTTGACGGTGACCAGGCCGGTGTACGTGCCCGGCTGGTCCACGGCGGCGGTGACGGTGACGGTGACCGTGGCCTTCGTGCCGGGCGCCAGCGTGAGCGACGGCTTGTCGATCGTCATCCAGCTGACGTCGCCGCCCTCGGCGCACTCCTCCAGACCGGGCAGCGCCTCGCCGCTGGTCGTGGCGGTGAACCCGCCCGAGGAGCCGCCGACCTTGTAGAAGCCGCAGGCCGCCGCGCCCCGGTAGCGGGCCGTGTTGGCGTTGGGCAGAGCGGCCCACGAGTTGGCCGCCGGGTCGTACGCGAAGCCCACGTTGGTGATCGCGTTGGCCTGCGAGCCGCCCACGACGAGCAGCTTGCCGTTCGCCACCGCGTACGACGCGGCCCAGTGGTCGGACGGCGCGTCGGCGATCGGGCTCCACGTGCCGGCGGACGGGTCGAAGGCGTAGCCGGCCTTCTGCGACGCGGAGCCGTCGTTACCGCCGGAGCAGTAGACGACGCCCTCCACGGCGCCGCAGGACGCGAACGCCAGCGACTTCGGGTAGTCCGGCAGCGTCGCCCAGCTGTCGGCCTGCGGGTCGTAGCTGACCACGTCGTTCGCCATCGGCAGGCAGGCCGCCGTGGTGCAGCCGCCGACCGCGTACAGCTTGCCGTCGGCCACCGCCTGGCCGGCGGCGGAACGCGGCGCCGGGTTGTCCGCCTTGCGGGTCCAGGCGTTCGCGGCCGGGTCGTACGACCACGTGGCCGCCTCCGGCCCGGACGGGCCCCACCCGCCGGTCGCGATGATCTTGCCGTCGACGGCGCCCACCGTCATCGCCGAGCGTGCCTCGGGCAGCTCCGCGATCGGCGACCATGCCTGGGTGGCCGGGTCGTAGACGTAGTTGGCCTTCGACGCCGCGGAACCGTCGGTGCCGCCGATCGAGTAGACCTTCCCGTCCAGGTTCACCACCCGGTTGTCCATGATCTTGGCCGGGTACTCGGCGATGGTCGTCCACGGCTCGGCCAGCGGGCCGTCCGCCGCGGCAGCCGCGGTGACGGCCTTGCCGGACGGCTTCGCCGCGAACGAGGTCGGCGCGCTCAGCCGCTGGGCCGGTGCGCCCGCCGCCGCGAGGATCTGTTCCCGCGTCGACCGGGAGCCGTCGGCCCTGAGCATCTCGAAGCCGCCGTCCCGCTCGCCGAGCTCCACCGTGACCGGCTGGGTGCCGGTGTTGGTGACGGTGAACTTCTTGTTCGTGGTGCCGTCCGGCAGCCGCAGGCCGGCGCTCAGCGCGGCCGGCGTGACCTCGAGCCGGCCGGCGCCCAGCGAGAACGTCGCCGGGGTGACCCCGTCCGCCTCGACGTCGATCGTCTGGCTGGCGCCGGCGTAGCTGCCGGCCTTGGCCTCGAACGTGTGCGCGCCGGTCTTCGTCGACAGCATCCAGAAGAAGCCGTCCGCGAGCTCGGTGTCGTCCGGCGTCGCGACGGTGGTCGCCTTCTCGGCCGGCGCGTCCTTGCTCGTGACGGTGGCGCCGTTGACGTAGCCGCCGGTGTTGGCGTCGCGGACGTGGCCGATGACCAGGCCACCCTCGGTCGGCTCGCACCAGATCCGGCTGCCGATCAGCACGTTGTCGACCGCCCAGTACCAGGCGTACGTGCCGTCGACGTAGTGGAACCGCACCTGCACCTGGGCCTTGCCCGCGGCCTGCGGGATCGCGACCTCGGTGTGCTTCGGGCCGGGCACGCCCTGCGCCTGCGAGAGCACGGTCTCCCAGGTGGCGCCGCTGTCGACGCTGAGCTCGACGTCGGTGCGCTCCGCGGCGTACTGCCGGAAGTCCTGGTCGAACCCGATCACCGGCGCGGTCACGCCGGTCAGGTCCACCACCGGGCTGACCAGCGACGTGTTCTGCGTGTTGCCGTTGCCGTACTTGTCGCTGTCGATGATGGCGAAGCCGCCCGCGCCGCCGGTGTGGTTGCCGCGGTTGCCGTCGTCGGTGAACTTCCAGACCTGGCCGTTGCCCTTGTGGTCCACGACCGACCAGCCGGCGGGCGCCGACGTGCCGTCGAAGGTCTCGTACTCGCCGTCGGTGGCGGTCACGTATCCGGGCGCCGTGGTGCAGTCGGCCGCGGACACGGGCACCGCCACGTTCTGCGTGACGTTCCTCGTGCCCACCACGACGTCCTTGGTGACCGTCTCGTATCCCGGGTACTGCGGGGTGACGGTGATTCGGTAGGTCGCGCCGGCCGGCAGCTTGACGCTGTACCGGCCGTTCGCCGGCGCGGTGTAGTCGGAGACCCCGCCCGGCCCGGCGACGGTCACCTTGGCGTAGAGCGGCCAGCCGTGACCCGAGCCGTCCGTGACCGTGCCGCCGACGGTGACCGTGGGCACCGCGGTCAGAGCCACGTCCGCCGTGCTGGTCTCGTCCTTCTCGACGGTCGCCGGCACAGTCTTCGAGCCATAGCCGTACGCCGTGACGGCCACCTGATAGTCGCCGGTGACCAGCCGCGTCGAGTACGTGCCGTCGGTCCCGGTGACGACACTGCGCTCGGCGGCGCCGGTCAGCGCCACTGTGGCGTTGGCGATCGGCGCGCCGGTGGCCGCGTCGGTGACCTTGCCGGCCAGGATGCCGGTGTCCCCGATCGGCGCGGCGGCCAGCAGGGCCAGCGCGTCGAGCCGGCCCTCGCCGAAGACGTTGTTGTCGTCGGCGGTGCCGCCGCACTGGGTGGCCTCGCTGTCGGTCGCCGTGTCGTCCAGCAGCGCCTTGGTGCCGGCCACGTCACCGGCGAGCGCCGGGGCGGCCGACCACAGCAGCGCGATCGCGCCGGCCAGGTGCGGCGCGGCCATCGACGTGCCGCTGATCGCGTTGTAGCCGTTGCCCGGCCAGCTGGAGCGCACGTTCACGCCGGGCGCGGCGATGTTCGGCTTCAGCTCGCCGTTCTGCCCGGCGCCGCGCGACGAGAACTCGGCGATCGTGTTGTCCACGCCGTACGCGCCGACCGAGTAGTTGCCGGTGAGGCTGCCCGGCGACCCGCTCGTCGTACAACTGGGCCCGATGTTGCCGTTGGACCACACGCCGAAGATGCCCGACGCCTCCCACGCGCTGGTGATGTCGTCGAAGAACGGGTCGAACGACGGCTGCGTGGTGCCCCACGAGTTGTTGATGATGTTGGGCCGCTTGCTCGCGTCCGGGTTGGCGCCCGTGTGGTCGGTGGGCTCCAGCATCCACTGACCCGACGAGATCAGCGCGGTGTCCGAGGGGCAGCAGCCGTCCGCGGCGATCCAGCGGACGCCCGGGGCGACACCGATCTGGTTGGCGCCGTCCGCGCCGGCCATCGTGCCCATCGTGTGGGTGCCGTGGCCGTTGGTGTCACAAGGAGCGCCGCCTCCGCAGGCGCTCGCGGCGTCGAACCAGTTGTAGTCGTGGGTGAAGGTGCCGTCGCCGTTGTTGCCCCGGTAGGAGCCGACCAGCGCCGGGTGGTCGAACTGGACGCCGGTGTCGATGCTGGCGACCGTGATGCCCTCGCCGGTGACGCCGTACTGCGACCAGACGTCGTCGGCGTTGATGTTCGCGACGCCCCACTCGACGGCGTTGACGGCCTTCTGGTCGACCCCCTCGCTCACCTTGGGCGCCTCGATGGCGACCGAGGGGTAGAGGCCCTCGACCTCGGAGTGCGCGGCGAGGCTCCGCACGAGATCGGCCGATCCGCCGCTGACCTTGATCGCGTTGGTGGCCCAGAAGGCCTGATACTTGGTGCCGTCCCGGTCGAGCTCGGCGCGGACGGTGCCCTGGCTGGCCGCCGCGGCCTTCTTGAGGGCGGCGGCCACGGCCGTGCCCCGCTCGTTCCAATCCTTGATCCGGCCGGCCGCGCCCAGGTCGGCCCGGCCGCCGAACCTGATCCAGAAGTCGCCGCCACCGCGCGCCGCCATCTGCGCGGCGAGCTCCGGCCGAACCTTGTCCTTCGGGGCCGCCGACGGCGCGGCTTGTGCGCCGCTCCCGCCCGCGACCAGCCCCGCGCCGGCGACGACGATCGCCACGCCCGCGGCGACCAGCGATCGGGCCGTGCGTTTGGAGTGTGGACCTGTTGCCATGCTGTCCCCTTCATGGAGTCCGGGCGCCGGACGGGTCCCGCCCGGCCACCTGGACAGCACGCTAAGATCCACAAACATCAATGCTCAAGACGCGCGATGAGCAACACGTCAGCACCCGATCAGCAATCCGCGTCCCGGCGTTTCCGTCGCGGTTGGTCACCCTCGGGCCCGCGCGGTCGGAAGCGTTCGTGCGAGCGTCCTCACAAGCCCTTGAGGACGAGTGACAGCAATCCGTGCTCGAGCCCGATGACCATGTGATCACCGATGCGGCGACATGCGCGCGCCCGGTGATGGACAGGAATCACCCGATGGGCGCGTCCCAGTCGGGGATTCCACAGCCGGACGGTGCGGTCCAGACTCGCCGACACCAAGACCTGGTGCCCGGCCACGTCGGCAACGTCGAGGCCGGTCACAGCTGCGGTATGACCTGTCAGAACCCTGATGAGCCGACCGTCCTCAGCATTCCACAAGCGGATGCTGCGGTCCGCGCCGCCGGTGACCAGCACCGTCCGTTCCTCGAGGACGATCGAACACAGGGCGTCGACCGCACCCTGATGCCCGTGCTGTTCCCATGCCACGCAGCCGTCGCTGCGCCAGAAGCGGACCACCCCGCTGTTGTCCCCCGAAGCCATCGCAGTTCTTTCGGCCCGGCGGACTGCGGCCAGTGAGGTCACCCAGTCGCGATGGCCGACCAAGAGGCCGCGGATCGTGGCGGTGCGGGGATCCCAGAGACGTATCGTCTGGTCCTCACCGGCCGAGGCAACAAGAAGGCCATCTTCACCGGGAAACACGGCTATCGCGTTGACCTGATCGGAATGCTGCCGGAATTCGCGAACCAGTTCCTCGTCAGTCAGGTCCCAAAGCTCGACGGTGGGGATCCGGCAGGCCGCCGCGAGGTACAGCGTTTCCTCATCCTCGACGACGCCGAGAGCGTTCACCGTTCCGGCGTGAGTGCGTAGTTCGATACGCGGCTTCCCGTTCGCTGAGTCGTGAAGGCGGACTACACCGTCGCTGTGGCCGGCCACAACCAGAGTGTCGGCACCCACACGCACACCACACACGTCGGCGACAGCGCCGGGCAACGCGCTTACCGCGACCTTCTGCGGCAGTTCCTCCGCCGGGTTCCAGAGCCGGACAGTTCCGTCGTCTCCCGCGGTCGCGAGCATGTGGGGACCGGGCATCGGCAGCGCGCAGATTGCCCGAATCCAGCTCGCGTGGCCGTGCAGCGTTGAGCGCTCGGTCAACGTGGCGACGTCCCACAGCCGCACCGTGCCGTCCTCGCTGGTGGCAGCCAGCAGGTCCCCCTCGGATCCGCGGACCGTGCACAGGTCGGTGACCGGGCTGCCGCCGCCGGACAGTGCGGCGTGAAGCTCTCCGGTCAGGGGATCCCAGACCCTGACTATGCCGTCGTAGCCGCCCGACGCCAGGAGAGCGCCATCCGGCTCGGCAACGGCGTACAACGTCGTCAGCCATCCGGCACCGGCCCGGAGCGTTTGCTGGAGGCCGCCGGTCAACGGGTCCCACAGGCGGATGGTTCCGTCGACGCCCGTGGTGGCGAGCATCCCGTACGGTCCTGCCGGCACGTGGGTCACTGCCGTGACCCAGCCCGTGTGACCGGTCAGTGTGTGAATCGCGAGACCGCCGGCCACATCCCAGATCCGAACTCGCCTGTCGTCGCCCGCAGAGGCGAGCAGATCGCCGCTCGGCAGCGGCAGGGCGCACAGGTTGCGCACCCAGTCACCATGGCCGTGAAGGCTGTGCAGCCGCACACCCGAGCGTGGATCCCAGATTCCTATCGTGCCGTCGTGGCTGGCGGTGGCGAGTCGTGTGTAGCCTCCCGCGGTGACCGCGCAGAGGCCACGAATGCAGTCGTCGTGACAGGAGATGACCCTGACCGTCTGATTGGTGAGAGGGTCCCACAGCCGGACCGTGCCGTCCTCTCCCGCCGAGGCCAGCAGATGCCGCCCGTCGACCTCGATGGCGCAGACGTCGTGGACAGCGAGGGAGTGACCGTCTAGAACGGCGCTCTCGAGCCGTGGCGGTGTGGTCGCCCAGTTGGCCTCGTACGGCATGTCCATGGCGCCCGAACTCATGCCGGCACGCAGATCGTCGAGTCGGTCGACGACCGAGAACAGTGCCGCCCGCTCCTCCGGTGGGGCGTGAAACGCTTGTGGGGTGCGCTGAAGCAGGCGCCGGCGTGCCTGTCCCGATTCGGAGCGGCCTGAGCCGGCTACGGGCAGGAGTCTGTCCAGGCGCGCGTGCAAGAGGTACTCATCGTCGTTGAGCAGGTCGTCGACCGACCCGGCGCGCGCGGCATGCTGAGGCAGCGAGCGCAGAAGGTACTGCGGGGCGGCAGCCCAGGTCTCCTTGCGGCCGAGGCCCGTCCAGGTGCTTACCAATCGCTGTTCGTCGGAGACCCACTGGCCGGTAGCTCGCCGCTCGGTCAACAGCGCATCGTTGAGCGCCTGGTGAAAGAGCCGGTAGATGGGCCTTCCCGGATCTCCGGACTCCACCAGGAAATTGGCTGCCGATGTTCGAGCGAACTCGCCTAACTGCCCCAGTGTCACGGTGGCGCCTAGAGCGGCGACGGCCGCTTGCCACAGCCGCAGAGGCAGGCCCGGAGTCTCAGCGTAGGCGAGCGCGGTCAACACCAGCCGCGCCGGAACCTTCCCGGCGTTGGGTAGCTCCGTGACGTACTCGTGGAGCGTGTCGCCGACAGTGGCGGTGAACGCGACGTGTCGTGGATCGACCGGGGTCAGGTCGCGTAGAGCCCGGGTGCGTGCCACCAAACCCGCGATGAGGAAGTTTCGGTCGGCGAGAGCGGCGATGCGCGCGGCTAGTGGTGCGGCGACTGCCGGGTCGGCGTAGGGTGCAAAATCTCGATCCGCCCCCGTGAGCTGCAGGGTTGCCTGCGCGTAGTCGGCCAGGTCTCCGGGGGAGAAGTACTCCGGCGCGTCCAGGTCAATCTTCTCGGCGTCCGAGCCGAACGCGCCGAGAAGGTCACCGAGGTCGTCGGTGCGCCGGGTGCCCACCACCACCTGCGCTCCCAGATGCCCGCACGTACGAGCCAGTGGAACCAGCACCTTGTCCACCAGTTCGCGTGTATCCGCGGGGGTGGCCGCCTCGTCCAAGGCATCCACCACCACGTTGAAGCGGGCCGGGCGAGACTCGAGACGATGGCGGAGCGCGGGAATCAGATCTGCCGTGGCGTTCGGAAGTCCCGTACCTATGCCACGGGCGATCTCCCCGGCGACCTCGAGCGCCGTCTTGCCCTTGGCATGGACAGCGCAGGCGACCGAGCCGACGGTGGCTCGTTCGGCGGTGTCTTCAGCAGGCAGGGCCTCGTTGATCTCGGCGTCGGCGGTGGTAACCACCCGGCCCAGCACGGCAGACTTGCCGACGCCCGGCGAGCCGGTGACTACCATAGGCCGCCCGTCGGCGTCCGGGCGATCGAGGAACTGACGGATTCGCCGCAGCGCGGCCGACCGGCCACGAAACCGATGTCCGGTTTCCGCGCCAGAGGCGACCCCGCGAGCGCGAGGAAGCCAATGTCGGCGTGCTTCCCCGTCCGTCGCCAAGGTCCAGCCCCAGGCGGCGTGCGTCAACTCGTCGGCGTCAGCCAGCCGCCACGCGTCGAGCGTCGACAGTTTCATGCCGGGAAGGTGTTCGTCCGCGTACGCGAGGGTGAGCGCCTGACCTGATTCCGTCGCCGGATCGGCAGCCACGATGATCCCTACGACAGCGTCGTAGTCGGGAGACCAGAGCGCGGCGCCGCTGAACCCTTGCGTGACGCCCGTGCCGCGTCCGCTCCCCATCTGGATGCGCCCGTAACCGCCTTCACCGTCGATGACGCCGGTCGCCGGGCGGCCCCCGTCACTGTGCCGCGGAAACCCATAGGCTCGCCAAGTCTTGCCGATGAGGTCGTGGCCGGATGGGCGGCGGAGACGGGCCGGCTCTACGCCAGGGGGCACGGGCTCGTCCAGCTCCAGGAGAACCAGGTCGAGCCTGCCTTCCGTGCGTCCGTTGAAGGCGCATGCCCGCACTCGACGGCGCATGCCCGGCGCCACATGGAAGGCTCGGGGGAACGCGACCCACAGGTCACGCAGTGATTCCTCCTGAAACGCCACATGCTCGCAGGCGAGGACGAGCTTGTCGGCGATGACGACGCCGGCGCCCAGGGGCGCTTCGTCGTATGGATTTCCGTGGAGGGCCACGGCCCATGACTCAGCGGGCAAACCGGTCGCGCTCATCGCGACATCAGCCGCCGGCGAGGGGTCCCGGATGTGCCCCGCTTTCCGGTTGCCAGGAGAGCGTGATCTCGAAGTTGGCCTCGCTCGCGGCCTTCGCCACGATCCAGTTGGCTGTGCCGGTGACCTTGATGCCGAACTTCACCTGCACCGAGTCGGGAGCGAGCTGCTGCACCTGGTCCAGCACCGCACGAGCGGCTTCGATCGAGGGTGCTGCCGCCTCACGTACCCACCCGGCGATGTCGCCCAACCCGGCGGGCTGGAAGCCGGCGGGCGGCTCGAACTCGAATTGGGCGACGGTCTTGTCGTCCACCTGGTATCGCACGACCTCGGAAGACACCGCCACAACCCTCCAAAGCGTCGTGTGGGCGTACCTGAAGGACGGGCACACGACATGAAGACTCCCCGCCCGGAGACATGTTTCCCACGACGACCCCGGAACGCAATGGGCCAACCGTTGATCAATTCTGTCGACCGTGGTGGCGATCGTCTCAACCTCACGTCACCAGCGGGTCTGGAGATCAATATCAGTTTTGTCGTATTTTTGCGGCCTCAGTGGGACCTTGCGCCCCGCCGATACCGTCGGCAGAATCGGGGCCGGCCCGGAGGCGCGTTCCCGGGCGCATCCCTTGATCATTATTTCCGCCATCGGCGCCGACGCCCGAATCCGGGGATGTGGCGCCGGAGAGAGGCAACGGGCATGCCGGATAAGGAACTGACCGTCGCGCAACGTATGACGCTCCTGGCCTTGATGATCAAGGCGGGAACCCTGCCGCGGACGTTCCTGGCCAACACGGTCAAAATCAGCCTCGATAAGACGAAGCGTACCGAGCTTGTCGCACAAAAACTGATTACGGTGACCGAAAGTCCCATCATTCTCGAACTCACCGAGGAAGGTTGGGGAAGGGCCATCCAAGAGTTTGAGAAAGGTGTACCGCAACGTGGCGGAGCGCTCGGCGGTACGCTTTATCTTCTCCTCGGCTTCCTGCGCGCACATTTCGAGCGTAACGATCTTTCGGCGGCTGAGTTCTTCGCTTCTATCTCGTCACAGCAGTCCCCAGGATTCGCCTCGACACCGGAGCCGGCCGACGATTCCGACATCGAAGCGGAGATCCGCAGGGCATACGATGGCGCGGCGCCGAGGCCAGGGGCCTACGTCATGCTGGAAGATCTGCGTAAGGCTCTGCCGAGTGGATTCGGCGCCGGCGCTGTGGACGATGCATTGCTGCGCCTCGACCGCGCTCCCGACGTGCACCTCATCCCGGAGTCCAACCAGAAGGTGTTGACTCGAGGCCAGCGTGATGCGGCGATCCGCATCGGCAACCAGGACATGCACCTTCTCGCCATCCGTGCCAGATGAACGAAGAACAACGCCGTGCGCTGACGGCGCTTCGCTTCAACTGGGCACCGACCCCGGACGACGTATGGCGGCCCGCGCCCTTCCACGTCGAGGGTTTGCAGCGAGACGTCGTGCAGACCGTACTCGACGGTGTGGGAGAGGCTCGGCGCAGCACGGAGTCCAGCCCCATCGGCGTGGCCATCCTTGGGCAACGCGGTACGGGAAAGACGCATCTTCTAGGCGCGGTCCGCGAACGGGTGCAGGCTGAAGGCGGCTACTTCTTCCTCATCAGCCTGCTCGAAACGAGCGCCTTCTGGCGGAGCACGGCTCTTTCCGTCCTGGACGGCTTCGCGAGGCCGACCGCGGGTGGAAGCAACCAGCTCAAGACCTTCCTGCGTCGCCTGGTGGATACCATCAGCGCTCCCCGCGCTGTGCGACGAGCGGTCATTGGCGAGACTGAGCTGAGCCGGCCGGCGCTCGATGCCTTCGCCGACCTGATCCGCAAGCACAACCGGCAGATCGGAATCGAATGCCAGGACACCGCGCGCGCGCTCGCCCTTCAGGCCGCCGACGCTTCACGAACTCAGGACATCGGGTACGAGTTCCTGTGCTCCAACGATGAGGAGGAGCCCGGCGACCGCGCAGCGTGGGGCATGCGCCGCGGCAAGCGATCCGCCCAGGAGGTGATCCGCGACATCTCCCGTCTGCTCGCCTTGACCGGGCCGACGGTGATCGCAGTCGACCAGATCGACCTGCTGATCGCGCAGTCGACGAAGGCCACCAACGCCAAGGGTGACAGGGTAACCGACTGGCAGCAGGCACTGTTGCTCGAACAGATCGCGGGCGGCCTGATGGCGCTTCGGGAAACGACCCGTCGCTCCTTGTCCGTAGTCACGTGCCTGCCGAAAACCTGGATGGACATCACGACCGAAGCGACAGACACCGTTCAGGATCGCTTCCGCGAAGCAGCGCCGCTGCGCCGCATCGCCACCGCGGACCTGGGCCGTGAACTGGTGGAGAAGCGCTTCGCGCCCCTTTTCGACGAAGTCGGCTTCGTTCCGCCCTATCTTACTTGGCCTATTTCGCCCGAAGCCTTCGCCGAGGCGCCCGGCTTCACTCCGCGCGAGCTGCTCCGGACGATCGACGGCCATGTCCGTGCGTGTCTGGCCACCGGGATGGTGACGGAGCTGCGGAACCTCAACCCGACGAGAGCAGCGGCGGCGGACCAGACAGTCGCTCCTGCGCAACCGCTGGACACTTTGTCCGGAGCGGACTTGGTCGGCATCGACGACAGCTACGCCGAGCTGGTGCGGCATGCCGACTCGCACGCCGCGCTCGACCAGCAGTTCGAAGACACCGAGGTTCCGGCCATTCTCGCGGCGGGCCTCACGGCCTGGATCGCCGAGCAGGGCCCTGTCGGCGAGCGCTTCAGCATCGACCCGCAGGCCGGCGGAAAGCCCGCCCTTCATGCCCGGCTTCGACGCAGCCTGAGCGGTGAGGACGCCGATGACGTCAAATCTGAGGACGAGGAGCACTGGGCCTTCCGAGCCGTCGGCGCCACACACCCTATCGCCGTGCTCAACCGCATCCGCAACGCGGTGACCACGGCCGGCCTGACCAAGGGCATCGCCAAGCGGCGGCTCTTTCTGCTGCGCAACCTCGACGTCAATCCCTGGTCGAAAGGCACCCGTACTCAGGAGACCGTGAAGGATCTCATCGACGCCGGTGGTCGAGTCCTGTCCTTCACCGACGAAGATGTCAGGCGGCTGACCGCGCTGTCCGGACTGATCGCTAAGTACGGCGCCGAGCCGCTGGTGCCGTGGTTCCGCGACCGCCGGCCGACAGCCTCGATCGGGCTGATCCAGGAAAGTCTGGGAGCCGCGCCGGCTGGCCCCTCGTCCCCCGGCGCAGCGGAGCCGAGTCCTCCGGTCCGAGGTGGTGCCCCCACGGTCGGCGACACCGAGTCGGCGCTGCCAGACGCCCCCGCGCCGGACGAACGTGGTGTGACCGTAGGAACGGCTTCGGAGGATGGGCGCGCGGTAACTGTCGACCTCGAGGCCCTCCGGCGTCACACTGCGATCTTCGCCGGATCGGGTTCCGGAAAGACCGTACTGATTCGCCGGCTCGTCGAGGAATGCGCGCTACGTGGCGTGTCGACCATCGTGCTTGATCCCAACAACGACCTGGCCCGGCTCGGTGAGCCCTGGCCCGACCGCCCGGAAGCCTGGCAGGAGGGCGACGACGAGCGGGCGGCCGACTACTTCCGGACCACAGAGGTCGTCGTCTGGACGCCGAACCGCGACAGCGGGCGCCCGCTCAGCTTCCAGCCGCTTCCCGATTTCGGCGGCATCCTGGACGACCCCGATGCCTTCACCGCCGGTGTGGACGCGGCCGTGTCGGCGCTGGCTCCGCATGCCCGTGTGGACGGCAAGACCGATAAGGCCATTCTCGGCCGGGCGGTGCTGCGAGAGGCGGTGATGAGCTACGCCCGGACTGGAGGCGGCCCTCTGACCGGGCTCATCGATCTGCTGAACGATCTGCCGGAGGGCGTTAGTCTGCTCGATGATGCCACCAAGCTGGCGGGCAACATGGCCCAACTGCTCAGGGCGGCTATGGTCAACGACCCTATGTTCGGGGGCCGTGGCGCACCGGTCGATCCCGGTGAGCTCTTCACCCCGTCGCCGGGCCTGCGCGCTCGGATTTCGGTGGTCAGCTTCGTGGGCCTGCCGGACGAGCAACAACGTCAGAACTTCGTCAATCAACTCCAGATCGCCCTCTTCTCGTGGATCAAGCGGCATCCCGCCGGCGACCGTCCACTCGGCGGGCTGTTCGTGATGGACGAGGCGCAGACTCTTGCGCCCTCCGGGGCGATGACGCCGTGTACCCACAGCACGTTGGCGCTCGCCTCCCAAGCGCGCAAGTATGGCCTCGGTCTGGTGTTCGCCACGCAGGCACCGAAGGGCCTGCACAACCGGATTCCCGGCAACGCCTCCACTCAGTTCTTCGGGTTGCTCAACAGCCCGGCGCAGATAGGGACGGCGCAGGACATGGCCCGAGCCAAAGGCAGCAATATCTCAGACATCGCCCGGCTCAAGACCGGGCAGTTCTACGCCAGCGTCGAAGGCGCGGCGTTCGTCAAAATGCAGTCCCCGCTGTGCCTCAGCTATCACCCGAGGAGCCCGCTCTCGACAGAGGAGGTGCTGGAGAAAGCATCGTTCGGCAAGTGACGATGCTGAAGGACTCAGGGCGACCGCCGCCGCCCTCGGGCCCTTCGGGAGACATGCCGACCGGTAGGTGAGGTTTGCGCCAGAATGGGTATGCGGGGGCGGTGAGCGGGCAGACACCGCAGCGCGGGGAGCTGGCCGGCGCCATGGCCGGGCTGGCGGGCACCCCGGATGACTCGCCGAGCGTGGATGGGCGGCTGGCGGCCATCGCGCGGCTCGCGGCCGGGCGGGTCCGCGCGGCGGAGTATGCGTCCATCACGGCGCTGCGCGGTGCGGCGTACACGTCGGTGGTGGTGAGTGACGAGCTGATCCAGGCGGTGGACGACGCCCAGTACCGCGACGAGGCCGGGCCGTGTGTGGAGGCGCTTCGCGACGGTGCTCCCGTTGCCGTGCCGGATGTCGGCGCGATCGTGCGGTGGCCGGGGTTCCACGAGGAGGCGGCTCAGCTCGGGCTGCACGCGTCGGTGTCGGTGCCGCTGTTCGCCGGGCGGGGGGAAGCCGTTGCCGTGCTCAACGTCTATGGGCGCGACCATGTGGCCATGGCACCGCTGATCGCCGGGATCCTCGTCGTGCACGGGGGGCTCGGGCGCGACGATGTCGACGAGGCGCAGCTCACCGAGCTGGACGCCGGTGGTGAGGAGCTTGTCGCCGGCTACGCCGCGGCCCTCGACGTCCGGGCCACCATCAAGCTCGCGGTCCGGCTGATCGGGGCGGCCCGGGAGTGCGGGCCGGACGAGGCGTACCTCGTGCTGTGCGCCCGGGCGGAGGAAGCCGGCACCGACCTCGCCGACGTGGCCGCCGACCTCGTCAAGAACGGGCTATGACGGCAGCCGGGGCCCGTGGCCGGGCGGTGGCGTCACCGTCGGCGTGCGGCCGTCGCTGCCCTGCGCGGCGATCCGGTCGTACGCGTCGAGGATCAGCTGTTTGGTGCGGTAGGTGCCGTGCGCCGCGATGTCCTTGCGCCGCACGATCGGGAAGGTCTCCATGATGTACGCGGCGTCGTCGCGGGAGGCGCCGTAGAGGTGCAGGAACAGCGCGTCCAGCTCGGCCCGGAGCAGCTCGCGCCGGGCGTCGTCGCGGACGAACGGGGCGCCCGTGTCGCCGAGGTCGGTGGCGAGGCCGGCCAGGTCGGCGGCGGTGTAGCACAGCTCCAGCACGCGCGGCAGGATGAAGTCGCCGTGCCGGCTCAGCGTTTCGGGGGTGGGCACCGGGATCTGCTCGAGGATGAAGAAGTTGAGGTTGGCGCCGGCCGCCTTCTGCCGGACGATGTAGTCGCAGACGAAGCTGCTCAGGGCCGCGAGCAGCAGCGCGGGACGGTCCGTGAGGATCACCGGCATGCTGTTGCCGACGCCGGCGAGCGGGAGGGCCGAGGCGATCAGCGACCGTTCGTCGGTGCTGCGGCAGACGTTGCGGTAGCCGAGCAGCCACGGGTCCCGGCGGCGCACGGCGGACGACGCGATCCAGTAGCGGGGGAGCGCGACCCACCGGTGGTCGTAGTGGCGCACCATCTTGCCCTCGTAGAGCGGGAGCATGCGCTCGCCGTCCCGGTGAAAGACGGTGCCGTCCAAGGTCCAGCCCGCCGCCTCCAACTCCTCGCGCCGGTGGAACAGCCGCGAGTCGTTCGTCATGTCGAACATCCGCAGGAACGACACGGTCCACGCCTCGGCGAGCACGGGCAGGCGGCGGTAGATCCGCAGGGTCAGCTCCGCGTCGTGCCGGCCGCGAAAGACGGGGCTGGTTCCGGTACGGGGATTGAGCAGCTGAATCTCGCCGGGGGTGAGGGTGAACCGGCGCGCCGGATCGGCCAGCTCGGCGGGGTCGCGGAGGAAGAACGCGAAGTCGGCGGCCGCCTCGCGCGACGCCCGGCCGGCGAGCGACAGCAGCGCGAACTTGAACGAGCGGTGCACCCCGGCGAACAGCGGCGCCGAGTTCTCGAAGTCGTGCAGCGCGACGAGGGCGCCCCGCCGCACGAGGTCCTGGAAGAAGAACCGGGTGGTCGCGTCGGTCGCGATGCCGGTCGGCACGATCAGGCCGAGGCGCCCGTCGTCGGCCACCAGCGTGCGCCCGGTCTCGGCGAACACGGCGTACGTGTTGATGTCGCCCCGCCCGGTCAGCGGGTTGCGGCCGGAGTCGCGCAGGAAGCGGCTCACGCCCTCCGCCTTGCGCTTGGCCGCCTCGTACTCGGCGTGCAGCTCCCGCCGGGCCGGGTCCTCGCGCAGCGCCGCGATGAGCCGCTTGCGGGCGGTGGCGGTGCCCGCGGTGGCGATGGCGGCGTCGCGCTGGGCGAAGAACTCCTGCTCCTGGAGCTTGATGCGCTCCCACGGCGGGTTGCCGACCAGGCACGAGAAGCCGCCGGCCGCGAACACCTCGGGGAACTCCAGGTGCCAGTGGAAGAAGGCGTGCTCGTCGCGGGTCCCGCCGGTCAGCGCCGCGCACCAGGCGTCCGCCTCGTCGCGGGTGCCGTGCGGCAGCACGTCCGGGGTGGCGCCGACCAGCGCGTTGCCGTGCCGGAGGTGGCCGTCGAGGGAGCTCAGCGGCCGGCCCGGCTCGGCCGCCTCCAGCCACAGCGCGATCTTGGCCAGCTCGACGGCCATCGGGTCGAGGTCCACGCCGTACAGGCACCGGCCGACCACCTCGCGCAGGGCGGCGCCGACGGCCTCCGGCGACGGGTCCGGACCGCGCGCGGCGGCGACCCGCCGGGCGATGCGCCGGGCCGCGGCGACCAGGAAGTGTCCCGAGCCGCAGGCCGGATCGCAGACGGTCACCGCCAGCAGCGCGGCGTCCGCCCGCTCGGGGGCGGCGCGCTTGACCACCTCGTCCAGCAGCGGCTCCAGCGTCGCGTCGAGCAGCGCCTCCACCAGGGACGACGGCGTGTAGTACGACCCGCTGATCTTGCGGTTGTTGCCGGCGATGGCGACCAGCTCGAACGTACGGCCCGCCGCGTCGAGCCGGGGGACCAGCCCGAGCAGCGACTCGTACGCGGAGCCCAGCTCGTCCGCGCCGAGACCGCGGAAGTCGCGGACCGCGGTGAGATGCCCGACGGCCGTCAGCAGGTCCTCGTCGTCGAGCGCCGGGCCCGGCAGCGCGCCGTCGAAGATCCCGCCGAGCCCGGGAAGGCCCAGCTCGGGACGGCCGCCGGGGTCGCCCAGCGCGGTCAGCACGGCGGTGAGCGAGCGATACAGACCGGCCTGCGCGGTGCCGCGGCGCAGGCGCGCCGTCGAGTAGTGCCGCGCGTACCGTTCCCGGGCCCGCCGGCCGGTGCCGGGCGCATGGAGGACGTCGCGGTCCTCGGCCACGAAGAGGAACAGCAGCTGGTAGACCAGCCGCAGCAGCGCCACCGGATCGAGGCGGTGCCCCGGCTGCCGCAGGAAGCCGGCCGCCAGCGCCACGACGGCCTTGCGGACGCCCTCGGCCAGCTGCTCCGGCCTGCGCGACGGTGGGGGCACAGAGATCAGGCCAGGCGCAGGGCGGCCAGCGCGGTGCCGACCAGCACCCCGAGTCCGTTCGTGGCCCAGTGCAGGGCCGCGGCGGCCAGCAGGCTCCCGCTGCGGCGGCGCAGCTCGCAGAGGAGCAGGCCGGCGACGGCGGTGAAGGCGATGGCGCCCAGGACGGCCAGCACCTGGCCGGTGAGGCTGGCGCCGACGGCGGCCCGCACCGCCTGGTTGGCCTCGTTGAGGCGCAGCGACGGCAGGATGTGCCAGAAGCCGAAGAGGACCGACGACGTGATGCTCGCCAGGACCGCGCCGCGGTGGCGGCTCATCAGGCCCAGCAGGACGCCGCGGAAGGCGACCTCCTCGAGCAGGACGGTGCCGAGCGGGACCACGATGAACGCGGTGAGCAGGGCCGCGCCGGGGTGCAGGTGGTAGCGGGCGTCGAGGAACGCCGAGCGGGTCAGCGGCAGGGCGGCGCCGATCGCGTAGACGGCGGCCACGGCGAGCACGGCGCCGACCGCGTACTTCAGGCCGGGCAGCAGCGTGCGGCGGGACAGGCCCAGGTCGTGCCAGGTGAGGCCCACCCGGCGGGCCAGGAGCACGAGGCCGAGCGCGACGACCGGGCCGGCGACCAGGCCGGTGTGCCGCGGGCCGTACTTGTCGGCGACGTTGACCGCGGCGAGGATCAGGACGACCGCGCCCAGCAGCAGCAGGAGGCGCCGGCGCGCGGCGACCGGGGGATGAGGGGTGACGGAGGAAGACATCGGGGCGGAAGCGTACCCAGGAAAAAGCGGATCATACGAACGGCTCGGCCTCGCGTGGTGCCGGATCGGCGGCCGTGCGCACATGAGCTCCCTCACATTGGACGGCGAGCATCAGGCAGGAGCGGACCGTCTCGCCACCGACCGTGACCGCGCACGTGCCGCAGGTGCCCTCGTAGCAGCCGCGGCGGCACAGCACGTCCGCCAGGGTGTGCAGCGCGTCGACTTCCCGGGCCTGGCGACGCCCGTCGATCGTCAGGGTCACCCGCACGTGGTCCCCCGCCCTTCCCGCGCCTGGGTCAGGGCCCGCCGGGTCATGACCTGGATCGCCCGTTGCCGGTCGGCGTCCGGCACCTCCCGCGCGGCGGCCCGCGCGGCCTCGGTGATCGCCGTGTCCGAGAACGCCGTGCCGATCAGGGCCCGCTCGGCCGCGCGCGCCCGCACCGGGCACGGCCCGGCGTTGACCAGGCCGATCGCGGCCGCGGTGACCAGGCCGTCGGTCACCGTGACGGCGGCCATCGCGGCCGCGTCGGCCCAGATGCCCGGCCCGCGGCGGTCCTCGGCGTAGCCGGCGCCGGTGCCGGGCGGCAGCAGCGGCAGGCGCACCTCGGCGAGCAGCTCGTCGGGCCGCCGGGCGGTCGTGCCCGGCCCGGTGAAGAACCGCTCCACCGGCACCGTGCGGCACCCGTCCGGCCCGCGCAGGGACAGCGTGGCGCCGAGGATCAGCGCCACGACCGGCCACTCGGCCGCCGGATGCGCGTACGCCAGACTGCCCAGCATCGTGCCGCGCGCCCGGATCGGCGGGTGGCCGATGTGCCGGACGACGACCCGCAGCAGGTCGCCGAGGGCCCCGGCGACGGCGCCCGACTCGAACATGCGGTGCCGCACCAGCGGGCCCACCCGCAGCGCGCCGCCGTCCTCCCGGAGCACGTCGAACTCCGCGACACGGTTGATGTCGACGACGCGGCGCGGGTGAACGTTCTGCCTCGCCATCTCGAGGACCAGGCTCTGGCCGCCGGCGAGCACGCAGGTGCGCCCGTCGGCCAGAGCGGTCAGGACCTCGGTGACGGTGGTGGCGGGGATGTACTCCACGGCCCCTCCCGGTAACGGAGACAGGGCACATAGTGCCGGTAACGCTTGACCGCCGACAACCTTTCCACCCGTACGGGTGGGGCCGGGAGCGCTCGTCAGGGCAGGTCGGCCGGGCGGAGAACGCGGTCGACGCCGTGGCCGATCTGGCGGTTGCCCTTGTTGATGTCGAACCTGACCACCCGCGGGTTCCGGTCGTCACGGTCGGCGTCGACCAGGGTGACCCGCCACCACGACACGTCGACCTTCACCGCGGAGCCGGCCGCGGTCTTCAGCGAGGCACCATCGGCCTTGTACGCCGCCTTGCGGTCGATCGTGGCACCGGGCACCACGTGGTAGAGCAGGACCGACTCGACGGTGCCGATGCCCAGCCCGGCGACCGCGGTGAACGCCTGCTGCTCGCCCGGCAGCCGCTTGCTCTTGCGCAGGTCGGCGACGAGCAACTGGAACGCGCGGTCGTTCGGCAGGAACGCGGTCAGCCGGGTCTTGCCGTCGGTGAGCACCTTGACCGGGCTGGACGGCTTCGCCTTGAGCACGGCGAGCACGGCGGAACGCAGGATGTCGTAGTCGTGCCCGTTGCGGTCGAAGCCGGCCTTGCCGGCCGTCAGCACCGAGGCGAGCGACCTGGTGCCGGTGCCGTGCGCGGAGGCCGGCGCGGCGGCGAGCATCGAGGTGGTGAGGGCCGCGGTCGCGACGGCGGCGGCTCGGGTGAATCTCATCGTCGTGCGTCCTTTCGAGTACGGGGTGGCGGCATCGTTGCCACCACCCCGTTCTTCGCTCGCACCGCCCCCGGCGGATGCACTCAGGACGTCAAAGTCCCCCGCAACAGGCTGCGGCCCGAATGGGCGGCGTCCCCGTCGTGCGGCTCGTCGCTGATGTCGACGAGCCGGTAGCGGTTGAGGTCGGTGCCGGGCGGCACCGGCAGCACCACGTCCGGCCTGTCGGTCAGGCTGCCGATCGCCACCATCTTCGTGAGATCGTCCGGATCGATCAGCCACACCTCGTGGAAACCCGTCGTCAAAGGCAGGTTTCGTACGTCGACGCGCATCTCGCCGTCGGACAGCACCCGCACGGTGCCGCCCGCCGAGGCCGGAACCGTGGCCAGCGGGGTCAGCGTGGCCCGGGCCGTCACGGACGCCGCCGGTGGCCGCGACACCAGATAGGCGACCGTGCCGCCGGCCGCGACGACCAGGGCGGCCGCGGCGGCGAGGACCGGCCGCACCCAGCGGGCCCGGCGCCGGCGCCGGGCGGTGAGGTCGGCGACCGGGGTGATCTCGGCCGCGATCGCCCGCCACACGTGCTCCGGCGGGGGCGGCAGGTCGCGTACCTCCTGGCTCTCGCCGCCGAGCTCGGCGACCTCCCGCAGGGACGCGAGGTCGAGACGGCAGCCGGCGCACCGCTCCAGGTGGTCCGACTCGCTCGCGTCCACAGTCTCCTCAGAGAGCGCGAGAAGGACCAGCCGATCGGGATCCAAGTGCTGCACCGTCCACCTCCCAACGACGTCGCAGGGTCGCCATTCCACGCCGGATATGGCTCTTGACCGTACCGAGCGGGAGCCCGGTCACGGCCGCTATCTGGGGATGGGTGAGATCGTCGTAGAACGCCAGCTCGAGCGTGCGCCGCTGATCCTCCGGCAGCCGGCCCAGCTCGTCGGCGACCACCAGCCGGTCGAGCACCCGTTCCGGCGTCTCCGGGCCGCCCGGCGGGGCGGGCTGCGCCCGTACCGTCTCGGTCACCCGGTCGTCGCGCGCCGCCGACCGCAAGCGGTCGACGGCCTTGCGCCGGGCTATCCCCAGCAGCCAGCCCAGCATCGTGCCGCGCCGCGGGTCGTACGTGTCCCGCCCGGTCCACGCCGCCACGAACGTCATCTGGGTGACGTCCTCGGCGTCCGCCCGGTTGCCCAGCAGGCGCTGTGCCAGGTACAGCACGGCGCCGCCGTGACGGTCGTACGCCGTCCGCAGAGCCTTCTCGTCGCCGTCGCGCAACCGCTCGGCGAGCTCGTCGTCGGAGCTCATCGACCTCCCTTCCGCGCATAGGTCCTCTGGAGGTGTTCGCTCGGCGGGCCCCCGGCAGATGCATGCATCTGTTCGCGGCCTCCCCGGCGAAGGACCGGTCGTACGGCATCAACGACCCGTTCGAGGAGCATCGATGACCATTCTGAAGCGTGCGGCCGCGACCGGTGCGGTCGCCCTGATCGCTCTCGGCACCGCTGGCTCCGGCCCGGCGTTCGCCGGCGCCCGGGCGAACTCGCAGGTGACGGTCGTGCACGGCATCCCCGGGCAGCCGGTGGACGTCTACGTGAACGGCGAGAAGACCATCCCGGGCTTCCAGCCGGGCAAGGTCGCCGGCCCGCTGAGCCTGCCGGCCGGGCAGTACGACATCGCGCTGACCAAGCCGGGCGACGCGGTCGGCAACGCGCTGCTGACCGTCGACGACGCCGAGGTGCCGGGCGGGGCGAACCTGAGCCTGGTCGCCCACCTCACCGGGGACGGCAAGCCGGCGCTCACGCCGTTCGCCAACGACACCGGCAAGCTCGCCGCCGGCAAGGCCCGCCTGATCGTGCGGCACACCGCGGCCGCCCCGGCGGTCGACGTCCGGGCGGGCGGGCAGCCGGTCTTCGAGGACCTGACCAACCCGAAGGAGGCCAAGGCGGACGTGGACGCGGGCACCGTCTCGGCCGACGTGGTGCTGGCCGGCACGCAGACCCGGGTGCTCGGCCCCGCCGACCTGGACCTGCGCGAGGGCACGGCCACGATCGTCTACGCGGTGGGCTCCGCCGACGACGAGACCCTCGACCTGGTGACCCAGTCGATCACCGGCCTGCACTCGGCCCCCGGCGGCGTCCCCAGCGGCGACGGCGGCCAGGCCGACCGCGGCGTGTCCCTGCCCTGGTACGGCGTGGGCGGCGCCGGCATCCTGCTGACCCTGCTCGGCCTGCTCCGCCTGCGGGCCGCGCGCCGGTGAGCAGCACGCGCGGCGCGTCCCGGCCCCGGCCGGGGCGCGCCCTGCTCCTCACCCTGACGGGCCTGGTCCTCCTGACCGGGTACGGGGCGGCAGCGTGCCGATCGCGGCCGGCGGCCGACTTCGGGTCGCCCCCGGCCTCCCCGTCCGGCCCGTCCGGCTTGTCCGGCTCGTCCGGTGCGCCCGCGTCCCGCGTCGCGGTGCGGGACGGGAAGCCCGCCACGAAGGCCGCGCCGGACGCCCCGGCCCGCCTGCGCGTCCCGGCCCTCGGCCTGGACGCCACCGTCGACCCGGTCGGCGTCGACCCGGCGACCGGCGAGTTCGCCGTCCCGCCGAGCGTCGACCGGGTCGGCTGGTACCGCTACGGCCCCGGCCTCACGGCCCGCACCGGCTCGATCGTCATCGCCGGCCACGTGGACAGCGCCGAGGAGGGCGAGGGCGCCTTCTTCCGCCTCGGCTCCCTGAAGGCCGGCGACACGATCACGCTCACCGGGCCGGGCGAGCGCACCTTCCGGGTGGTGGCCCGCGAGCGCTACCGCAAGAGCGCCATCCCCCTGGACAAGTACTTCGCCCGCGACGGCCCCGCCCGCCTCACCCTGATCACCTGCGGCGGCCCCTTCGACGAACGAACAAGGCACTACCGAGACAACGTGGTGATCACCGCCGTCCCCAGCCCATGAGCACTCCGAGCGGTGACCAGCGGCCCGGCCACCCCACGGTGGGCCGGGCCGCTGCCGGGTCAGGGTGTGGTCAGCGGGTAGGTGTCGTTGGCGAGCCAGCCTTTCAGCAGGTTTTGTTCGAAGCGGTCCCCCAGGTCCTCGCTGGTGCCGCCGGGCAGGGAGTCGATCGTGCGCCAGCCGGCGGGCTCCGCCTGGGCCACGAAGCGGCGCGACGGGACCAGGCCGATGGTGAACTTCTCCGGGGTGTCGGCGCGCAGCGGATGGCCGGCCACGTCGGGGACGTTCGGGCCGCCGTCGACCGGGATGCCGGGGAGGCCGGGCAGGGGCGGGGTGAAGCGGTTGCCGGCGGACGGGATCGTGTAGGGCGCGCCGAGGGGCGACGTCAGGGTGACGCGGTGCAGCCTGCCCCAGCGGTAGTCGCGCTGGTCGGGCGAGTTGGCGAAGGCGGACGCGAAGGTGTCGCCCGCGGCCAGGGCGAGGGCGTCGCCGAGGCTCTTGAGTATCAGGTAGTCGCGGCGGTCGGCGCGGTCGGCGATGCCGGGCACCGCGAAGAAGTCGATGCCGGACTCGCCCACGCCGCCGCGGGCCGTGACGCGCTTGAGGGCCTGGGTGGCGTGGAAGTCGGGCGGCACCGCGAGGCCCGGCGGCAGGTGGCGGTCGAACACCTCGGTGATGAAGCGGCCGCGCCACAGCACGTAGATCGTGGCGGCCACGCTGTGCTCGATCTCCTGCTCGGTGGGTGCGGCCAGGCGGTCCCCGTCGTCCACGGCGTCGTAGCCCTCGGGAATGCCGGTCGGATAGGTGTGGTTCCAGCGGGCCAGCCGCCCGGCCGCCTCCGCGATCCGTTCGTCGGCGGCGAGCTTGGCCAGCGCGGGTACGGTGCTCGCGCGCGCCCGGTCGTACGCGGCCTTCACCATCGGCGCGAAGAGCTGGGCGTCGATCGACGTCGTGTCGGCCTGCATGGCGGCGACGTCGGCGGCGGTGATGCCGCCCCTGCGCACGGCGGCGCGGACCATGTCGGTGATGCGGCCGGCGCGGAAGCCGTTGTGGAAGAAGCTCAGGTACGCGATGCCGCCGCCGGGGCGCCGCTGGTTGAGCATGTCGTTGTCGAACGTGTTGGTGGTCGGGTCGTTGTTCGCCGACACGACGAACCCGGCGGCCGGGTTCACGACCTTCGGCAGCTTGGCGAACGGCACGATCTCGTACGGCACGGCCTGGTGGGGTTGCCGGGTCCTGACGGGTAGCCACTCGTTGCCGCCGGTGCCGTCGCGCAGCAGATAGGGCGGATTGCCCCGGACCTTGCCGGCCTGCAGGTCCTCGCGGACGGGCACCTCGGCGTTGGTGAAGTACGCGATCGTGCCCGTGCGGTCGGCGTACACGAAATGCTGTCCGCCGACGTCGAAGCGCTGCAGGGCGTCGCGGAAGTCGCCGACGTCGCGGGCCAGGTTGAACAGCCGGAACGCCTCCATCTCGGCGGTCGGCGAGAAGCCGGTGTACTGCACCGAGATTCCGGTTCCGGCATTCTGGTCGTACGTGAGCAGCGGCCCGTTGTTGCGGCGCGGCACGATGAGCGTCCGCGCGGGGACCGAGCCGCCCGCCGGCACGACGTCGAGCGCGTCCAGACGACCGGCCGCGCGCGGGTTGACCCGGAAGGTCTCGGGGATGGCGAGGACCGGCTCCAGCGTGCCGCGGTGCACGGTGGACAGGCCGCTCGGCGAGGCGGTGTCGGGTTTGACCTGCTCCGCGTACGTGTCGCTGACGTCCATGAAGTGCTGGGTGGCCCCGTACGCGATGTGCTTGTTCTGCCCGAGGATCACGAACGGTGATCCGGGGAGGCTGTCGCCCTGCACGTCGAAGCCGCCGCCGCGCAGGTCGATCGGGTGCCAGGTGGACGGCGACTCGAGGCCCAGGTGCGGATCGCTGGCGAGGATCGGCCGCCCGGTCGCGGTGTGCCGGCCGCCGATGGCCCACGAGTTGGAGCCGCGGTCGCCGGAGCGGTTGAGCGCGGCCGCGATCAGCGGCGCCCGCTCGGCGCGGTCGAGGTAGGAGGCGGCCATCCGCGTGACGGCCTCGGGCAGCTGGGCCGACGTGGCCCGGGAGGCGTCACCGCCGGGAGAAGGCGGGCGCGACGTCGCGTCGGCGACCGGCGAGGCGGTGGAGAAGGGCGCGAACGGCATCAGGTCGCCGAAGACGGTCTTGTGGCCGTCGAACCCGGCCGCGTCGTAGCCGCGTACCGCCGTGGTCCGGTCGATGTCCAGGTCGAACGAGAGACTGAACGCGAGCGACTTGAGCACGACGAGGCTGTCCACCTCGGTCCACGGCGCCACCTTCGTCACCCGTACAGCCCGATATTGACCTGGCAGCTCGCCCCGGGCGAGCCAGGCGTTGACCCCATCGGCGTACGCCCGCAGCCCCGCTCGCGTCTGCGCGGACAGCAGGGCGAGCCCGCGCTCGGCGGAGCGGCGCAGCCCCATCGGGCGCATCTGCACGTCGCTCGCCAGCGCGCCGGCCCCGATCAGCTCGGCGAGCGTGCCCGAGCCCCGCCGGCGCGAGACGTCCATCTGGAACATCCGGTCCTCGGCGTGCACCATGCCCTGGAGGTAGAACAGCTCCCGCTGACTCCCCGCGCGCAGATGCGCGACCCCGTAGGCGTCCCGGACCACCGAGCCTTCCGCCGCCGCGGCCGGCGGCACTCCGCTGAGCAGCCCCCCGACCAGCGCACCGGCGGCGGCGAGGGCGATGTGAGGCCTGTGCATGAACGACTCCTCTGAATCGTCGAATGGACAGACCTCGTTCGCGCTCACCACCCCACAAGACGGAGATCAATAGATTTAGTGACGAGGGTCACACTCAGGCTTGCTTCGTGTCCTGCCCTCGGCGAGCGACGGGAACGCTCATTGAGCACACACTGAGAAAGGCTAGGAATCGACGGGGGCGTCGTCGGGATCCACGAATTTCGGGCCGTTGGTGTCGCTGACCAATCTCCAGTAATGCCGGGGGTCGTCATGTGGGCACGACGGAAACGTCGTGCTCCGTCGCAAATGCTTCCTGCGGAGGGCGCAGCTCAACTTGTAAAAGCCGGAGCGAGGCACCGTGCCGCCCGGGCGCAGCACTCCGCCGACGGCGGCTTGCCCGCCACTGGAGGCCGCATTATCCGACTCGTTCGCTTCGGCCTTTTCCTGCTGCATGGCCTTCTCCCCAAAGGGCGTTCAGCTCCATTTCTCCAGCCAGCAGTCTAGCCAACCGAGGACCGGAGTTTCGGTTTTCGGGCAACCCGGCGGAGACGCCGACCGGCCGGGACAGCCGCGGTGAGGCGGCACTGGCGCCCGGGAAAGCGTTCCCTCGACACCCTGAGGCAGGTTTCTCGCATCGTCGACGTAGGTCGGCAAGCTGCCCCCGCCGATCACGACGTCGCGCATGTCGGCCCCCGTCAGGACGGTCCTCGTCAGATCCGCGCCAGAGAGATCGACGCCGGCGAAGCTCGCACGGGAGAAGTCGGCATCCCGCAAGTTCGCGCCGCGAAGGTCGGCCGTGGCCACGTCGGTGTTCTCCGCCGTGCCGAGATACGCATCGTTGACCAGGGCGCCCGTGAAATCGGCCTCATTGAACTCACTTCCCTCCAATTGCGCGTCCGGCAGGGACGCTCGGGCGAAGCTCGCTCCCACGAAGATCGAGGCGTAGACGACGGCGCCGTCCATGTCCACACAAGTCAGATCGGCGCCCGGCAGATCGACCTCCTTCAGGCACGCTTGCCGAAGGTCCGCCCTGTGCACCCGCTGTGCATCGGTGAGGTCGAAGAGCAGGAGCCGCAGGGCCGCGACGACGTCACGAGGTGTGGCGTCGCCCTCTCGGCAGATTTTGGCCGGGTCGGCCTGTGCGCCATCCATCTGAGTTTTCGCCCGGACGAAGTCGATAAGCAGATCGGTGATGACCGGCCGGTCCTCGTCCGAATCGAGGGCGAGCTCCCCGAGGGCGTAAATGGCGCCGACTCTGGTATCCGGTTTTTCGCTGCCCAACTGCTCGATCGCCGTGGAGAACCGGTTCGTCAGCTGCCCTTCTTCGGTCACCCGCAGAGACAACCCGGATATCAGAAGAGCGAACATCGCGGTGAGCGTCGTCAAAGCGGAGACAATCCGAGGGCCGATCGGATGCGCGCCGCGGCGCCCCTGAAGGTCGCGGGCATTCCGGCTATCGGCACCGCCTGCCGGCCGCCGGCTGAGAGGCGTCCTCTGCGCACGGGTGATGCCCCGGCCTCGTCGCCGGGGGCCAGGAGCGGCCATGGGCCGGACGTTATCACCATGAACATGACGAACGGTCCGTATTGGTCGATATCTCGTCCCGCGATGGGCGTCATAGGCGAGCGCCATTGCGGCGCCACCGAGAGGCAGACGCCGTGCTTGCGGAAGGCGGTGTGGGGTTCGCGCAGTCGACATGCCGGCGGAGAGGGTCTTCGTTCGGCGGCTAGTTCCGGGGGCGGTCGCGGGCCAAGGTGGACTAAAGCGGTCCAAGTACGGCATTCGGAGTTCGGCAGGTGAAGACGGCGACGCACCGTGACCTGGGCACCGGCGTGACCACGGTCCGGCTGATCGGTGAGCTGAGCAGGGAAAATCTGCCGGCGGTGCACACGGCTGTGGTGAAGGCGGCCGCGGAGTGCCCGGCGGCGGTGCTGGTGGATCTTACGAGTCTGCACTGGGCGAGCACGGGTCATCCGGCCGTGTTCGCGACGGCAACGCATCAGGCTCGGGTGCACTGGAGTGTGCCGGTGCTGTTGTGCGGGGCGGAGCCGTGGCTGGTGCGAGGGCTGGCGGCGTACCGGAGTTTCGTCGCTCTCTACGAGGATCGTCTGCAGGCGCTGACGGCGCTGCGGGCCTATGTGCCGCGGTGGATGCGGCGGCATCTGGGGCCGGTGCTCGGCAGCGCTGCCGAGGCGCGGGAGATGCTCGGGGAGGCGTGCCTGATGTGGGACGTCGGGCACCTGGCGGACAACGCGCGGCTGGTGGCGTCGGAGCTCGCGTCGAACGCGATCCTGCACGCGCGCACCGAGTTCGACATCACGGCGTCGTTCACCGGGCAGTTCGTGCGGATCGCGGTGCGGGACGGCTGCCACGCGATGCCGCGGGTGGTGGAGGCCGCGCCGGGCAGTTCGATCATCCGGGCCGGCTCGGGGCGGGGGATGCGGCTGGTCACAGCCGCCAGCACCCATTGGGGCGCCACCCGCCTGCGCGACGGCAAGATCGTCTGGGCACTGATCAAAGCCGCGCGATCAAGCCCCGGATAGGCGCGGCCGGGCCCGCGATCAAGCCGCGGACAGGCGCGGCCGGGCCCGCGATCAGGCTCCGCATAGGCGCGGCCGGGCCCGCGATCAAGCCCCGGACAGGCGCGGCCGGCCCGCGATCAGGCGCTGACAAGGGCTGCGGTCAGGCGGTCGGGAGGCCGCGGCGGACGGCCTCGCTGGCCAGGCGCGGGCGGCGGCGGTCGTCGTTGGTGGTGAGCTCGAACTTGTCGTACAGGTTGGTCAGGTGTTTCTTGACGGCGCTGTCGGACAGGCCCAGCTCGGCGGCGAGCTCGCGCACCGACGGCGGCGACGGGAAGGCCTGACCGCCGGCGGTCAGGGGGCGGCAGAGGGCGGTGAGCACGTCACGCTCACGGCGGGTCAGCGGCGGTACGGGCGGAGCCGGGTCGACAGTCACCGTGTCGGTGGTGGGCTCGCTCGCCGGGGAGCGGAACAACAGCCGCGCCGGGCCGACGTCGATGCGGTCGCCGTCGTGCAGCGGGCGCGCCTGCCGCAGCGGGACGCCGTTGACCGTGGTGCCGTTGGTGCTGCCCAGGTCCCTGATCGACCAGCCGGACGGGAACCGTTCGAGGGCGGCGTGCAGTCGGGACACGCGGCGGCTGGCGACCGTCACCTCGTTCGCGGGTGCGCGGCCGATGGACAGCAGGGCGCCGTCGAGCGGCACGAGCCGGACCCGCCCGCCCTCGTGCACCTCCAGGTGGGCCGTCACGGGCAGTGTTCCCCGGTGGCGACGGTCAGCGGGCCGGCCAGACCGGTTCCGGTCATCGTCATGGTGGCCCGGGCGCAGCCGGTGAGCGGCATCGGCTCGGTCCACTGCTCGATCGGCTGGCCGGCGGAGACCGCGGCGCGCCCGCCCGGCTCGGCCGCCACCCGCACGCGCCACTGCCCGGTCGCGCCGGCGTTGTCGCGGTATTGCTTCCAGACCCACGCGTACGCCATGACCGCGCGGCAGCCCGGCGACCAGTACAGCTTCACCGACACGGCCTTGAAGCCACCCACATAGCCGTACGCCGACCGAGCGACCTGATAAGCGTCGGCGTAGCAGCGCCCGGGCGGCGGATCGTCGTCCCGCGCGTACGCGATCGCCCCGCTGCCGGTGACCGTCACGGTGCGGTCGAGCACGCGCAGCGTGGCCTGCCGTGCGCCCGCCGCCCGCGGCTCGAAGACCAGGCTCACCTGGCACGTCGCGCCCCGCGCCAGGACCCGCCCGGCGCAGTCGCCGGCGGCCAGCCGGAAGTCGCCGCCGTCGAGGGACACCCGCAGCGGCGGCGTCGCGCGCGTGCCCGCGTTGCGGACCGTCACGACGTGCGGCTCCGGTTCGGCCGTCACCTTCTGCTCGCCGAAGCCGACCGCCGCCGGCGTCTCGAGCCGCGTCGGCGTGGCGGCCGCCTCGGAGCCGCCCACGGCCAGCGTCACCGCGACCGCGGCCAGCACCGGCAGGACCCTGCCCCAGCCGCGGCGCACCGGCGGCTCCCCGGCCAGGGTGACCGACAGGCCCCGCACCGCCCGAACGCGCGCCGACAGCGACGCCCC
>NZ_BOMI01000022.1 GCF_016862115.1 Paractinoplanes deccanensis
AGATGGCCCGGCGGCCAAAGGCGCCCCGAAAGGCGCGGGATCGAGGGCTGCGGCATCGGAAGGCGCGGGATCGGAGGGTGCGGCTCCGGAGGGTGCGGCTCCTGAAGGCGCGGCCCCGGAAGGCGGCACGGCCGGCGCGGCGATCAGCGGCGTCACCGCCACGCCGCAGGCCCGCTGCGCCTCCCGCAGCTCCTCCGCGAACTCCGCCGCCGACGCCGGCCGCGCCGCCGGATCTTTCGCCAACGCGCGTTCCAGGACCGCGAAGACCGCCGAGGGGACGCCGGGCCGCAGGTCCGGGACGGGTTCGGCGCCGATGCGCGCGATCAGGCCGGCGACGCTCTCGCCCGGCAGCGGGACGAACGGCGCGCGCCCGCAGAGCCAGCGGTACAGCGTCGCCGCCAGCGAGTACACGTCCGAGGCGGCCGTCGCCGGCCGGCCGCGCAGCACCTCCGGCGCGGCGTACGGCACGCTCGCGGTGACCGCCTGCTGCTCGCGGGGCGGCTCCCGGTGCACCGGGCGGGCCAGCCCGAAGTCGGCGAGCTTCAGCACCCCGTACCGGGAGATCAGGATGTTGTCGGGTTTGACGTCGCGGTGCAGCACCCCCGCGCGATGCGCCGCCTCCAGCGCCCCAGCGATCGCGACCCCGCCGGCCAGCACCTCCTGCCACGGGGCCGCGCCCGCGCGCCCGGCCAGCGAGCCACCCTCCTCGTAGGCCATCAGGATGTACGGCGCGCCGGACGCCGTGCGGCCCGCCTGGTGCACGGTGACGATGTGCGGATGGCCGGAGAGGCGGCCCAGGGCCTGCACCTCGCGCTCGAAGCGCGCCTCGTCCACCCGTCCGGCGTCGAGGACCTTGACCGCGACGGTACGGCGGAAGCCGGGTTGCCAGGCGCGGTAGACGGTGCCGAACCCGCCGCGCCCGATCACGGCCGCGTCCGCGCAGCCCGGCACACCGAGAGACGTCGCCGAACCGAACCGCTGTCGGCGCAAGGCTTTCCTCCGGGTTACGGGAGCATGGCGGTTGCGATGATAGCCAGCCGCCCCAGGGGAGGAATTGGTGGCCTTTCCGGCACCTTTCCGGCGGCCGGGCGCCCTGGTTGTCTGCTTGCCATGTCGATTCTTCGCAAGAGCCTCGCCGGTGCGGCCGTGGTCGCCGCCGCGGCGGGCGCCGCCACCCTGATCAACCCCGCCGCCGCCCTGGCCAGCACGCCCGCGAGCTGCGGCAGCGTCCGCCAGATCGGCACCACCCGGGTGCTGACCGTCGGCGGCATGGAGGCGGCCTCGGTCAAGCAGTACTACGGCTGCGGCTACAACTACGCGTACATCTACGTGTGGCAGCAGTACCGCGACACCCACTCCAACTGGGACCTCTACGTGCACGTCATCGACCACAGCGACAGCGGCAGCGACTACGGCGTGGGCGAGCTCAACAACACCACCCGCGCCGAGCTGTGGGGCGCCCCGGCGGCGACCGCCGCGCACTGCACGCACGTCACCGGCTATCTCAACTCGACCGGTGGTTCCACCAGCACGGTCTGCTGATCGCGCCGGGGCAGCCGCCTCACTTGCCGAGGCCGGTGAGGCGGCTGAGCGCGGCGAAGCCGTCGTCGGTGCCGGGCCAGTGCCGGCGGACCGCGTCGAGGCCGGCGCGGCGGACGGTGGAGCGCAGCACCGCGGTCACGATGATCGCGTCGTCGGCGTAGCCGAGCACCGGGATGAAGTCGGGGATCAGGTCGAACGGGACCGCCAGGTAGGCGAGCAGCAGGGCGAGCCGGATCCGCACCCCGCGGGGGAGGGTGCGGTCGGCGGCCAGCCGGCGCAGCAGCCGGAGCAGGTCGGGCAGCAGCCGCAGCGCTTCCTTGAGCCGGCCCTTGTCGGGCTTGGCGATCAGCAGCGCGACCAGCAGGGCCACCCAGATCACCAGCAGCGCCACCGCGAGACCGATCAGGGTCCGCCACCACCAGTCCACGTCCTCATGATGGCAAAGCGGGGGCGCGGCGGCGGAAGGTGCCCAGCAGTTCGGCCATGCGGGGCGAGGGCTCGGCGCTCAGGTCGCGGCGCAGGGACGCGGCGTAGCGCTCGTACTGGCGTACCGCCTCGATGAGATTGCCCTCGGCCAGATGGCAGCGGATCACCAGCCGCTGCGCGCTCTCGCGCAGCGGCTCCAGGGCGACGGCGCGCAGGCCGAGCTGGATGCCGTCCGCCGGGTGGCCGGCCTCGAGCATCACCTCGCCGTCGCGTTCCAGGGCGGCCAGGCGCAACTGGCGGATGCGCTCGCGCTCGGTGTCCAGCCAGTCGTCGTACCAGTCGGGCAGCAGGTCGGCGAGCAGCGCCGTCCCGGAGCGCGGGCCGCGCAGGACGTCGCCCGAGTCGCTGAGGCCCTCGCGGACGTCGACCCAGACCTCGGCGCCCAGCCGGATGTGCGTCTTCGTGCCGTGCACCAGCTCGCACGGCACGTGGCGCAGCCGCCACATGGTGGTGCGCAGGTTGGCCTGGGCCCGCTCGGCGGACGCGTCCGGCCAGAGCTGACCGGCCGCGAAGCCGCGCTGGATCGTGGTGCCGGCCAGGGCGAGCATCGCCAGGAGCCGCTGGGGCGCCGGTTTGATCTCCACTGTGGCGCCGTGCACGCGCAGCTCGAAGCCGCCGAGGAGGTGCAGCCGGGCCGCGGGCGCTTCGTGTCCAGTCACAAGCCTCAGTGTCCGCACGGGGCGTCGTCGCAGCGTCGTCCCGGACGTCGCATCGGCGTCGCACCGGCGTCACGGCCGGCGGAGACGCGGGCGTCACGGCCCGCCGGGCCGGGTGGCGAGCAGCCGCTCCAGGCGGGCCAGCTCCTCGCGTACGGCCGCCACCAGCTCCTCCACGCCGCGGGCGGCCACCGCCGCGCCGCCCGGCACCGACTCGACGCGGCCGCGCAGCACGGGGTCGCCGGGCTCCAACCACACCCGGACGATGCAGGTCGCGTCGGCCGTACCGGGCTCACGCACCCCTACAGGCTGGCACCGGGGTGTCGCCGGGCCGTCACATGGGCCACCAGCGCGGCGAATTCCGGGCCGGGTGGCACGCCCAGCTCGTCGGCGAGCCGGCGGCGGAACTGCTCGTAGCAGGACCTCGCCGCGGCCCTGTTGCCCGCGGCGAGGTGGCCGCGGACCAGCAGCCACTGTGCGCTCTCGCGCAGCGGCTCCGAGCAGATGGCGAGCAGCGCGCAGTCGATCGCCTGGAACGGGTCGCCGGCCGCCAGGTGCCGCCGGGCGAGGTCCTCCAGGGCGTGCAGGCGCAGCTGCCGGTAACGCTCGCGGTGGACGAGCAACCACGGCTCGTCCCAGTCGGGCAGCAGGTCGTAGCGGAACAGGGTGGCCGCCGGCAGCGGGCCGGGCGGCGACGCGGGGCCGGCCAGCCGCTCGACCACCTGGAGGTCGACGTCCCACTCGCCGCCGAAGGCGAGCGTGCCGGCGTCGAGCACCAGGCGCTTGTGGAGCACGGACGGCAGCCGCCAGACCGCGCCGCGCAGGTTGGCCTGGGCGCGGGAGCACGTGTGCCCGGGCCAGAGCGAGCGGGCCAGCATGGCGCGGTCCTCGGTGCCGTCGTTGAGCGCGACCCGGGTCAGCACCCGCTGGCCGGTGCGGGAGACGGTCACCGGCGAGCCGTCGACGGTCATCGCGAAGCGGCCGAGCAGGCGCAGCCGCACACCCGGCGCGCGTGCGTCGCGGGGTGTGTCGCCGCTGCCGTCCCGTCGCACGCCGGCTCCCGTCTGTGAAGGACCACAGCGGCGGCGGATCAGACGCCGGACCGGTCGCCGAAGTAGTCTCCGCCCGTCCCGTTGTCCAGGGAATCAGGTGCCTCGACCACATGGTATCGGCCGGGCATCCGGTTTCGGCCGGGCGTGACCCGGTCGGGCAGTCGGGTCGGTGACACCACGGCGTGCACCGCGACACCGGTGCTGACCAGGGGGATCAAGCCGAGAGCGCGGGGCAGGCCGGTCACCGGGCGGCCCGGGTGCGAGAAGGACACGTGCAGGCCGTGCTCGCTCCACGAGGCGGCGAGGCGCAGCCCTTGCGAGGTCTCGGCCGTGGCCGGGCTCGCGCCGCCGGTCCGCGCGCAGCGGGCCAGCGCGACAATCCGGTCCCAGGTCTCGTCGAGGTGGCCCGGCGCGGCCAGCGGGTCCCGCCGCCGGCGGGACAGGACCACACCGGCGGCACCGGCCGCGACCAGCACACTCGCGGCGACGGCCGCCGACCGCCGGGTCCCGCCGGGCACGATCACCGCGCCCAGCCACGCGGCGGCGGCGAGCTGCGCGGCGCACGCCAGGCGGGTCACGCAGACACCGAGGACGGCCGGCCGGCGGTCGCCGCGCAGCGCCTCGGTGCCGAACCGGACGGTCGCGTAGGCGGCCAGGAACCAGGCCGTCGCCGTGCCCGGCGGCCCGGCCGCCAGGGCGAAGCCGGCCACCCCGATCGCGGCGAGCGCGGCCGCCTCGACCAGCGGCACGGGGAAGAGCCGCACGCCCGTCAGGCGCGGCGAAAGGCCCGGATAGGCGACCCCGATCGGGGCGGGGTGGCCGTGGCAGCAGCCGGCGGTCAGGCAGCCGAGCCGCCCGGCGGCGAGGAACGGGCACAGCGCCACCGCGAGCACGTCGAGGCCGGGCAGCAGCGGCGTCCCGGCGGCCCAGCGCAGCCCGGCGACCGCGGCGAACGCCACCGCCACGGACTCCATCAGCACGAGCGACTCACGGCCGGTCAGCGCACGCCGCAGCAGGCCCCAGGCGAACAGCGAGGCGGCCGCCACCGCGGCGATCGCGAGCGTGTCCGGCACCTCGACGCCGGCGCGGAAACCGGTCAGCAGTGCGACCAGCACGGCGACGTGGAAGCCGAGCACCCCGATCGAGCGGAACGCGGGCAGCACGCGGGCGCCCACCGTGACGGTGCGCCGCGGCAGCCGGTCCAGCAGCCGGTTGAGGTCCATCCCCGCACGGTCGCGCCCCGGCGTCACCGGGCCGTCGCCCGGTGACGGTGCGGTGACGGGCACGCCGGAGAGTCGCGGCGTGGCGAGATCGACGGTGGTCGCGGCGACCGTGCTGAGCGTGCAGACGCGGCTCAACCGGTCGTTCACCGAGCTGGACACGGCCGACCCGGACGCGTTCCGGGAACGGCCGACCGCCCGGATCGTGCGCACCGACGACTTCTGCAAGGCCGGCGACGCGAACAGCCCGATCCGCTACCCGACGCTGTCGATCTTCTGCTACCGGGTGGACGTCAACCGGACCATGCGCGCGCCCTGGGCGGCCGTGGCCTCGGTGGACGGGTCGGTGCACCTGCCGCTCGACGTCCACCTGCTGCTCACGCCGTGGGACACCGACGCCGAGGGCGAGCTGCGCATCCTCGGCGCGACCATGCAGTGCCTCGAGCAGTATCCGGTGCTCAGCGGCCCGGCGCTGCACCCGCTCGGCCGCTGGCGGCGCGGCGAGGCGATCCAGGTGCTCAACGAGGACCTGGTCACCGAGGACGTGATGCGCACCTTCGACACGCTGCCCAGCGACTTCCGGCTGAGCGTCTCGTACTGCCTGCGGATCGCCCGGATCGACGCGCCGGACGAGCCCGGCCACCCGGACGTGACGACAGTGGTGCGCGGGCTCGCGGCGAGTTCGGTGCCGTACCCGTGAGCACCGCCCGCTTCACCCCCGAGCGCTACGACGAGCGGATCGTCCGCATCGCCGCCGGCGTCGAGCCGCGCGGCACGCTCGGCGGGCGGGTGGCGGGGCGGCTGCGCGTGCTGGTCGAGGACGCGCCGAAGCCGCTGCACGCGTGGCGGCGCTGGCGGCCGGGGGAGACCCTCGACGACTTCCTGGGGCGGCTCGACCGGCATCGCACCGGCCGCTTCGCCCGGTTGCACGGCACCGGTCTGCGCGGCGGCGACGTGGTCCTGCGGCTCACCGAGGCGGGCGGCCGGGGCGTGGTGCCGCGACGGGTCGTGATCACCGTGCCCACCCCGGACACCGCCGGCGAGATGCACGTCGTCGAGCTGTTCCCCGGCGCCGCGGCGCCGCTGCCGTCGCGGTGCACCGTGGTGCGCGGCCGGGTGACCACCGGGGCGGCGGTGCCGGTGCGCTGGGCGCGGGTGCGGGCCACCGACGAGGACGGCGCCGATGTCGGCTGGGCGCACGGCGACGACCGGGGCGAGTTCGTCCTCGTCGTCACGCCGGCCGAGACCGCGGTGGGCCCGGCCGACGACCCGTACGCCGTGCGGCTCACCGTCTCGGCGGCGCTGCCGGCGCGCTCGCCCGATCCGGGGGATCCGCTTCGGCCCACGGTCGACCCGCTGTGGGACCTGCCCGCCGAGCCGTTGCCCGCGGCCGGCTCCGGGCGCCTGCCGCTGCCCGGCCAGGCGCAGTTCGGCCCGTTTCCGTTCGATCTCCCGCTCGGCCGGGAGACCTCGATCCCGATATCCGTTCCGTAGGGGAGATCGCCGCGATGCCCGAGTACCTCGCCCCCGGCGTCTACGTCGAGGAGACCACCTTCCGGTCCAAGTCCATCGAGGGGGTGCCGACCAGCACCACCGGCTTCGCGGGCGTGACCCGCTACGGGCCGGTGCAGTACGTGGCCGGCGCCCGGCCCGGCCCGCGCTCCACCGAACCGCGGCTGATCACCAGCTTCACCGAGTTCGAGCGGGTGTACGGCAGCCTCGAGGCGATCGCCGTCGACCGCGGCGACGGGCAGCCGGCGAGCGAGTCGTACCTGGCCCACGCGGCCCGGGCGTTCTTCCTGAACGGCGGCCGCCGGCTCTACGTGAGCCGGGTCTTCGCGCCGCGCGACCCCGGCGGGGGCGGCGCGCTCGACTTCGGCCTCGCGTCGCTGCCGGTGGCGTTCGGCTCCGGCGACTCGGCGACCTGGCGGGCGCGCTGGCCCGGCGCGTACGGCAACGCGCTGCTGACCGTCCGCCCGGTGCGCAAGCGCAACTGCGCCGTGCAGCACCCCGACTTCGGCACCCAGGCGACCGGCCTGACCCGCGGCGCCGTGGTCGAGATCGTGGAGCCGCCGGTGCCGCCCGCCACGCTGCCGCGCGACCAGGACGACCTGGTGCCCGCCACCCTGGCCGTGGTCGGCCTCGACGAGACCACGGTGGACGCCGCCGGCCGCCCGCGGCAGGTCTTCCTCGGCACCGGCGGCCCGGTGCCCACCACGCCCACCTCGATCGTCAAGGAGGTGGTGCTGCGGGCCACCGTGCAGCCGTCGCCGGAGCGCGTCGACGTCTACGACGACCTGGCCACCCACCCGGCCCAGCGCCGCTGGATCGGCCGGATCCTGCAGGCCGACGACCCCGAGGACGAGAACGCGGTCCTCTTCGCCGACACCGAGGCGCCGGACGACCCGGACGACGACGCGACGCTGACCCGGGCCGCCGAGCTGGTCGCGGCGCTGGTCACCCCGATCACCGGCGTACGCCTGACCGGCGGCCACGACGGCGTCATGCCGACACCCGGCGACCTGCTCGGCGACGCGGCCGACCCGGACGTGGCCACGGTGAAGGCGACCGGCCTGACCGCTCTGGGCGAGGTGGACGACATCGCGATCGTGGCGCTGCCCGACGCCGGCACGTACGCCGACCTGACCAGCTGCGAGGTGGCCGCCGGCTTCCTGATCGCGCACGCCGAGGAGCTGCGCTACCGGATCGCGGTGGTGGACGCGCCCCGGGCCAGCTCGATGACCGAGGTGCGCGACTTCCGCGGCAAGTTCGACAGCACCCGGGCCGCGCTCTACCACCCGTGGATCGAGGTGCTCGACCCGTTGCAGCGGCCGGCGCAGGGCGCTCCGCAGCGCCGGGTGCTGCTGCCCCCGTCCGGCTTCGTGACCGGCATCTACGCCCGCACCGACGTCAGCCGCGGGGTCTTCAAGGCGCCCGCGAACGAGGTGGTGCAGGGCCTGACCCGGTTCGAGGCGAACATCAACAAGGCCCGCAACGACGTGCTCAACCCGGAGGGCATCAACGCACTGCGCTTCTTCGAGGGTCGCGGCAACCGGGTGTGGGGCGCCCGCACGATGACGTCGGACCCCGAGTGGGTGTACGTGAACGTGCGCCGGCTGTTCATCTACCTCGAGCACTCCATCGACATCGCCATGCAGTACGCGGTCTTCGAGCCGAACAATCCGCAGCTGTGGGACTCGATCCGGCGCACCGTCGAGGACTTCCTCTACGTGCAATGGCTCTCCGGCGCGTTGCTGGGCACCACGCCGGACGAGGCCTTCTTCGTCCGGTGCGACCGCACCACGATGACCCAGAACGACCTCGACAGCGGCCGGCTCATCTGCCTGGTGGGCGTGGCACCGACCAAGCCGGCCGAGTTCGTCATCTTCCGGATCGGCCAGTTCACGGCCGACGCGCGGGCCTGAGGAGGGCTGACAGATGCCGGTGCAGCGCGACGACCCGTACGGCGCCTTCAACTTCCTGGTCTCCCTCGGCCCCGGCCAGGGCGGCGAGGGCTCGGTGGTGGGCGGCTTCTCCGACGTGAGCGGCCTCGGCTTCGAGGTGCAGTACGCCGAATATCGCAACGGCAACGAGAAGGTCAACACCGTCCGCAAGATCCAGAACTCGTTCAAGGTGGACGACGTCACCCTCAAGCGCGGGCTGATCGGCTCGAACGACCTCTTCGCGTGGCTTCAGTCGGTGCGGCAGGGGACGATCGACGCCCGCACGGTCACCATCACCCTGCTCGACGAGGCCCGCAAGCCCGTGTCGAGCTGGAAGCTGCTCTCCGCCCAGCCCAAGAAGTGGACCGGGCCGACCCTTGCGGCGAAGGGCGGCACCGAGACCGCGATGGAGGAGCTGGTGCTCAACTACCGGGACATCGAGTACCAGTGACCCTGCTCGGCGCGCCCGGCGTCCGGGTCGCCCCGCCGGAGCCGCTTCGCGCGATCACGGGGGTACGCCGTGACGTGGCCGCGTTCGCCGGGGTCGCGCCCCGCGGCCCGTGCCGGGAGCCGGCCGCCGGCGGCGCGGTGGCCCGGTCGGTGGCGGTGCCGGTGACCAGCTGGGACGAGTACCGCTACCGGTTCGGCGGCTACGAGGGGCCGGGCCGGTTGCCGTACGCGGTGGCGGCCTTCTTCGCCCAGGGCGGCGAGCGGGCGTGGATCGTGCGCGTCGTGCACCACTACGGGACCGTGGACGACGACGGCGGGCGCGCCACCGGCCCGCTCGGCGCGCTGACCGTCACCGGCGGCGACCCGATCGAGCTGTCCGCGCGCGACGAGGGCCGCTGGGGCGACCGGGTCCGCTGCCGGCTCACGTTCACGGCGCAACCGTTGCCGGTCCGCACCGCCACCCCGGGCGAGCTGCTGGTGACCCCCGGCCGCGACGTGCCGGCCGGCTCGCTGCTGCGCCTGCGGCTGCCCGGCGACGAGCGGCGCCTGCGCTTCGTCGAGCGGGTCGACGACGTCCCCGACCCGGACGGCCCCGGCGCCCTGCGCCGCCTGCTCCTCGACCTGCCGCTCGACCGGGCCACTGACGACTGCGACCTGGTCACCGCCACGCTGACGACGGTCGACGCCGACCCGCTGCTGCCGCGCACCGAGACCCTCGCCGGGCTGGGGCTGCGCGCCGGCCACCCGCGCTGGCTGGCCCGGGTGCTCGCCGCCGAGTCGGCGCTGCTGCGGCCCCTCGACCGCTGGGCCGGCGGCACCCTCGACCTGGCCGGCCTCGACCCGGCCCTGCCCCCGGCGGAGGCGGTGCTCGCCGGCGGCCGCGACCGCTGGGACGAGATCGTGCCGGAGGACTTCTGGGACGCCCGGTGGGTCCCCGGCGACGAGCGCCCCGGCGCGGGCGTGCACTGCCTGGCCGAGAACGACGAGGTGGCCCTGCTGGTCACCGCCGACCTGTACGACCCGTCGCCGCTGCCCGCCGCCGGCCAGGACGTCGGCACCCCGCCGACGGTGGCCGGCCCGGACTTCGCGGTCTGCGTGGACGTGGCGGACCCGTCGCCGCCGGCCACGCCGCCGCCCGCCGGGCTCACCGGCCTCGCCCTCGACCCGCTGCTCCCCGCCGACCTGGCCCGGATCCTCGCGTGCCAGCGGGAGCTCGTCCGCTTCGCCGAGGTCCGGCGCGACCTCACGGTGCTGCTCGACGTGCCGCTCGGCCTGCCGCACCGGCGGGTGCTCCAGTGGCGCGCGGCCTTCGACACCCCGTACGCGGCCGCCTATCACCCCTGGCTCGACGTGGCCGCCCCCGACGACGCCCGCGACGCCCTGGTGCGCGTGAACCCGTCCGCCTTCGCGGCCGGCATCATCGCCGACCGGGAACGCCGCCGCGGCGTCGCCACCGGCCCCAGCAACCAGACGGCCGCCGGCGCCGTGCGCGCGAGCACCCTGGTCACCGACGACGAGCACGATCAGCTGCACCCCGAGGGCGTCAACGTCTACCGCGCCACCCGCGACGGCCTGCGCCTCACCGCCGCCCGCACCCTCGCGCGCGACCCCACCCTGCGCCAGCTCAGCGTCGCCCGCCTGATGACCGTTCTGCGCCTCTCGCTGGAGCGCGAGCTCGACTGGGCGGTCTTCGAGCCCAACGGCGACGCCCTCTGGTCCGAGGTCCGCCGCCTGGTCACCAGCTTCCTGACCCGCCTGTACGCCGCCGGCGCCCTCACCGGCGCCACCGCGCGCGAGGCCTTCTTCGTCCGCTGCGACCGCACCACCATGACCCGGGCCGACCTCGACGCGGGCCGCTTCGTCTGCCTGGTCGGCGTGGCCCCGGCCGAGCCCCTGGAATACCTGGTCCTCCGCCTGACCCGCGACCGCGACGACACCGTCCGCGCCGAGAACGCCTGAGGCGGGCGATCGGTCACAGCAGGGCCATCACGGCCGCGGTGAAGTCCTGGAGCCGCTTGGTGGTGACGGTGTGCGGGTGCCGGCCGGTCCGCAGGGTCATGGACTTCAGCAGGTCGCGCAGCTTCTGCTGCTTGACCGCGTCGGTGCCGCCGAGGATCTCCGCCTCGGCGCGGTGCAGCACGTCCACCGCGCCGGACTGGGCGTCCATCCAGGCCGGATCGAGGGTCTTCCGCTGGATTCGTGCCTCGAGCAGGTCGTCGAGCCGGCGCCGCACCTCCTGGCTCGCCTCGAAGCCGGGCACCTCCGGCGGTGGGGCGACCGGCGCCCGCCCCGGCTGCGGCGCCATGAGGTCCTTGAGGCGGGGCGGAGGCTGGACGTTGTTGCCCTCGGGCGGGGCGCCCGCCGGCTGCACCCGCAGCTTCGGCGCGCCGAACTGCTCGGCCCCCGGGAAGACCGACATCTCGTCGGTCACGAAGCGGGCGTTCACGTCGGCGACGCCGCCCTCGACCACCACCTTGAACTCGAACATCCGATGGATCTTGCCGTCTTTGATCGCGTCGATCCGGTAGGTCCGCTCCACCAGCGTGCGGCTGGGCGCGGTGTACACGGTCGACGTCGTCGACAGGTAGGTGACGCCGGCCGGGGCGTTGTCTCGCAGCCGCCGCAGGTACGTCTCGATCCCGGCCCGCTCGATGGCCTGGTTGACCCGCGGGGGAGCATGAGCCGGGCTGTACGGGCTGTCGAACCCGAGACCCGGCGAGGCCGCGCCGTGTGAGCGCTCGGTGCCCGCCGCCGCGTGCTCCGGGCCGACGTCGGCCCGGCTCATCAGGACGGCCTCGCCCGCGGTGCGGTTGCGCTGTCCCGACACGCTCGGGCCGATCGGGTGTTCCTCGATCACGGCCTTGGTCACCGGATGCTTCCACACCCGGGTGCCCGAGGGAAGCAGGAGGACCTCGCCGTCCTCGAGGTCGGGGAAGGTCCAGAACGGATCGCCGTCCTCGTCGACCGACGGCCGAAGGTCGTCGATCGTCACCCGCTTGTAGCGCCATCGCGTCTTGGTGACCGGGTTGATCGAGCCCTCGGGCGGTGAGTTGCTCGGACGTTCGATCAACTCCGGCCGTGATCCCGGATACTGCCCCCGGCGCGCCTCGCGCCATCCGGCCGGCAGCGTGGCGTCGAGGTAGTCGGCGGCCTTGCCGTGGCTCTGGAACTTGAGCCAGTCGAGCGGGCCGAGCGGGTCGCCGCCGTCCGGCTTCGCTCGCTGCCGCGCCAGATATTCGCCGTACGCCGTCCGCAAGGTCTTGTGGTCGGGTGAGAAATGGGTCCCGGCCTTGTCCAGGAGATCCTCGGCGATGCGGGGAGCCGCCGGGGCGTCGGCTCCGGCGGTGCCGCCGGGCGGGCGCACCACGATCAGGCCGTCGGCGCCCTCGTGCAGGGCGACCGGCGGATGCCCGCTCAGGTCGCCGCCGCGGAAGGCGTCCTTCGCCGAGATCGTCGTGATGGTCCCCTGAACGAGCAGTTGGCCGAGGGCCAGCGCGGCGCGGGCCGCCGTGTCGGGGGACCGGGCGTCGCCCTTGATCGCCAGCTTGGCCAGCTGGAGGGCGGTGTCGCCGGTCATCACCAGCAGAGTCACCACGTCTGCGGCGGCCGCGCTCCGGTTGAGGAAGATGTAGCGGGCGTTGGCGCCGAGCTTTGCCAGACCGCTCACGCCCTGGCGGGCGCTGTTGGCGAAGATGGTGGACGTGCCCGCGCCGGCGGCCGACGCGACGATCTGAAGGGCGTTGAGCGCGAGCCGCTTCGCGGTGAGGCGGCCGCGCTCGTAGGCGTCCACCGTGTCCACGACGGCCGTCGCCGCGCCCACGACGGCCGAGGCGGTGAGCAGGTAGCCGCCGGCGGCCACCACGCCCGGCGTGGCCGCGCCGGCGGTGACCAGGATCAGGCCGGCGGCGGTGAGCGCGAGCGCGAAGAGGGCGACCCAGTCGGTGAAGTCCATGTCGCTATCGGTGTCGAACGACTGGCGGGGCCGGCCCGGCGGCTGGACGTGCAGGCGGCCGTTCGGCCAGTGCTCCTCGTCGTCGGCGAGCTGCTTCAGCAGGTTGTCGACGGCCGCGTCCCGGTCGGCGTTGGTGGTGTCGTACTCGAAGGTCTCCTCGGGGTTGGTGATGTCGCGCAGCGTCCAGTTGGTGCCGCCCTCGCTGAAGAGCCACAGATTGAGCGGCAGCGCCACGATCTTGCCGAGACTCTGCGGTCCCGAGACGAACAGCTCGCGGCGGACGTAGGCGGCCTCGGGGTGGAAGACGGCCGGCAGCCGGACGGCACCGCCCTTGGCCCGTTGCTCGATCCGGGCGACCGCGTCCTCGACCTGGCCCGCGTACGTGATGCCCTTGGCCAGCTCGTCGCCGCCCGCCTTGCCGTGCAGCTGGGCGACCACCCAGGTGTCGAACGCCCGGGACAGCAGCTCGGTGGCGGACCGGAGGCGGGCGAGGTCGCCGTGGTAGGCGCGGGCGCGCAGGGCGCCGATCGGAGCCCGCAGGCCGGCGGGTATCGCGCCGAACGACGTCGCGAACCGTGCCAGCGCGTCGTCGATCGCCGTCCCGGTGCCGGCTCCCGGCTCGCCGGCCTGGAGTGCCGTCGCGCGGGCCACGACCGCCAGCGAGACGGCGGTCCACGCGTCCGCCACCGTCGTGGACAGCAGCCCTGCGTCGACGGCCCTGCGGCGCAGGTCGGCGCGTTGCAGGGTCAGCCCGAGCCGCTCCAGCAACGGCGTGTTCGCCGGCTGCCCGGCGAGCTGCTCCGGCGCGGCCTTCTCGGACTCGCCGGCGAAGTCGAACGGCGCCACATCTATCGACCGGTGCAGCTCGACGACGTGGCCCGGCGCCAGCAGCACCCAGGCCGTGATCTCCCGGCGGCCGGGAAACATCAGGGTGACGGGGAATGTGCCGGTGCGCCGGTGGACCGTGAGGTACCGGGTGGAACGCGAGCCGTCCGGGAAGGGCTCCTCGACGGCGACCGCGGTCAGCCGAGGATAGTCGGGCGAGTTGACGATGAGCTGGTCGGCCGGTTGCCGGACCACCTGCTGGACCGAGGCGTCGGCGTTGGCGGCGACGGCGATCGGCTTCTTCATGCCGGCCACGAACTTCTCGGTCTCGCCGGTGACCACCACGCGCAGGTGGTTGCCGGCCAGGTAGTCCGCGATCTCCTCCTGGGACATCGCGGCCGGCGTGCCGCACCGTTGGAGCCGCAGGCCGCCGCCCGCGCGGGGCCGGTGGTGCAGGCCGAGGAGCGCGTGCCCGGCGGCTGTGTCGGCATCGCTCTCCAGGGCCGGGTCCGGCGTGGTGGCCGCCGACCGTTGCTGGAGAACGTGCGCGGCCTCGTGGGCCAGCAGGGCGCGCCGGCTGAGCGGCGGGGCCCCGGCCGCCTCCGCGCCCAGCACGATGTCGTCACCGAGCGAGAAGGCCAGCGCCGCCTGGCGGGCTGCCGCGTCCGAGGCCGCCGCGCCGCGATGCACACGGATCGCGGAGAGATCCTGGCCGTAGGCGTGCTCCAGCCAGCTCCGGTCGGACCCGTCGAGAGCCTGCCCGCCGCCGAGCCGTGGCACGCCAGCCTCCGGCGGGCGACCGGATCCGTCGGGCTTGCGCAGCACGCGGGCCGCGCCGGCGAGCCCGGCGGGAGGTAGCGGGAAGCCGGGCGGCAGCCGCGGCACCTCGCCGGTCGCCCGCCACTGGCGCAAGCCGTCGCGGGCGCGTTCGACGAGTGCCGCGCGCAGCCCGGGCAGGCCCGTTCCGGGCACCATCCGGTCTCCGTAGCGCGCCGCGACGGCACGGAGATCGGCCAGCGGGCGCACCCGGAAGCCCTCGACGTAGCGGGAGATCCACGGACAGTCGCGCCCCTGCCAGGGCGTGTCGCGCATCTCGTCGTCCACCATGGCCTCGAGCTCGGCCTTGAGCCGATCGAGGAAGACCGACCGGCTGGTGGCGCCGGCCGCCACGCCGTCCTCGACGATGAGCAGCGCGGCCTCCCACGCGGAACTGTGCCCCACGCGCTGCTGGGGTTCGGGTGTCGGCGCCGGAGCGGGGGAGCGGGGCGTGACGTCCCCGCCCGCCTGAGTCATGGGGTGCCACCCTGCGGCGCCGCCCCGGCCGAGGCCCGGGTGTACGGGACGCCCTCGAAGGTCACCCGTACGACGCCCGGGACGGTGAAGAGCTCCCGCAGCATCGCGTTCCGGGTGGCCACGCCCGGGTCGGAGGCGTAGTCGAGGGCGATGGTGCTGCCGGGCGGCAGGTTGGTCAGGTCGTCCGCGGCCTCCTCGGCGTGGTCCTTCGCTGCCTGCCTGGCCCTCTTGGACACGCCGTTGGGGTCCAGCTCGCCGCCCAGCTCGTACGTCTTGCGCTCGATCCACAGACGGCCATCGCGCTCGACCGGGCGAGTGCCGGTCGCGTCGATCATCAGGTCGCGGGGGAGCACCGGCGGGACCGCGTCGTCCGGGATCGTGGTGTCGTCGCCGCCGGTGACGACGCGGCCCTTCAGGAAGACGACGCGCAGGCTGACCCGGCCGGCGCCGCGGGCCAGGGCCTCGTTGAAGTTGCCCCGGGTCGAGGAGATCCAGCCCTGTTCGAGGCGGGCGGAGAGGGCAAGCGCGTTGTACTGCTCCAGCATGGCCCGCCGTTCGGGGCCGGTGAGCTCGCCGAACTCCTGGGCCCGCGCCCGCTCCACCACCTGGAGCAGCATGGCCCTCGTCTCGATCTCGGCCCTCGTCACCGGGCCGTCCTCCGGCGGGTGGTCCCTCGCGTACTGGCGCGCCTTGGCCAGGAACGTCTCCCAGCCGGCGCCGGGTCTCGTCACCGGCTCGAAGGCGGGGCCGGCCGGCGGGCGGGGGCCGACCAGGCGGTCCAGGCGGGTGTAGCGGGCGTCGTACGGCAGCTTCCGGATCGCCTTGGCGAGCGCGTCCCTCGCCGCCGGGCTCTGGGCGGCCGCCTCGTCGAGGCCGCGCAGCACCCGCTCCACGTCCACCTGGGCGCGGGCGAGCCGGATGCCTGTGGCGTCGCCGGGCTGCATGTGCACGAGCTTCATCAGCATCGCGCCACCGTGCCGGCCGACCAGCTCGCTGGCCGGCCGGCTGCGCGCGAGCACCGAGTAGAACGCCGACGGCTGCGAGTGCACCCCCGAGTCGGTCAGCGCCCGCAGGAAACCGGCGACGTTCTCCGGCGGAGCGGCGGCCAGGATGCCGGCCTTCGTCGTGGCCCGGAAGCGGCTCCACGACATGAACAGGCGCAGACCGGCCTCGGCGGCCGGGTCGGCCAGCGCCGATTCCAGGGCGAGCGTGTGCGCCCGGACGGCCTCGAAGGCGACCGCCGGGTCGGCGTCCGGCGCCGCCCGCGCGGCCCGGGCCTCGGCCAGTTCCGCGAAGGCCCGCAACAGCCGTGCCACGAGCGCGGGCTCACCGGCCGCCCGGCTCTCCAGCCGGGCCGCGAGGTCAGGCGTGACCGTCTGGGCGCGCACCGCCTCGAGGCCGGCCGCGACCGTGGCGTCCTTGGCGGCCAGTGCTTCCAGGGCCGGTGTCGGCGTGGTCGCCGGCTTGGCGGGGCCGGCCCGTTCCACCAGGGAGACGGTGCCCCGGCCGGGCACGGACACCTCGACCACCGGCTGGCCGGTGACCTCGCCGGCGACCGCGGTGAGCCCCTGCGCCTCCAGGAAGGCCCGCACGGCCGCCGCCTTGCCGGGCGTGATGGTCCAGGTCGCCGGGTCGCCGGTGGCCCGCAGGTCGGTGGCGGGGTCCAGCCCGAGCCGTTGGAGCAGTTCGGGCACCGGAACGGCCTCGGCCTGGGCGGCCAGCCCGGTCAGGCCCTCGCGCAGCGCGGTGAGGCCGGTGTCCGGGTCGGTGGAGGCCTCCTCGTTCAGCTCCCGCAGCCGAGCCTCCAGGTCGCCGGCCCAGGCGGTGATGTCGGTGAGGTCCTTCTCCCGGGCCTGCGGGTTCTGCTCCATCCGCAGGCGCAGCCGTGCCTCCAGCTGGGCGCGCTCCGAGTCGAGCAGCCGGTAGCGCTCGCCGTAGCGCTGCCGGAACCGGATGAGCGCCTCGGCGCCACCCCGGCCCAGCTCGCCGCCGGCGGCGTGGACACCCTCCAGCATCGACGAGAGCGGCTTCATGGCGAGGCTGAGCCCGGCGAGCATGACGAGGTTGTGCGCGGACATCGTGCCGATCTCGGACCAGGTCATCATCCGGCCCTGGTCGACGAGGAAACGCAGCACACCGTACGCCTGGAGGGTCGCGTAGGTGCTGCCCGTCCGCGCGCCGGTGGAGAGCACGGTGCGGGCCATCGGGGTGAGGGTCTTCAGCCACGCCGACCGGCCGAGCGCCCCCTCCACGGCGGAGCCGACGCCGTGCAGCACGCCGAAGAGGGCCAGGTTCCACACCAGCTCGGTGAGGAACCCGCTGAGCGTCGGCCCGGGGGCGAGGCCGGGGAACGCCGACTGAAGTCCCATGTGGACGACGGTGAAGACGATCGCCTCGCCACCGATCTTGGCGACCAGGCCGATCTCGAGCACCACGGCGGCCTCGGCGGCGGCCATCGAGGCGCTCGCCCCGGCGGCCAGGGCGGCGCTCTCGGTCGCCGCGGCGGCCCCGGCGGCGGCTCCCGCGATGGCCACCCCGACTCCGGCCGTGACGGCCGCCGCGAGCAGCAGCACGACGAAGCCGAGGATGAGGTGCGACCGCGAGATGATGTCGGGGATGGAGGCGTAGAACTCGCTGAGCGCGGGGTCCTCGCGGTGGTCGCGGACCAGCAGGCGCAGGTACGGCTCGTCACGGGCCAGCGAGGCGGCCTTCATCTGGCCGAGCCGGTCGGCGATCCGCAGCACCCCCTCGTGCCCCCACATCGCGCTGTTGGCGCGCAGCATCTCGTAGACGCCGAGCGCGATGTCCCATTCACCGAGCGCGTCCAGGCTGGTGGCGATCAGCTGGGCGCCCTCGGCCCACGCGCGCCGGCCGGCGCGGACGTCCTCACCCCGTGCGGCGGCCGCCTCCAGCTCGCTCGCGGCCGTGGTCAGCTTGTCCAGCTCGGCGGCGAGCGCGGACGCCCAGTCCCGCATCTCGGTGACCGCCGGGGCGATGTCGTCACCCTTCGCGGCGCGGTCCTGGTGGTACTGGATGAGCAGGCGCATCAGCCGGGCGTCCAGGGCGGCGCGCGCGGCGTCGGCCTCGGCGAGGAGCCGGCCCTGTTCCGGCTCGAAGAGGAACGCCGCCGCCTTGGCGTAGTCCCAGCGGACGGTGTCGATCTCGGCCTCGGCCCTGCCCAGCTCGTATCCCCGCCCGGCGATCGCGGCGTGCGACTCCGTCTCCCGCTGCCGCCGCTGTGCCAGGTCGAGCAGGGCGTCGTGGGCGCGGCGCTGCGCCTCCTCGGTGCGGGGCAGCATCCGGGAGAGCTCCACCGGGTCGCGTCCCTGCCGGATCCCGGCGCCCAGCACGAACGGCGCGGCCGCGCCGAGGTCCTGCCGGGCCATGGCGAGCATCAGCGCGGGCGCCATCAGGTTGCCCACATCGTTGCGGAAGGTGACGTTCAGGTCGCCGGTGAGCTGCTCGATGCGGTGCTGCCGTGCCTCCAGCACGGTCAGCCTGGCCAGCAGCTGGTCGGCGGGGAGCGCGCGCGCCGACGGGTCCGGTGCCGGCAGCGGCGGGGTGCGCGGCGGCTCCGGCTCCTCGCCGAGGCGCAGCAGCGGGCCGGCGTCCAGGACGAGCCGGTCGGTCAGCGGCACCACGTCGAGCAGGCCGAGCGGCATCAGCTCGCCGCGTTGCTCGTACTCCTCCCGGGTCGGCAGGGCGCCGATGTCGTCGTAGGTCGGCGCGGTGCACCGCTGCAGTCGCAGGCCGTGGCCGGTGGAGACGCGGGGCGGCGGCAGCGAGCGGGCCAGCGCCGGGTCGAGCAGCAGCACGGCGGCCAGGAAGCCGGCGCGGTGCGCCTCGTTCTCCAGCCCGGCCCCCGCGGCCCCGGAGCCCGCGCCGCCCCGCTGCTGCCGCACGTGCGCCAGCTCGTGGGCCAGCAGCGCGTCCCCGGCGGGCGTGCCCGGCCGGTAGGCGCCGCGCGCGAACGCGACGTCGGTGCCCTCGGTGACCGCGAGGGCGCCGTGCCGCGCCGCGCGGTCCGCGGCGTCCGGGCCGGTGTGCAGGACCGTCCCGGACAGGTCGCCGCCGACGATCGCCTCCATCCGGGCGCGCTCGGCCCCGGCCAGCGCCCGGCCGGCCGGCGGCTCCGTGGCGCTCGCTGGCCCCTGCATGCCGTCACGATCGGGCATCCCCATCACCGGGCCGTCACCGCGTTTCCGCCGCCTGACCTCCCCTCCTCGTCGGCCGCGGCGCACCCTTCCCGCGTGACCGAGCGGCAGCACCGCGAGGACGCGGCGGGGCGGGCGCGCTGGGCCCGCACGGTTGCACGCCGCGCACACCGGCCGACCAGGCCCGGGCGGTGCTGGACCAGTTCGCCGCCATGCCGTCCGCCGCGCAGGAGGCCTTCGTCCTGACCAACTACAAGCCCGGCAGCTATGCCGGGACGATTCGCGACCGGCTGGCGGCGCTGCCGGCGCAGGAGCGCACCGGCAAGTACCGCGACACGATCCGGCGGCTGCTGCGCCTGGTCGAGCGGCAGGAGGTCCGCGCCTCGACCGGGAAGACCGATGCCCAGCTCGCCACCGCGCAGGCAGCCTTCATGGACGCCGAGGCGCTGCGCGTTGCCGCGCGCCATCGGTCGCCCGCGGTCCGGGACGCGGTCGCCGCCGCTCGCCGGCCGCCTGCGCCGTGACGGTGCGGTGACGGCCCCGGCGCAGCGTAGCGGCGTGGCTGACGTGCTGCTTACCACCTTCCGTTTCGAGGTGACCTTCAACCGGGTGGCCGGCGCCGGGGCGCAGCGGCTCGGTGACGGTGGCTTCCAGGAGGTCACCGGGCTGGATGTCGAGATGGACGTGAAGGACTACGAGGAGGGCGGCCGCAACGACGGGATCGTCCGCCGGGTGGGCCGGGCCAAGTACTCGCCGCTGGTGTGCAAGCGCGGCATGTTCGGGCCGGAGGGCGGCGACGCGGTGCCCGAGCTGTGGCAGTGGTTCCAGGACATCGTGGCCGGGGTGCGGCCGGTGCGCCGCTACGACGGCACGGTCGTCGTGCAGGACCAGCGGGGGCGGCCGGCCGCGGCCTGGCTGTTCCGGGCGGCGCTGCCGGTGAAGCTGGTCGGCCCGCAGCTCAACGCGCGCACCGGCGAGGTCGCCGTGGAGGAGCTGCACCTGGCCCACGAGGGGCTGCTGCTGGAGGGCACGGCATGACGACGCTGGAGAAGGCCGTCCTCGAGGAGCTGGGCAAGGACGGCAAGGTGGTGCCCGGCAGCGCTGTCGCCGTGCAGTTCAACCCGGCCTCGCTGAAGCTGCAGATGACCAACAGCACCGACGGCGCCGCCGCGCGGGGACGGCAGGTGCAGCAGTACAACGGCTCGGCCAGCACCTCGCTGTCGGTGCAGCTGGAGTTCGACACCGCCGACGAGGGCACCACCGACGAGCCGGCCGACGTGCGCGGCCGCACCTCCCAGGTGGCCCGCTTCGTGCTGCCGGGCGCCCCCGGCTCCAAGAACGCGCCGCCGCGGGTGCAGTTCCGCTGGGGCACCGTCATCGTCGGCGGCGTGATGACCAGCATGTCCGAGGAGCTCACGCTCTTCTCGGGGCACGGGGTGCCGCTGCGCGCGGCCGTCGCCATCGACATCAAGCAGCAGAACCCCGAGTTCGAGGCGCTGGAGGCCGGGCCGGGCGCCAACCGGGACACCGGCGCGCCACCGGCCGGTGAGCCGGGTGCCGGCACAGCCGCCGCCGACGACCGCACGGCCGAGGCCCTCGACGGCGAGTCGGCGGCCGACTTCCTGGCCCGCAACGGCCTCGACCCGGCGGCCTGGCGGGCCGTCGCCGGGCTGCTGGACGACCCGCTGTCGCTCTCCGCGGGGCTGGCCGTCGACTTCTCCGGCTCGCTCTCGGTCTCCGCCGGCGTCGGGGTGTCGCTCGGCTTCGCCGCGGACCTGAACGTGCCCGCGGGCGCCTCGCTGGGGCTGGAAGGTGGCGCCTCCGCGGGGCTGGCGCTGGCCGAGGCCGGCGGGGTGACCGCCGCGGCCGAGACGCTGGCGGCCGGTGCGGCGACGGCCGAGGCCGACCGGGCGCGGGCCGCGTTCGGCGCGCCGGCGAGCCCGCGGCCCGCACCCGCCGCGGATCCGCGCGCCCCGCTGAGCACGGCGCCGACCGCCCGCACGCTGAGCCCGGCGCCCGCGGCGCCGCGGCCGCTGCCGCCCCGGGCCGACCCACGGGCGACCAGCTTCGGCCGGGGTGTGCCGCTGCGCGACCGGGTGGCGCCCGCCGAGGCCGCCCCGGGCACCGGCGGCTGGGTCGTGATCGGCCCCCGGCCCCCGGCGGAGCCGGCGCGGCCGGCCGGATCGGGCGGGTGCTGTCGATGACCGTGCACGTGGGAGAGCTGACCTCCGAGGTGGTCGCGGCCGGCGAGCCGCCCACGCGGGCGCCGGAGGTGTCGATCTGGGAGGAGCGCCAGCGCCTCCGGGCCGCGCTGGAACGGATCGAGCGCGACCGCTGCCGCACCGCGACCGGAGAGGACGGCCATGACTGAGCCGGCCGTCCACCCGTACTCCTCGCACGCCCCGGTCTTCACGGTGGGCGGGCGCACCGACGGGCGCCTCGGGCGCGACCTGCTGCGGCTCGACATCGAGGAGGGCCCGCTCGGGCTGCGCACGCTCGTGGCGCACCTGCACCCGGTCGGCCCGGACAGCGACGGGTCCGCCGAGTCGCTGTCCTATCTGGACGGCGAGCCGCTCGACTTCGGCACGCGGCTGACCGTCACGCTCGGGCCGCCCGGCGGCGAGCGCCGGGTCTTCCAGGGCACGGTCTCCGGGCTGGAGGTCACCTTCGCCGAGGGGGCCGCGCCGCACGTGACCGTCTTCGCCGAGGACGCGCTGATGCGGCTGCGCCTGGCACACAGCACCGTCTCGTACGAGAACACGACCGACGCCGGGCTGGCCGAGACGGTCGCCGGCCGGCACGGGCTGGGCTCCGCCACCGACGCGGACGGGCCCACCTACCCGCTCGTGCAGCAGTGGGACCAGTCCGACCTGGCGTTCCTGCGCGAGCGGGCGCTGCGGGTGGCCGCCGAGCTGTGGGCCGACGCCGACGACGTGCTGCACTTCGCCACCCGCGACAAGCGGCCCGGTGCGAGGTTGCGGCTGGTGCAGGGCAACGAGCTCATCGAGGCGCACTGCCGCGCCGACCTGGCACACCAGCGCGCCGAGGTGCGGATGCTCGGCTGGGACGACCAGGCCGCCGCCGAGGTCGACGAGGCCGCCGGCGAGGACGTGGTGACCGCCGAGGCCACCGGCGGGCGTAGCGGGCCGGGGATCGCCGCGCGGGTGTACCACGGCCCCCGGCTCACCCGGTCGCGGCGGGACGCGCCCGTGGCCGGCACCGGGCAGGCGTACGCCCGGGCCGAGATGCTGCGGCGCGCCCGTGGCTTCGTCACCGTCGACGGCGTCACGGCCGGCACGCCCGACCTGATGCCCGGCGCGCATCTGGACCTGCGCCGGGTGGGCCGCCCGTTCGAGGGCGACGGCTACCGGGTGGTGCGCTGCCGGCACAGCTACGACCCGTCGATCGGCTACCGCACCGCGTTCCGCGCCGAGCGGCCGGAGGCCCGGTCATGACCGCCGACCGCTGGTACGGGCTCTTCCCGGCCACCGTGCGCACGCTGGCGGGCGACCCCGAGAAGCGGCAGCGCATCGAGGTGAGCCTCGACTGGCTGCCCCGCTCCGACGGCGGCGGCCCGGTCACGGCCTGGGCCACCGTGGTCAGCCCGTACGCCGGCGCGGACCAGGGCCTGCGGATCCTGCCCGAGATCGGCTCCACGGTCGTCGTCGGCTTCCAGGCCGGGTATCCCGACCGCCCGTACGTGCTGGGCGGCACCTGGAACGGCACCGCGGCCATGCCGGACGAGCCCACCGACGCGAACGACCTGCGGGTGCTGCGGACCCGCTCCGGCACCCGGCTGGAGTTCGACGACACACCGGGCGCGGTGGCCGTACGCCTCTCGGTCGCCGGCCCGGACGGGCCGATGCACCGGCTCACCCTCGACGACGCGGCCGGCACCGTCACCATCGAGTCGGCCAGCGGCGCCACCATCACCCTCGACGCGAGCGGCGGCGTGGCGGTCAACGCGGCCTCGACCGTCGACATCACCGCCGCTGCCGTCAACGTCCACGCCGCGACCAGCACGTTCGACGGTCTCGTCACCTGCGAGGGCCTGGTGGCCAAGGGCGGCGGCGTGGTCTCGCCCTCCTACACCCCCGGCGTCGGGAACGTCTGGTGAGCGCGCCGACGGCCCACCGGTGGCGGCTGGTGGCCCCCTGGTACCGCTGGGAGCGGCGCGACGGCGCCGAGCCCGGGCGCAAGGACGGCGCGGCCCGCCCGGCCCTGCACAAGTACACCTCCACCGCGTACGTGGCGGACTTCCTCGCCGACCCCCAGCGCTCGGTGACGTTCGGCGACGTCGACCAGTACCAGGAGATCGAGACGATCCCGCACGAGCCGCTGCCCACCGACCCGCGCAAGCGGCGGCGCTTCCTGTCCGCGACCCGGTTGCGGCCGAGCGGGGTGCGCAAGCTCTTCCCGATCGCCCACCAGCGGCACTACGTGGTCGCGGTCGGCCTGCACTGCGACGAGCCGGGCTTCCCGCGGGTCGACCCGGCCGACGTGGCCGAGGCCGGCTTCGTGGTGCGCCGGCAGCGCGCCGCCATCCCGGCGGGGCAGGAGAAGAAGGCGGCGGAACTGCTCGCCGCGGTCACCGCCGCCCAGGCCGGCGAGCGCAGGGCGGAGCTGGCCGCGGCCCGCGACCGGGCGCGGCGGCTGCACCCCTTCGGCGCCGCGCGCGACGCCGTGCGCTCTCCGTCGGCGGCCGCGGCCGCCGCGCGCCGCGACCTGGAGGCCGCCCGGCGCGAACTGCGCGTGTGGGCGTCCGCGGTGGGGGTGGACCGGCGGACCGAGGCGTGGGTGGACGCCGGCGACGGCGATTTCGGCCAGTGGGTGCCGATCGACGACGAGCCGGCGGAGCTGATCGAGCGGCGCTACCCGCTGCGGCTGCTCACCGCGCCGGCCGCCGACCCGGACCACGCGGCCCGGGAGGGCACGATCTACTGGGGCACGGTGCCGGCGTCGAGCGCCGAGGTGAGCCGGGACGGCAGCGCCCGCTTCACCGAGCTCGGCACGTACGAGATCCGGGCCTTCGCCCGCACGCGCGGCTGCGGCGGCTGCCCGGGCCCGCTGGTCTGGTCGGCGGCCTCCGAACCGTACCGGCTGGCCTCCTTCCACGACCCGGACGGCTGCTCCCAGCGTCCCGTCGAGATCCGCCTGCCGGACTTCGCCCAGCTCGAGGCGTCCGGCGCGACGCCGTCGGTGCGGATGAGCTCGCCGCCCGGCTCGTCGTTCGAGTTCACCGAGGACGGCAAGGTCCCCACCAGCGGTGGCGTCCGCGAGAAGGGCGAGGTCTGCTTCTTCGCCCTGCCGCTGATCACGATCGTGGCCATGCTGGTGCTGAAGATCTTCCTGCCGCTGGTCACGCTGATCTTCGGCCTCTTCTGGATGCTGAAGCTGAAGTTCTGCATCCCGCCGAGCGCGGAGCTCGAGGCCGGGGTCCAGGCCCAGCTCACGGTGATCGAGGGCGGTATCCAGGCGTCGATCGAAGCGGACGTCGACGTCGACGTGGACGTCCGGGTGAACCAGCCGGCCCTGGAGACCGCGCTGCGCACCGGGCTCGACAACTCCCGGCCCGGCGCCCTCGGCACGAAGCTGACCGCCGACTACACCAACGACCCGCTCTGCGAGCTGCTCGCCCGGCAGGGCTACGGGGTCGCCGAGGGCGAGCCGTTCCCGGTCTTCGGCACGGCGCCCGAACACACCACGCCGGTGCGGCGGGACGAGGTGGTGCACCCGTGACCGTCAGCCCCGCGCGGCTCGGCTCCGGCTGGGCCTTCCCGGTCCGGCCCCGCCCGGCCACCGGCGACCTCGCCTACGCGGCGGGCGCCGAGAAGGTCCGCGAGGCCATGCTGCTCGTGCTCCTGACCGAGCCGGGCGAGCGGGTCATGCGGCCGGGCTTCGGCTGCGGGCTGCGCCGCTTCCTCGGCGAGCCCAACACCGTCGCCACCCGCGCCCGGCTCACCCGGGAGGTCACCGCCGCCCTGCAGGCGTGGGAGCCGCGGGTGCGGCTGCGCGAGGTGACCGCGACACCCGGCGACGACCCGGCGCTGGTGCTGCTGACCGTCCGCTACGAGCACGTGCGCGACGGCAGCGCGGGCGTGCTCGTCCACCCCTTCTCGCTGGAGGGCTAGGCCATGGCGCTGCGCAGCCCCATCCTCGACGACCGCTCGTACGCCCAGCTGCGCGACGAGCTGGTGGCCCGGATCCCGGTCTACGCGCCGGAGTGGACCGACCACCACCCGAGCGACCCCGGCATCACGCTCGTCGAGCTCTTCGCGTTCCTGGCCGAGAACCTGCTCTTCCGGTTCAACCAGATTCCGGAGGCCACCAAGCTCGCCTTCCTCGACCTGCTCGACATCCCGGTGCGCCCCGCGGTGCCGGCGAGCGGCACCGTCGTGTTCGGCACCGCGGACCCGGCCGGGATCGTGGTGGCCGCCGGCACCCCGGTGCTCGCCGGCCCGGTCGAGTTCCGCACCGGCGCCGAGGTGACGGCCTGGCCGCTCACCGCGCGGGCCGCGATCCGGGCCCGGCACGAGGGCGAGCTCGACGAGGACACCGCCGAGTACCTGGCCCGGGCCAGCGCCGCCGCCGGCACGAGCGTGACCGAGGCGTCCCGCTACCGCACCGCGTTCGGCGCGGCCGACCCGCAGCGGCCCGGCGGCGACGTGCTCGACCCGGCCGCCTCCATCGACGGCCGGCTGTACGTGCTGCTCACCTCGGCGATCGTGCCCGCCTTCGCCGGCCGGCTGGTCACCCTCGGCGTGGTGCCGGCCCGCCGGATCGACACGATGGCCGACGTGCGGCCCTGCGGCGACGAGGCCGGCTCCGAGGCCGTGCAGTGGCAGATCGCCACCACCACCCCGGTGGACGAGGACGACGGCAACGCCGACCCGGTGTGGCGGACGCTGGCCGTCGAGGCCGACACCACCGCCGCGCTGACCCGGCCCGGCCAGGTGCGGCTGCGGATGCCCGCCGACCTCGCCGACATCGGCCTCTACCTGCCGGACGACCCGGACGCGACGGGGTCCGGCGACCAGCCGCCGCTGCTCGAGGACGACGAGCTCATCCCGCTCGCGCTGGCCTGGCTCCGCGCGTACCGGCCGGCCGGCGCCGCCCTGCCGGCCGTGGAGTGGGTCGGCGCCAACGCGGCCCCGGTCGAGCAGGCCGCCGAGGCGGCCGCCGAGTTCCTCGGCACCGGCACCGGCGAGCCCGGCCAGGAGTACCGCCTCGTGCACCCGGGCGTGCTCGGCGACGTCGCGCTCGACGTCGAGGAGCAGGGCACCGGCCGGTGGCGGCCGTGGAGCCAGGTCGGCGATCTGCGCGCGGCCGGCGTCGACGACCGGGTGTTCACCGTGGACCGCGAGGCCGGGGTGGTCCGCTTCGGCGACGGCCGCCGCGGCCGGCCACCCCAGATCGGCGAGCGCATCCGGGCCGGCCGGTATAGGTACGGCGGCGGCGCGGCCGGCAACGCCGGCCCCGGCGCCATCACCGTCGCGCGCCCGTCCGTGCCGGCCGCCGGGCTCACCGTCGCCAACCCCATCGCCTGCCGGGGCGGCGCCGACGCCGAGGCGCTGGCCGACGCCGTCAACCGCATCCCCGAGGAGTTCCGCAGGCACGACCGGGCCGTCACCGTCTCGGACTTCCGCGAGCTGGCCGAGCAGACGCCCGGCGCCGGCGTGGTGCGGGCCGAGACGCTGCGCCTGTTCAACCCGCACCTGCCCGGTGAGACCACCCCGGGCGCCGTCTCCGTCGTGGTCTGGCCCGCCGCCGACCCGGCCCGCCCGGCCGCGCCGATGCCCGGCCGCGACACGCTGCGCGCGGTGTGCCGGTGGCTCGACGAGCGGCGGCTGATCACCACCGAGCTGTACGTCATCCCGCCCACCTACCGCCGGGTCGCGGTCAGCGTCGGCATCGCGGTCAAGCCCGGCTACGGCACCGAGGGCGTCCGGGCCTGGGTCGATCTCGTGCTGCGGCAATACCTTTCACCCCTGCCGCCGTACGGGCCGGAGGGGCGCGGCTGGCCGCTCGGCCGCGCCGTGTTCGGCCCCGAGTTGGAGGCCGCCGCGCTCCAGGTCGAGGGCCTGGAGTTCCTGACCGGCCTGCGGGTGGCCGAGTGGGACGACGAGGACGGCTGGCGCGAGCCCGCGCAGTCCCGCGTGGAGCTCGCCGCCTGGGAGGTCCCCGAGCTCACCGCCATCAGCGTGACCGCCGGCGACCCGCTGCCGCCCGGCGAGGCGCCGGCACCGCCCGGCCCGCCCGGCCCGCCCGTGCCCGTGCGCGCGCCCCGGGAGGTGTGCTGATGCCCCCGGCCCGCGCCGCCTCGCTGATCGCCACCTGCGACCAGTGGGTCCGCGCGTGGCACCGGGACACGGCCGTGGACGGCGCGCCCGGCGCGCTCACCCTGTCGTGGACCGAGCCGGCCGACCCCGGCCCCGGCGCGAGCGGCGGCTGCCTCGCCCGGGGGCTCGCCGTGGACCGGCTGTGCCGCGTCTACCGGCTGCGGCGACACGAGGTCGAACGGCTCCTCGTCGGGCCCACCCGGCACGGGGTGGACTACGCCCGGCTCGGCCCTCCGGTGCGGATCGTGGGCCGCCGCCCGGAGGCCGAGGCGGCGCCGCCGGGCGACTTCGCGCCGCGCCCACGGCCCGAGCTGCTGGACGGCACGGGCATCGCGGTGGACGCGGACGACCGGCTCTTCCTGGCCGACCGGGGACGCCGCGTGATCGCCGTGCTCGACCTGTGGAGCCGCCGCACGCTGCGTGTCGTCCCCGTCGCGGGCCTGCCGATGGGTCTCACGGCGGCCGGCCGGGTGGTGCACGCGCTGGTCCGGGGGCCCGCCGGGCTGGTGCGGCTGACCGCCACCCGCGACCCCGAGCCGGCCGAGCTGCCCGGCGGCGCGCCGGCCGGAGCCGAGCCGTCGCGCGTCGCGCTGCTGCCGGACGGCACGCCCGTGGTGCTCTGGCACACCCCGGACGGCGCGGGCTGGCTGACCGCCGCCGGCCGCGCCGCCGAGCCGGTCGGCGGGGCCTCCGACATCGCGGTGGACGCCACCGGCGCGGTCGTCGTCGCACCCTGCCCGTCGCCGCCCGGCGCGCCGCCGGCCGCGCTGCGCCGCCTGGTGCCCGCCGCGGGCGGCTGGACCCGGACGCTGCCGCTGGACGCCGCGGGCTACGACGGCTCCGGCATCGTGGCGACGGGTGACGGCCGCGTCGGCTACTGGACCGCGGCGGGGTTCCGGCTGGCCGCGCGGGGCCGGGTCCGGTACGCCAAGGACGGCACCTGCGTGACCTACCGCCTCGACTCCGGACAACCACGCAACCGATGGGGCCGGATCATCCTGGACGGCTGCCTGCCGCCCGGCACCGACTGCCGGGTTGCCGCGGTGACCAGCGACGACGACTTCGAGACCGGACTGCCCCCGGCGCCCGCCGACCCGGCCGCCTGCGAGCCCGGCCCCGGCAAGACGCCGCCGCTGCCTCCGGACGGCCTCGCGCCGACGGGCCCGGCCGTCGCCGGCGCCGTGCACCGCCGCCGCGACGCGCCCACGCCCTGGTGGCGGCCCGCCGCCCACGACCCGGTCGACGTCTTCGAGGCGCCGGTGACCGCGCCGCCCGGCCGCTATCTCTGGATCAGCCTGCGGCTCACCGGCGACGGCAGCAGCACCCCGTCGGTGCGCGCGCTGCGGGTCGAGAGACAGGCCCACGACCTGGTACGGCGGCTGCCCGCCGTCTTCGCCGAGGGGCTCGCCGACCCGTCGTTCCTCGACCGCTACCTCGCCATCTTCGACAGCCTGCTGTACGACCTGGACCAGCGCGCCGCCCGCCGCGACGTGCTGCTCGACCCGGCGGCCACCCCGGTCGAGGCGCTGCCCTGGCTGGCCTCGTTCGCCGGGCTGGTGCTGGACGACCGCTGGCCGGAGGCGGCCCGCCGCCGCCTGCTGGCCGAGATCGTCCCGCTCTACCGCCGCCGGGGCACGGCCGGCGCGCTCACCCGCTACCTCGAACTGCTGCTCGGCCGCGCACCGATCCTCGTCGAGCACTTCCGGCTGCGCGGGCTGGCGCCCCGCCCGGGCGGCGACCCGCTGACGTCGCGGCGCGCCGTGGTCGGCTTCGGCTTCCGGCTCGGCGACACCGCCGGCACCGGCGCGGCCGGCCAGGGCGCCGAGGCGCACCGCTTCACCGTGGTGGTGCCGCAGCCGCTCTCGGCGGAGCAGGACGCCGCGGTGCGGCACGTGCTCGACACCGAACGCCCCGCGCACACCGCCTACGAGCTGTGCACCGTGGACGCCGGGATGCGGGCCGGCTCGGGGCTGCACGTCGGGCTCACCTCGCTGGTCGGCCCCACCGGCGCGATGACGCCGCTGGTGGTGGGCGCGTCCGTGGCCACGGCGGGCACGGTCCTCGGCGGCGCCGGCTCCGGCCTGGCCGTGGAGGGCGCCCGCCTCGACCGCACGGCCCGGGTGGGCTGAGCCGTGGTCACCCTCACGATCGGCCGCCTGCACACCCGGTACGCCGGCGACGCCGTGCGCTTCGCGGACAGCCTGCCCCGGATGGTGGATGTCGAGCTCGACCGGGCGCTCGACGCGGTGCGGGTGCCGGAGGGGCACGTCTGCGTGCGGCGGCTGACCGTGCCGGTGCGCCTCGACCGGGACACGCTGACGGCGGCCCGCGCGTGGGCGGACCAGATCGCGGCTGCCCTGGCCCGGGCCGTGGCCGATGTCGGGGCCGAGGACGTGGTCGTCTATCGCCGGACCCTGGACGTGCTCGCCGACATGCTCGCCGCGGCCGGCCGAGGAGACACGCGCCGGGAATGGGCGTGGCGGCAGACGGGCGTGCTGCCCCCGGGCCCCGAGGCGTTCGCCGCCGCCGTGGCCCAGCGGCCGGACCTGGCGTGCGCCGCGCTCACCGCGGCGGCGCGGCTCGGCCCGCTGCCGTTGACGGCGGCCGGGTGGGTGACGATCGCCCACGCCGTCGGGGAGGTGGCCGGCCCGCCGCCGGCCACGGGCTCGCAACCGGAGAAGCCGGCGTCTGTTCCCACCCATCCGGCGGCGCTCCGGCTGCCCGCTGTCCTCGGCCATCCGGTGGCGCTCCGGCTGCCTGCGGCGCAGATCGCCCGGCGGCCGGCGGGGGAGCGGCGCGCGGTGGCCCGTCTGGTGCTGCTCTGCGCGGCGCCCGCGCTGTCGCGGTCCGCGCCGGCGATCGCGGCCGTCGCGGCCTCGCTGGCGTCGCCCGCCGAAACGCCGCCGGGCACGCCGCTGCCCGAGGGCGTAATCTCGCCGTCCAGTCCGGAGTACGCGTCCGGGATCGCGTCGCCGGACGGGCCGCCCGTGCTCGGGCCTGCGTCGTCGCCGCCATCGGCCGGCGCGTCAGCCGTTGATGCCGTCCCGCCGTTGGCGGATGGCGATCCGGTTGCCGTCGCCGCGACCACCGACCTGCCGGTCACCGCCGCCGGGGGAGTCCTCTTCCTGATCCGCGCCGCCGAGGGCAGTGGCGTGGAGGCGGAAGGTGCCGGTGCCGGGCCGTTCGAGACGCTTCCCGAGGCGCTTGCCGACTGGCCGCTGAGCACGGTCGTCGCGTGGGTGGCGGCGCGCCTCGGCGGTGTGGGTGCGGACGATCCCGCCGTGCACCTGCTGGCCGGAAGCCCGGCCGAACCGCTCGCCGCGCCGCGGCCGGACGAGGACGCGGCGCTCGCGGCCGTGGCCACGCGGGTGGAGGAGTGGCTGCGCCCCCTGCTGCGGCTGGAGCCGGGCGACGACCTCGGGTGGCTCTGGCGGCGGACCGCCCGGATCGACGCGCAGCCCGGCTGGGCCGAGATCACCTTCGCCCTCGACGACGTCGACACGCGCGTGCGCGCCGCCGGGCTGGACCTCGACCCGGGCTTCGTCTGGTGGCTCGGCTCCGTCGTGCGGTATCGCTATGTCTGAGCTTCCGGCCCTGCCCGCCCGCGCCGCCGCCCTGGCCGAGCGGCTCGCGGGCCTCTGTGCCGAGCCCGTGGACGAGCTGATCGAAGGGCTGCGCGCGGAGAGCGACACGGCGGCCGCGCACCGGCTCGCCGCGGCGACGGGGCTGACGCCGTTCGAGTTCGATCTGCTGCTGCTCGCCGGGCTGCCCGAGGAGCACGAGGCGCTGTGCCGGCTGGCCCGCCGGCTGCATCCCGGCGCCGAGTGCTGGTTCACGCCGGCCGTCGCCGCCGCCGTGCTGGAGCTCGACGCCGCCGGCCGCGCCCACCTGCGCCGGGCCCTCGAGGCCGGTCCGTTGCGCCGTTTCCAGCTGGTGACCGGGCCCGACACCGTGCCGCTGCCGGAGCGCGGGCTGCGCCTGCCGCCGGGCCTGTGGAGCGTGCTCCGCGGCGTCGACTGCTGGCCGGCCGCCCTGCACCCGATGGACCTGCCCGACCTGCCGGGCTCGGCCGTGCCGCCGGTGGCGGCCGGCGGCCCGCACGTGCCAGGCTCGGCAGTGCCAGGCTCGGCAGTGCCAGGCTCGGCAGTGCCAGGCTCGGCCGCAGTGGGCTCGGCCGCAATGGGCTCGGCCGTGATGGGCTCGGCCGTAATGGGCTCGGTCGTGACAAGCTCGGCCGTGCCGCTGACGGCCGCCGATGGCCCGCGGGTCGTGGTGGTGACGGGCGACGGGCGCGACGACCACGAGCTGGCCGCCCTGGCCGCCGCCTGGGTCGCGGACCCGGCCGGGGTGCCGGCGGCCGAGCTCGACGGCGACCGCGCTCCGATGTGGACCGTGCACCTGCTCGCCCGCGGCGCCACGCCGATCGTGGTCGGTGCGCCGCCGGCGCCGCCGCTGCCCGGCCATCCCGGGCCGGTCGTGGTGGCCTGCGCCGCCGCCGGGTTCCCGCTCGACGACCGGCCCGCCGTCACGGTCGAGTTGCCCCGGCCGGGCCTCGGCGACGCGATCGCCCTCTGGCGCGACCTGCTGCCCGGGCTCAACGGCGCCGCCACCGAGCTGGCCGGCCTGCTGCGGGTGGGCCGGATCGGCGCCGTCCGGGCGGTCCGCGACACCGAGGCCGCGGGCGCGGTGACCGTCGGCGCCGTCGTCGACCGGGTCCGCCGGCGCACGGAGCTGCGGCTGCCCGCCTCGGTCCGGCTGGTCCGGCCGCGCGCCACCCTGGACCGCCTGGTGCTGCCGGAGAGCCGGCACCGGGCGCTGCGCTCGGTCGTCGACCGGGTCCGCGGGCAGGCGCGGGTGCTGCACGAGTGGGGCTTCGGCGACGCGGCCCGCCACCCGGGCGGCGTGCGCCTGCTGCTCTCCGGCCCGCCCGGCACCGGCAAGACCCTCGCCGTGGAGGCGGTCGCCGGCGAGCTCGGCCTCGACCTGCTCGTGGTCGACCTGGCCGCGCTGGTCAGCAAGTGGCTCGGCGAGACCGAGAAGAACATCGCCGAGGTCTTCGACGCGGCCGAGCGCTGCCAGGCCGTGCTCTTCTTCGACGAGGCCGACGCCGTCTTCGGCCGCCGCACCGACGCCTCCGACGCGCAGGGCCGGTGGGCCAACCTGGAGACCGCCTACCTGCTCGGCCGGATCGACCGCTCGGACGGCCTGGTCGCGCTCGCCACCAACCTGCGGCGCAACGTCGACGACGCGTTCGTCCGCCGGCTCGACGTGATCCTCGACCTCGAGGAGCCGGACCGGCCGGCCCGGGAGCTGCTCTGGCGCCGCCACCTGCCGGCCGGTGCCCCGATCGCCGCGGACGTCGACGCGTCCGTTCTCGCCGCCCTGTACGAGACGCCGGGCGGCCTCATCCGCAACGCCGCGCTCTCGGCCGCCTACGTGGCCGCGGCCGGCGGGCGCCCCATCGACCAGGACGCGCTGATCGACGCGGTACGCGACGAGTACCGCAAGGCCGGCCGGTCGTTCCCGGGCGCACCCCGGGCCCGAGGAGGAACCCGACATGGCTAAGAACCTCGCCGACCGGGCGAAGGCCCGGCTGACCGCCGTGCGCGCCCGCCGTGACGCCGCCGGCGCCGGATTGGCCGCGGCCCGCGCCGAGCTGAACCGCCGGCACCCCGACCCGGCCTCGGTCGCCCCGGAGGACTGGGCCGCCGAGCTGGGCGCCACCCAGCACGTGGCGACCGCCCGCGCCGCGCTCGCGGCGAACCGGGCCGAGCAGGACCGGATCCGCCAGGCGCTGGCCGAGGTGGCGAACCCGGCCGACACCGAGACGTACGAGCGGCGGCTGCGGGCCGCGCTCGTCGCCGGCGCGGCGCTGCGGGTGCGGCTGCGCGAGGCGACCGAGCGGGCCGCGGCGGCCACCGGGTCGCTCGCCGAGTGGACCGCGCTGGCCGGCCGGGCCTCGGCCGCGGCCGGCGCCGCCGAGGCGGACGTGACCGCCGCGACCCGCTGGCAGGCCGACGCGGACGCGCTGCGCGCCGCGCTCGGCAAGCCGCCGCTCAAGACCGTGGTCGCCGACGCCGCGGCGGTGGACCGCAAGCCCGCGAACGACCGGCTCGCCGCCCTGTTCCCGGAGCCCCTGCGCAAGCGGGCCCTGGACCGGGCCGCCGAGGCGCAGGCGCTGGCCGACGCGGAGACGGCCGCGGCCGCGGCGGTCGAGGCGAGCCGCGTCTCGGCCCGGTCGGCCGCCCACCCGCTCGCGATCGCGGCCGACACCGCCCGGGCGGCCTTCGTCGCCGCGCTGGCCGCGCTGCGCCGCTACGCCTCCACCGCGCCGGCCGAGCTGGAGATCGCCCGGTCGGGTCTCGCCGGCGTCGCCGCGCTGCCCGACCTCAGCGCCGCCCAGAAGGAGGCGCTGGACCCGGCGCGGCGCCCGGCCGGGGTGGCGGCCGCGACCGCCGAGGGCAAGCTGGCCACGGCCGTCGCGGCGCTCGCCGTCGCCCAGCGCACGGTGGACGACGCGATCGCCACGGCCCTGCTCGCCAAGCCGGACGCCGACCCGATGGAGGACACCAAGGTCAAGAAGGCGGTGCAGGACCGGGACGCGGCGGCGATCCAGGACCCGCTGAAGGCGGCCCGCACCGGCTACGACGACGCGGCCCGCGCGGCCCTCGACGACTGGGAGGTCGAGGTGCCGGACGCGCTGTGGCGCGCCACCACCGACCTCGCGGCCGCCGGCCGGGCCCTCGACCGGCTGGCCGACCAGGCCGCCCGCGACGCCCTGGTGGCCCGGGTGGACGCGGCCGGGGACGCCTTCACCGACGCCCTGGACGCCCGCGCCGAGCAGGAGCGCCGGGAGCTCGCCGTGGACGCCGCGCTCGCGCCCCGGGCCGGCGCCGCGGCCGCCGGCGGCGCCGCACCCGCCGACCGCGTCGGCCAGTACGTACGGGGCGACGGGCCGGGCGGCCGCACCCCGGCCCAGCTCTGACGACGACGAACAGGGAGCGCGACGTGGCCACCCCAGACCTGGTTCTCGGCACCCCGGCCTGCCGGCCGGCGACCCTGCCGCTGAACCCGTTCGTGTCCAACCGCTATCACTTCGGCATGCTGCTCGGCGTCGCCGACCTCGACACCGAGCAGGGCTATCACCGGGGCAAGGGCTGGCTGCACAACGCCTGGCTGCACGGGCCCGGCGCGGTGTGGGGCCTGCGCGCCGAGGTGACCCCGGCGAACAACGAGGTGGTGGTGCACCCCGGGCTGGCCCTGGACGGCAACGGCCGCGAGCTGCACGTCGGCGAGCGGCTCTGCGTCGACTTCGGCCGGTGGTACGCGGAGCGGCGGCCGGCCGGCCTGGACGTCACCGAGGAGCCGGACGGCAGCATCCGGTTCACCGCGCACGTGCGGCTCTGCGCCCGGCCCTGCCTCGACCGGCCGGTGCCCTCGGTGAGCGAGCCGTGCGAGGGCTCCGACCTGGGCACCGCCTACTCCCGCACGGTCGAGCAGGCGCAGCCCGAGCTGGCCGGCGGGCCGGCACCGGCGGTGGCCGCGCCCCCGTACCCCCGGCTGCGGCAACTCGCCGGTCAGCTGGAGATGACCGACCAGGACGTGCGGGACGCCGCCGCGGCCATCGACGCCGCGGCCGACCGCCCGGCCGAGATCCTGCGCGCGCTGCGCCGGCTGGCCGCGCTGGACACCGTCGCCCTGGAGCCGGAGGGCGGCGCGGGCGAGCTCTACCCCGTCGCCGGGGACGGGTGCGTGGTGCTGGCGCAGATCGAGGCGCACCTCGTGCCCGACGGTGACCGCTGGACCGTCGCCGCCGACACCACTGTGGACAACGCGGTGCGGCCCGCGCACGTGCGCACCTCGGCCCTGCAGGAGCTGCTGTTCGCCCAGCCGGCCGCGCCGCCGCAGGCCCGCACGGGCGCCGCGCCGGACGGCGAGCCGCCCCGCGCCCGCGACGCCGGGCTCACCGGCAGCCGGCTGCGGATCCTTTTCACCCGGCCGCTGCTGGCCGCCACCGTGACCCCGGGCGCGTTCACCGTCACCGTGCTGCGCGCCGACGGCTGGAACCGGGTCGCCGTGACCGGCGCCGAGGCGGACGAGGACGGCACCGCGGTGACGCTGACCCTGCGCTCCGCGCCGCGCACCCGGCCGATCCGGGTGGTCGCCGCCGGCGCCGGGCCGACTCCGATCCTCGGCGCCGACGGCCTGCCGCTGTCCGGCGCCGAGGCCGACCGCGCGGCCGTGCCCTCCGGCGCCGACGCCGCGCTGCTGATCGGCGCCGACGGCGCCCCACCCGAGTGAGGACGGACCGATGACCACCACCCCGCTGGAACTGCTCGGCACCGGCGCCGGGCTCAGTGTGATCGACCCGGGCACGATCCTCACCCGGCTCTGGTACTTCGACGGCAAGTTCCTGCGCGCCGAGGGCTTCCGCACCGACCAGGCGTACGTGCGCTCGCTGGCCGCCCTCTCGCACCAGGCCACCGGCAGCGGCGTGGTGCACGGCTACGACGTGAGCCCGGCCGCCGGGGACAAGCTGCGGATCACCGGCGGGCTCGCGCTGGCACCGTCCGGCCGGGTCGCCTACCTGCCCCGGCAGGCCGAGGTCAGCATCGCCGACCTGATCGCCCGCTCGTCCGGCGCCGCCGACCCGGCGACACCGCCCGCCGCCGGGGTGGCCGACTTCGGCCGGTGCGCGCCCGAGGAGGCCGCCGGCCCGGACGTCACCGTCGCGGGACGGCCGCTCTATCTGCTCACGGTCGCCGGCGTCGAGGCGCTCTGCGGCGAGGAGGAGCGCTTCGGGCAGCTCTGCGTGGACGCCTGCGCCACCGAGACCGACCGGTCCACGGTGGTCGAGGGCGTCCGCTTCCGGGTGCGTGAGCTGGCGCTGACGTTGCCGTCCAGCAGCACGGTCCCCTTCGACCTGCGGCACCTGCGCTCCCGCGTGGCGTCGGCGTACTTCGCCGCCGAGCGCACCGCCGTGCCGTCCCGCGTCTCCGGCTCCGGGCTGGCCACGCCGGTGTGGTGCGCCGGTGCCGAGGGGATCGGCGGCGACGAGGTGCCGCTCGCCGTGCTCGACCGGGCCGCCGGGGTCACCGCCCTGATCGACGGGTGGACCGCCCGGCGCGAGCTGCAGGAGGCCACCCCGCGGCGCTACTGGCAGTGGCGGATGGCGATGCGGCCGTGGGACGTGTTCCTCGCCCAGGTGCTGCAGTTCCAATGCCAGCTCGCCGATCTGGGCCGGGCGGGCGCGAGCACCGACCGCGAGACGCTGCGGGCGGCCGCGGAGGCGCTCGGCCGGGTCGAGGCCGACCCCGAGGGCGCGCTGGCTGCCGTGCGGAAGCGCCTCGTCGCCGCCCTCGACGCGGCACCCACGGCGGCCGGCACGGGCTCGCTGCTGCTCGACGGCGGCCTGGTCGAGCTGCCGCCGGCCGGCTACCTGCCGATCGACCTGACCCGGCCGGTCGGCGACCAGGTCCGCGCGCTGCTCGGCGACGGCGTCGACCTGCGGTTCTGCGTGGCGCGGCCGGACCACGTACCGGAGATGTTGCAGGAGGCGCAGCACCTGGACCGGATCTCGCTCACCCGCGGCCTCGACGAGCCGGACCGCAAGGAGGCCGTGGACGTGCTCGTGCCCGACGGCGTCATCGGCACGGCGGCGCCCGCCACCACGGCGTTCACCGGCACCGGCCGGATCCTGGAGAACGAGCGCGGCGAGGACGACGAGCAGTCGGCGCTGACCCTGTCGGTGGTCGCCCGCGACCGGTCCGGTCCGGGCTGGTCGTGGACGGCCGCGGCCTACGGCGAGCTGCCCCGGCGGGTCTCCGTGCAGGACTTCGCCGCCGCCTCGGCCGCAGCGTTCTCCGGCAGGGGAGACGGCGACCCGTTCGCCGGCGTCTCCGTGCGGCCGAACGCGGACCAGGACCGGATCCGGCGCACCTCCGCCTTCGCCCGGCGCCTCGTGTCGGAGGGCCGGGCCGCGGCGGCGCGCCGGGCCGCGATGCGCGGCGCGGCCCCGGGACGCCCGCCCGCCGACCGGCCGCTCGCGGAGGGCGAGTTCCGCCCCGTCATGATGTGGCTGGACGGCTACACCGAGGCCCCGGTGGACACGCTGCCGATCGACAAGACCACCCGCTTCGGGGCACGGTTCAGCCTCTACTCGCGGGCGAGCACCCGGGCGGCGGTCTTCATCGACGTCCGGATCGGCGGCAGCCTGCGGGTGCTCGACTCGGTCGTCCTCGCCGACCGGAAGGTCGTGCGGACCGAGACGTCCGGGGTGGCCCAGATCCTCCAGGCCGACTCCGAGAAGCCGCGGCTCGAGGAGGTCCTGCTGCCGATGGTCTGGACGTTCCACCGGCAGACGAGAGCGCTCAGCGTCGCCGTCGGCGACCCGGAGGCCGCGGTGGTGGTCGAGCTCCAGGAGGGTGGCGTCCCCCGGCACGTGAGCGGGCGGATGCTGGTGCCCGTGCGCGGCGCGGTGCCCACCACCCGCACCTACGCCACCCTGGAGATGCGGGAGCAGGGCGGCGTCCTCGACCCCGGCTCGTCCGGCCGGGCCCTGGCCGAGTCGGTCATCGCGGTGATCGGCGCGGAGCTGGCCGTGCCGGGCCGGGACCCGAGCTTCCCCCAGTACGCCACCGAGCGGCTGCTGGGCGGGCTCACCACGAGCGGCCCGGAGGAGGTCACGGCGACCACGGACTGGGTCTTCTTCACCCGGCGCCGGGATCGTCGCTGCGCGGGCGACGTGGTGGAGACGCCGGTCGTCACCCGCACCTATCGCCTCTTCCACCGGACGCTGTCGGACCGGAGCGCGACGGCGGCCGGCCTCCCGGGCCTGGCGGCCGACGACGACGGCGACTTCGAGCCGGTGGCCACCGTTCAGTTCACCGCGGGCCAGGTCACGATGACGTCGTCCGCGGCGGACCTGCGCGCCGGGTGGCTGTCCGGCGCCGATCGCGGCAACGAGATCAGGCTCTGCGGGGTGGGCGACTTCGCCGACAGCGACGGCGAGGCGATCGCGCTGGGCCGGCTCTCCACCGTCCGCTCGGTGCTGGCCGACCTGGCGGACAGCAGCAACGCGCAGGCGCAGTACCTGCCGGACATCCCCGCCCAGTACCACCAGCCCGGCCTGCACGGCGCGATGTTCACGGCGGGGGTGCGCCGCCGGCCGGTGGTGCGCGTCTGCGTCACGATCTACCGGCTGCTGCCCGACGCGTACAAGCGGGTGCTCGTCGCGCTGCGCCAGCTGAAGGACTCCGTGCCGATGAGCGAGGTCCTCAGCCGCGCCAACGCCCAGCCCGACGTGTTCTTCGTGGACCTGGCCGACGAGGTGGTGGTGAACCCGGACAGCATCCCGGGCGGCTGGGACCAGGTGCGCATCGTCGACAACGTCGTCGGCCTGCCGTCCGGCACCGGCCCGGAGGACGAGAAGCTGCTCCGCGAGCGGGCCGCCAAGGTCGGCCGGGCGGTCCACATGCCGGACAACCCGGGCGCCACGATGCCCGCGCAGACCGGCGACTGCGGCGCGATCCTCGTCGTGGCCGCCGAGCCGGCCGTCAACTGAGAGCACGGGCGCGCCGCCCTGGGCGGCGCGCCCGGTGTGCGTCAGGCGGCCGGCGTCAGGGCCGCCGGGGTCAGGGCGAGGCGCTGGAGCTGGGCGATGTCGACGGCGCCGGCCATGGCGAGGAAGCCGGCCCGGTTGGGGTGCAGGTGGTCGCCCGGGCCGCCGGTGGTGCTGTTGGTGTCGTAGGCGGGGAGCAGGTGGCCGGGGTTGGCCGGGTCCTCGGTGACGGCGGCGAAGTCGGCGACGCCGTCGAAGAGGCCGCTGGTGCGGATGAAGTCGTTGACGGCGCGGCGTTTCGCGTCGGTCTCGGGGGTGCCGTACTCGCCGAACTCGGTGCCCGCCGACGGGGTCAGCGTCGCGCCGACGATCTTCAGGCCGCGGGCGTGGACCCGGCGGACGATGTCCCGGTAGCCCTCGATGACCTGCTCGGCGGTGGCGCCGGCGCCACCGAGGTCGTTGATCCCCTCGAGCATGATGACGACGCGGACGCCGGGGCGGTCGAGGACGTCGCGGTCGAGCCGGTCGACGGCGGGCGGGCCGCAGGCCGCGCAGCCACCCGGCACACGGGTGACCGTGTTGCCGCCGATCGCCTCGGTGACCACCGAGAGGGTGCCGCGCGGCGACGGGCGCTGGTCGAGCCGGCGTTGCAGCACGTCGGGCCACCGGTCGTCGCCGTTGAGGGTGGCGAAGAAGCCGTCGGTGATCGAGTCGCCGAAGGCCACCACGGCCGCCGTGTCGCGGCGCTGCGCCACCACCTCGGAGAGGAAGAACCACGAGGTGGTCGAGTGCGGGAACGCCGTCTCGGCGAGGTCGGCGGTGTGGTCGCCGGCGTTCTGGTCCGACAGGTACGACGTGGTGAACGCGGCCGCGTGCCAGGTCATCGGCCCGCTGGCGCCGGCCACGTGGGTGCTGATCGCGAGGCGCTGCGACCGGGCGTCGGTCACCTTGACGGTCACCGGGTCGCTCAGCACCGTGCGCCCGGCCGGGACGGTGACCGACGGGCGGCCCGCGAAGGTCAGCGCGCGGTTGCTGCCCGGTGCCACGTTCGCGCCGGTGGTCTGCAGGCCCGCGGACGCCCGCTGGAAGGTGACCGGGCGCGTGCCGTACTCGTTGGTGAGCCGCACCCGCCAGCTCGAGCCGGCGACGCTGGGCCGCACGATCATGCGCAGGGTCTGGTCGCGGGCCTGATTGTCGGGGAAGGCGGCGGTCAGCAGCCCGTCCGGGCCGGGCTGGGCGACGGCGAAGCCGTCCGGATAGGCGCCCTGCGCCGACGCGGTCCACGCGCTCACCCAGGAGCGCGACGAGCCGTTCGCGGGGGCGGCCGGCTCCTGAGCGACGGCGACGACGGGGGTGAGCAGGACGAAGGCGATGGATGCGACGGCGCCTCGGCTGATTCGTGCGACTCGCATGACACTCCCCTCGGGAGGCAATCAATCGACAGCCATCGTTATAACATGGCGCGATGAGCAGACTGGGACTCCGCATCCTGTCGTCGGCAGTCAGCGTGGCCGCGCTGCTCGCCATGACCGGCGCCGCCCGGGCCCGCGAACCGGGCGCGGCCGGCTGCCTCGACCCCGGCGCGCCGCTGTCCGCCGAGGAGAGCCGCCTCACCGTCACCCTCCCGGCCGGATCGCCGGGCACCCCGTTCGCGCAGCGGATGATCGAGGGCGCGGGCTTCGCGGGCTTCACCCCGGCCCTGGTCGCGCAGCTGTGCGGCGCACGGACGCTGAAGGCCGCCGAGAAGGTCGTGACGCGCGCCGCCGGCCGGCTGTGGACGATGGCGGTCGACCGGGCGCAGCGGCGCGGGCCGGTCCGCGGCGACCTGCCCTACAGCGACGACCGGCCGCTCTACTGGACGCGGGTGCAGGCGACGGCCGCGATCCGGCAGTGGGTGCCGGCCTTCCCGCTCTTCGTGGGGCAGCGGCTGGAGCTCATCGAGGCGTTCGACCGGGCGTCGCGGGGCATGCGGGACATCGCGCTGCCGGCCGGCGACGGGGTGAAGCGGCTCATCGTGAGCGGCTTCGACCCGTACACGCTGGACGGGGGTCCCGGCGGCAACAACATCCGCCATGGCAACCCCTCGGGGGCGACGGCCCTGTCGATCGACGGCACGCGCTACCGGGCGGCGGACGGCAAGGTCGCGCACATCGAGGCGTACACGCTGCCGGTCAGCTTCCCCGAGTTCCGGCGCGGCTATCTGGAGGACACCGTCGGGCCGTTCATGCTGCCCGGGCCCCGGCGGCTGGACGCGTCCGTCACGGTCAGCCAGGCCGGCGGTTCCGAGTTCAACCTGGAGCAGTGGAACGCGCGCTACCACGGGATCTCGCTGGGCAACGACCGGTTCCGGCCGTGCCCCCTGGTCGGCGGCGTGCCGCAGCTGGCCGTGAACAACCCCGAGTGCAACACCACGGTGGTGGACCGGTGGGGCGGCCCGCCCACGTTCGACCTGCGCAACCCGCCACAGTGGACGGCCGCGACGCTTCCCGTCCAGCGGATGATCGACGCCCGGACCGGTGCGGGCGTGCCGCGCCCGCCGGGCGACACGTGGCCGGACGAGTCGGTCGCCTTCGGGGTGCTGTGGCGCACGAGCTACACCGAGTTCCCGGACTGCGCCGCGCCCGAGCGGATCACCCGCGACGGCGTACCGCCCAGCCCGCAGTCATGCTCCTACAGCGGTGGCGGCGGCAACTATCTGTCGAACGAGAGCGCCTACCGCAACACGCTGCTGCGTGACCGGATGGGCCTGACCGTCCCGGCCGGGCACATCCACACCCCCGACATGCAACACTTCGAGACCGAGTACGGGGTGAGCGACGCGACCTTCGACGCGTGGCGCCTGTCGATCGCGCAGCAGGCCCGCAACCTCATCCACGTGGTCGCCGACTCAGCCTGACGCCGTCACCGTGCCGGGCTGCTCGTCGCGCAGCCCGGCACGGGACGTCTCCGGCGCGAACCAGAGCGCGATAAGCGTGACGAGCAGGGCGGCGAGCACGTAGGCGGACACGGCGAACGCGCTCCCGGTCACCTGCACCAGCTTGATCGACACGATGGGCGCCAGCGCGCCGCCGAGGATGCCCGCGATCTGGTAGCCCATCGAGGCGCCCGAGTAGCGCAGCCGCGTGCTGAACAGCTCGACGATGAACGCCGCCTGCGGCCCGTACATCGCGGCGTGGGTGGCCAGCGCGACCACGACCGCCAGCACGATCACGGCGCGGTTCCCGGTGTCCAGTAATGGGAAGAAGGCGAACGCCCAGCCGGCGGCGGCCGCCGCACCGGCCGCGTACACCGGGCGCCGTCCCACCCGATCGGAGAGCGCGCCGAACGCCGGGATCAGGGCGAGCTGGAACGCCGAGCCGATGAGCACCGCCGCGAGCCCGGCGCTGCGCGGCAGCCCGAGCGTGCCGGTGATGTACGTCAGCACGTACAGCGTGAAGGTGTAGAAGGCCACGTCGGTGCCGATCCGGGCGGCCATCGCGACCAGCAGCCCTCGCGGGTGCCGGCGCAGCACCTCCACCAGCGGGATCTTGGCCGTGTCGCCGGACTTCTCCACCTCCGCGAACAGCGGCGACTCGCTGACCGTCAGCCGGATCCAGAGGCCGACCGCGACGAGGGCGCCGGAGAGCAGGAAGGCGATCCGCCAGCCCCAGGAGAGGAACGCGGACTCCGGCAGGACGGCGTTGAGCACCCACAGCACTCCCGCCGCGAGCAGGTTGCCGGCCGGCACACCCACCTGCGGCCAGCTCGCGTTGAGCCCGCGCCGGTCCGCCCCGCCGTGCTCCACCGACATGATGACGGCGCCGCCCCATTCGCCACCCAGCCCCAGCCCCTGGAGGAAGCGCAGGGTGACCAGCAAGATCGGCGCTGCCACCCCGATGGCGGCGTACGACGGCACGAGCCCGATGGCGAAGGTGGCCGCGCCCATGAGCAGCAGGGTGACGACCAGGACGTTGCGGCGCCCCACCCGGTCACCGAAGTGGCCGAAGATCACGCCCCCGAGCGGCCGCGCGACAAACCCGACGGCGTATGTGGCGAAGGCGAGCAGGGTGCCGGTCAGCGCCTCGAACTGCGGAAAGAACAGCTTGCCGAAGACCAGCGCCGCCGCCGAGCCGTAGAGAAAGAAGTCGTACCACTCCAGCGACGTCCCGATCAGACTGGCGACGATCACCCTGCGCGGCGTAGAGGTTGCGGACATGCGAGGCGGGATACCCGCTCGCGAGCTTGATCGACCAGTGTCGCTGTCTTGACTGGATCTATGTGATCGTTAACAGTCTATTTCGAGAGTCGATATTCAGATCCTGGAGTGAACGTTCACCTCCCCTTCCCCCGAGAGGAATCCCCGTGTCCCTGACCCGCAGAGAGTTCACCCGCCTCGCCGCGATGGGGGCGCTGACCGCGGCCACCACCGGCGCCGCCGTGCTCGGTTCGCCGTCGGCCGCGCTGGCGGCCAACACCGCCTACGTCTTCGCGTATTTCACCGAGACGCCCAACCGCGTCGGCTCGAACTACGGGCTGCACCTCGCCGTCAGCACCGACGGGCTCAACTGGCGGCCGCTCAACCAGAACAACCCGGTGGTGACCCCGACCGCCGGCACGCTCGGCCTGCGCGACCCGTTCATCCTGCGCAAGCAGGACGGCACCTTCGTCGTGCTGGCGACCGACCTCAACGGCACCGACTTCAGCCAGAACAACCAGTACCTGCACGTGTGGGACTCCACCGACCTGCGCAGCTTCACCGGCTACCGCCGGATCCGCATGCACGGCCTGGCCACGCACACCTGGGCGCCGACCGCCTTCTGGGTGGCCTCCCGCGGCCAGTACGCGATCGTCTACTCGGCCAGCAACGGCGCCGACGTCTTCATGGTGAACTACACGACCGATTTCCGGACGGTCACCGCCAACCAGGTCTACTTCAGTCCCGGGTACGGGGTCCTCGACGCCGACATCGTCGCGGACGGCTCGACGTTCTACATGTACTACAAGAACCTCGCCGACGGTCTCACCTACGGCGCGCGCTCGTCCACCGGCGCCCCGAACAGCTACACGAACTACACCAGCGGCCTGCGCCAGGGCAACGCCATGGAGGCGCCGCTGCTGATCCGCGACAACAGCGGCAGCGGCTGGCGGCTGTGGGGCGACTCGTTCAGCCCGGTCAACAACGACTTCTACGCCTGGTCGACGTCGACCATCAGCGCCAACGCGTGGACCGTGCTGAACCAGCGCGACTACACCCCGCCGCTGAACGCCAAGCACGGCTCCATCGTGGGCATCACCGGCGCCGAGTACGACGGCCTCGTCGCCCGCTGGGGCCTGCCCGCCTGGGTGCGCCTGAAGTCGTACAACTTCCCCGACCGGTACGTGCGGCACGCCGACAACGTGGGCCGCCTCGACGCGTACCCCTTCGACCCGTACCAGGATCAGCTGTGGCGCATGGTCCCCGGGCTGGCCGACGCCGCCGGCGTGTCCTTCGAGTCGGTCAACTACCCCGGCCGCTACCTGCGCCACAGCAACTACGCGATCCGCCTCGACGCCAGCGACGGCACCGCCACCTTCCGCGCCGACGCCACCTTCACCCGGGTCGCCGGCCTCGCCAACGGGTCGTGGTCCTCGTTCCGCTCGTACAACTTCCCGGACCGCCACCTGCGCCACGCCAACTACCTGCTGCGCATCGACCCGATCAGCACCGCGGTCGACCGCGAGGACGCCACCTTCCGGGTCTCATGACCCGAGCCGCTCGACGCCGAAGAACGCCATCATGTCCTCGGCCGTGGGCTGGTAAGCCGCCTGCCGGGCGTGCTCCTCGCTGCGGGGGAAGAGCGCTTGCTCGTACGAGGTGAGCGCGCCCTCGATGTCGCCGGGGTGCCCGGCGAGCGCGGCGCCCAGCTCGGCGGCGTCCTGCAGGGCCAGGTTGGCGCCCTCGCCGTCCGGCGGCGCCAGGTGCGCGGCGTCGCCCAGCAGGGTCACACCCGGCGTGCGGTCCCAGCGCAGCCCGGCCGGCAGTGCGTAGTGTGGGCGGTGGACCGGCGCGGTGTCGCTGCCGGTGAGAAGCGCGGTGAGCTCGGGGGCCCAGCCCTCGAACTCCCGCGCGATCCGCCGGGTGGCGGCGGCCGGGTCCCCGAAGTCGATGCCGGCGAACCACTCCAGCGGCTCGGTCAGCTCGATGTAGGCGTGCAGGGTGCCGCCGGCCTCGCGATGCGCGTTGATCTGCTTGCCCGCGAAGTCGCCGGCCACCATCGACCCGGCGCCGACCGCTCGGGCCGTCGCGGGGTGCCGGGTGTCGGCGTCGTACAGGAAGGTCTCGACGAACGACGTGCCGGCGTACGCGGGAACGGCCTCGGTGAGCAGCGGCCGCACCCGCGACCAGGCCCCGTCGGCACCCACCAGCAGGCCGGTGCGGACCGTGGCGCCGTCCGCGAAGGTCACCTCGTGTCGCCCGTCGCCGTCCGCGCGCACGCCCGTGACCCGGTGTCCCCACCGGACCGTCCCGGCCGGCAGCGAGTCGAGCAGGATCCGGCGCAGGTCGCCGCGCAGCACCTCGGGCCGCCCGGCGGTGCCGTCGTCCGGCTTGTCGAACAGGACCGTCCCGTCGGGGGCCAGCCCGCGGTAGGCTTCCCGGCCCTCGAGGACCGCGGCGCGGAACTCGGCGGTGAGGCCGGCGGCGGCCAGGGCCGGCCGGCCGTTGTAGTCGTGGATGTCGAGCATCCCGCCCTGGGTGCGCGCCGCCGGGGACGCCTCCGCCTCGTAGACGGCCGACGGGATGCCGTGGACGTGCAGGACGCGAGCGAGGGTGAGACCGCCGAGCCCCGCGCCGATGATCGTGACTGAGTTGTTCATGGTCACGAGCGTGGCGCGAAGCCCCTACAGACCGCTGACACGCCGCTGACGCCGGGCCACGCCGACCTGCGGTCAGGCCGGCTTGATGACGACTTTCAGGGCGGCGGGCTGTCGTCACCGGTGCGCGGGGCGTTCGAGGCTCGACAGGCGGAAGGCCAGGGACTCGCGGAACGCGGGAAGCAGCGACAGCGCCGACAGCGCGCCGTTGCGCAGCGGGCGCAGGGGCGCGGGCACGGTGGCGAGCCGGGTCAGCCGGGAGGCGAAGCGCACGACCTCGCGCGCGGCGGGGCGGCGCTCGGCCGCGTACCGGTCGAGGGGGGTCTCGGAGCCGGAGCCCAGCGTCTCGGTGAGCGCGCCGGCCAGCGCGAGCGCGTCGCGGAGGCCGAGGTTCATGCCCTGGCCGCCGGCGGGGCTGTGCACGTGCCCGGCGTCGCCGGCGAGCAGCACGGGGCCGGCGCGGAACGTGTCGGCGACGCGGTGGTGCACGCGGAACCGAGAGCCCCACACGACGTCGTCGACGCGCGCCCGTTCGCGGACGGGACCGCGGCCGTCCAGCAGGAACTGGATGTACGCCGCGCCGGGCTGCTCGGGCGCGTCACCGACGGCGGCGACGATGCGCACCGTGCCGTCGGGGAGCGGGGCCCACACGAGCAGGCCGGCGCGCGAGAAGTAGAGGACGACCTCGTCGCGGGGCGGGCCGCCGTGCACCTGCACGTCCGCCAGCGTGAACGACTCACCGCCGGTGGTGGCGCTGCCGCCGGCGCCGGAGGTGCCGAAGCCGATGCCGGCCAGGTGGCGCAGGGTGCTGTGCATGCCGTCGGCGGCCACCACGTAGCGGGCGGTGACCCGTTCGCCGGTCGCGAAGGTGACGGTGCGGCCGTCGAGCCCGGTGGCCTCGTAGCCGCGCAGGACGGTGCCGCCGGCCGCGGTGAGCCGGTCGCCGAGCACCGCTTCGGTGGTCGATTGGGGGACCATCAACGCGTACGGGTAAGGGGTCGGCAGTGTGTCGAAGGTGACCGGCACGAGCACCCGGTCACGGTCGCGGATCGTGAAGCGCGGCGCCGGGATCCCCGCGTCGACCAGCGGGGCGGCGGCGCCGATGCGGTCGAGGACCTCCAGCGTGCGGGCGTGCACGACGGCGGCCCGGCTGGTGTGCGCGGCGCCGGGCGCCCGGTCGGTGACGGTCACGGCGACGCCGGCCTGAGCGAGCGCGGTCGCGGTGGCGAGGCCCACGGGCCCGGCGCCGACGATCAGGACATCGGTGGTTGCGGGAAGCATTGCGAATCACCTGCCAACATCTGTTTGCCAACGCTTGTTGGCATAACGGTACGGCGCGGTGCCGTGACAGTCAACAGGTGTTGGCCTACGATTGTTGGCATGAGTGGGGAACGACCGAGGCGCTCCGACGGCACCCGAGCGGCGATCCTGCGCGCGGCCCGGGAGAGGTTCGCCGCAGACGGCTACGAGCGCGCCACCATCCGCGCGATCGCGGCGGACGCGGCCATCGACCCGTCGATGGTGATGCGCTACTACGGCAACAAGGAGCGGTTGTTCGCGGCGGCGGCCGAGTTCGACCTGCGCCTGCCGGACCTGTCCGCCGTGCCGGACGAGGAGGTCGCCACCGTCCTGATCCGCCACTTCCTGGACCGCTGGGAGGGCGACGAGACCCTGATGGCGCTCCTGCGCGCCGGCGTGACCAACCCGGCCGCGGCCGACCGCATGCGCGAGATCTTCGCGACCCAGCTGGTGCCCCTCGCCGAGCGCCTGGCACCCGGCGAGCCGCTGACCCGGGCCGGCCTGGTGGCGTCGCAGGTCCTGGGCCTGGCCCTGAGCCGCTATGTCCTGAAACTGCCCCCGATCACGGCCATGACCCGCGCCGAGGTTGTTGCTTGGACGGCTCCGGCGGTGCGCCACTACCTGCGCGGCCGCCCCGACTGAGCGGCCGGCTCCGGCTCCGGCTTCGGGCAGAACGAACGTTCTTTCTGCCCGAAGCCGAAGCCGAAGCCGCAAGCCCGGCTCAGGGGCGGCGCCGGCGGGTGAAGGAGAAGCCGACCAACCCGGCGACGGCCGCCAGGACGCCGCCGGTGGTGGTCCAGATCCAGCGGGACGAGAACTCGGGCACGAAGGAGAACGCCGACGTGTCGTCCGGGTCGGCCGAGGGGGAGACGGCGGGCGTGGGAACGTCCGCCGACACCGTGCCGGGGCGGCTGACCGGGTTGAGCGGCGCGGCCAGGGTGCCCTGGTCGGCGCCCGTGTCGCCCTTCTCGGCGGTCAGCGTCAGGTCCACCTTCAGCGGCAGGCCGAGGTCCTGTTCGGGGATCTCGGTCGAGGTGAGGCGCACGTAGTAGGTGCCGGGCAGCGGGTCCTGGTCGGACGGCTCCGCCCACGAGCGGATCTGGCGCAGGTCGCAGCCGAGGGTGATGTCCGTGGCGGCGGGCTCGGCGATCGGGCTCTGCTCGCCGGCCACGCACGGCTGGCGGCGGCGGAGGCCGTCGAAGACCTCGATGGTCCACGCCTGGGCGCCGTGGCGGTCGGCCGCGGGCGGCAGCGTGACCGTGGCGGTCAGGTGCGGCTGCTGGCCGGCCGTCGCGGGGAACGACCAATACAGGTAGTCGCCCGTGACCGCGGCCACCTGGACGGGCCGGTCCGCCTCGATGGGCGCGGCGGTGAGAAAGGACGTCCCGGCGCTGAGGCCGGCGGCGCCGGGCGCGAGGAGCAGGGCGGCGAGATGGGTGAGCATCAGTTCTCCCTCCAGGTGGCGACCCACCAGCGGGTCAGCCAGCCGGCCAGCACGCCGGCGATCAGGCCGGCCACGACGAGCACCAGCAGGAGCAGCCAGCCGCGGCCGAGGCCGGGCGCGTCGGGGGCGGTCGAGGCGGCGACGGTGTCGATGCTGAGCTCGAGCGGCATGCCGGGGGCGCCGGCCGAGGTGGCGGACGCGAAGGAGTTGCTCACGATCAGGCAGACGGTGTCGATGGCCTCGTCGCCGGGGGACCAGCGCAGGCCGGCCGAGATGACGTCGGCGCGCCCGCTGCTCGCGTCGAGGCCCCGCACCAGCTCGCGGCCGTTCGGAGTCGCGGCCTTCAGGAGGACGCCGTAGTCGCGGTTCACGGGGCGGTCCAGCGCGACGCTGACGGACGCCCGCAGTTCCTGGCCCGGTTGCAGCGGCACCCGGTAGTAGCGGTGCTCGCCGATGCGCTCCCGGTCGGTGAAGAGGCCGGCCGACAGCACCGGGGCCTTCTCGCACGTCGCGGCGCCGGTGACGGCCGCGGGGGTGACGGGCGGTGGTACGGCGGCGCGGTCCACGAGTTGGCGTACCCGGTCGGTCAGCTCCTGCTCGCTCGTCGCCGACGCGTAGGTGCCGCCGGTCGCCGTGGAGATGCAGACGAGCTGTTTGCGGGTCTTCTCGTCGGGGGTCAGCCCGAGCGTGTCCACGACCAGCTTGGTGCCCTGGGCCGCCAGCTGCCGCGCGACGGTGCACGGGTCCGGCGGCGTGCAGGTGTCCTCCCCGTCGGTGATCAGCACGATGCGCCGGGCCGCCTCGCCGGTGCCGAGGTCGCGTGCGGCCGCGCGCAGGGCGAGGCCGATCGGCGTGAAGCCGGTGGGCTGCAGCCGCGCGATGGCGTTCTTGGCGGCGACCGGCTCGACCGGCCCGATCGGCACGATCGACTGGGTGTCCTGGCAGCCCTTGCGCTTGTCGTCGCCGCCGTACGTGGCGCCGAGCACCCGGATGCCGAGCTGCGTGGTCTCCGGCAGCCCGTCGACGACCTGGCCGAAGGCCCGCTTGGCGACCGCGATGCGGGTCTCGCCGTCGATGTCCTTGGCGCGCATGGAGCCGCTGACGTCGAGGACGAGCTCCACCCGGGGTGGCTCGGAGGTCTCGTCGGCACGGGCCGGCGCGGCGCCCATCAACGTCGATGTGGCGATCAAACCGACTGATGCCCATATGGACAGTCTTCTGTGGATCACGCGGCAAGATCATAAGGCGTGCGGGCGGAGCCGCCGCACGCGGCCCAGACGGTGACCGGTATCGATGCCAGGGGGCCGAAGGCGCTTTCGAAGCAGGCGCGCGACCGCGTCAAGGCGTTCCTCCGCGCCTACGACGAGCGCCGCTTCCGAGGCGAGCGTGCGGCACATCGGCGGGACGGCGTACGTCGCGGTCGCCGGAACGGCCGGCGGGCGGCAGGTGACGGCCCGGGTCGAGGCGCCCTACGGCTGATCCGCCGATCCGCACACCTGGCGGCGGCGGCCCGCGTACGGTCGGAGGTGCCGGCATCACATCACGGGAGAGGCCGATGGCGACGATCCTGGTGGCCGACGACGAACCGGACGTCGCGGACCTTTTCACGACCGTATTGACGTCGGCGGGACACACGGTGCACACCGTGCCCGACGGGCCGTCCGCGCTCGCCCGCATCGCCGAGCTGAAGCCCGATCTGAGCGTCCTCGACCACTACATGCCCGAGATGACGGGGCTTCAGGTCGCCCAGCGGCTGCGCGACGATCCCGGCACGACCGGTCTGCCACTGCTGATGGTGAGCGCGTGCGCGCCGCCCACCGCGTTGCTCTACTGCAACGTCGTCCTCGCCAAGCCCGTGCCGCTCGGCCAGTTCCGCTCGGTCGTGAGCGACCTGCTCACGCCGCACGAGAACGACCCGCTGCGTGACCCCGACCGGCTGCGCGCCGCGGGGGTGGCGCTCGACGGCTACAGCGATCACACCGCCCAGCGGGTCGACAGGTTCGCCGCCGAGGTCGCCGCCGAGGTGGGCGCCGACATGGCGGCGGTCACCGTGGTCCTCGCCGACTCGGTCGCCGTCTACGGGGCGCACGCGTTCGGCGGGTGGATCCGGGAGGCCGGGGGGATGCCGGCGGAGTGGACGCCGTGCGCCCGGGTGGTCCGCGCCGGCGAGCCGGTCGTGATCGACGACCTCGCCGCCGACCCGGACCTCGCCGGCACCCCGCTGGTGACGATCAGCCAGGTCCGCTCGTACGCCGGGGTGCCGCTTGCCGGCGCCGCGGGCCACCGGATCGGCACCGTCTGCGTGATGGGGCACGACCCGGGCGCCTTCTCCGCCGCCACTGTCGACCAGCTCACCGCGCGCGCCGCGGAGGCCACGGCGTTCATCCGCCCGTAGGCGCCCAGGCGGGGGCCGCGACGAGCGGCACGTCCACGCCGCCGCGGACGGTGCCGAGGTTCGTCAGCGCCACCTTCTCGAGGCCGTTGCCGGGGCCGCCGTCGCTGGTGACCGCGAGGGCGAGGGTGTTGACGCCGTGCGGGTCGAGGATGCCGTTCGGCAGCACGAACGTGCCCTGCGGCCCGACGTCGGCGATGTACTGGCCGAGGTTCCACCCGTTCAGGAAGATCAGCGCCCGGTACCTCGCCGCCGACCGGGGCGTGCCCGGGTCGCCGATGGTCAGGCCCAGCGACGCGTCGTGGCCGGCGGGCACCGCCAGCCGGAACGTGCTGCGATACCACGTGGTGCCGGGCGCGGCCGTCGCGGCGGGCACGGCGGCCGTGTGCCAGGCGGCGTCGGGATAGCCGGGCAGGTGCACACCGGCGCGCTCGCCGGCCAGCCCGCCCGCGTTCGTGATGCCGCGTACCGGGTCGGCGGGGTCCTCGCCGCCGAGGTTGCCCTGGATCCGCCAGGTGGCGGCCGCGCCGAGCGACGTGGAGATCAGGCCGCGGCCCTCCTTGTGCGCGTCGTCGGCGTACACGTCCTGGGTGTGCCCGTTGTTGCGCACCATCACGGCGACGACGTGCTGCCCGGCGGTCCGGGACGAGGACGGCACGGTGAAGGTGGCCGTGGCGGTCCGCGGCGGCGACGGCTTTCCGGCGGGCAGCACGTTCTGGCCGAGGTAGGCGCCGTCGACCCAGACCTGCGCCAGGCCGGCGCCGCCGCCCCCGTACCGGATCCGCAGCGTCTCGACGCTGCCGGTCCAGCGGCCGCGATACCAGACGTCGCCCTGGTGGAAGCCGTAGTCGTCGGCGGTGAGCACGGGCTCGCCGGGCGGGGGCGGTGTGGTGGCGGCGGTCGTGGTGCGGCCGGCCGGCTGCCAGCCGGAGTCGTCGTAGCCGGGATCGGCCTCCGGCGAGCCGGGGGAGGAGCGCCAGACCAGATCGGGCAGCCGTACGGGATCAGCACCGTCGAGCCGGCCGTTCCACCGCACCCGCGTCCCGGGCGGGGCACCCCATACCCGCAGGCTCGTGCGGCCGGTCGTGTCCCCGCTCAACAGCAGATCCGAGCCCTCGTACGTGGCTGTGCGCACGAGCGCGGGCCCGCTCACGAGCACCGGGCCCGCCGGGGTGTCCTGCCGCCAGAGGGTCGCGGTCGCCTCGTCGTCGGCGAGCAGCAGGGTGAGCGGCGGCCGGCCACCGCCGGTGATCCGCACCTCGGTGAGACCGTCGTGCACGTACGTCAGGCGCAGGTCGCCCGTGGCCGCGTCGTAGCTGCTCCGCACGTCACCGGAGACGGCCGGCGCGCTCGGGTAGCGCAGCACCGTCTCGCCGCTCTCGCCCCGGCGGCCGTGGAAGAGCGCGGTGCCGGCGAAGTGGGTCATCAGCTCGGACGTGGAGTAGACCAGGTGCTGAGCGTCCATGTCGTAATCGGCGACGAGCAGCTTGGCGTCCAGCCCGTTCAGGCGTACCGCCAGGGTGTGATCGCCGTCCTCGGTCGAGATGGGGAAGGTGAACGCGTCGTCGGTGGTGGCGCTGGACGGGTGGTGCATGGCGACGTAGAGGTGCGCGCCGGAGTGCGGGTTGACGTCGTGGTAGACCTTGACCTTCGCCGACGACGGGGTGACCGGATCGCCGCGGTCCAGCTCGGTGAGCGGTGCGAAGCTCTGCACGAACATGCCGAGCTGCTTCATCGTGGTCGCCTTGGGCCGCGGCTGCCGGGCCTCGTCGATCGCGGCGCCGTAGTCGTAGGAGGTGTAGACGACCGGCGACGGCAGCCAGCCCCAGGACGTGCCCCCGTACGTCATGTAGAAGTTCTGGATGCTCAGGCCGTTGGCGATGTTCGTGCCGTAGAAGACGCGCTGGTAGCCGGAGCCTGCCTCCCGCGCGAGGCAGGGATAGGCGCCCGGCCCGCCCCAGTGGTCGAACCAGCCGCCGCCGAACTCGGCCGTGAAGCCCGGGGTGCGTGGTGAGGCGGAGGCCCCGCCCTTGGCGCCGCCGGGACCCCACAGGCCGAAGTCGGGCGCGTCCTTCGGCGCCTCGCCGCAGCGCTGCGGGCCGACGTAGGCGTCGAAGGCGTACAGGCCGGTCGGTCCCTCGACGGTGCCGGGCACCTCGGAGCTGCGCGGCACCCAATAGCCGTTGCGGCCCACGTCGTTGTGGAAGATCGGCACGGTGATGCCGTCGGCGCGGACCCGGCGGGCGAGGCGCAGCATGTACCGTTGCTGCGCGGCGCCGGTGACGAAGAGCTCGTTCTCGATCTGCTGGAGGATCACCGTGCCGGTGCCCTCGGTGAACTGGTGCCGCCCGATGATCGCGTCGATGCGGGTCATCCACTCGTCGGCGGCGGCGAGATAGCTCGGTGCGTCGCTGCGGGCCCGCCCGGGGTCGTTGCTCAGCCAGCCCGGGAAGCCGCCGCTGCTGGTCTCGGCGTTGATGTACGGGCCGGGACGCGCGATCACGTACAGCCCGGTCTGCGCGGCGATGTCGAGCAGCAGGTCCACGTCGCGGACGCCGCCGAAGTCGTACACGCCCCTCTTCGGCGAGTGGTACGCCCAGTTGAAGTAGATCGACACGGCGTTGTAGCCGTTCGCCTTCATCTTCTGCAGCACGTCGCGCCACAGCCCGGGGCTCGGCAGCCGCCAGTACGCGAACTCGCCCGACCAGATGTACGTCCGCTTGCCGTCGAGCAGGAGCGAGTACTTGTCGTACGTCACCGTGTGCTTCGCGGTGGCGGGGACCGGGGTCCGCGGCACGGCCCCGCCCAGCGCCGCCGCCAGCACGGCGAGCACCACGACGAGCGCGGTCCTGCGGATCAAGGTCATGACGCAAACGTAGTGGCCGTTCGTGCCAATTCGCCGCGGGGACCCATCCGGCGTCCGCCCCGCGCCGAACCTCTCGCGACATCGGGAGGGGAACAATGATCAAACGATCACTGGCGGCGGCCGGAGCCGTCGCACTCGTCGTGTCGCTCACCGCGCTCGGGCCCGGCGCCTCCACGGCGTCCAGCCACCGCGAGGCGCCGCTCATCGCCAGCGACCCGGCCGCCGACAACACCGACCTCTACGCCTTCGTGAGCCCGGACCGCCCGGGCTACGTGACGATGATCGCCAACTGGATCCCGTTCGAGGAGCCCGACGGCGGGCCCAACTTCTACCCGTTCGCCACCGACGCCGCGTACCGCATCAACGTCGACAGCGACGGCGACGCCAAGCCGGACGCGGTCTTCCGGTGGACCTTCAAGAACGTCGACAAGCGCGGCACCAAGACCTTCCTCTACAACGACGGCCCGGTCACCTCGCTCGACGACCAGAACCTGCTGTTCAAGCAGACCTACACGCTCGAGTCGTCGTTCAACGGCGAGCCCTTCAAGACCCGCGTCAGCGACGCACCGGTCGCGCCGTCGCGGATCGGCGCCGCCTCGATGCCCGACTACCAGAAGCTGCGCGACCAGTCGACCATCCAGCTCAAGGGCGGCTGGAAGCTGTTCGCGGGCCAGGCCGACGACCCGTTCTTCCTCGACCTGCGCGTCTTCGACCTGCTGTACGGCGGGGACCTCAGCGAGACGGGCACCGACACGCTGGCCGGCTACAACGTGAACACCATCGCCCTGCAGGTGCCGTTCAAGGACGTGGCGCTCAAGGGCGACGCGGACCGCAACCCGGTCGTCGGCGTCTGGACCACCACCGAGCGCAGCCGCTACCGGATGACCGGCGGCGACGCCTCCGCGCCGCGGGGCAACGACAGCGTGCAGGTGTCGCGGCTCGGCAACCCGCTGGTCAACGAGGTCGTCGTGCCGGCCGGCCTGAAGGACGCGTTCAACTCGATCTCGCCGGACAAGGACGCCGGCATCCCGCAGGTGGTCAAGCGGGTCACCGACCCGGAGCTGCCCCGCCTGATCGAGAAGATCTACGGGGTGAAGGCCCCGCCGGCGCCGCGCAACGACCTGGTCGAGATCTACCTGACCGGCATCACCACGAAGGTGAAGGGCCCGATCAAGGCGGACCTGAACTCGCAGCTGAACAACAAGGACGTCGACGCGAGCCGGTTCCGGCCCTCGGAGATGCTGCGGCTCAACCTCGGCGTGCCGGTCAGCGCCCAGCCGCAGCGGCTCGGCGTGCTCGCCAAGGACCTTCAGGGCTTCCCGAACGGGCGTCGGCTGACCGACGACGTCGTGGACATCTCGGTGCAGGCGGTCGAGGGCGCGGCGCAGAGCGGCAAGCTGGTGGACGCGCTGGCCGCGGGCGACAAGGTGGACGCGAACGACAACCCGTTCGGCGGCACGTTCCCGTACGTGGCGCTGCCCAACCAGGGCCCGGCCTCTCCTTCTCCGGCCGCGGCTTCCCCCTCTTCCCCTTCCTCTCCGTCTCCTTCTGACGAGCCTCAGCCCTCGATCACGCCCGCGGCGTCGTCGAGCGGGCTCAGCAACTCGTCCGCGCTGCTGGGCGGTGTGCTGGGCGCGGTCGCGCTGGTCACGATGCTCACCGTCTGGTGGCTGATGCGGCGACGGCGGCTGTCCCGGCCGTCCGCCGACGACGACACGGTCATCTTCTGAGCGCGCGTGTCCCCCGTACGAGGAAGGAACCTCCCATGAAACGAGCTGTCACCGTGGCCCTGGCCGCGATCGCCCTGCTCGCCGTGGGCGCGATCTTCGGACTGCGGGGGACACCCGCCCCGCCCGAGCCGGCCGCCGCCATCGCCCGCACCGACCGGCTCGAGCAGACGGTCACCCAGGCGCGGCAGCGGCTGCGCACCCTGCCCCGCGACCACCGGACCTGGGCCCAATTGGGTCTGGCATATGTGGAGCAGGCCCGGGTGAGCGCCGACCCGAGCCGGTATCCGATGGCCGAGGAGGCGCTGCGCCGCTCGCTGGCCGTGCGCCCGCGCGACAACCCGGACGCCCAGGTCGGCCTCGGCGCCCTGGCGAACGCCCGGCACGACTTCACCGCCGCGCGCGGGCACGCCCAGGCCGCGCTGAGGGTCAACCCCTATTCCTCCGACGCGTACGGGGTGCTGGCCGACGCCGAGACCCAGCTGGGCCGTCCGGCGGCGGCGAGCGCGGCCGTGCAGCGCATGCTCGACCTGCGGCCCGGGCTCGCCGCGTACGCCAGGGCCTCGTACGACCTGGAACAGAAGGGCCGCCTCACGGAGGCCACGGCTCTGATGCGGCGCGCCCTGGCCGCCGCGGTGGACCCGGCTGACATCGCCTTCTGCCGCAACCAGCTGGGCGACCTGGCCTGGTTTCGCGGCGACCTGACGGGCGCCGCGGCCGAATACGAGGCCGGCCTGGCGGCGGCTCCCGACTATCACCCCCTGCTGCGCGGCCGGGCCCGCGTGTCGGCCGCCACCGGCAACGTGGACGCGGCGGTGGCCGACCTGCGAGCGGTGACGGCGCGAACCCCCACCCCCGAGACCCTGATGGAGTACGCGGAGACGCTGCGCCTCGCGGGCCGTGCCGAGGAGGCCGCGCGCCAGCTCACCCTGGCCGCCGCCGCCCACCAGCTCTTCGTGGCCAACGGCGGCCGCGACGAGCTGACCGCCGCCCAGCTGGCCCTGGCCACGGGCGACCCCCACAAGGCCGTGACCGCCGCGACGACAGAGTGGCGCCGCCGCCCGTTCGCCGAGGTCGCCGACGTGCTGGCCCAGGCCCTCCACACCACGGGCCAGGACAAAGCGGCACTGCCGTACGCCCAGCAGGCGACCGCCGCGAGCCCGCAGAACGCCGCCTACGCCTACCACAAGGCCCTGATCGCCCTCTCCCTCGGCGACCACGAGAGCGCCCGCGCCGACCTGCGCCGCGCCCGCACCCTGAACCCCCACTTCTCGCCCGTGGACGGCCCGAACGCCGCCCGGGCCCTGGCCGCCCTGGAGTCCCGGCGATGAAACGCCTTTCGGTTGTCGCGCTCTTCTCCTTCCTGGCCTTCGCGGCCCTGTCGTCCACGCCCGCTGCCGCTTCCGCTTTGTCGTCGGCTCCTGGCTTGTCGTCGGCGTCCGCTTTGTCGTCCGCTCCCGCTTTGTCGTCCGCTCCCGGCTTGTCGTCCGCTCCCGGCTTGTCGTCCGCGCTCGCCGCTGCCCACCCGCTGGGCAACTTCTCCGTCAACCGCTACGCCGGCCTGACCCTCCACCCCGACCGCGTGGATGCCTTGACGGTCGCCGACCTGGCCGAGCTCCCCACCTTGCAGGACCCACCCCCGACATGCGACGAAGCCGCAGCCGCCCTGACCGTCACCGTCGCCGGCACCGGCCTGCGCTGGACCGTCAAAGACGCCCACCTGGCCCACGAAAAAGGCGCAGGCGGCTTGCAGACCACCCGCCTGACCTGCCGCCTGTCCGCCCCCACATCCTTCGAGGGCACCACACCGATCGAGATGGCCAACACCTTCCGCGACACCCACATAGGCTGGCGCGAGCTGGTAGCCACCGGCACCGGCGTCCAGCTGACCAACTCCCCACTGCCCACAGTGAGCCCCAGCAACGAGCTACGCTCCTACCCCCGCGACCTCCTCGCCGCTCCGTCCGACGTGCGATCGGCCTCCTTCACCGCCTCACCAGGCCCCGCCACCGACTGCTCTTCTTCCTCTCCCGGCTCAGCCTCGCCCGCTTCCTCTCCCGCGGCCTCGCCGTGCCCGATCGCGGCGGCGCCGGCGCCCGCCGACCGTCCCCTCAGCCTCAGCGGTCCCCTGGCCGGCGCCGAGCGCCGGCTCGAAAACCTCGTAGGCAACCGCCTGACCCCCTTGGTCGGTGTGCTGGCTGTCCTCCTCTCCCTGCTCCTCGGCGCCGCCCACGCCGCCCTCCCCGGCCACGGCAAGACCGTCATGGCCGCCTACCTGGCCGGCACCCAGGGCCGCCCCCGAGACGCCGTCCTCGTAGGTGCCACCGTCACCTTCACCCACACAGCCGGCGTGCTGGCCTTGGGCCTCCTGCTGACCACTGTCGCCGGCATAGCAGGCGAAACGGTCCTGAGCTGGCTAGGCATCGCAAGCGGCACCCTCGTCGCCGCAGTCGGCCTCATCGCCCTCGTCTCAGCGATAGGCCGCCGCACCTCCCTCGACCACACCCACACCCACGCCGCCACACCCGGCCACGCCCACCCGCACTCCCACGCCCACGACGGCGGCCATGTCCCCACACACGGCCCCGACCACGCGCGCGGTCGCGATCATGCGCCCGGTCTGGACCATGGGCCCGGTCTCGACCATGGGCCGGGTCGCGATCATGCGCGCGGTCACGATCACGCACCCGGTCTCGACCATGGGCCGGGTCGCGATCACGGGCCGGGTCGCGATCATGCGCGCGGTCACGATCACGCACCCGGTCTCCACCACGGGCCCGGTCTCGA
>NZ_BOMI01000023.1 GCF_016862115.1 Paractinoplanes deccanensis
GGGCCCGGTCACGATCACGCGCGCAGTCACGATCACGCGCCCGGTCACGATCACGCGCCCCCTCACGACCACGATCAGTCGCACGAGCATGGCCATCGCCACGAGCACGCCCACGACAATGCGCGAGAGCGCAGCCATGTGGCAGTCCACAACCACACGCACGGGCACCGGCACCACCACGGCCCGGGTAAGTGGGGTATCGCGGGCCTCGGCATCGCGGGTGGGCTCGTGCCCAGCCCCTCCGCGCTGATCGTCCTGCTCGGTGCGGCCGCGCTCGGCCGTACCGTCTTCGGTGTCCTCCTTGTCATCGCCTACGGCTTGGGGATGGCGGCCACGCTGACCGCCGCGGGCATCCTCTTGCTGCGTCTGCGCGACCGCCTCGAACGCCGCTCGAAGCTCTTTGCCCGCTGGCGCGCGGTCGCTCAACCGGCCACCGCCACGCTGATCATCGTGGTCGGGCTCGGCCTGGCCGGTCGTGCCCTGTCCGCCCTAGCCTAGGCCGTTCCCAACCCGCCCTCGGACTTATCCACAGGCCCGATTTCGCCAATGTCCACAGTCGCCGGTTATCCACAGGGCTTCCGCGGGACTCGCTGATTTCCGCGAGAATGAGGCCCGGAGCTACCCAGGACCAATTGTCGCTGTGGCGCGGAAGCCATCGGGGCTCGCGCAAGCCTGTCGGTCGTGGTGCGGGGGTGTCGGCCATGGCTCGGGAGCCGTCGGTGCTGGCACGGGCTGTCGGTTGTGGTGCGGGGGTGTCGGTCGTGGCTCGGGAGCCGTCGGTGCTGGCACGGGCTGTCGGTTGTGGTGCGGGGTGTCGGTCGTGGTGCGGGGTGTGGGCCATGGCTCGGGAGTCACCGGCTCTGGCACGGGGGCTGTCAGCTATGGCGCGGGGCTACGGCTACGGCACGGGAGCCATGGCGGGCACGGCTGCGAGGAAGTCCCGGGCCAGCTTGGCGTCGCCCTCGATGGCGGCGGCGATGTGGGCCGGGTCGCGGCGGTCGCCGGCCAGGCGGCAGAACTCGATGACGTCGACGGTGATCGAGGCGGATGGTTTTGTCACCGCCGGGACGACGGTGGCGGGGTCGAGCGGCACGGTCCATGTTCCGCCGCCGGGGCCGGTGAGGTGCAGGCGGACGTAGCGATTGTGGGGTGGTTCGATACGGCGGAAGACGACGCGGGGGAGCACGCGCATGGCGAAGGCGGCCATCGGGTGCACATGTTCGGGCAGCGGCGGCACGGCCGGGCGGCCGGTCGTGGCGGCGATGTCCTCGGTGTGGATCCAGGTCTCGTAGGCGCGGGCGGTCAACGCGTCGACCAGCGAGAAGGGCCGGCCCAGGCGCACGGTGACGTCGTTGGGCTGCTCGTGCAGGGCGCGGCAGATCGCGTCGGCCTGGGCGCGCCAGGCTTGTCGGGTCTGTTCGGGGGGTCGCTGCCGTTCGAAGTCGACCACGGCGGTCGTGCGCGCCGTCAGACGCTGGCCGGGCTCGACGGGCGGCTCGACGGGCAGGCCGAGCGCGTCGGCGAGGAGCCCGTCGATGGCGATCAGATGGGCGAGCAGGTCGTGCACGGTCAGTTCGTCGTGCGCGTCGGCACCACGCCGGTCCCCGGCACCGTTCGCACCGGCCGCGCGCTGATCGCGGCTCCCGGGCGCGGTGCGGTGCTGGCTGGGGCTGCCGGGCGCGGTGTGGTGCTGGTCTGGGGTTCGGGGCGCGGCTCGGCTGGGGGTGCCGGGCGCGGTGTGGTGCTGGTCTGGGGTTCGGGGCGCGGCTTCGCCGGGGCTGCCGGGCGTGGGGTGGTGCTGGTTGGCGGTGTTGTGGGTCGGTGCTGCGTGTCGGTGGGCTGTGGCGCCGTGGGCGGCCGTTCGGTGCCAGTCGGCGGCGGGCAGGTCTGTCAGCAGCAGGTCGAGGGCGGCTATCTGGGCCGCGTAGGAGGTCGCGTATGCGGGAGCGGGAGTGGCTGGGCGCCGCCTTGCGGGGGCCGCCGTGAGGAGGCGGTCCAGGGAGCCGGGCGGTGGGCTCAGGTGGGCGCCGCCCAGGTCGGCTGCGGCTTCGCGTAGTTCCCGGGCCTCGTGGGCGCACGTGTCGCAGGTGTCGAGGTGGGCCTCGACCAGCTCGGTCTCCTCGGGCGGGCAGGCGTCCAGCGCCCACGCGGCGATGAGCTCGGTGAGCGTGTCGTGGCTGATCATTTGCGCTCCCCGTCGCGAGCGTCGTGCAGTGCCGCGGCCAACCGGCGCAAGCCCTCGCGGAGCTGGGACTTCGCGGTGCCCTCGGGCACGCCCAGGACGGTCGCCACCTCACGATAGGTGTGACCTTCCAGGTACGCCAGGGTGATGGCGCGGCTGAGCCGTTCCGGCAGCTCCTTGAGGGCGGCGTTCAGGCGGCGGGCCGCGTCGGCGTCGGAGACCTGGTCGCCGACCGGGTCGCCGCGGCTGATCGCCTCGGCGAACAGCCGGCCCTCCAGCGACCTCCGGCGGTGGGCCTCCTCCTTGCGCACGAGGTCGACCGCGCGGCGATGGGCCATCATGGCCAGCCAGCCGCGCAGGCTGCCCTTCGCCGGCTCGAAGGCGAGCGGGTGCTGCCAGACGGCCAGGAACACCTCCTGGGTGACGTCCTCGGCAGCCGCGCCGTCCCGGGTGACCCGGGCCGCGATCGTGTAGACCAGGGAGCTGAAGCGCTCGTGCAGGTCGGCGAGCGCGGTCTCGTCGCCGAACACGAGCCGGTCCCGCAGCCTGGCGTCGTCGTCTTCCGCATCGGTGGCGCTTTGGGGGAACAAGACGTTCACCTCCACCTCGGGCGCCACTTTAGGCACGTCGGACCGGACATGTCATCGGCACTGACGCATATCTGCACCTGGCGAAGGTGCTGCGAGTGAGGGGGTGTGATCGTCCGCACGCACGATGGCCGACGGGGCAGCAGTGGACCACGATGACGGGGTGCAGCTGCTCGGACGGCACCGGGAATGCGAAACGATCGATCAGATGATCGCGGCGGTTCGGGCGGGGGAGAGCCGTGTCCTCGTGGTGCACGGCGCGCCCGGTGTCGGCAAGACCGCGCTGCTCGACTACGCCCGGGACAGCGCCGACGGCCTGCGGGTGCTGCGGGCGTCCGGTGTCGAGTCGGAGATGGAGCTCGCGTTCGCCGCGTTGCACCAGCTCTGCGTACCCCTGCTTGATCTTCTGCCGCGCCTGCCCGAGGCGCAGCGGGCGGCGCTGGAGACCGTCCTCGGGTTGCGCGCCGGCAGCCCGCCCGACCGGTTCCTCGTCGGGCTCGCCATCCTCGGCCTGCTCTCCGAGGCGTCCGAACGGGCGCCGCTGCTCTGCGTCGTCGACGACGTGCAATGGATGGACCGGGCGTCCGCCCAGACGCTCAGCTTCGTCGCCCGGCGCCTGCTGGCCGAGTCCGTCGCGCTGCTCTTCGCCCTCCGCGACAGCGAGCCCACCCGCGACAGCGAGCCCACCCGCGACAGCGAGCCCACCCGCGATGGAGGGCCGGCGCGTGAGGCGGGGAAGTTCCTGCACGGGCTGCCCGAGCTGGAGGTCACCGGGCTGCGTGACGCCGACGCGCACGCGCTGCTGAGCTCGCTGACCCACGCCGAGCTCGACCGGTCCATCCGGGACCGGATCGTGGCCGAGACCCGGGGCAACCCCCTCGCGCTCGTCGAGTTGCCTCGCGGGCTGTCGCCCACCCAGATCGCCGGCGGGCTCGGGCTGCTGCGCGCCGGTGACTCGTTGCCCGGGCGCATCGAGCGGAGCTTCCTCGACCGGATCGCCGGGCTGCCCGGCGAGACCCGGATGATGCTTCTCGTCGCCGCCGCCGAGCCGCTCGGCGATCCGGCTCTCGTGTGGGCCGCCGCCGAACGGCTCGGCATCGATCCCGGGGCCGCCCTCGCCGACGGCACCGACGGGCTGCTCGCCGTGCGGGAACGGGTCACCTTCCGGCATCCGCTCGTCCGGTCGGCCATCTACCAGGCCGGCTCGCCCCGGGACCGCCGTGCCGTGCACCTCGCGCTCGCCGAGGTCACCGACGAGACCACCGACCCCGATCGCCGCGCCTGGCATCGGGCCGCCGCCTCGTCCGGGCCCGACGAGGACGTGGCGGCCGAGCTCGAACGGTCCGCCCTGCGCGCGCAGGCCCGCGGTGGCCGGGCCGCCGCCGCTGCCTTCCTCCAGCGCGCCGTGCAGCTCACCGCCGACGCTCCCCGGCGTACCGGACGGGCCCTTGCCGCCGCCGAGGCCACCCTGCTTGCCGGGGACATCGAGGCCGCGCGCCGGTTCGTCGACCTGGCCCGGCGTGACGCCGACGGTGAGTTCGCGCGCGCCCGGGCCGAGCTGCTGCACGGGCACATCGCGTTCGCGGCCGGGCGCACCGGCGAGGCGCCCGCCGCTCTGCTCGCCGCCGCCCAGCGGCTGGAGCCGTTCGATCTCGACCTCGCCCGCGAGACCTACCTGCTCGCGTGGGGTGCGGCCCTGATGGCCGGCAACCGCGGGCTCATGGAGGCCACCGCCCGGTCCACCGCCGCGCTTCCTCCCCGCGACGGTGCTCCGCGTGCGCTCGATCTCGTGCTCGACGGCTACGGCGAGATGCTCATCGGCAGCCGGGCGGAGGCCGTACGGCTGCTGCGCCAGGCCGCGGACCTGATGGCCGACCTGCCCGTCGGCGACGCCCTCGTGTGGGGCTGGGTGGCGAACGGCGTACCGCCGTCGATCTGGGACGACGCCGTCCTGCGCGCCCTGGTGGACCGTCAGGTCGAGGTCGTGCGGTCCGCCGGCGCGCTGGCCCACCTGCCGCTCGACCTCACCGCCCTGGGCATGTCGACCTCGTTCACCGGCGAACTGAACCGGGTGGCCGCGATCGCCGCCGAGGCCGAGACCGTGGCGACCGCGCTGGGCATGCCGATCTCGCCGTACGTCCGGTTGCGCCTGACCGCGCTGCGCGGCCGGGATCCGGAGGCGTCGGAGCTGATCGCGCGCACGATCGGGCCGGCGGAGGCCGCGGGCGAGACGCTCGGGGTGACCATCTCGCACTGGTCGGGCGCCGTGCTGAACAACGGGCTGGCACGCTTCGGGCAGGCGATGGAGGCGGCCCGCCGGTGCGCCGCGCTGCCCGTGCTGTGGGTTGCCGACTGGGCGCTGCCCGAGCTGGTCGAGGCGGCGGCCCGGTCCGGTGAGATGGGCGTGGCCCGGGAGGCGCTCGACCGGCTCACCGCGTCGGCCGGCCCGTGCGACACCGACTGGGCGCAGGGCACGCTGGCTCGCTGCCGGGCGCTGGTGAGCGAGGGGGCGCAGGCGCAGGCGTCGTTCCGTACGGCGATCGAGCGCCTCGGCCGCACCGCCCTGCGACCCGAGCTGGCCCGCGCCCACCTGCTGCACGGCGAGTGGCTGCGGCGGGACCGGCAGCGGGGCGAGGCCCGCGACGAGCTGCGCACGGCGCACGAGATGTTCGCCGGCATGGGCATGGAGGCGTTCGCCGAACGGGCACGGCGCGAGCTGCTGGCCACCGGCGAGACGGTGCGCAAGCGTACGGCCGAGGCGCTCACCCGCGACGAGCTGACCGCGCAGGAACGGCAGATCGCCGAGCTCGTCCGCGACGGCTTCTCCAATCCCGAGGTGGGGGAGCGGCTGTTCCTGAGCCCCCGCACGGTCGAGTGGCACCTGCGCAAGGTCTTCGCCAAGCTCGGCGTGACCTCCCGCCGCCAGCTGCGCGCGGCGCTGCCGCGCGAGATCACCGCCGACGGCTGAGCGCGGCCGGCCGCCGGCCCGCCGCGCGCAGGATGCTGGTGAGCAGGGCGGCGGTGGCGGCCGACGGCCGGCGGTCGCCCGGCATGGCGACGGCGACCGGCAGGTCGAGGTCCGCGTCCTCGATGTCCACGACGGACAGGCCCTCCTCCTCGCTGCCCGATCGGGGCAGCAGGGCGACGCCGAGGCCGTTGCGCACCAGGCCGAGGGCGGTGTCCTGGTCGGCCGCCTCGAACGGCACGTTGCGCGCGATGCCCGCGCCGGCGAAGGCCCGGTCGGTCAGGGTGCGGTTGCCCCAGCCGATCGGGAAGTCGATGAACGTCTCGCCGGCGAGCTCCTCCAGGCGTACCGACGACGCCTCGGCGAGCGGGTGCCGCCGGGAGCAGACGAAGCACAGCCGCACCGAGCCCAGGTGGTGCAGCCGTACGCCGCCGGGCTGCTCACGCGTGCACACCAGCGCCAGGTCGAGCTCGTCGGCGGCCACCGCGGCCAGGTGCCCCGCCGAGCCGGTCGGCGCGGTGCGGAGCCGGAACGTGACCAGCGGATGCGTGACGTGGAACCGGCCGAGCACCGCGGGCAGGTCGACGACGATCGGGCCCTGCGACGCCGGCCGGGCGCCGATCGACACGAGCGTGCCCACCCGTACGGTCCCGCGCAGTCCTCCCCGCACCTGGTCGACCGTCTCCCGGGCCCGCCGCTCGGCGCTCAGCAGAGCCCGGGCCTCGGGCAGCAGCGCCGCTCCGGCGTCGGTCAGCGCGATGCCCGCGGAGTCGCGCGTGAACAGCGGCAGGCCCAGCTCCCGTTCGAGCTTCTGGATGGTGGCCGACACGGCCGACTGGGCGACCCGCACCCGCCGCGCGCCCTTGGTGAAGCTGCCTTCCTCGGTGACCGCGACGAAGTACTCGAGCTGGCGGAGTTCCATCGGTCCACTATCGCCGATCGCGATGGCGGCCAGCGCGAGAACAGGACGGCGGCGGGCCCGCGCTCCGCCAGGCTTCAGGTCATGACCACAACCACGATCACCATCGAGCCCGCCGACCTGGCCCGGCTCACCGCCGAGGTCGCCGGCCCCGTGCTGGTGCCCGGCGACGAGCGCTACGCCGAGGAGACCGCCACCTGGAACCAGGCGCTGGCCCATCGCCCGGCCGTCGCGGTCGGCGCCACCTGCGTCGCCGACGTGCGGGCCGCGGTCCGTTTCGCCCGGGTGCGCGACCTGCCCGTGGCGGTGGTGGCCACCGGGCACGGCGCGTTCGTCCCGGCCGACGGCGCCGTCCTGATCAACGTATGCCGGATGGACGGCGTCACCGTCGACGCGCGACGCCGCACGGCCACTGTGGACGCCGCTGTCGAGACGCAGTGCCTGATCGACGCGGCGGCCGAGCACGGCCTCGCGCCGCTGGCCGGATCGTCACCGAACGTCGGCGTCGTCGGCTTCACGCTGGGCGGGGGCCTGAGCCCGATGCTGGGCCGCGTCCACGGGTACGCGGCGGACCACGTCCTCGCCGCCGAGATCGTCACCCCGGACGGCGAGCTGCGCCGCGTCGACGCGCACCACGAGCCGGAGCTGTTCTGGGCGCTGCGCGGCGGCAAGGGGAACTTCGGCGTCGTCACCTCCCTGACCGTCGGCCTCTTCCCGGTCACGCACTTGTACGCCGGCGGCCTGTTCTTCGGCGGCGAGCACACCCGCGAGGTCCTGAACGCGTACCGCGAACTGACCGCCACCGCGCCGGAGGAGCTCACCGCGTCGATCGCGTTCCTGCGCCTCCCGCCGTTGCCGTTCGTCCCCGAGCCGTTGCGCGGCCGCTTCACCGTGCACGTGCGGATCGCCTACCACGGAACGGCCGAGGAGGGCGCCCGCTTGATCGCGGGCGTGCGCGCGGCCGGGCCGGCACTGATCGACGCGGTGGAGGAGATGCCGTTCACGCGGGTGGCCGCGATCCACGCGGATCCGGTGGACCCGCTGCCGGCGTACGAGACCTCGGCCCTGCTCTCCGATTTTCCGGGCGAGGCCCTGCTGGCCGCCGCGGGCCCCGGCGTGGACACCCCGGCGCTCATGGTGGAGATCCGGCAGCTCGGTGGCGCGCTCGCCCGCGACCCCGAGATCCCCAACGCGGTCGGCCATCGCGGTGCGCCGTTCCAGCTCTTCGCCGGTGCGGTCGGCGCGCCGGGCACGCACGACGCGTTCCGGCCCGCGCTGCGCGAGCTGGCGGGCGCCTTCGAGCCCTGGGCAACCGGCCATCAACAGATCAACTTCCTGACCGGGTACGACGTGACGCCCGAGGCGGTCGCGCGGGCCTACCCGCCGGCCACGTACCAACGGCTGGCGGCGGTCAAGAGGGCCTACGACCCGCGCAACATGTTCCGCGTGAACCACAACATCCCGCCGGTGGTGAGCGCCGGTCCCTGAGCGGTGCGGTGCTGGACTCGATCGGGTGTTCGGGGGACGACGACGGGCGGCGCCGGTGGCAAGGTGAGGGCCGTGATGGGCGAATTTCGCGGTATGAAACGGATTCGTGACACTCGTCGCCTTCTGATCACGGCGATCGTAGCGATCACGGCGGGAGGTGTGGTCGGCATCGCGGCGTCCGACGCCGGGTGGGCGGCCGCGGTCGGCGGTGCGGCGGCCTTGCTCGTCGCGGCCGGCAACATCCTCATCGACCTGTTCGACTACTTCCGCTCCGAGGTGCCCGCCGCCAAGCTCCCGGCCGTCGCACGGGAGCTCGCCGAGGCGGTCGAGGAGCAGTGGTCCAAGGAGGCCACCTCGCGCGGCCTGCGTGACGCCGCCGTCCTGCCACTGCGGTGGACGGCCACGGACCGGGACGTCAGCGACCTCGCGAGCCTCACCGGCGACACCGGAGGGCGGCCGATCCGCGTCAACCTCGACGGCGGCATGCGCGACGAGTTCGAGGACGCGATCGCCGATCTGGCCGGCGAGTACGCCCGGATCCCCAGCGGCCGGCTGGTGATCCTGGGCGAGCCGGGAGCCGGCAAGACGGTGCTCGCGTTGCTGTTGACGCTCGGCCTGATCCGCCGGCGCCCGGAGGACGGCAAGGTGCCGGTCCTGCTCAGCGTCGCGAACTGGGATCCCGTTCTCCGGGAGCTGGACGACTGGCTGGTGGAAACCATCGCGGTCGCCTATTACAACGGCCAGCGGGACGTGCCCCGTGAGCTGCTCCGCGGCGGCTGGGTGCTGCCCGTGCTCGACGGGCTCGACGAGATACCGGAGTCCGCACGCCGAAAAGCCATCGAGTACATCCACCGTTCGTTGCGGCGTGACCGTCCCATCGTGGTGACGTGCCGGTCGAACGAGTACGAGGACACCATCATGGACGGCTCGCCGGTCCTCAGCCGTGCGCCGGTCATAGAGCTGTCGCCGATCACCGCGGACGACCTCGAGGCCTACCTACCCCACCAGCGCTGGCGGCCCGGCACCTCCTGGACCGCCGTGCTGACCCGGATCCGCCAGCGGCCGCAGGGCCCGCTCGCGCTCGCCTTCTCGACGCCGCTGACCGTCTCCCTGGCCCGCCTCGTCTACCGGCGGCTGCCCGAGTTTCCCGACGAACTGCTCGTCGAGGAGCGTTTCCACAGTCGGCACGCCGTCGAGGACTCGCTGACCGCCCGCACGGTGCGCGCGGCGTACGCGTCCGAGTCCGTGACCTTTCCCGTGAGCCGCGCCGAGCGCTATTTGGCCTTCCTCGCCAGATACCTGCACGGCGGCCGGGAACGTGACTTCGCCTGGTGGCGGCTCGCTGAGCGGCAGCTGTCGGTTTGGACGGGCCCCGCCCTTGGGCTGGTTCTCGGCCTGCTGGTGATGATCGCCGTAGCGGTCTGGGTGTCGTTGTCCGATCTCGACGAGCAGGTCGCCGCGGAGCAGACCGTGTTGTTCGGCTCCACAGTCGGCGCGGTGTTCGCGGGACTGGTGGCCGTCCTGTGGCTGACCGGTGCGCGCCAGTTGCCGGGGCGGCTGTCGTTCCGGATCCGGGGCTCGGCGCGGCGGCTCGCCGCGGGCTTCCGCTTCGGCTCCGGTGCGGTGGCCGTTCTCGCGGTTCCGGTCCTGGCGGGGTACGCGCTGACGATCAGTCTCACGGACACCTGGTCCGTGCGCAGCGGGGAGCTCTTCGCCCAGGCCACCGGCGTCGCGGTCGCGCTGAGCGCCCTGCTGGGGGTCGTGGTGGCGGTCCAGCGCTGGCTCCAGGACACCGACGGCCCGGCGGCGCCCGTCGACCCGCTCCAGACTCTGCGGTCGGACCGGCTGCTGTCCCTCGTGGCGGCGTTGGTGGGGGGTGGCATGGTCGCTGCCCTCCTCTATCCGGCGCTCATCCTCGGCGCGTGGGCCGGTGGCCTCGCCGAGGACGTGCTGAGCCACTGGTCCGGCTGGCCGGGCGGCCCGGACCTCACGGCGATGTGGCACGCCCGCGACGTCGATTTCCGGACGAAGATTCTGCCGGCGGCCGGCGCCCTCGTTCCCATGTTCCTGGTCCTGCCCGGCGTCACCGCGTTCGTCCTCATCCTGCTGGCCCGGCCGTGGCCGCGGTACGTCCTGGCGAGCTGGACCCTGGCGGCCCGCCGCGACCTGCCGGTGCGGATCTCCAGGTTCCTCACGGAGGCGCACACGCTGGGGCTGCTCAGGAGGTCGACGGGGACGTACCAGTTCCGCCACGTACGCCTCCAGGAGCAGCTGGCCACCTCCTCCATCGACGCTCATGACCAGGGCAAGCGGCCCGCGGCGGCCTCCTCGCAGGAGCGGGCGAGGACCGTTCCCGTCCGGGGCCTCATCGCCGCCGCGCTGGCCCTCGGGCTCACCGCGGTCCTGGCGGCCACGCTGCCGGTCGACCAGCCCGACTCGACCCGGCACGGCAGCTACGACCTGCTCGTCCTCGACGGCACGGCGGGCGCGCCCCTCCTCCGCCGATGGACGTCGGGACCCTACGAGGTCTCCTTCGCCGGCGCCGCGGCCAACGACACGCACGACGCCGGCGCCGGGTTGATGGCGCTCTTCAGCCCGAACGATCCCGTGGTGCGGATCTTCTCGCCGACGGGTGCGACCACCTCGATCGTCACCGGCCCCAGCGCTGATGGTGTCCTCTATGCCGGCTTCGGGCCGGGCGGGCAGTGGCTGTACGCCGTGACCGAGAAGCGCGACGACCGTTCCGAGTCGGAAGGCGTCAACGCCGGCTTCTGGAAGATCATCCGCGATGAGGAGCGCGTCGCTGTGGGACCCCAGGTCTCCCTCGGTGTCATCGATCGCAGGAGACGGGTGTTCTTCAGCGAGAACGGCGAGACATTCGGCATCGAACGCCCGTCCGGCGCGTTCTCCACGGTGGACCTCTGGTCCGCCGCGGACGGAGCCGCGAGGCCGAGCTTCCCGTCCGCGGGCGTCGAGTTGCCACCGGCGGCGCCCGATGCCCTGATCGGAGCGACCGACCTGGTGATCAACCGCTCCGCGGCCGGCGGATACGAACTGCGGTCGGTGGTGACCGGGAAGCCGATTCGCAGCCTTCAGGGCCTGCGTGGTGATCTGGAAGCGGGCAGCGTGTTCAATGCGGCGAACACGGCTGTGGTGACGTACTCCTCGCAGGATGTGGCGCAGATGTGGACCCTGACTCCGGGCACTCCGCCCACCGACCTGGGTCGGCCGGCGGAGGGTTCGGCCGTCCGGTTCTCGGACGACGGCCGGCGTGTGTTCGTCCTCGGTGAGGACGGCGCGGTGCGAGTGTGGGACGCGTCGCGGCCGAACACGCGGATCGCTGAGATCTCGCCCGTGGCGGACAAGATCGTGAACTATTCCATCGACAGCAAGGGCACCGTGCTGGTGGCTGAGGGCAAGGGCGACCTTGTGTACGCCTGGCAGGTGGCCGCCCGGCCGATGTCGCTGATCGGCGACCGTGGCCTGCGCGGTGCCGGCGTCTCCCTGTCACGGGGCGGCACCATGATGCGGATCGGCGGCGCCGACGGCACGACGCGCGCCCTCGTTCTCGACGGCGCGCGCCATGATCCTTTCGTGCTGCCCGCGTCGATCTATGACACCGTCACCGACGTCCTGCTGGACGGCTGGGTCGCCGTCCACTCCGCCGGAGACTCCGTGACGATCCGCCGGGCCGAACCGGGCGGCATCACCTCGGACACCATCCATGACCTGGACTTCTCCGCGGATCCCCAGGCCACGGAGACCAGCTTCGCGGTCGCGCTCACCTCCGGCGCCGTGGAGGTGCACGACCGGGACGGCACGTGCCGAGTGCGCCTGTTCGGGCATTCCGGGCGGATCGCATCGCTCACCTACAGCCCGGATCCCGCGTATCTCGCCTCCAGCGGCTACGACGGGACGGTGCGGCTCTGGCATCTGCCGCCGCCGCGAGGCCCGGAACGATGCGACTGATCTAAACCTGGGCTCGGCGGCGGGTCAGCGTGCCCGCCACGGCGACCAGGACGGCCGGCAGGCCCACGTGCCAGGCCGCCAGGATCAGCAGTCCCCGGGTGTCGCTCACCTCGGCGACCTCGAGCGCCGCGGTGATCAGCCCGGCGGCGAGGGCCAGCCCCGCGGCGAGCAGGACGCGCTCGTCGACGACCGTCCACAGGGCCAGCGCCACGATCAGCGCCAGCTGCACCCCTTCGGGCAGGGGATAGCCGGCCGACCAGGCGAGGGCGAGCAGCACCGGCAGCGGGTTGCGCACCGGCAGCCGGGGCCCCGGCAGGAGCAGCAGCACGGCCGCCACCGTGTAGCAGGCGATCGCCGGGATGCTGGTCAGGTCGGTCCCGGCGAGCACCAGGGCGGACGCCGCGAACGCGAACGCCACGAGGCGGAAGCCGGCGACCACGGCCAGGGCGGCCAGCCCGGCGCAGACCCAGGTGGCGTCCATCAGGCCGGAGCGCAGCACCACCCCGTAGCGCAGGTCCTGCACCGGGGCGACCGCACCGGCCACCAGCAGCATCAGGGCGGCGGCGCGGGCGGCGTACAGCCATCGCAGGGTTGCCGGGTGCCCGCCGCCGGTGCGGGCCCGCAGCGCGCCGAGCAGCAGCGCCGGCACCTCGCGGTGCCACGGCCGGTGACGCTCCTCGAGCACGCCGAGCATCTCGTCGCGCGGGTGGTCCGGGGGATAGAGGCGGACCATCATCTCGTACGCCCTCACGCCGGCCTCACCCGCAGCACCACCTGGGCGGCCTCCGCCATCCGGACCGCCTCCGCCCGCAGCGCCGCGCGGCCGTCCCCGGTGAGCGCGTAGTGCCGGCGGGCCCGCCCGTTGACCACCTCGTCGCGCACCACCTCGATCAGCCCTTCCCGGGCGAGCCGGTCGAGCGCCTGATAGAGCGTGCCGGTCGCGAGCGTGACCCGGCCCTGCGACAGCTCCGCCACCCGGGTCAGGATCGCGTAGCCGTGGCGCGGCTCGTCCTGCAGCGCCGCCAGGATGAAGTACGTCGGCTCCCTCATCGCGACACCATATGCCGCCAACTTACATATGTAAACGCCGGACTCGCGCGACGGCCAGCTGTACGTGGAGGAGCCGGACGTCTACGGCTCCGACGGCGCGGCCAGCCGGCGGGTGGTCGACCGCATCTCGGCCGGGCTCGGCGGTCCCGCGCATCCGGGTCTCGGCATCCGCTGGGCGCCGCGAAATCATCCCCGTGAGGTGAGGGAGCGGCCCCCGGTCACGTGGGCTAATGGGCTCTCGTGACGCTCGATGGAGGTTGCCGTGACCGGTGCCGGGTACGCCCGCGGAGTCGAGGACCTGCCCGGCTGGGTGCGGCGGAGCTGGATCGCGCCGCTGGTGCTCGGGGTTCTGCTGCTCGCCGTCGGGCTGATCCTGCTGTTCAATCTGCGCGCCGGGATCGGCACGCTGCGCTGGCTGATCGTCGTCGACCTGGTGCTCGCGTCGGCGCAGGCCTTCGCGACCGCGTCGCTGCGGCGCCGCACCTGGGTGGGGGTCGTCATCGGCGCGCTCTATCTGCTCGGTGCCGTCGTCGGTGTCGTCTGGCCCGGCGTCACGCTGCTCGTGCTCGTCATCACCGTGGGCGTGGCCCTGCTCGTCGCCGGCATCGCGCAGGCGGTCACCGCGTGGCAGGTGCGGTCGACGGCGCGCGGATGGGGCTGGAGCTTCGCGTTCGGCCTGCTGTCGGTCGTCGCCGGGCTGATCTTCCTGTTCGGGAACCCGGCGATCTCGCTGGCCGCTCTCGCGATCATCCTGGCCTGCCACATCCTGATCGCCGGGTTCATGACCCTGGTCATGGCCTTCACCGTGCGCCGCTTCACCACCGGCCTCGGCGCGGCGGCCTACGGTCACTGAGCCGGCGCGGTCACTGAGCCAGGTAGTCGCGCGCCGTCTCGCGCAGGCGGGCATGGATGCCGTCGTACGCGGCGGCGCCACCCAGGTAGCGCTTGCCCAGCTTGGCCAGCATCGTGTAGTTCGGGTCGCAGACGTTGCCGACCGGTGCCTCGCCGGCCTGGCTGACCAGCTGGTACGCGTCGAGCACGTCCAGCCCGGTCAGGCCGGCGGTCCAGGTGACCAGGTCGTGCTGGCTCATCCGGTACGCGTCCTCGAGCGGCCGCGCCGAGCCCGCCGACATGAGCGCCGCGTCGGTCTCGAAGCGCGGCGTGGGTGTGGCGGCGCCCTTGATGAGGTCCAGGATCACCACCGTGTTCATGGCGGCCTCGACGCCCGTGCCGCAGACCTCGCCGTCGCCCTGGCGGCAGTGCCCGTCGCCGAGCGCGAAGAGCGCGCCGGGCACGTTCACCCCGAAATACGCGGTGACGCCCGCCCGCAGCTCCGGCGTGTCCAGGTTGCCGCCGTGCGCGTCCGGCACGATCGTCATGCGGCTCTCGAACGCGGCCGGGGCCACACCCGCCGTGCCGTGCATCGGGTCGAGCGGCAGCTCCACGCTGAAGTCGCTGCGCCGGGCCTGGTAGCGCACCGTGCCCGCCGCGACGTCCACGTCGTAGCGCCACACCACCTCGTCCAGCGGCGGGTGCAGCGTCGCTGTGGTGTGCGTGCCGGTGAGCGCCCCGAAGTGCGGGAACGTCGACGAGACCGCCCAGTCGCGCGCCGGCACGATCCGCACGAAGTGCACCGCGAGGGTGTCGCCGGGTTCCGCGCCCTCCACGTGGATCGGGCCGGTGACCGGGTTGAGGTACGGGAACTCGCACACCACCGACGGCAGGTCGCCGACGCTCCGGACGCGCCCGCCGAAGCAGTCCTCGGTGTACAGCTCCACGACGGTGCCCGGCGCGACGCTCAGCACCGGCTCCCGGCCGCCGAACGTGTACGAGAGCTCCTCCGGGCCGGGGCGATAGCTGACAGTCACGTGTCTCCCTCCGACATGCCGGCGAGCTCGGGTCGCCTGCCGGTCGCGTAGAAGACGATAAGCACGATCACGCCCACACCGAGCCACGCGAAGCCGAGACGCTGCGCGGCGATGTCCGCGTTGATCACCACATACAGCAGGATGAGGAAGCCCGCCGCCGGCACGACCAGATGCCGCCACCAGTCGCGGCTGCGCCGGCGCACCACGTAGTGCACCACCACGGCGACGTGCAGCGCCAGGAACGCGGTCATCGCGCCGAAGTTGACGAGCGTGGACAGCAGCGAGATGCCGTCGTCGCGGCTCGACATGAAGAGGCCGAGGGCCAGCGACACCGCCGCGACGAGCAGGGTGGCGTTCGCCGGGACCCGGTGCCGCTCGTTGACCCGGCTCAGGAAACGCGGCATCTGGCGGTCGCGCGCCATCGCGTACAGCAGCCTGCTCGTCGCCGCCTGCGCCACGAGGGAGTTGGCGAAACCCCAGGCGATCGCCGTGGCCAGGGCCGTGAGGTTCGCGAGCCATCCGCCGCCGGCCACCCGTGCGGCGTCGTAGAAGGCGGTGCCCTCGGGGTCGCCGTCGGCCAGCAGGCCGGGCGCGTCCGGCACGAGCAGCGCGGCCACCCAGGTCTGCACGACGAAGAGCGTGCCGGCCAGCAGCAGCGCGCCCACCATGGCGCGGCCGATCTGGCGTGCCTCCTCGCGGCTCTCCTCGGCCAGCATGGAGATGCCGTCGAAGCCGAGGAACGACAGCACCGCGATGGACACGGCCCCGAAGACGACCGACCACGAGAACGTGTCGGCGTCGAACAGCGGCGCCCACGAGAAGCCGTTGCCCTTGCCGTTCGCCAGCGCCACCACGCCGACCACGAGGAAGACGGCCAGGACGACCAGCTCGGCGGCGAGCATCAGCCGGTTGACGCGAGCCGTCATCTTGATGCCGAGATAGTTGACGACGGTGTTGAGCACCACGAAGACGACCAGCCACACCCAGACCGGCACTCCCGGCACCAGCGAGTGCATGGCGACGCTCGCCACGAGATACAACAGCCCGGGTACGAGGACGTAGTCGAGCAGGATCACCCAGCCGGCGAGGAACCCGGCGGGCGGGGCGATGCCGCGCCCCGCGTAGCTGTAGACCGACCCGGCCATCGGGAAGGCCCGCACCATCTGCGCGTACGACAGCGCCGTGAACATCATCGCCACCATGCCGATGACATACGCGAGGGCCACCATCCCGCCGGAACCGGAGTAGACGCTCCCGAAGATCCCGAACGGCGCGATCGGCACCATGAAGATGAGCCCATAGATCAGCAGGTCGGTGAAGCCCAGCGACCGGCTCAGCTCCTGCCTGTACCCGAACCGCTCGAGGTCGTCCTGGGCCATGAGACCGCACGCTAATCGAAAGATGTCGATCACGCCATCGGTTCCTATGCTGAGCGGGTGGATCTCGCCGCCGCCGTCAACACGCTCGTCCGCTTCTGCGCCCGCCGCGACGTGCCCGAGCCGGTCTCCGGCACCGCCGACGTGGCCATCCTCTTCGGCGGCACCATCCTGGCCGGCGCCGACGTGTTCGCCGCCGCGATGCGCGCGGGCGCCGCCGGCCACTACATGATCGTCGGCGGCCGCGGCCACACCACCGAGGCCCTGCGCCGCGCCCTCGGCGCTTCGTCCGGCACCGAGGCGGCGCTTCTCGATCACTACCTGCGACAGCGGTACGGCGTGGCGGCCGACCTCCTCGAGCAGGAGTCCACCAACTGCGGCAACAACGTGACGAACGCGCTGAGCCTGCTGCGCGCCTCCGGCGTACGGCACGACCGTCTGCTCCTGATGCAGGACGCGACGATGCAGCAGCGCATGGACGCCGGCTTCCGCCTGCACGCGCCTGCCACCCACCTGATCAACTACGCCACCCACCGGACGACCGTGACCGCGGCGGGCGACTCGCTGTCCTACGTGGACCCGCCGGCCGGCATGTGGCCGCTGGAGCACTACGTCACCCTGCTGATGGGCGAGATCCCGCGTCTCACCGACGACCCCGCCGGCTACGGCCCCGCCGGCCGTGGCTTCATCGCCCACGTCGACGTGCCCGCCGACGTCCGCCGCGCCTACTGCCTGCTGCGCGACAGCGGCACCTTCACCACCCGGTCCGCCGACCCGCGCTGGGCGAGCTGATCGGGGCGGTCAGGCCCGGGCGACGGCCACCGTGACGCGGTGGGTGGTGGCGTGGATCGAGCCGGCCCAGCCGGTGGTGTCGCGGAAGGCGAGGCTGGTCGTGCCGTGCTCGGTGCGGTCGGCGACGATCGTGAACGGGGCTCGGGTCAGCTCGCGGCGGTAGAAGGAGAGCACCGTCTGCGGGTCGGGCTCGGTCAGCGTGAACGAGGCGCCGGACACCCCGTCGGACAGGCGGGTCACCTGGCTGCCCGCCGGGAAGGGGAACGCCGGCGGCAGGTTGCGGGCCGGCGCGGGGGCGATCGCGGCCGGTTCGTCGCGGCGGGTCTCGGTGGCCGCGGCTCCGCGGGCGCCCAGGCCGGGGATGGCGAGCAGCGTGGCGACCACGGTGACGATCCGCTTCGCGAGCATGTGGTGCCGCCTCTCCCCGTACGCCGGTGGTGATGTCAATATAGGCCGCTCAGGCACGCGCCAGGCCGGTGCGGTAGGCGTACACCACCGCCTGCACGCGGTCGCGCAGGCCCAGCTTGGCGAGGATGCGCGAGACGTACGTCTTGACGGTCTCCGGCCCGATCACCAGGCGGGCCGCGATCTCGCTGTTGGACAGGCCCTCGGCGATCAGCGTCAGGACCTCGCGCTCGCGCGGGGTGAGCTGGGCCGCGGCGGTGACGGCCGGGTCCGAGGGGCGCAGGCGCGCGCCGTAGCGGCCGATCAGCGCGCGGGTCACCTCGGGGGCGATCAGCGCCTCGCCGCGGGCCACCGTGCGGACGCCGTCGATCAGCTGCTCGGGGGAGGCGTCCTTGAGCAGGAAGCCGCTCGCCCCGGCGCGCAGGGCCTCGTAGACGTACTCGTCGATGCCGAACGTCGTCACCACCAGCACCTTGACCGGCTCGGGGACGCCGGGGCCGGCCAGCAGCTCGGTGGCGGCGATGCCGTCCATGCCGGGCATGCGCACGTCCATCACCACCACGGTGGGGCGCAGCCGGCGGGCCAGGTCGACCGCCGCGCGGCCGTCGGACGCCTCGCCGACCACGGTCAGGTCGGGCTGGGAGTCGAAGATGGTGGCGAAGCCGGTACGGATGACCGCCTGGTCGTCGCAGACCAGCACCTGGATCGTCATGTCGCTCCTGGAAGGGGTACGCGGGCGCGCACGGCGAAGCCGCCGTCCGCGCGGGGCCCGGCGGTCAGCTCGCCGCCGAAGAGCTCGACGCGTTCGCGCAGGCCCGCCAGCCCGCGGCCGGAGCCGGTGACCGGGCCGGAGCCGGTGGCGCGGGCGGTGGTGACGGCGATCGTCACGCCGTCCGGCTGATAGGCCAGCTCCACGGCGGTGGGCTGGCCGGCGGCGTGCTTCAGCGCGTTCGTCAGCGCCTCCTGCACCACGCGGTAGGCGGCCAGCTCGCGCCCGGCGCCCATCTCGGGCGGGGTGCCCTCCTCGGACAGGGTGACCGGCTGGCCCGCCCGCCGGGTCGTCTCCACCAGCTCGCCGACCTGGCCCAGGCCGGGAAGCCGGTCGCGTGGCGCGGGCCGGGCCGGGTCGAGCACGCCGAGCAGGTCGCGCAGCTCGGCGAGGGCCCGCTTGCCGGTGTCGCCGATCGACGCGAGGCTGTCCGCGGCCGGGCCGGGGCCGGCGACGAACCGGGTCGCGTGGGCCTGCACCACCATCGCGGTGACGTGGTGGGTGACGACGTCGTGCAGTTCCCGGGCGATGCGGGCCCGCTCGGCGGTCAGCACCTGCTCGCGGTCGTCGGCCCGCCGCTTGCGCACCACCGCGCCGCCCACGGCGGCCAGCGCGATCAGCAGGAGGAAGAGCACGTAGTCCTGGAGCCGCGCGGTGGCGCCGGCCGCGTGCAGGGCCACGCAGAGTCCCACGTACGAGACGAGCGCGCCGGCGGCGAGCGGGCGGCGCCACCGCTCCTGGTAGAGGCCCACGCTGTAGAGGGCGACGATCAGCCCGGCGCCCGCGAAGCTGCGGTAGCCGCGCAGCTCCTGGAGCGCGAACCCGGCGCCGACGATCGCCATGACCAGGGCGGGCCATCGGCGGCGGGCGGTCAGCGGCAGGGTCATCGCGGCGGCGGCGAGCACCGCCGGCAGGTCGGCCGGGCGGTGCGGCAGCTCGCCGAGGCGGGTGCCGGCGGCGGTCAGCGGGGGCACGAACGCCAAGGCGAGCAGCAGCAGCGCGCCGAGCGCGTCCCGCACCGTCGCCGGACGCGACCGCCACCACCTCACCGGCGAAGCGTAGCGGGCGACCATGTGGCCCTGGCCGCGACGGAGCGGAGGAAGACGACGGTCAGGACGAGGCCGGCCAGGATCGCGAAGACGCTCGCCTCGGGGCCGAACTCGCCGCCGCTGATCGCGGCCGGGCCGTGCGCGACGCCGCGCACCAGGCCGCCGACCGTGCCGTCGGAGCCCGAGACGGTCGCGCCGAACAGGCCCGACTCGGCGAAGTTCCAGCCCAGGTGCAGGCCGATCGGCAGCCAGAGGGACCGGGTGGCGACGTAGGCGGCGCCGAGCATGAGCCCGGCCTCGGCGGCGATGGCGAGCGCGCCCCAGACGGTGGCGTGCGGGTTGAGCAGGTGCAGTCCGCCGAAGAGCACGCCCGAGCCGCCGAGGGCCACCGCCGTGCCGGCCCATCGTTCCAGCAGCCGGAACAGCACCCCGCGGAAGAGCACTTCTTCGAGCACCGCGACGCCGGTCATCATCCCGAACGTGCCGAGCATGTCGCCGACCGAGCCCCACCCGGCGATCCGGTAGCCGCCGAAGGCCGCGATCACGCCGATGACCAGGGAGAAGGTCAGCACGCCGAGGACGAAGCCGCGCATCGCGAGCGGCCGTGCGCGGGCGAGCGGCGGTTCTTCGTGCTCCAGCCGCCGCACCAGGTAGCGGTAGGCGAGCAGCACCGCGGCGGCGACCGCGAAGCCGGTGATCAGGCCGGTGAACCAGTTTCCGGCCGCGGCGGACAGCAGGGGCGCGAGCAGCAGGTCGGCCACGAGGAACGTGACGATCAGGATGAGGAATCTCATGGGGACGACGCTAGGGAGGCCGACCCCCGTCGATCGTCACCGCGAGGTGATCAATCGTGGGTAGCTCTCGCGGGGGACCTCCTCGGCGACCGGGTACGCGTCGCGCAGCTCCTCGGGCGCCGTCGCCCGGTCGAAGAGCCAGCCCTGGCCCAGGTCGATCCCGAGGCCGGCGAGCGTGGCGGCGTCCGCGGCCGACTCCACGCCCTCGGCGACGACGACCGCGCCGACCGCCTTGGCGAGGTCGGCGAGCGAGCGCGCGACCACCGGCAGGACCGGGTCGCCGCCCATCCCGGTGACGATGCTGCGGTCGAGCTTGATGACGTCCGGGGAGGTGGCCACGATGTGCCGCAGCGAGGAGAAGCCCGCGCCGACGTCGTCGACCGCGAACCGCATCCCGCGCTCGCGCAGCGGCCGCAGCACCGCGTGCAGCGCGTCGTAGTCCTCGACCGGGTCGTGCTCCGAGAGCTCCAGCACCACGCGGCCGAGCGGCATCGACGCGAGCACGTCCTGGCAGTCCCGGGTCAGCAGCGTCGCGGGGGAGACGTTCATCGCGATGTAGCCGGGGACCCGCTCCAGGTGCGCCGCCGCGGACCGCAGCGCGAGGATCTCGAGCCGGTCGCGCTCGCCGATCAGGCCGGCGTCGGCGAAGCACGCGTCGGGCGGCTGGTTCCAGGCGGCGGGGAAGCGGCTCAGCGCCTCGGCGCCCACCCGGGCGCCGGTCGCGAGGTCGACGATCGGCTGGAGCAGCACCGCCGGGCCACCGGCGTCGATCAGGGGCCGGTAGCGCTCCTCAAGCTCGGCGTTGCGGCGGCGCCGGTGCACATCCGGCTCGATGATCACGGCGGCGGCCTGGGCGAGCACCTCCAGCAGCGGCTTGTCACGCTCGCCGAGCCGCTTGTCGGCCGTGAAGCCGCCGGCGCAGAAGGTGCCGTAGACCGTGCCGTCGCTGAGCACCACGGGCACCGAGACGAAGCTGCGGATGCGCGGCATCCGGGCGGCCGGCAGCTTCATGGCCTCCGGGAAGTCCTTGACGTCGGGCATGATCGAGGGCAGCCGCCCGTCCATGATCGCCTGACAGAACGAGGTCTCCTGGGCGCGCTTGATGCCGTCGCCGAGGGCCCACGGCAGGGGGGACTCCACCACCTCGAGGTGTTGCGTGGTGCCGTCCATGCGGCTGAGGAAGGCGAAGCTGAGCCCGAGCGACCGCCGGGCGGTGCGCAGCAGCTCGGCCACCTGTTCCCCGGCCGGGCTACGCCGCGCCACCCTGCACCGTCCTGCCCGTCTGCCTCATGGCCAGATCTATCGGTCTCCCGCCGGGGGAGCTGAGAACTCGGCGACGCCCTGGTAGCCGGCGCGCGGCGCGTCGCCCGCGGTCTCGTACGTCAGCATGAGCAGGCCCCGTGGTGTCACCTCGTGGCCGGTGAGCCGCAGGCCCGTGGCGGTGGCCGGGTGGGTGAGCAGGCGCCGCCCGGAGCCGAGGACGGCCGGGGCCACGACGAGCCGCAGCGAGTCGACCAGGCCGGACGACAGCAACGCCGCGCCGAGGCTGGCGCTGCCGTGGATCTGGAGCTCGCGGCCCGGCCGCTTCCGGAGCTCGGCCACGTCCGCCAGGCGGAGGATCGTTGCCGGCTGCCACGCGGCTTCCGTCAGGGTGCCGCTGACGACATATTTGGGCAGGGCGTTCATCCGTACGGTGAAAGGGTCGCGCGGGTCCGTGATGCGCGGCCAGTCGCGGGCGAAGGCCTCGTAGGTGCGCCGGCCCAGCAGCAGCCCGTCGGCGAGGTCGAGCCAGGCGGAGGTCCGGCGCACGAAGTGCTCGTCGATGTGCGGGACCAGCCAGCCGCCGCGGGTGAAGCCGCCGGTCGTGTCCTCCTCGGGGGAGCCGGGGCCCTGGCTGACGCCGTCGAGCGTGACGAACTGGGTGAGCACGATCCTCATCGGGCCACCTCCTCCAGTTGGGCGGTGACCGTGCCCCAGCCGTCGAGGAAGCCGAGCTTCTCGTGGTGGGCGCGGGCGGCCGGGTCGCCGTGCCGCACCAGCACGCGGTAGTCGGTGCCGTCCGGGTGGTCGGCGAGGGTGATCTCGGCGGTCATGGCGACCGGCGCCGGGCTGGCGGGGCGCCAGGTGCTGTCGACCGCGTTGGTGAAGACCAGGCGCGTCCGGTCGTCGACGACCAGGAAGGTCGCGTCGACGTGCGGGACGAAGGCCACCCCGTCGTCGCTCATGAGCGTCACCAGGCCGCCGCCGGGGCGCACGTCGAGGCGGTCGACGCGGCAGGTGGCCGGGGCCGGGATCCACCAGCGGGCGAAGCGGGCCGGGTCGGTCCACGCCGTCCAGACGGCGGCGCGCGGGGCGCGCAGGACACGGTGCAGGGTCAGGTCGAGGTCCGGGTTCACGGCGGGTTCTCCTCTGTGACGAGGCGTTCGAGACGGTCGGTGCGCTCCTCCCAGACGCGGCGCTGCTCGGCGAGCCAGTCGTCGACGACGGCGAGACGCTCGCGGTTGAGCTCGCAGGTGCGCACCCGGCCCGCCTTCGCGGTGCGGATCAGGCCGGCGGCCTCGAGGGTGCGCACGTGCTTGAGGAACGAGGGCAGCGTCATCGGGAAGGTGGCGGCCAGGTCGCCCACGCTCGCCGGGCCCTCGCCGAGCCGGCGGATGACACCGCGCCGGGTCGGGTCCGCGAGGGCGATGAAGACGTCGTCGAGCCGAGCCGAATACTGAGCCACGCGGCTAAGTATTGGCGCCCGCGATAGTTAGCGCAAGGGCTAAGTTTTGACTGGGAACGATCACATGGGTCAGGCGGAGCCGTACTCCCCTACGACTCCGCCTGTTGGTGTGAACGCTAACACAGTACGTCGGTCGATACTAGGGAGGTGGAGCGCTGCTGGCGCGGGCCACCAGATGCGGCATCACCAGGATCCGGTGGGGCGGCTGGGCCGCGGAGTCGCCGGCCATGTGCTCGAGCAGCAGCGCCAGGGCCCGCCGCCCCAGCTCGCCGAAGTCCTGCCGCACGGTGGTGAGCGGCGGCAGGAAGTAGCCGGCGTCCGGCATGTCGTCGAAGCCCACGATGCTCACGTCCTCGGGCACGCGCCGCCCCGCCTCGTGCAGGGCGCGCAGCACGCCCAGCGCGATCCGGTCGTTGGCGCAGAAGATCGCCGTCACGCGTGGATCGGCGGCGAGCTGCCGGCCGCGCTCGTACCCGGACTCGGCGTCCCACCACCCCGGCTCCACGGGCGGCACGACGGCGCCCGCCGCGTAGAGGGTGCTGCGCCAGCCCTCGATCCGCTCGTGGGCCTCGGGCCAGTCGGCCGGCCCGGCCGCGTGATGGACCGTGGCGTGGCCGAGGTCGAGCAGGTGCTGGGTGGCGAGCCGGGCGCCGGCGGCGTTGTCGATGCCGACCGCCGGGGCCGCGTCCGACTCGCCGGCGCCGCCCACGGCCACCCGGCGCAGCCCGGGCGGCACCTGAGCCAGCGCGTTGGTGACCGCCAGCTTCGGCGCGATGGCGATGACGCCGTCGACCGCGTGCTGGGTGAGCCGGTCCACGGCCTCCACGACGTGCCGGCGTTCGAGGTCGCGCACCGAGGCGATGCTGACCATGTAGCCCGCGTCGCGGGCCGCGCTCTCGATGGCGTACAGCAGGGAGGCGGGACCGAACAATGTGGTCTCGAAGCCGATGATGCCCAGCGTGTGCGACTGGCGGGTGACGAGCGTGCGCGCGGCGAGGTTGCGCCGGTAGTTCAGCGACTCCATCGCGTCGAGCACCCGCAGCCGGGTCTCCTGCCGCACGTTGGGGTGGTTGTTCAGGACCCGCGACACCGTCTGATGCGAGACGCCGGCGAGCTTGGCGACGTCGCGCATGACGGTGAGCCGGGGCCGGCCCCCGTCGCCGTGTGATGCGGGCTGGGTGGATGGCAAGTACTACCTCCGGGTCCGCGTTTGTGAGCGTGAACATCTCATAGCCATCAATGGGAAGTCCAGAGCGGAGTCATCCGGTAACAAACCGGTGGCGAGGCCTTGACGCGGCGTATGAGAACGGTAACACTGCTGAAACGTGATGCCCGGCGGGGGCGTCATTCTCCTCTCGATGTTCCGTCGCGGTTCTCGGTCGCGTGACGACCTTCTTTTGGTGCGTGAACGTTAACAATTTCGTCGTGCCCGTAGGGGCCCGGCGCGAAGGAGGACTCCAGTGCTCAAGAAGATTTCCGCGGCCCTGGCCGGCGGTCTCCTGCTCGCCTCCACTCTGGCCGGTTGCGGCGACGACGGCGGCGGCTCCGGCTCGTCCGGCGACGACAAGATCACGCTGGGCTTCGCCCAGGTCGGCGCCGAGAGCGGCTGGCGCACGGCGAACACCAAGTCCATCCAGGAGTCCGCGGCCGCGGAGGGCATCGAGCTCAAGTTCAACGACGGCCAGGGCAAGCAGGAGAACCAGATCAAGGCGATCCGCTCGTTCATCACCCAGCGGGTCGACGTCATCGCCTTCTCGCCGGTCGTCGAGTCGGGCTGGGACCCGGTGCTCAAGGAGGCCAAGGACGCCGGCATCCCGGTGATCCTCACCGACCGCGCGGTCGACTCCAAGGACACGTCGCTCTACAAGACCTTCCTCGGCTCCGACTTCGTCGAGGAGGGCAAGAAGGCCGGCGAGTGGCTGGTCAAGGAGTACGAGGGCAAGAGCGACCCGGTCAACATCGTCGAGCTGCAGGGCACGCCCGGCGCCGCGCCCGCGATCGACCGCAAGGAGGGCTTCGAGGAGGTCATCAAGGCCGACCCGAAGTTCAAGATCGTCGCGTCGCAGACCGGCAAGTTCGAGCGCACCGGCGGCAAGCAGACGATGGAGACGATGCTTCAGTCCGTCAAGGACATCGACGTGCTCTACGCGCACAACGACGACATGGGCCTGGGCGCCATCGAGGCGATCGAGGCGGCCGGCAAGAAGCCCGGCCAGGACATCAAGATCATCACGGTGGACGCGGTCAAGGACGGCATGACGGCGCTCTCCGAAGGCAAGATCAACTACATCGTGGAGTGCTCCCCGCTGCTCGGCCCACAGCTGATGGACCTGGTCAAGAAGGTTAATAACAAGGAAGAGGTCCCCACCCGGATCCTCACCGAGGAGACCACCTTCACGCCGGAGCAGGCGAAGGAAGCCCTGCCGAACCGCAAGTACTGACGACCGCGGGTCACCCCGGCGCACGTGCCGGGGTGACCCGTCGCCAGCGAAACGGAGCCGATGATGGGCGAGCCGCCCGCGGTCCTCGAGATGACCGGAATCCGCAAGATCTTCCCCGGCGTCGTCGCGCTCGACGGCGTCGACTTCCGCCTGCTGCCCGGCGAGATCCACGCCCTCATGGGCGAGAACGGCGCCGGCAAGTCGACCCTGATCAAGGTGTTGACCGGCGTGTACGGCATCGACGGCGGCGAGATCCGGCTGAGCGGGCGCGACGTGCGGTTCACCGGGCCGCTCCAGGCCCAGCAGGCCGGCGTCAGCACCGTCTACCAGGAGGTCAACCTCTGCGCCAACCTCTCGGTCGCGGAGAACATCTTCATCGGGCGCCAGCCCCGCCGCTTCGGCCGCATCCGGTGGGCCGAGATGCGCCGGCGCTCGGCCGACCTGCTCGCCCGGCTCGACCTGGACGTCGACGTCACGGCGCCGCTCAACACGTACTCCCTGGCGGTCCAGCAGATGGTCGCCATCGCGCGCGCGATCGACATCGACGCCAAGGTGCTCATCCTCGACGAGCCCACGTCCAGCCTGGACGCGTCCGAAGTGGCGCAGCTCTTCGCGATCATGCGGCGGCTGCGCGACGCCGGCGTGGCGATCCTGTTCGTCTCGCACTTCCTCGACCAGATCTACGAGGTGGCCGACCGCATCACGGTGCTGCGCAACGGCGCCCTGATCGGCGAGTACCGCACCAGCGAGCTGCCCCAGGTCGAGCTGGTCGGCAAGATGATCGGCAAGGAGCTCGCGACGCTCGAACAGCTGGAGAGCCGCCCCCGCGACTCCACCGAGCAGCTCGAGCGCGGCGAGCCCCTGCTGCGCGCCGAGGGGCTGGGCCGCGAGGGCGCCATCGCGCCGTTCACCCTGGCCATCCACGCCGGCGAGGTGGTCGGCCTGGCCGGCCTGCTCGGCTCCGGCCGCACCGAGCTGGCCCGCCTGCTCTTCGGCGCCGACAAGGCGGACAGCGGCCACATCGAGATGGGCGGCAAGCCGGTCGCGATGCGCTCGCCGCGGGCCGCGATGGCGCACGGCATCGCCTTCTCGTCCGAGAACCGCCGCACCGAGGGCCTGATCGGCGAGCTGAGCGTCCGCGAGAACATCATCCTCGCGCTGCAGGCCGCCCGCGGCTGGACCCGGCCGATCGCCCGGCGCCGGCAGGACGATCTCGTCGCCAAATACATCAAGGCGCTGCAGATCCGCCCCGACAATCCCGAGATCCCGGTACGGAATCTCAGCGGCGGCAACCAGCAGAAGGTGCTGCTGGCCCGCTGGCTCATCACCGAGCCGAAGCTGCTCATCATCGACGAGCCGACGCGGGGCATCGACGTCGGCGCCAAGGCCGAGATCCAGCGCCTGGTCGCCGAGCTGTCGACCGGCGGGATGGCCGTGCTGTTCGTCAGCGCCGAGCTCGAGGAGGTGCTCCGGCTCAGCCACAAGATCGAGGTGCTGCGCGACCGGCGCCTCGTCGAGGAGCTCGAGAACACCGGGGACGTCGACGCCGACCGCGTCATGCACATCATCGCCAGCGGAGCCACCTCATGACCTTTCTCAAGAACCGGCTGGTGTGGCCGGTCGCCATGCTCGCGCTGCTGCTGCTCTGCGCGCTGATCTTCTCGGACGGGTTCTTCGACATCCGGATCCAGGACGGCCACCTGTTCGGCACGCCGATCAACATCCTGCGGGCCAGCGCGCCCCTGGTACTGGTCGCGGTCGGCATGACGCTGGTCATCTCGACCGGCGGCATCGACCTGTCGGTCGGCTCGGTGATGGCCGTCTCGGGCGCCATGGCCTGCCTGATCATCGGGGACCTCGCGAACCAGAACAGCGTCGGCGGCGTCACCCTCGCGGTCGTCGCGGCGATCGCCCTCTCGCTGGTGCTCGGCCTCTGGAACGGCTTCCTCGTCGCGGTGCTCGGCATCCAGCCGATCATCGCCACGCTGATCCTCATGGTGGCCGGCCGCGGGCTGGCCCAGCTGATCACCTCGGGTCAGATCATCAACGTGCAGTCCAGCCCGTACAAGGTGATCGGCACCGGCTTCGTGCTGGGCCTTCCGGTCTCGGTGCTCATCGCCGTGGCGGTCCTGGTGATCGCGGCGCTGCTGACCCGGCGTACGGCCCTGGGCCTGTTGCTGGAGTCCGTGGGCGGCAGCCCGGTCGCCAGCCGGCTCGCCGGCATCCAGGCCAGGCGCCTGACCATCATGGTGTACGTGGTGTCGGCCGCCTGCGCCGGCATCGCGGGCCTGATCTACAGCTCGAACGTGTCCAGCGCCGACGGCAACAACGCCGGCAACCTGATCGAGCTGGACGCCATCCTCGCCGTGGTGATCGGCGGCACCGCGCTGACCGGTGGCCGGTTCTCGCTCGCCGGCACCGCCCTGGGCGCGATCCTCATCGCCACGCTCGACACGACCGCCCAGGCGGTGGGCATCCCGCCCGAGACCACCCTCGTCTTCAAGGCCGTCGTGGTCGTCGTGCTCTGCCTCGCGCAGTCGCCCGCCTTCCGCGCCAGATTGTTCCGCCGGCCCGCCGCGCGACCGGCCGCACGGGCGGAGGTCCCGGCATGATCGACGTCAGCACCACGCCCGCCACCAACAAGAGCGGCCCGGCGGCCGGCCGCCGGCGCACCTACCGGCCCAACGCCCAGTACATCCCGGTGCTCGCGACGCTCACGCTGCTGATCGTCATGTACACCCTGGGCGCGGTGAACTACGAGAACTTCACGCACCCGTCGGTGATCCTCAACCTGTTCACCGACAACGCGTTCCTGATGGTCGTCGCGGTCGGCATGACCTTCGTGATCCTCACCGGCGGCATCGACCTGTCGGTGGGCGCGGTGATCGCGCTGACCTCGACGGTCGCCGCGACCCTGCTCCAGGCGGGGTGGCCGGCGGGCGTGGTCATCCCCACGGTGCTGCTCGTCGGCGGCGTGCTGGGCCTCGGCATGGGCGCGGTCATCCACTTCTTCAAGGTGGAGCCGTTCATCGCCACCCTCGCCGGCATGTTCCTGGCCCGCGGCGTGGCCCTGCTCATCGACCAGAACTCGATCCCGATCACGAACGGCTTCTGGACCGGCCTCGCCGAGGCCCGCATCGTCTTCGAGCCCGGCGTCTACATCTCCGCGATGGCCCTGGTCGCGCTGGCGGTGGTCGCGGTCGCGGCGGTGGTGCTGGCCTGGAGCCGCTTCGGCCGCAACGTCTACGCCATCGGCGGCAACGCGGACTCGGCCCTGCTCATGGGCCTGCCGGTGGGCCGCACGAGGATCGGCGTCTACACGCTGAGCGGCTTCTGCGCGGCCCTCGGCGGCCTGATCTACAGCATCACCACCACGTCCGGGTACGCCGGCCACGGCACCGGCACCGAGCTGGACGCCATCGCCGCTGTCGTCATCGGCGGCGTCCTGCTGACCGGCGGCTCCGGCTACGTGCTCGGCACGGTCCTCGGCGTCCTCGTCCTCGGCATGATCAACACCATCGTCAACTTCCAGAGCCTGAACTCGTGGTGGGCCCGGATGGCGATCGGCGTGCTGCTGTTCGCCTTCATCGTCCTTCAGCGCCTGGTCACCCGAAGAGCGAAGTAGGAACGCGCCTCAGGAGTCCACCCCCTCCAGAACGCGGATCTCCCGCTCGGCGCCGTCGCCCAGCACCGCGAGCGCCTCCTGGTAGGCCGGGCTGTGATAGGCGGCGACCGCGGCGTCGACGCTCTCGAAGCGGATGACCGTGGTGCGCAGAGCCGAGGAGCCCTCCAGCACCTGCGCGGGATTGCCGCGGGCGAGGAACACCCCGCCCGCGGCACGCATGGCGGGGCCGGCCAGCTCGACGTACCGCGCGAGCCGGGCCTCGTCGTGGATGGCGGTGAAAGTGTTGATCCAATAAGCGCTCACGCCTCCCATGATGCCCGCTCGTCAAGGCGGCATAAGTTACTCCCTGACGCCGCCGCTACCGCCGTCCGTCTTGAGTGGACCCATGAACTCCGACGTGACATCAGGAATGGACCGGCGGGCGCTGCTCAGATGGGGCGGGCTGGCCGGCGTGGCGGCGGCCGGCATCGGCCACGCGACTCCCGCCCGCGCCGACTCGGGGATCCCACCCGAGACCCGGCCCGGCGGGGCCCTGGACCGGTACGTGCGGAAGCTGGCCGCCGAGGGCAAGTTCTCCGGGGTGATGCTGCTGGCGCACCGGGGCCGCACGGTGCTGTCCCGCAGTTACGGCCTGGCCGACCGCGAGAAGGGGATCCGCAACGGCGAGGGCACGGCGTTCAACCTGTCCTCGGCGAGCCAGCCCTTCCTGGCGGTGGCCGTCCTCCAGCTGCTCCAGCGGGGAAGGCTGGCGCTGTCCGACACGGTGGGCGACCACCTGACCGGCTTTCCCGAGAACATCGCCCGCCAGGTGCAGATCCATCACCTGCTCACCGGCACCTCCGGACTCGACGCCCCGATGCCGGACTGGTCCCGCGTCTTCCACAGCCGCGAGGAGGTGCACGCGTACCAGCGGCAGTGGGCCCATCAGGCGACCCTCGTGGGCGTTCCCGGTGCCCAGTCGAACGGCCACAGCCCCGGCGGCGGCGTCGGCCTGGCCATCGCCGCGCAGATCGTCGAGGCGCTGTCCGGCCTGACCTTCTGGGACTACGTGCACGAGCGAGTCTTCCGGCCCGCCGGCATGACCGGCTCGGCCTACTACACCCGAGGCCAGTGGCTCACTGACGCGCACATCGCCCACCCGTACATGCTCCAGGCCGACGGCAGCCTGGTGGACGCCGTCCGCAACCTCGACAAGGGCAGCGTGCTCAAGCCCATCGAAGGCCGCAATCCGGGGCGCGCCTTCATCGGCAACCCCTCGGGCGACGGCTTCGCCACCGCACCCGACCTGGTCCGCTTCGCCGAGGCGCTGCGCGACGGCACGCTCCTGAGCCGCCCCTACGCCGACCTGTTCGCCGGCGCCAAGCTCCCCGGCTCCGAGCCGACGTCGTTCCACGGCTACACGATGCCGATCAGCCTGTCCAACGGCCAGTGGGTGGTCAGCCGTGGCGGCGCGGCCCCGGGCATCGGCGCCAACTGGAGCATCTACCCGGACACCGGCTGGGTCAGCGTCGCCCTCACCAACGACGACACCACACCGCTGCCGGACATCCTCGCCCGCCAGGAGTCAGCCATCACGGGCGCCCCGTTCATCCCACCGAGCGGCGGCGGCTGACGCGCAGCCAGCCGCCTCGCGGATACGTGGGATCGCGGTGCGTGTCGCTGGGTCTTCCCGATGGCGTGGAGCCGCTGCGAGCAACTGGCCGGGTGGCTACGCGCCGCCGGGGTAGGGGGTGGCGGCGCGCGCCTTGCGGAGGGCCTCGGACCACCAGGCGAGCTGTTCCAGCAGGGTCTTGGCGTAGCCGGCCGAGGCGTCGTCGAGGGGCTCGCCGTTCTGCCACGTGGTGAAGTAGCTGGGGAAGGCCAGGCCGTCGCGGATGGTGACCGCGTGCAGCTCGGTCAGGACGTTCTCCAGGTGGAGGACCGCGTGGCGGCCGCCGGCGGCGCCGCCGTAGCTGACGAAGGCCACCGGCTTGGCCGTCCACTGGGTGAAGTGCCAGTCGATCAGGGCCTTGAGGGACGCGGGATAGCTGTGGTTGTACTCGGGCGTGACGATGATGAACGCGTCGGCCTCGTCCAGCCGGCGGGTGAGGTCGCGCATGCCGTCGGGGCGCGGATAGTCGTCGCCGGCGAGCTTCGGGGGCATGGCGGGCAACGTCAGCGGCAGGTCGGCGTCCGCCAGGTCGACGACGTCGACGTCGAAGGCGCCGTGTGCCCGTGCGTGGTCGGCCACCCAGTCGGCGATGACGGGGCCGAAGCGGCCCTCGCGGACGCTGCCCACGATGACGACGAGTTTGCTCTGCTCAGTCATGCCGACGACGATCCGCCGGGCGGGCGGCGGCGGCCAGGCCGGGCGCAGGCTGGCCCCCGCAGGGCCACGCTGTTGCCCGGCCCGCCGCCGTAGGCTCGGGGCATGGGGACGCCGCTGGGGGACTTCATCCGCGCCAAACGTGACGCCACGCGCCCGGCCGATCTGGGGCTGCCCGACCACGGGCGGCGGCGCGCGCCGGGACTGCGGCGGTCCGAAGTGGCCGCGCTGGCCGGCATCAGCGTCGAATACCTCACCCGCATCGAGCAGGGCCGCGACCGCAACCCGTCGCGGTCGATCGTCAACGCCGTCGCCGACGCGCTCCGGCTCGACGACGCCGAGCGCATGCATCTGGCGTACCTCACCAAGATCACCGGCGGCGCGTGCACGGGTCCTGCGCGGCCGGCGCCGCCGGAGCGGGTCGTGCGGCCGGCCGTGCGCCGGGTCGTCGAGCTTCTCGAGCCCGGCGTCGCGTTCGTCACCAACCGCATGGGCGACGTGCTCGCGCACACCAGCGGGTTCGCCGCCGTCGTGCGCGACATCGGCCTGCTCGACGCCGAGGAGCCCAATCTCACGCGGTACGTCTTCACCGACGCCCGGGCCCGCGCCACCTTCCCCGACTGGGACCAGGTCGCCGACGAGCAGGTCTTCCACCTGTGGCTCGGCCCCTCGACCGGCACCTTCGAGTGGTTCACCGACTCGTTCGCCGAGGTCGCGGGCGCCGAGTTCACCCGGCGGCTGCACCAGCACGTCCCGCCGCCCCGGGTGCCGCTGCGGCTCGACCATCCGCGCGCCGGCCGGCTGCGCTGGGAGAGGGAGACGCTGGAGCTGCCCGCCCCGGACGCCCAGCAGCTGGTCGTGCTGCTGCCCGCCGACCGGGCGACCGCCGAGGCCGTCGAGGCCCTGCGGGGCCGCCCGGGCCGGGTGGTCCGCTCAGGCCAGCAGCGCGCCGCCGTCCACGGTGAGGATCGTGCCGGTCGTGAAGGGCTGGCCCATCAGGTACAGGTAGGCGCCGGCCACGTCGCTCACCTCGCCGACGCGCCCGAGCGGGACGGTCGCGGCCGTGGTGGCGTACAAGGTCTCGACGTCCTCGCCGTCGCCCCACAGGGGTGAGCGGGTCACCCCCGGCTTGACCGCGTTGACGCGGATCGGGGCGAGCTCGACGGCCAGCGCCCGGGTCAGCGAGTCCATGGCGCCGCAGATGCTCGACGCCACCGACCAGCCCGGCGAGGGACGGTCGCCCGCGGTGCCGGTGGTCAGCGTGATGGAGCCGCCGGGCCGCAGGTGGGGCAGGGCGGCGCGGACCGCGGCCAGCGCGCCGAAGTAGCGGACGCCGAAGAACTCCCGGGCCCGGGCGGGGTCGATCGAGGCCACCGGCATGAGCGTGAGCGCCTCGCCGGCCGTGTAGACCAGGTGGTCGAAGGGGCCGATCTCGTCGAAGAGGGTGGCGGGCGGGTCGCTCAGGTCGGCCGCGAGGCCGGTCGCGCCGAGGCGGCTGGCGGCCTGCCGGACGCGTTCCGGGTCGCGGGAGACGACCACCACCTCGGCGCCCTGCTCGGCGGCCGCCGCCGCGGTCGCGTACCCGATGCCCGACGTGCCGCCGAGGACGGCCACCCGCTGTTTCGCAATGTTCATGCCCCCCACGCTGCGCCCGGCGGACGGCCGGCGTCCAAGACCCGTCCGGGCGTCTGTAATACCCTGGAGGCATCGACGTCGACCTGCGCAAACTCCGCTACTTCGTGGCCGTGGCCCGGCATCTCCACTTCGGGCGGGCCGCCGCCGAGCTGCACATCGCGCAGCCCGCGCTGTCCCGGCAGATCCGCGCCCTCGAGGCCGAGCTGCACGCGCAGCTGTTCCGGCGCGACCGGCGGGCCACCGAGCTGACCGCCGCGGGCCGGCAGCTGCTCGCGGACGCCGAACCGCTGCTGGCCGCCGCCGAGGCCCTACGCCGCCGGGTGACGCAGGCCGGCCGGTTCGTCGTCGCCTTCATGCCGGGCCTGATCGTCACCGATGCGGTGCGGCGGCTGCGGGAACGACATCCGGGGCTGGCCGTCGAGGTGCTGCGGACCAGCTGGCACGACCAGGTCGAGGTGCTGCGCGACGGCCGCGCCGACGTGAGCTACCTGCGGCTGCCCGCCGACCGGCGCGGCCTGACCGTGCGGCCGGTCCTCGCCGAGCCGCGTGTGGTGGTGCTGCCCGCGGGGCACCGGCTGGCCGGCAAGGAGTCCGTGTCCGTCCGCGACCTGGCCGCCGAGCGGCTGTTGCAGGACCCCGAGGCGGTGCCGGAGTGGCGTGACGTCGCCACCGTCGCGGCCGAGCCGGTGCCGGCGCTCGCCGTCGAGGAGAAGCTGGAGCATGTGGCCGCCGGCCGCGGCGTCGCGGTGCTGCCGCTGTCGACGGCGACGTTCTACACGCGGCCGGACGTCACCTATGCCCGCGTCGGGGACATCCCGCCCAACCGGGTCGTGCTGGCGTGGCTCGCGGACCGCCGCGACGCGCTGCTCGCCGACTTCGCCTCACTCGTGGCGGACCCCGGCGTCCCGGATGAGGTCGAGCAGGTGCAGGTGGGTGCGGCCGGCCCGGATCCGCAGGCCGGCGTTCTCGCGGGCGGTGCGGGCGATCTCGGCGAGGGCGCGCGCGTCGAGGAACGTCATCCCGGTGATGTCGAGGGTGCCACCCGGGCGTAGCCGGCGCAGCATCGCCGCGAAGGCGCCCGCGTTGGCCAGGTCGGCCTCGCCCGAGAAGGCGAGCGTCCGGCCGTCGTCCTGGAGCCGGTGGCGCAGCGGCGACGGGCTCGCCGGGCCGGCGGGATGGGCCTGGCAGGCGGCGGCGACCCAGCGGCGGTCGAAGACGCGGGTGTCGTACTGGCAGACCGCGGTCAGCTCCCGGTCGGTGAACAGCGCCGACGCGCCCGCCTCGAAGGCGACCAGGGCCTCGGGGTCGGCGGCGGCCGCCCAGGTCATGTCGACGCTGACCCACAGGCCGGAGAAGCCCGCGGCGACGGCCTGGCGGGTCGCCGCCGCGTACACCTCGTACAGGTAGGCGGGGTCGAGCCGGCCGGGCCCCCACTGGACCTCCCGGCTGTCGCCGACCAGCACCTGGCCCCGGTGCACGGCCGCGAGCAGCGCCCGGCTGCGGCATCCGACGACGTTCCGGTACGCCTCCAGGTCGTCCCGGAGATCGCCGCCCGGGAAGATCAGCAGGCGGGCGCGCGCGGCGACCGCCTGCTCGGCGAAGGCCAGGGTGGTCCCGGTGAACGCGGAGGTCGACGCGAAGGCAGCACTGATGTGGTCACCGGGCTGGACGCGAAGCATGGCTCGCCCCGAAGGCACCCCGCCACGCTGCCGGATGCGCCGGAGCCCCCGCAATCCCGCTCACCCGATCAGGGAATGAGCAGCACCCGCCCGAACGCGGCGCGGCTCTCGATGTAGCGGTGCGCCTCGGCGGCCTCGGCGAGCGGGAACTCCCGGTCGATCACGACCCGCAGCTCGCCGGCGGCGACCCGGCCGATCAGCCTCTCGATCAGGGCACGGGTACGGGCCGGGTCGTGCCCCATCTCGCCGCCGAAGTAGACGCCGTTGAGCGACGCGCTCTTGCCCATCAGCGGCCCGAGCCGCGGCGCGTACGGGTCGCGGCTGGCCATCCCGACCCAGCTGATCCGGCCGCGGTAGGCGAGCGCGTTGATGCTGCCCTCCAGCGTGCGCCCGCCGACCGAGTCGACGACCAGGTCGACGCCGCGGCCGCCGGTGATCTGCCGGACGCGCTCGACGACGTCCTCGTTCCTGTAGTTGATCGCGTGGTCGAGGCCGTACTCGGCGAGCCGGGCGAGCTTGTCGTCGCTGGAGGCCGTGCCGATCACGGTGGCGCCGGCGGCCTTGGCCAGCTGGACGGCGGCGAGGCCGACCCCGCCGGCCGCGGCCTGGATCAGCGCCGTCTCGCCGGAGCGCAGCCGGCCGAACTCGAACAGGCAGTCGTCGGCGGTGCCGAACTCGACCGGGATGCCGGCCGCGACCCGCGCGTCCATGTCGTCCGGAACCACGTACACGTTGTGCTCCGGCACCGCGGCGAGCTCCGCGTGCGATCCGGCCATCATGAACGCGACCGCGCGCTGCCCCGCGCGCACCGAGGTGACGCCCTCGCCGACCGCGGCGACCGTGCCCGCGGCCTGGTAGCCGCCGATGTGCGGCGCGGACGGGATCGGGGTGGCCTGCCGGTGCAGCAGGTCGCCGCCCTGCACGCTGACCGCCTCGACGCGCAGCAGCACCTGGCCGGCCTGGGGCACCGGGTCCGGCACCTCCTCGTAGCGCAGGACCTCCGGTCCGCCGTTCTCGTAGTAGACAGCCGCTTTCATCGGTGCTCCCAGAAGGCTCAGAGGGTCGGGTAGTCGGTGTAGCCGCGGGCGCCGCCGACGTAGAAGGTGCTCGGGTCGGGGGTGTTCTCCTCCGCGTCCCGCTGCCACCGGGTGGCGAGGTCGGGGTTGGCGATGACGGCGCGGCCGACCGCGACCGCGTCGCCGACGTTCTGTTCGGCCAGCCGGATCGCCTCCTCGCGGGTGGTGGTCACGCCGAAGCCGGTGTTGACGATCGCCGGCGCCGCTGCCGCGTGCCGCAGCTTCTGCACCAGCTCGCCCGCCGGGTCGGCGTGCAGGATGTCGACGAAGGCGAGCCCGAGCGGCGCGATCTGCTCGGCCAGGGCCGTGTACGTCGCCGCGACATCGGCCGGGTCGGTCTCCAGCGCGCCCTGGATGTTGTGCTCGGGCGAGAGCCGGATGCCGGTGCGGTCGGCGCCGATCGCCTCGGCGACCGCGGTGACGACCTCGACGGCGAGCCGGGCGCGGTGGGCCGGCGAGCCGCCGTACTCGTCGGTGCGGGTGTTCGCGGCGGGGGAGAGGAACTGGTGGATCAGGTAGCCGTTCGCGCCGTGGATCTCGACGCCGTCCATGCCCGCCGCGATGGCGTTGCGGGCGCCGGCGGCGAACTTCGCCACCACGGCGGCGATCTCGTCGCGGGTCAGCGCGTGCGGCACCGGAAGCTCGGCCTTGCCGCCCGGCACCCGGATCTCGCCGGGCGCGGCGATCGCGCTGGGCGCCACGGCGTGCGTGGTGCCGCCGACCGCCGGGTGCGAGATGCGGCCGCCGTGCATGACCTGCATGACGATCGCGCCGCCGGCCGCGTGCACGGCGTCGGTGACCCGGCGCCAGCCGGCGACCTGCTCGGCGGTCTCGATGCCGGGCTGGCCGATCCAGGTGCGCCCCTCGCGCACCGGCCAGGTGCCCTCGGTCACGATCAGGCCCAGCGAGGCGCGCTGCCGGTAGTGCTCGACGAGCAGGTCGCCGGGGACGCCGTCCTCCTCACCCGCCCTGATCCGGGTCAGCGGCGCCATCACGAGCCGGTTGCGCAGGCGGATGGCGCCCAGGTCGAGAGGGGTGAACAGCTTCACGGTGGTTCCTCGTTGCTCGATGGCGGGGACTTAACGGACCGTAACCCACTTTGGTACTGAGTACCACTTTGAGACGGAGCTAAACTGCTGTCGTGAGTGACACACCGAGGCAGCGCGGCACCCTGCGCGACCGCACCCGCCGCGCCATGCGCGACGAGGTCAGCGCCGTCGCGACGCGGCTCTTCGCCGAGCAGGGCTGCGACAACACCACCGTCGAGCAGATCGCCGCCGAGGCCGGCCTGTCCCGCACCACGTTCTTCCGCTACTTCGGCACCAAGGAGGACGTGGTCCTCACCTGGCTCGAGGACCTCGGCCCCGGCCTCGCCGCCGCCTTCGCCGCCCGCCCCGCCGGAGAGCACGCGTGGGTGTCGCTGCGCCGCGCCTTCGACGTGCTCCTCGAGATCAACGCGGACGCGCCCGAGCGCGCCCTGACCTTCCAGCGCATGCTCAAGGGCAACCCGACGATGATGGCCCGCTACCGCGACAAGCAGCAGAAATGGGAGGACCTGCTGGTCGCGGCCTGGAAACAGCCACGCGGCGCAGGCGATCCCGTGCCGCGTGCCCTCGTCGCGTCCGCGATCGCCTGCCTGAACGCCTCCTTCGAGGCCTGGGAGGCGTGCGACGGCACCGTCGCCCGCGAGGAACTGCTCGACCGTGCCATGAACGCGCTCGCCGCTGTCGGGACCGCGACCGAGACGTGAGTCGATCGCCACGCGGCGTCACGATGGCGGTGCCGGGCGGCCCGGGGGTGGCCGCCGGCCGAGGAGATGATCGAGATGGCGCTTCAGCCGTGGCCGCTGGTTCGGCAGGGCGACAAGGGGCACCCGGTGCCGAGCCTGCAATATCACCTGCGGGCGCGCGGGCACACCGTCACCGTGGACGCTGACTTCGGCCCCAAGACCGACGCGGCCGTACGGGCGTTCCAGAAGTCCAAGAAGCTCGCCGTCGACGGCATCGTCGGCCCGCTGACCTGGAAGGCCCTCGTGGTCACGGTCCGCCTCGGCGACCGCGGCGACGCCGTGCGCGCCGTGCAGGACGAGTTCCAGTACCGCAACCAGTCCGGCGACCCGGGCAACGCCCCGGCCGTCGACGGCATCTTCGGCCCGATCACCGAGACCGCCGTGCTCGACTGGCAGCAGTTCCTCCACGACAACGACGAGCCCGCCATGGCCGTCGACGGCATCGTGGGCCCGATGACCTGGCAGTCGCTGATCAGCGGCATGTACGCGGGCTGAGCGGTCACTGCCGCGAGGTCAGCGCCTCGCCCAGCACGCTGCGGGAGTGCCGGACCGCGGCGCCGGCCCGGGTGCTGTCGACCAGGCCGGCGCCGCGCAGGACGGCGAGGTGGTGCGAGGCGGTCGAGACGGCCAGGCCGCACAGGGCGGCGGTCTCCGAGGTGGAGCGCGGCCCGTCCAGGCACAGCAGGACCCGCGCCCGGCCCTCGCCCAGCAGGGCGGTCAGGGCCGCGGCGGCCGTCGTGCCGTCGCCGGTCCAGGTCTCGGTGACGCCGTGCGCCGGATAGAACAGCGTCGGCTGGGCGCCGCGCTCGGTGATGACGGCGCATCGCGGGGTGGACATGACCGACGGGACGAGGGTGAGGCCGCTGCCCTCGCAGTCGATGACGGCGCCGTAGTGCAGCACGCGCACGTGCACCTCGTCGCCGGCCCAGGTGACGTGGCCGGGCGAGACCGCGAAGGTGATCTGGGACAGGTCCGCCGTGCCCAGCCGGAAGCGCACCACCTTTCGATCCACGTCGAAAGGCCAGGCCGTGGTCGCCGCGCCGAGCATCGTAGGGGCACCACGACGGAGGAGATCACGATGTCTTTCCAGGCGTACCTCGACACCATCGAGACCAAGACCGGCCTGACGCCCCGGCAGCTCGTCGACCGGGCCGGCGAGCGCGGCCTCGACCAGCCCGGCGTGAAGGCGGGCGAGATCATCGCCTGGCTCAAGGACGACTACGGGCTGGGCCGCGGGCACGCGATGGCGCTCGTGCACGTCATCAAGAACGGGCCGAAGATCGACGCCAAGCACGTCGGCGCCACCGGCAGCCACCGCGACGCGTCCGACACGCTCTGGCTCGACGGCAAGGGCAGCAATCCGCAGGGCTGACCGGGCCGTCCTCGATCCGACTGATCGGCGAGCCGCCGGCTGCGACGATCCGCTGATGCCGAGAACCGAGGGGATCCGGGTCGGCGACCGCGACGGCATCGCGGTCGTGCGGCTCGAACGCGGCAAGGTCAACGCGCTCGACCTCGACCTGCTGCACGGCATCGCCGAGGTCTTCGCCGGCCTCGACCGCGGTGACGCGCGCGCCGTCGTGCTGACCGGCGCCGGCCGGGCGTTCTCGGCCGGCGTCGACCTGTGGCGGATCCTCGACGGCGGCGCCGCTTACGTCCGCGAGTTCCTGCCGGCGCTCGACGCCGCGTTCCTCGCCGTGTTCACGCTCGGCAAGCCGGCCGTGGCCGCCGTCAACGGGCACGCCCTCGCCGGCGGCGCGATCCTGGCGGCGGCCTGCGACCAGCGGGTCATGGCCGCCGGCACGATCGGCGTGACCGAGCTGCTGGTCGGCGTGCCGTTCCCGCCCAGCGCGCTGGAGATCCTCGGCCACGCCCTGGGCGGCCGGGCCGCGCGCCGGGCGGTGCTCACCGGCGCGGCGCTCACGCCCGAGGAGGCGCTGGCCGCCGGCCACATCGACGAGATCGGCTCGCTGGACGCCGCCCTGGCCCGGGCCGCGACGCTGGCCGAGATCCCGCCCGACACCTACCGGCTGACCAAGGCGCAGCTGCGGAGCTCCGTGCGCGGCGCGCCGGACCCTCGGGTGACCGAGATCTGGATCCGGGCCGTCGAGGACGGCCGGATCGAGCGTCACATGAGCCGGGCGGTCAGGCGGACGTGACCGGGGCCTGGGCCCGGCGCCAGCGGGTCGCGGGGACCTTGGCCGTGGGAGCCGCCGCCGGGGCCTCGGCGGGCTCGGCGGCCGCGGGCACGGGCTTGTTGGGCAGCGAGAGCCGGATCACCTTCCACCACGCGGACGCGACCTGCTTGGGCAGCGGACCGCTGGTGTAGCTCAGCCCGTACCGCTGGAACAGGTCCTTGATCTTGGGGGCGATCTCGGCGTAGCGGTTGCTGGGCATGTCCGGGAACAGGTGGTGCTCGATCTGGTGCGACAGGTTGCCGGTCATGATGTGCATGGCCTTGCTGCCGCTGATGTTGGCCGAGCCGAGCATCTGGCGCAGGTACCACTCGCCGCGCGTCTCGCCGTCGATGGACGTCTTCTCGAAGGTCTCGACGCCGCTGGGGAAGTGGCCGCACATGATGACCGAGTGGCTCCACAGGTTGCGGACCAGGTTGGCCGTGGCGTTGGCCGCGATCGTGTGCAGGAACGACGGGCCGGACAGCGCCGGGTGCACGACGTAGTCCTTCAGCACCTGCTTGCCGATCTTCTTGCGGACCGCCTTGAGCGCGGCGCGGAACTTCGGGTCGCGGCGGCGCTCCTTGGTGGCCATGTTCTTGCCGAGCTCGAGGTCGTACGCGGCGATGCCGTACTCGAAGAAGCACGCGTTGATGAAGTTCCAGAGCGGCTGGCCCAGGTGCATCGGGTGCCAGGGCTGCTGCTCGTCGACGCGCATGATGCCGTACCCGAGGTCGTTGTCCTTGCCGACCACGTTCGTGTACGTGTGGTGCAGCTCGTTGTGCGAGTGCTTCCACTGCTCGGCGGGGGAGGCGTGGTCCCACTCCCACTTCGTCGAGTGGATCTTAGGGTCGCGCATCCAGTCCCACTGGCCGTGCAGGATGTTGTGCCCGATCTCCATGTTCTCGAGGATCTTGGCGACCGACAGCGCGGCGGTGCCGACCAGCCACGCCGGCGGGAAGAGGGAGAACAGCAGGATCCCGCGGCTGCCGAGCTCCAGCCCGCGCTGCCAGGCGATCACCCGGCGGATGTACGCGGCGTCGCGCTCGCCCCGGCTGCCCATGACCTCGTCGCGGATGGCGTCGAGCTCGATGCCGATCCGCTCGATGTCCTCGGGGGTGAGGTGGGCGATCGGGTTGGATTCCTTGCGCTGGATCGTGGTCATGCAGGTCCTCTTCCGGGTGCTTCAGAGTTCGATGGTGCAGGGGCCGGCGGCGGCCGAGACACAGGTCTGTACGGGGATGCTGTCGCCGGGCTCGGCGACGGTGAGCTGACCGTCGCGCAGGTCGCGCACGGCGCCCTCACGCAGCGGGACGACGCAGCTGAAGCAGATGCCCATCCGGCAGCCGGAGGGCATGAGCACGCCGGCCGCCTCGCCGGAGTCGAGCAGCGGCTCGGAGCCGTCGGTCTCGACGACCGTGCCGGACTGGGCGAAGGTGACGGTGCCGCCGCCGGAGCCGCTGATCAGCGTGGGCCGGAAGCGCTCGGTGCGCAGCAGCTGCTCGTGGCCGGCGTCGGCCCAGTGGGTCTCCAGGTCGTCGAGCATGTCGTTGGGCCCGCAGGCCCAGGCCTGGCGCTCGAAGAGATCGGGCACCAGCTCGTCCAGGTCGGCCGGCTTGATCCGCCCGTCGGCGCGGGTGTGCCGCTCGATCAGCCGGATCCGGCCGCGCTCGGCCAGGGCGCGCAGCTCGGCGCCGAAGACGACCGCCTCGCGGGTGCCCGCCGAGTGGACGACGACGACGTCGGGCAGCTCGTGCAGCGCGCTGCGGAGCATGCCCATCACCGGGGTGATGCCGCTGCCCGCGGTGACGAACAGGGCCTTCGCCGGGCGGGGATCGCCGAGCGTGAACTCGCCGGTGGGCGGGTCGAGGTGCAGGATCATCCCGCGCTTGGCGTGGCGCACGAGGTGGGTGCTGACGACGCCGTCCGGCACGGCGTTCACGGTGATCGAGATGCGGCCGTCGCGGCGCCGGGGCGAGCTGGTGATCGAGTACGACCGCCAGAGCCGGACGCCGTCGACGTCCACGCCGACCCGGACGTACTGCCCGGGCTCGTGCCACGCCCAGCCGCGGCCGGGCCGCAGGAGCAGGGAGACACTGTTGGCCGTCTCGGGACGGACGGCGTCGATCTTGGCGCGCAGGACGCGGGGATTGCGCAGCGGGGCGATCACGTCGAGGTAGTCGGCCGGCACCACCGGCGTCGTGATCAGCTCCACGACGCGCCAGGCGCCGGTTCGCATGTTGTGCATTACAGCCACGTAACAAGCTTGCTGCGTCCCGGAGGTAGATTCCTGACCGCAAGAAGTGAACTCGGCCGTGTTTTTTGTTCGCGGAAGACAAGACGAGGCGATTAAACGATGAGTGACGCTCTTCCAGATGTCAGAGCTTTCCGGCTGACGCCCGAGGTGGTCGCGCCGCTGAAGCAGCGCCTGCCCCACGTCGCCACGCAGACCATCGATGCGATCATGACCGACGTTCCGGCGTACGCCGAGCCGTTCGCCGGTGACCTCGGTCCCAAGATCGAGCGGGCCGTCCGGGCCGCGCTCGGCACCTTCCTCGAGCTGGTCTCGCGCGCCTACGCGCCCGAGCCGCAGTCACCGCTGGCGCCGGCGCTCGAGGGGGCGTACGCGCTGGGCCGCGGCGAGGCCCGCAACGGCCGCAGCCTCGAATCGCTGCTCGCCGCCTACCGGGTCGGCGCCCGCGTGGCCTGGCACGAGCTGGCCGCCATCAGCGTCGAGGCCGGCCAGCCGGCCGCCACCGTCGCCCACTTCGCCGAGCTCGTCTTCGCCTACATCGACGAGCTGTCCGCCGCCAGCGTGGCCGGCCACGCCGACGAGCTGGCCTCCTCCGGCCGCGCCCGCATCCGCCACCTGGAACAGCTCACCCAGGCGCTGCTCGCCGGCGAGCCCGAGCACGTCGTGGCCGCGGCCGCCCAGCAGGCCGACTGGTCGCCGCCGCGCACGCTGACCGCCGTCCTCGTGCCCGAGCACGCGGCCCGCACGGTCGTCGACCTGCTCGACCGCCGCACGCTTCAGCTCGGCGAGGTGCTGCTCGTGCCCGACGTGGACGGCAGCTCCCGCGCCGCGCTGCTGGGCCTGCTCCGCGGCCAGAGCGCGGTGGCCGGTCCCGCACGGCCGTGGTTGCGCGTCAAGGAGTCGTACGATCGCGCGCTGCGCACCTCGCAGCTGCCCACCCTGCCCGCCACCCCCGGCGTCGTCGACACCGAGGACCACCTCGCCGAGCTGGTGCTGACCGCCGACCCGCAGGCGCTGGCCGACCTGCGCGCCAAGGTGCTGGCGCCGCTGTCCGCCGCCCCCACGGCCGCCGCCGCCAAGCTGGCCGAGACCCTGCGCAGCTGGCTGCGCCACCAGGGCCGCCGCGACGAGGTGGCGGCCGAGCTGTTCATCCACCCCCAGACGGTGCGCTACCGCATGACCCAGCTCCGCGAGGTCTACGGCGACCGCCTGCGCGACCCGGACTGGACCTCGTCCTTGGTCATCGCGCTCACCACACCGGGCTTCTGAACTCAACATCAGGGGCGGGACAGACGTCTTGGGGGCGTGGTTCAACGACGTAAGGTCGCTCCCGTACGCCTGACCGTGACCCCCGGCACCGCCGACGTCACCACGATCGGCACCGGCGAGCAGATCCACTTCTGGACGCAGAACGGGCCGCCACTGCACCCGCATCTCCTACTCCGGCGAGTTCCTGCACGCGGCGCCGTGGAACGGGTCGCTCGGCTCGGCCAACCTGTCGCACGGCTGCGTCAACCTGAGCACCGCCGACGCGAAGTGGGTCTACGACAACTTCCTCGTCGGCGACGTCGTCGAGGTCACCCACAGCCCCAAGGAGCTGCCGGCCTGGGACGGGCTCGGCGACTGGACCGTCCCGTACGAGCGGTACGGCGCCTGATCAGCCCAGGCTCTGGCCGTACACGTGCTCGACCTTGAGCACCATCAGCACCCGGCGGTCCGAGACCATCACCGCGCGGTACTCGTCCCAGTCGGGGTGCTCGCCGGCGGCCCGGCGGTAGTAGTCGACCAGCGCCGCCACCTCGGGGCCCCGCGGATCCGTGCCGGGGCCGATCAGCTCGACGCCACCCTCGGCGGTCGCCCACGAACGGCCGTCGGGGCTGGTGACCTCCAGGGCGGCGCGGGGGTCGCGGCGCAGGTTCGCGGTCTTCGCGCGGCTGTCGGTGATCGACACGTAGACGCGCTCGGCGTCGCGGTCGTAGAACGGCGTGACCGGGGAGAGCTGCGGCATCCCGTTCGCCTTGATGGTGGCCAGCACGCCGAGACGGCTCTCGGCGAGCAGCGCGCGCGGATCGAAGTCAGACATGGGTCAGGACCTCCCGGAGAAGCGTGGTGACCGCCTGGCGGCCGGCGCGGTTGGCGCCGACCGTGGACTGCGACGGGCCGAAGCCGATCAGGTGGACGCGCGGGTCGGCGGCCACCCTCGTACCGATCATGCGGATGCCCCCGTGCTCGTTGCGCAGGTGCAGCGGGCCGAGGTGGGCGAGGGCCGCCTTGAAGCCGGTGGCCCAGAGGATCGCGTCGACGGCGGTGAAGGACCCGTCGGCCTCGCGCACGCCGTGCGGCTCGATCGCGGTGAACATCGGGCGGCGCTCCAGCGCGCCGCGTTCCTTCGCGGCCAGGGCGTACGGGGTCCAGGCCAGATCGGTGTACGAGACGACGCTGCCCGTGGGCCGCCCCGCCTCCACGTCCGCGATGACCTTCGCGATGATCCCGGTGCCGTCGAACACCCCGTCCCGGAAGACCGGCTCGCGCCGCGTGTACCAGGACGTGGTGGCGACCCGCGAGATCTCCTCCAGCTGCTGGATCGCCGAGATGCCGCCGCCGACGACCGCGACCCGCAGCCCGGCGAACTGCTCGGCCGACACGTAGTCGTGGGTGTGCAGCTGAAGCCCGGCGAACGTCTCCTGCCCCGGATAGCGCGGCCGCACCGGATTGGTCCACGTGCCGGTCGCGTTGATGATCGCCCGGGTGGACCACGCTCCGTGGCCGGACTCGACGACCAGCGTCCCGTCCGGCGCCGGCCGCACGGCGGTGACCCGCACCGGGCGCAGGATCGGCAGCCCGGCGGCCCGCTCGAAGTCGGCGAAGTAGCGGGGCACAGCGACCCGGCTCGGCTCGGCCGGGTCGAGCGGCGGCTTGGGGAAGCCCGGCAGGTCGAAGATGCCGTTGACGGTCGCGATGCGCAGCGACTCCCACCGGTCGAGCCACGCCCCGCCCGGCGCCGGCGCGGCGTCCAGCACGACGAAATCGACGCCGTGGCGCTTCAGGTGGTACGCGGCGGACAGCCCCGCCTGACCGCCACCGATGACCACGACCGCTGCCTCGCGCACGACCGGGCCAACCCGCTGCGCCGCGCGCCTATTCCCCGTTCGGTAGGACTGACAGGGCCACCACAATCGGCGCGGCCCTGAGCCAGACTGGGCTGGTGGAACCGTGGGAGTTCGGACAGGCCGTACGCCGCTGGCGCGACCGCCTGGTCCCCGAGTCGGTCGGCGTGCCCGCCGGCGGCCGCCGCCGCGCGTCCGGCCTGCGCCGCGAGGAACTGGCCGCCCTGACCGGCATCTCGGTCGACTACCTGACCCGCCTCGAGCAGGGCCGCTCCACCTCGCCGTCGCCGCAGGTGGTGGAGGCGCTGGCCCGCGCGCTGCGGCTCTCCGGCACGGAACGCGAGCTGCTGTTCCGCCTCGCCGGCCTGCAACCGCCCGGCCGCGACGTGGTGCCCAGCCACGTCGCCCCGAGCGTGCACCGCATGCTCGACCGCCTCGCGCACACCCCCGTCGTGGTGCAGGACGCCGCGTACAACCTGGTCCTGGCCAACCGCCCCTACGACGCCCTGATGGGCGACACCACGGCCTGGCGCGGCCCCCAGCGCAACGGCGTCTGGCGCAACCTGGTCGGTCCGCCCGGCCGTGCCGTGCACACGCCCGAGGAGAAGGCCCGCTTCCAGGCCCTGCTCGTCGCGGACCTGCGCATGACGGCGGCCCGCTATCCCGCCGACCGCGACCTCAAACGCCTGATCGCCGACCTGACGGCGCAGAGCCCCCGCTTCGCCGAGCTGTGGCAGTCACCGGCACCGGTCTCGAACGCGGACACCTCCCGCACCAAGACCGTCGACCACCCGGCGGTCGGCCGCATCACCCTCGACTGCGACACCCTCGTGGTCGCGGGCGACGACCTGCGCATCACCGTCTACACGGCCGAGCCCGGCACCGAGGACGCGGAGAAGCTGGCGCTCGCGATCGCCCTGGGCACCCAAACCCTGGTCAGCTGACGCGCGGGCCCCGATCGTGCCGGCGTAATTGGGATGTCGCGCTCCCGGCGGCCCGGCATCATGGTGCGATGGCGTCGGTGCCCTTCCGCTGGGATCTGGTCACTCCCGATCAGCTGGGATCGTTGCTCGACGATGCCGTGCCCCCCGACCTGTGGTTCCTGCCGGACCTCGTCGCCTGCTCCGGCAAGGTGCTGGCCCGCAGCGGCGACGGCGACCTCTTCTTTGTCGGCAGGTCGCTGGACTCCATGTTCGACCTGCTCAGTGGTGTGCTCGCCAGGCAGGCCGGCGTGCGCCGTCTGCACCGGCTGCCGTTGTCGTTCCAGCGTCCGCCGGTGGGAACCGGCCGGCGGACGCGGTCACGCGCGCTGACCGCCGCGGAGATCGCCCGGGGGCGCGAGTTCCTCGAGCTGGCCGGGTTGACTCCGCACGCGCTGGCTCGCCGGGACCGGCCGGCGGTTCTGGTCGACGTGGTCGACGGCGGCGCGACGTTCACCGAGTTGTTCACGCTGATCCGCGACTGGGTCGAGCAGGAGCGGGAGCCGTGGCCGGTCATCCGCCGCAAGATCCGCTTCCTCGGGGTCACCATCCGGCGCGCCACCAGCCCGAAGACCTTTCGGTGGCAGCAGCATGCCGCCTGGACGCGGACCCTGCCCGCGGTGGCGACCGTCAACGTGTCGCTGGAGCGGCGCGTCTGGTCGTACTTCGGGGACCATCAGGTGAAGCTGACCCGCTCGCTGCGCCTCGACCGGTGGATGGCCGAGGCCGACGGTCCCCGCCACGACGAGCGCACGCGGCAGGCCCTCGCCGAGGCCGCCGCCCTGGTCGCCTACGGCCGCAGCCGCACCGGCCGGCTCGCGGTGGCCCGCGCCGCCGGCCTTCCCGCCGGTCGGCTTGACGTTTCTCGTACCTCGCTCTGATCGTCGTCTGTCGATGGGCGCCTAGCGTCCGGCCGATGAAGAGCTTGCGGCTGACGACGCCGCGCGGGCCGTCCTTCGACAGGCTGCCCGCGAACGCGCCGGCCCGGCCGGCGCAGCGGAAGCGGCGGCGTGACTCCCGCCGGTCACCCGGACCCGGCTGGCCGGGTTCCGGTTCCAGCCGGCCTCCATGCCGTGTCCGCGCAGGCCGGGGGAAGACGAGCTCGTCCAGGAACCGTTCCGTCGCGGCCTGGTAGCCGGCCTTCTGCTGCTCCTCCGGCAGCGCGTCGTTCAGCTCCGCGAAGGCGACGGTCAGGTTGCCGCGGACGGCGTGGGTCAGAGGCCGGACGCGTCGTCGTAGCGGCGGCGCAGGTCCGTCATCTCGGTGTCGGACAGGGCCTCGCGCTGTGCCACCTCGGCGTACTTCGGCGGGAACATCTGGCGCAGCCGGTCGATGTACTTGGTGTCCTCGGTCGCCTCGACCACCTGGATGCCCGGCGGGTCGGTGGCCATGTCGAGGATGACCGGGCCGGCCAGCTTGACCGCCACGTCCCAGGGGCGGCCGGGCTCGGCGACGCCGCAGAGGTGGAAGCCGTAGACGGTGCGCACGTCGGCGAGCGCGGTCGCCGTGGACGGCTCGTGGCCGTAGACGCGGACTCCGCAGATCACCGGGGCCTCGGCCGCGGTGGCCCCATGTCCCGCGTGGTTGTGCTGTCCCGGATCCGATTGTTCGAGCGTGGTCCGCATGCGGGTCATGAGCTGCCGGCCCAGGTCCGGCGGCTCGGGTGAGGCCGAGTCGGCCAGGACGACGGCGCCGGCCGACACCGCCAGCAGGATGGCCGCCACGCCCGTGTAGCGGCTTCGGTACCACGGGGATCCCATGTCTTCGCCCTCTCGCGTGGAGGCCCGGGGCGCCAGGCGACGCCCCGGGCCGGAACGGTCGTGCCGATCAGGAGAAGGTCACGTCACTGCACCACATGTAGGCCTGGTCCAGGTGGGAGGCCTGCCAGATGATGAAGAGGATGTGGTGCCCGGTGTAGCCGGACGTCGAGACGTTGAACGAGATGTTCTGCGCCGGCGCGTACCGGCCGGTCTGGGTGATGAAGTCGAGGTTGCCCCAGCCGAGGCTCTGGGTGGCTGGGTTGAACCCCTGCTTGCTCACGTAGACGCGGAAGTAGTCGGCGCCGTGACTCGCCTGGTCGTAGAGCTGGACGGTGAAGTTCCGGCTGACGCTGGTGGTCTTCCAGGCGCCCGGCTGGTTCAGCGAGTTGTTGCGGGTGAGGCCGTTGCTGCAGAGCTGCCCGTCGGGCGTGCGCGCCTGGAACTGGCCGCCGAGCCCGTCGCGCAGCGCGCTCATCCAGTTCCACATGGTGTCGGGGTTGGCCTGGAAGGCCTGCCAGCACATCGGGTCCTGCTGCTGCATGGCCGGGTTCATGTGCTGGCTTCCCCAGGTCTTCCAGCACTGGTAGGCGCGGGTCGCGGGGTTGACGATGGTGCCGTGTGCCTGGGCGCTGCCGGCCCAGGGCAGCGCGGCGGCCACCAGGGCGAACAGCACGACGAGCACCCGTACGGGATGCCGGCCGGTTTTTCTGGACTGGTGCAGACGCACGATACGTCCTCCATTCCTCGTCTTACGGGGGGTGGGAGCGCTCCCAGCAGTATTACGCCAATGTGTCCGAGATATCAATACTTGTCGATTAGATCGAGAACGGGTCCGCGGGCACGACCAGGGCGGCGAGGATCATGCGATGGTCGCTGCGGGGCAGGTCGTACGCGGTGAAGCCGCGCACGCCGAGGCGGCGGTCCACCAGCACGTGGTCGATGGTGATCGGCGGGATCGGGCGGTACCCGTACGGTCCCCAGCTCGGCACCAGGCCCCGGCCGGCGGTGGCCGCGGCGTCGCGGTAGCCGCGGCCCACGAGAGCGCGCAGCTGCGGATGGTCCAGCGTGGCGTTGAAGTCGCCGGCGAGCACGCGGGGCGGGCCGTCCGGGTCCGGGGCCGGCTGGGCCGCGAGGTCCTCGCGCCAGTCGTCGAGGACGTCGAGGGCGTACGGGGCGGCCGGGTGCACCGACTCCACGGCCACCGGCACCGCGCCCGGCGCGCGCACCGTCGCGTACGCCTGCTGGAAACCACCCTCGTTGAGCCGGAAACCCTTGTCGCTCAACGGGAACCGCGAGTAGACGGCCGACCCGGTGGTCCCGAACGGGTCGGTGGCCCGCTGCGGCGCCGTCGACGCGTACGGCAGCAAGTGATCGAGCCCGGCCGCCGTGAGCGCCGCCTGACCGCCCGCGGTGAACTCCTGCACCGTCAGCACGCTGACGTTGCCGTCCCGCACCCGCCGGACGATCGCCTCGGGGTCCGCCCCGCCCCGCAGCATGTTGGCGCTCAGCAGCCGCACCGCGACGCCGTCGGCCGGCCCCCGGTCACGATCCGGCAGCACCCGCGGCGCCACGCAGGCCACCAGCAGCGCGCCACCCACCCCCGCCACCACGGCCGCCCGCCACCGCCGCACGCTCAGCGCCACCCCCAGCGAGATCAAGGACCACCCGATGGCGTACGGGGTGAAGGGCAGCACCACCACGACGGCACCCGGACTCCAGCCACTCACCCGCAGCACGGCCCAGGCGGCACCCGGCACGACCAGCACCCACGCCAAGATCTTCACGAGAGAACCGTAGAACCGGGCCTCAAGGTGTCCTTCTGGTAAACATCAGGGGTGACTTTCACGTGGGCGACGGTCGGCACCGTCGAGGTCAACGGTGTCCGGCTGGGCTTCCGCGAGGCCGGCGACCCGGACGGCGCGCCCGCGATCCTGGTGCACGGCACGGGAAGCAGCGCCACCACGTGGGAGCGTCTCGCGCCCCGGCTCACCGCCCTCGGCCATCGCGCCATCGCCGTCGACCTGCGCGGCCACGCGGCGAGCGCGCGCACCGGCGACTATTCGCTGACGGCCCTGCGCGACGACCTGCTGGGTCTGCTCGACACGCTGGCGCCGCGCGGAGCCGTCCTCATCGGACACTCGGTCGGGGCGTACGCGTCCCTGGCCGCGGCCCTGCACTCCCCGCAGCGCGTCACCCGCCTGATCCTGGAAGACCTCGCCGCACCGCCGCGCCGCCTGACCCTGCTGCCGCACGTGCCGCGCCTGGGCGTCCGGGCGTCCATCGTGCTCCAGCTGATGCGCGCCGACCCGCGCTGGTGGCAACGACTCCACGACGTGCGCCACCCGACCCTGGTGGTCTCCGGCGGCCCGTCCAGCTGGATCCCGCCACGCCGCCTCGCCGCCGTGGCCGCCGCGATCCCCGGCGCCCGCTTCGCCACCATCCCGGTGGGGCACCGCGTGCACAGCCTGGCCCCGGTCGCGTTCGCGGCGGAGGTCACCGCGTTTTTGCCACCCCCGTCTTCCGCGACCCCGCCTTTCCCCCGCCTCGTCTGTCGCGGCGGCGGGGCCTCCCTCCGCCGCCTTGCGTTTCGCGGCTTAGCTTTGCCCTTCCGCGGCCTTGCCCTCCGCGGCTTGGCCTTGTCCTATGCGGTGTCTTGCGCGGCCCTGCCTTCCGCGGCGCCCCCACCTTCCGCGGCGCCCCCACCTTCCGCGGCGCCCCCACCTTCCGCGGCGCCCCCACCTTCCGCGGCGCCCCCACCTTCCGCGGCGCCCCCACCTTCCGCGGCGCCCTCGCGTTCCCTTGCGGCCATCGCCCGGTGCCCCTGGGGGAACGGCTCCCGCGGGGACGTCCGGCCGGCGCCCCGATCCGCGAATGATCTGCGGCATGAATGCCAAGGACACCGTTCTCGCCGCCGTCGGCCAACTCTTCGGGGACAAGGACCCGTCGGCCGCCGACCGCTGGGCCGCGCCCACGTACAAGCAGCACAGCAGCCTCGCCCCCGACGGCCCCGCCGGCCTGCGCGGACTCGTCCAGCAGCTGCCGCCCACCTTCAAGTACGAGCTGCACCGCGTCCTCACCGACGGCGACGAGGTCGCCCTGCACGGCACCTACCACGGCTTCGGCCCGGTGCCGCTGGTCGCCTTCGACATCTTCCGCGTCGCGGACGGCAAGCTCGTCGAGCACTGGGACGCCCTGATGCCGCAGACCTCCGACAGCCAGATCGCCGGCGCCACCCAGCCCGCCGCCACCGACCCCGCCGTCACCGAGGCCAACCGCAAGCTGGCCACCTCGCGGGCCCACGGCACGGTGCACAAGGTCCTGGCCGAGGGCGACTTCGCCCTGACCGTCTCGGCGGACGACGGCACCGCCTACTACGACCTCTCCCAGGTCGACGGCGGCGAGGTCGTCGCCCATTGGCAGGTCTTCCGCACCATTCCCGCCGAGCTCCCGCACGCCAACGGCCTCTTCTGACCGCCCGTCCGCCGCCACGTGGCACCGGCCTCGTGACGCTCGCGTGCCCGGCCCGGCCTCGTGATGCTCGCGTGCCCGGCCCGGCCTCGTGACGCTCGCGTGCCCGGCCCGGCCTCGTGATGGTCGCGTGCCCGGCCCGGCCTCGCGGAACGGTCAGGGCGCGCCCGCCTTTCGGTCAGCGACTTCCCCCCGCATTGTTGATCTTGACGGTCGCCCGGCGTCGCTCCTATGTTCTGTCCCAGCATCTGATCAACGGGGGGACCTACTATGGAGGCCGTGGCGGCCGTCGGCGCTCATATGAGCGCACAGTGAACACGGGCGAAGAACTCTGCGTGTGCGGGCACGCTCGCAAGGCCCACGAGCACCACCGCTCCGGCACCGAATGCGCACTTTGCGAGTGCCCCCGATACCGCCGCGCCAGCTGGTGGCGCCGCCTGCTCAGCCGCTGACTCGCGGGCGGCCCGGGACGCTACGCCGCAGGCAGGCCGACGCCGCCGCCCGTCCCTCAATCGGGCGGCGGCGCCTCGTTCCGGGCCGAGCACCACGGCCGCGCAACCGCCAAGCCGCGCCACCGGCCGTGCGACCGCCAAGGCGGGCCACCGGCCGTGCGACCGCCAAGCCGCG